>JACCQO010000041.1 GCA_015709205.1 Desulfovibrionaceae bacterium
GGGGAGGGGGAGGGAGGAGGGAACTTTTTTCGCCGAAAAAGTTCCCTCCTCCCTCCCCCTCCCCGTTCTTCCCGCGCGCTCTAAAACGCGAAGCGACCGGCGATGGGCATGCGCCAGCCGGTGCCGAAGGCGCGGTCGGTGATCTTGATGCCCGGGGGGGCCTGTTTGCGTTTGAATTCGGCGGTGCGGACCATGCGAGCCACGCGGCGGGTGGTCTGGGCGTCGTATCCGGCGGCCACGATGGCCTCCACGGACATGTTGCGTTCCACGAGCATTTCCAGGAGCGCGTCGAGCAGATCGTAGGCCGGCAGGGTATCCTGGTCGGTCTGGTCGGGACGCAGCTCGGCGGACGGCGGCTTGTCCATGACGGCCTTGGGGATGATTTCGCCGCGCCAGTTGTTGAGCCAGTTGCAGATGCGGTAGACCATGGTCTTGGGCACGTCGGCGATCACGGCGAGGCCCCCGGCCATGTCGCCGTAGATGGTGCAGTAGCCCACGGAGAGTTCGCTCTTGTTGCCGGTGGTCAAGAGCATGGCCCCGTATTTGTTGGACATGGCCATGAGCAGGTTGCCGCGGATGCGCGACTGGATGTTCTCCTCGGTGACGTCGGGCTCCATGTCGAAGAAGACCTCGTCGAGGACCTTGTCGAAGGCGCGCATGGGGCCCTTGATGGGGATGGTCACGGTCTTCACGCCGAGGTTGGCGGCCAGGGCCTTGGCGTCGTCCACAGAGCCCTTGCTGGAATACGGCGAGGGCAGCAGCACGCCGAGCACGTTTTCGCGGCCCAGGGCCTCCACGGCGATGGCGCAGGTCAGCGCGGAATCGATGCCGCCGGACAGGCCGAGGAGGCCGCGCGAGAAGCCGCACTTGCGCACGTAGTCGCGCGTGCCGGTGACCAGCGCGTTCCAGGCCTGCATCTCCTCCATGTTGTAGTCCGGCTCGATGCGCGCCTCGCGCGCGGCCACGTCCACCACCAGGATGTCCTCCTCGAACCCCTTGGCGCGGGCGAAGAGCGTTCCTTCGGCGTCGAAGGCCATGGATTTTCCGGCGAACACGAGGTCGTCGTTGCCGCCGACCTGGTTGCAGTAGAGCACGGGCAGCCCGTGCTTGGCGGCCACGCTGGAGAGCATGGATTCGCGCACGGCCTGCTTGCCCAGGGTAAAGGGCGAGGAGGAAAGGTTGATGATCAGTTCGGCCCCGGCCTCGTGCAGCCGCGTGACCGGGTCGGTATCGTAGTAGCGGTGGCGCGACCAGAAGTCCTTGTCGTTCCAGATGTCCTCGCAGATGGTCACGCCGATGGTCGTGCCGTCCTGGGTGAAGACGTTGGGCGGCCCGTCGGCCAGGGCGGGTTCGAAGTAGCGGCGCTCGTCGAACACGTCGTAGGTGGGCAGGAGCTGCTTGCGAAACACGGCGCTCACTTTGCCCTCGCAGAGCAGGGCCGCGGAGTTGAAGGCCGGGCTGCCCACGGCGCCGTGGTTGGCCTCGGCCACGCCCACGAGCAGGGGCGGCAGGTCCGCGATGCGTCCGGCCAGTTCCTCCAGGGCGTGCCAGGCGTGGCCCAGAAAGTCGGGCCGGAGCAGCAGATCGCGCGGCGGATAGCCGGTGACGGCGAGTTCCGTGGCCACGCACAGGGTCGCGCCCTGTTCCACGGCGTCGAGGACGGCCTGTTCCAGGTGGGCGACGTTGCCGTGGACGTCGCCCACCATGAGGTTGCATTGCAAGAGGGCGATTTTCAACGCATCTCCCCTAGAAGACGTCCTGCATGGAATAGACCTTGCCGGGTTGCTGGGTGGTGATCCACTTGGCCGCGCGCAGCGCGCCGGAGGCGAAGGTGTCGCGCGAGTGCGCCTGGTGCGTCACCTCGATGCGTTCGCCGGTGCCCAGGAAGTACATGGTGTGGATGCCGACCACGTCGCCGCCGCGCAGGGTCTGCACGCCGATCTCCTTGTGCGGGCGAGGGCCGATGATGCCATGGCGGCCGTAGTTGCCCACTTCCTTCATGGTCCAGCCGCGCGCCTCGGCCAGACAGTCGGCCAGGCGCACCGCCGTGCCCGAGGGCGAGTCGGCCTTCTTGTTGTGATGGATCTCGAACATTTCCACGTCGTAGGATTCGCCGAGCTTTTTCACCAGGTCGGGCAGAATCTTCAGCAGCACGTTGATGCCCACGCTCATGTTCGGTGCATGGAACAGGGGAATCCGCCCCGCGACCTCGGCCAGGGCGGCGAGCTGGCCCTCGTCCAGGCCCGTGGTGCCGATGACGATGGGGTTGCCGTTGGCCGCGCAGGCCTGGGCGTTGGCCACGCTCACGGCGGGCGCGGTGAAGTCGATGACCACGGCCCCGGGATGTTTGGGCAGGAGCGACGCGATGTCCGTGGATACCTCGCAGCCCAGGGATTCCAGGCCGCCCTCGTGCCCGGGACGCTCCACCACGGCGGCGAGCGCGACGTCCGGGTCGGCCTGGGCCAGGCGGATGATGGTCTGCCCCATGCGGCCCTTGGCGCCGGTGACGATGATGATGTTGTTCATGGTTCCTCCCTCTCTTTCGGGGTAGGGGTTGCGGCGTTGGGGCGTGGGCGTCACAGACCCGGCAGGGAATGCTGACCCTGGGTCCGGGCCTGGGCCGTCGGGGCTCCGTCGCCCGCCAGCAGGGCCGTGAATTCCGGGTATTGCACGATGCGTATCCCCAGCTTCCGGGCCTTGTCCAGTTTGGAACCGGGCTTGTCGCCCACCACGAGCAGGTCGAGCTTTTTGGATACGGCCGAGAGCACCACGGCCCCGGCGGCCTCGGCGCGCTCCTGGGCCCGGGCGCGCGGCTCGGGCAGCGCGCCGGTGAAGAGCACGGTGATTCCGGCCAGGGGACCGGCATGCTCGCCGCCCCGCCCTTCCGGCCCACCGGCGGCGTCGTTGCGCGGCCACAGGCCCACGGAGCGCAGGCCGTCCACGGCCGCGCGGTTGTCGGGGTCCGCGAACCACTCGCGGATGGCGCGGGCCACCTCGGGGCCCACGTCGGGCAGGGCTTCGAGCGTCGCGGCCTCGGCCTCGGCCAGGGCGTCCAGGTCCGGGAAGGTGCGCGCCAGAAGCCGGGCGGTCTGCGCGCCCACCTGGGGGATGCCCAGGGCGGCGATGAGCCGGTGCAGGGGCGCGGTCTCCTTGGCGCGCTCGAAGGCCGCCACGTAGTTGGCCGCCGAGGTCTCGCCCATGCGGTTCTGTTCGCGCAGCCTGTCCTCCTCCAGCCGGAAGAGGTCCGCGAAGGTCTTGACCCAACCGAGGTCCACGAATTTCTCGATCCAGCGCGCGCCCACGCCCTTGATGTCCAGCCCGGCCTTGGAGGCGAAGAAGACCATGCGCTGGCGCACCACGGCCGGACACTCGGGGTTCAGGCAGCGCCAGGCCACCTTGTCCGCGTCGCGGTGCACGGGGTCGCCGCAGGAGGGGCAGGTGCGCGGAAATTCGAACTCCGGGAGCCCCTCGGGCCGCTTCTCCAGCACCGGGCCGAGCACCTCGGGGATCACGTCGCCCGCGCGCTGCACGCGCACGGTGTCGCCGGGGCGCAGGTCCTTGGCGCGGATCTCGTCCTCGTTGTGCAGGGTGGCGCGGGAGATGGTCACGCCCGCCAGGGCCACGGGCGTCAGGTGCGCCACGGGCGTAAGCACGCCGGTGCGGCCCACCTGCACCTCGATGCGCTCCAGGAGCGTCTCGGCGCGCGCGGCCGGAAACTTCAGGGCCATGGCCCAGCGCGGGGCGCGGGCGGTCTCGCCCAGGGCCTGCTGCTGCTCCACGTCGTTGACCTTGGCCACCACCCCGTCGATCTCGAAGGGCAAATCTGCGCGCGTGTCGCGCAGGTGCAGGTACCAGTCCGCGACCTCGTCGGCCGTGGCGCACACGCGCGCCTCGGGCGGGATGGAAAGGCCCATGTCGCGCAGGGAGAGCATGATCTCCTCCTGGCTGCGCCAGGGCGTGGCACCCGGGGCGTGGCGCACGCGGCCCACGCCGTAGGCCAGGAAGCGCAGGGGCCGCGCCGCGCTGATGCGCGAATCGAACTGGCGCACGGAACCGGCCGCTGCGTTGCGCGGGTTGGCGAAGGGCTTGCCCCCGGCCTCCTCCTGGGCTTCGTTGAGGCGCAGGAAATCCTTCTTGGCCATGACCACCTCGCCGCGCACCTCCAGCAGCTCGGGCACGGGCCGGGCCTCCCCGTTCAGGGTCAGGGGCAGGTTGCGCACGGTGCGCATGTTCTCGGTGACCACCTCGCCGACCTCGCCGTCGCCGCGCGTGATGGCCGCGCGGAACGCGCCGTTCTCGTAGATGACCTCCAGGGCCAGGCCGTCCATCTTGGGGTCCACCCAGTAGGCCGGGAACGGGCCGCCGGCGGCGGCGCTGGCGGCCTCCAACCCCTTGAGAACGCGGCCGTGGAACGCGGCCCACTCGTCCAGGTCCATGGCGTTGTCCAGGCTGAGCATGCGCACGGAGTGCGCGCGCGTCTCGAACCCTTCGGCCACGGCCCCGCCCACGCGGCGCGTGGGCGAGTTGGGGTCGTCCAGCTCGGGGTGCGCGGTTTCCAGGGCGCGCAGTTCGCGGAACAGCGCATCGTATTCGGCGTCCGTGATCTCGGGGTCGTCGTCCACGTAGTAGCGGCGATTGTGGTATTCGAGCAGGCGGCGCAGCTCGGCCACGCGCGCGGCCGGGGCGGCGGCGGCGGAAATGTCGGGTTCCGGCTGCTCGGGGGCTTCGGGAGCCGTGGCGGGCCGTTCCGGGGAAGGCGGGGCGGTGTCGTTGCCGTTGGTCATGGCCGTGGTTTTCCAGGTTTTCAAGGGAAAATCAAGGACCGCCGGAGTAGGAATCCGGCCGGGCGGTCGCGCGGGTCCCCACCGGACGTTTTCGGTGCACGGTTTGAGCGCACGGCCCGCGCCATTGACAGCCACGGCCGCGTGCCGCACAACCAGGGGGCGGCGCGAACCCGGCACGGAACCGGACCGGCCGCCGCACCGCCAGGAACCATGAGCGCGCCACCCATCCAACTCGTCATCGCCCGCTATCAGGAGGACGTCTCCTGGGTCGCGGCCGCCGGCCATCCGGCCGTGGTCTACGACAAGTCCGGGACCCCGCCCGCCCCGGCCGATCTGGGCCTGGGACCTGATTCCAACGTGGTCCCCCTGCCCAACGTGGGCCGCGAGACGCACACCTACCTGACGCATATCCTGAGCGAATGGGACCGGCTGGCCGAGGTCACGGTCTTCTGCCAGGGCGATCCGTTCGCGCACATGGCCCCGGGCACGGGCCCGGCGGAGTTCGGCGCGGCCATCGCGGCGTACGCCGAAAAACGGACGCCCTTCAAGGGCTTCGCCTTCTACACCCTGCGCTGCGACGGGCTGGGGCGGCCGCACCACCTGCGCGAGGAGGCCTCGCGCGGGAAATGGGCGGGCTGGGGGCGCGACATACCGGTGGCCGAGGTCTACGCGCGGCTCTTTGCCGGGCCGGTGCCCGGGAGCTTTCACGCGCGCGCGCCAGCCGGGCTGTTCCTGGTGCGCCGGGAACGCATCCGGCTGCGGCCGCGCGCGCTCTACGAAACGGCCCTGCGGCTGGTCCTGGACGACCCGGACGACGCGCGCAACACGGGCCACGCCTTCGAGCGGCTCTGGTACCTGATTTTCAACGGATACGCGCCCCTGAATCCGGGGCCGCGCTGACCCCCCGACGCGACCGCACCGCGCAGGCGCTTGTCCGTCTCCCGTCCGCCCCTCTCGTAATCCAGTCCCCACGCCCTATGCGCGCTCGCGCAGCATGGCGAAGCCTTCCTTCTCGCCCACGGCCAGGAGCACGTCGTCGGCCTGGATCACGTCGCCGGCCGAGGGGTTGAAGACCACGGCCCCGGAGTCGCGCTTGATGGCCAGCACGATGATGTTGCAGTCCGAGCGGATGCCCGAGGTGGCCATGGTCCGGCCCACGTAGATCGAGCCCGGGGAGATGCGCACCTCCTCCATCTGCAGGTCCATGTTGCTCTCGCGCGCCAGTTCCACGAAGGAGGTGACCGTGGGCCGCAGCACGGACTGGGCCATGCGGATGCCGCCGATCTGGTGGGGCATGACCACGCGATCCGCGCCCGCGCGTTCCAGCCGGGCCACGTGCGTCTCGGCGCTGGTGCGGGCCACGATGAAGGCGTCCGGGTTGACCTGCCGCGCCGTGAGCACCACGAAGACGTTGGCCGCGTCGTTGGTCAGGGCGGTGATCACCGCGCTGGCGCGCTCCACCCCGGCGGCCACGAGCACCTCGTCGGCCGTGGCGTCGCCCGCGATGTGCAGTTCGCCCTCCTGCTCCAGCCTGGCCACGACCTCGGGGGCCTGCTCGATGACCACCACGGGATGCCCCTCGCGGCGGATCTCCTCCACCACCACGCGGCCGATGCGGCCGTAGCCGCAGACGATGTAGTGGTCCGTCAGCCTGTCGATGCTCTTGCGCACTCTGCGCCTCCCCATCAGCTTGTGGATCTGCCCCTCTATCAGGAACTGCGACAGCGAGGCGACCATGAACATGAAGGTGCCCACCCCGAGGACGATGACCACGCCCACGAACAGCCGCCCATCCGTGGACAGGGGCCGCACCTCGGTGAATCCCACGGTGGAGAGGGTGATGATCGCCATGTAGAAAGCGTCGCTCAGGCTCCAGTCCTCGATGAGCATGAAGCCCACCACGGCGCCGTAGAAGATGACCAGCAGCAGGACGAGACTGAGCAGGAACGGCCCGAACGAGCCGTAGCGGTTCACGAGGTAGACGTAGCGGTTGCGGATCGAGCGCTTGTTCACCCGGCCAGCTCCAGCAGCCTGTCGCGGAGCATCTTGATGCGATCCCGCAGCTCGGCCGCACGTTCGAATTCCAGTTCCCGGGCCGCCTCGCGCATCTCGCGCTCCAGGTCCCGGATCTGCTTGCCCAGCACGTGCGGGTCCGACGACAATTCCTCCCCCCGGGGTGCCGCGCTCCGTCGGCCTTCCTTGGCCTGTTGTCCCTTATACAGGGAATCCAGGATGTTGTCCAAGCCTTTGCGGATCGTTCGGGGCACGATGCCGTGGGCCGCGTTGAACTCGGACTGCAGGGCGCGGCGGCGCGCGGTCTCGTCCAGGGCCGCGCGCATGGAGCGCGTCACGGCGTCGGCGTAGAGGATCACGCGGCCGCCCACGTTGCGCGCCGCGCGGCCGAAGGTCTGGATCAGCGCGCCCGTGGAGCGCAAAAAGCCCTCCTTGTCCGCGTCCAGGATGGCCACGAGCGAGACTTCGGGGATGTCGAGGCCCTCGCGCAGCAGGTTGATGCCCACGAGCACGGAAAATTCGCCCGCGCGCAGGGCGCGGATGATGGCCATGCGCTCCAGGGTGTCGATGTCCGAATGCAGATAGCGCGCGGCCACGCCCATGTCGCAGAAGTGCTCGGTGAGATCCTCGGCCATGCGCTTGGTCAGCGTGGTCACGAGCACGCGTTCGTCGCGCGCCGCACGCGCCTTGCACTCGCCCAGCAGGTCGTCCACCTGGCCGCGCGTGGGCCGCACCTCGGTCTCCGGGTCCACCAACCCCGTGGGCCGGATGATCTGCTCCACCACCAGCCCTTGGGCGCGCTCCAGCTCCCACGGCCCGGGCGTGGCCGAGACGAAGACGCACTGGCCCACGCGCTCCAGGAACTCGTCGAAGGTCAGGGGGCGGTTGTCCAGGGCCGAGGGCAACCGAAAGCCGTAATCCACCAGCGTGGTCTTGCGCGAGCGGTCGCCGTTGGACATGCCGCCCACCTGGGGCACGGCGATGTGCGACTCGTCCACGAAGAGCACGAAGTCCTCGGGAAAGTAGTCCAGGAGCGTGGCCGGGGGCTGGCCGGCCACGCGGCCGTCCAGGTGGCGGGAATAGTTCTCGATGCCCGTGCAGTAGCCCATCTCCTCGATCATCTCCAGGTCGAGCATGGTGCGCTGCTCCAGCCGCTGGGCCTCCACGAGCATGTTCCCGGACTTGAAGTACGCCAGCCGGTCGGCCAGTTCGTCGCGGATGTCGCCGATGGCCCGGGCGAGGTTGTCGCGGTCCGAGACGTAGTGCGAGGCCGGGTAGACCACGGTCTTGGGCACGCGGCCCAAGATTTCGCCGGTCACGGGATCGACCTCGTGCAGGGAGTCGATGTCGTCGCCGAAGAACTCTATGCGCAGGGCGCGTTCGTGGTGATAGGCCGGGATGATCTCCAGCACGTCGCCGCGCACGCGGAAGGTGCCGCGGTGGAAGTCGTAGTCGTTGCGCTCGTACTGGACCTCCACCAGGCGGCGGATCAGCGCGTCCATGGACAGGGTCTGGCCCTCCTCCACGGGGATGACCATCTTGGCGTAGTATTCGGGCGAGCCCAGGCCGTAGATGCAGGAGACCGAGGCCACGATGAGCACGTCGCGCCGGGTCAGCAGCGCGTGCGTGGCCGCGTGGCGCAGCTTGTCGATCTCGTCGTTGATGGAGGAGTCCTTCTCGATGTAGGTGTCCGACTGCGGAACATAGGCCTCGGGCTGGTAGTAGTCGTAATAGCTGACGAAATATTCGACGGCGTTGTGCGGGAAGAGGCCCTTGAACTCGTTGTAGAGCTGGGCGGCCAGGGTCTTGTTGGGCGCGAGCACCAGGGCGGGCCGCTGGCAGGTCGCCACGACGTTGGCCATGGTGAAGGTCTTGCCCGAGCCGGTGACGCCGAGCAGGACCTGGTCGCGCACGCCCTGGCGCAGGTTGTCCGCCAGCGCGGCGATGGCCTCGGGCTGGTCGCCGCGCGGGGTGTAGTCGGTCACGAGCTCGAAGGGGCGGTCGTCGGGCATGGGGTCTCCAAAGGCGTTGGCCGACGCGCCGGGGTCGTGTCGGCAGGCGCGTCGGGATCGCGTTCGCCTGCATGTACCCCTGTCCGCGCGCGGGGTAAAGCGCCCCGGGCGCCCACTTCCGAACGAGACCAAGCGCTGCCGGAATGGGCGAGGGTCCGGGTCCGCGACCGTGCAGGCGCTTGTGCAGGACTTCACAGGCGCGCGGGAATGGTCTAGATTCTCCTGATCGCCCGGCGCGTTTCGACGCCTTCCGGCGTTCCCGAACACTGGAGCGCGTCGCGCCACGACACCAACCACACCACGGAGGCCCCCATGAACATACAGATCATTCCCGCCGACACGCCGCTGCCCACCCCGCGCGCCTGGGCCATCAGCATGGTCATCAAGAGCTTCAAGGGCCGCAAGGACGTGGAAGTGCACCTCTTCCGCCCGGATTTCGACGAACGGGAACGCGACGCCATGGACTGGAGCGAGATCATCGAGGACAGCCACCATCCGGACATCCGCGTGGAGATCCCGGTCACGGCCCAGGTGGTCATGGAGGCCTTCACCGCGGCCGAGCGCGACCAGGTGGTGGAATATCTCAAGGAACGCTACGCCACCAAGCTGGAGCGCATCACCGTCTGTCCCATGACCTTTCCCCTGCCCCTGGGGCTCACGCCGCTCTCCTCCATTCCCGAGGGCAAGACCATGGGCTTCATCCGTTTCGACCAGATTCCCCACTACACCCTGCCCTTCGCGGTGCGCGGATTCTACGACCTGGCCCAGCACGAGCCCATCGAGAAATAGGCGCGCTGCGACCGGACGCGAAACGCACGGCGGGCCCCTTCGGGGCCCGCCGTTTTTCTCGACGCACCGCACGCGGGGCCCTGGCACGCCCGGGCGCGGCGTGCTAGGATGCGCCCGAGGCGAACGAACCCGCCCAACAACCCCTTGCAACGACCTCCTCCAGCGAGTCCCGCATGGCGAAGAACAACGGCAAGCTCTACGTGGTCATGGTCGGCCTGCCCGCGCGCGGCAAATCCACCGTGGCCAACAAGCTCATGGAAAACCTGAGCCGCGAGGGCTTTGCCGTGCGCATCTTCAACAACGGCGACCTGCGCCGCGAGATGGTCCGGGGCGACAGCACCCAGGCCGGGTTCTACGATCCAGCCAACACCGAGGCCGCGGCCCTGCGCGAGAAGATCGCGACCATCAACATCGGCCGGGCCCGCGACTGGATCGCGGGCGAGGGCCAGATCGCCATCCTGGACTCCACCAACGTCAGCCGCCGCCGCCGCGACAAGGTCCGCGCCACGCTCACGGACCACCCCGTGCTCTTCATCGAATGCGTGAACACGGACGCAGACCTGGTCTCGGCGTCCATCACCCAGAAGACCAAGCTGCCGGAATTCGAGCACATGGGCCAGGTGGAGGCCTACCAGAGCTTTACCGAACGCGTGCGCTACTACGAGGCTATCTACGAGCCCTTCCGCGACGAGGCCAACTCCATCACCGTGGACACGCTCAACTGCCAGATCCTGGCCGAACGGCTGCCCTCGCCCATCCCGCACTACGGGCGGCTGCGCGACCTGCTCGTCTCGGACTGGGTGCGCTCGCTTTTTCTCGTGCGCCACGGCGAGACGCACTACAACCTGGAAAACCGCATCGGCGGCAATTCCTCGCTCACGGACCGGGGCAAGGCCCAGGCCGAGGCCCTGGCCGCGCACTTCGCCGGGGTCGCGATCCCCTACATCTTCACCAGCACGCGGCGGCGCACCCTGCAGATGGCCCTGCCCATGCTGCGCGACCGGCCCGAGACCACCCTTGTGCCCCTGCACGAGTTCGACGAGATCGACGGCGGGGTCTGCGAGCACATGACCTACGAGGAGATCGGGCGGACCATGCCCGAGGTGGCGCACGGACGGGCCCAGGACAAGTACAACTACGTCTACCCCGGGGGCGAGGGCTACGTGACGCTGCAGACGCGCGTCTACAAGGGCATCAAGAAGGCCCTGTACCTGAGCGCGGCGGCCTCGAACATCATGATCATCGGCCACCAGGCCGTGAACCGGGCCATCCTCTCGCACTTCCTCTTCCGCCGCACCGAGGACGTGCCCTACATCTTCATCCCCCAGAACAAGTACTTCCACGTGGTCTCCACGCAGAACCGCAAGCTCTTCGAACTGGAGCAGTTCATGGACTAGGCCGAAGGGAGGACAAGGAGGGAGGCGGCATGCCGGGAACGCACGACGATTCCCCAGCGAACGAGGCACGTCCGAACGAGAGCCCGACGCACGGCGGTCCGACGCGGCAGGAACGGACGGACGCGCGGACCGGAGACGGCCCGCCGGGCGCGCACGAAGACAGCGGCGTGGGCCGGGACATCCTGCTCGGCGCCTACTGCTCGGTCCAGCTCGAAATTCCCAAGTCCATCCTGACCATCTCCATCCTGATCATCGGCACCCTGGCCACGTTCCTGGCGACCCTGGACAACCTCCCCTCCCTGGTCGCGAACGGCATCCTCCTGTTCATCCTCGCCTCGGTGGCGAACGTCTTCATCATCCTGTACTCCTACCGGCTCACGGCCGGCTACCTGCTGCGCATGATCAAGGGCGAGGACCACGAGGCACTGGTGCCGTGGATCCGCGGCATCGAACGGGCGGTCATCGGCCTGTTCGCTTTTTCCCTGTTGGGGACCGCGTTGGTTTTTTGCAAACTCTTTCTGTAGGAGGAGCGCCGCCATGAAGATCGACGACAAGCGAATCAACAGATGGCTGACGGGACTCGGTGGACTGGGGAAGGGCAAGAAGCGGCCCTGCGAGCCAAGCCCCCTTTCGGAACAACCGGGAGGACAGGACGGGCTGGCCCCCCAGGCCCCGAAAGCTCCGGAGGGCCCGGCCGAGAGCATCGTGCCGGACCGCAAGGACTAGGCCGTTTTCGCGCCGGGCCCGGCCGGAACGCCGCACCCGCAGCGCCAGCGCCCGGTTTCCGTGGGCGTGCGCAGGGCGCGGGCGAGGCGGGCGGAGAATTCCATGCGCGAGATTTCGCGCGCGCCGAAGCGCTGCATATGCGCCGTGGTCTGCTGGCAATCCACGAACGCGTAACCGCGCGTTGCAAGCAGGCGCACGAACCAGACGAAGGCCGCCTTGGAGGCGTCGGGCACGGTGAAGAACATGGATTCGCCGAAGAACGCGCGTCCCAGGGCCACGCCGTAGAACCCGCCCGCGAGGACCAGCCCAGGTGCGGGCGCGTCCGCATCGCCCGCGCAAACCGCATTGCCCTGCTCCGCTGCATCCTCCACCGGGACATTGTCCATCACGCCCGGCCCCCCCACGTCCCCGGCCCGCACCCAGGCCTCCACGGAATGGGCGTACCCGGCCGCGTGCAGGGCGCAGAAGCCCTCGATCATCTCGGGCACCAGCCAGGTGCCCTCGCCCTGGGGCCGGGGCGAGGCCGCGCAACGGCGGATGACCCGGCCGAAGGCGCGGTCCACGCTGAAGACGAAGCGGCCCCGCCCCAGGTCGCACCGGCGCAGCACGCGCGCCAGGCGGCGCGGCACGTGCAGTTCGTCGGGGAAGAGCACCAGCCGAGGGTCCGGCGACCACCACAGGATCGGGCCCTCGGGCCCGTACCAGGGAAAGATGCCCATGGAATAGGCGGCCAGGAGCCGCTCCACGGACAGGTCGCCGCCGATGGCCAGGATGCCGTCGGCCTCGGCCTCCTCGGGGGCCGGAAACAGCGGTTCGCGGGGCAGCAGGTAGACGGGCATGGGAGTTTCGGGGTTGCGGTCGGAGCGATCCCGGGCGCATCGCCCGGCGCGCACCGCCGCAACGTCGAAAGCAAAGCGGCGTCCCGGAAACACCGGGACGCCGCAGGGTCATTTGGTTCAGGCCTCGACCTTGGCCGCCTTGCGGCCCTTGGCCTCGTCCGCGTGCGCGGGCTGGTAGGAGAAGTCCAGGATCGAGCCCACGGCCACCTCTCCGGCGTGCGCGCCCTTCTTCAGGCCGATGGTCACCACCCCGCCCTTGCGCAGCTTGCCGAAGAGGATCTCCTGCGCGAGCACGTCGTGGATCTCGTTCTGAATCAGCCGCCCCAGGGGCCGCGCGCCGTAGGCCGGGTCGTAGCCCAGCCGGGCCAGGTGCCGCCGCGCCTCGGGCCGCAGGCGGATGGAGACCTCGCGGTCCGCGATCTGCGCCTCCAGTTCGGCGATGAACTTGTCCACGATCATGCCCATGACCTGCTCTGTGAGCGGGGCGAAGCCGACCATGGCGTCCAGCCGGTTGCGGAACTCAGGGCTGAAGAGCTTTTCCACGGCCTCCTTGCCCTTGAACTGCACCTCGCGGCCCTGGGCCGCGGTGGAAAAGCCGATGGCCCCGGCGCTCATCTCTCGCGCGCCCGCGTTGGAGGTCATCAGCAGGATCACGTTGCGGAAGTCGGCCTTGCGGCCCGTGTTGTCCGTGAGCGTGGCGTAGTCCATGACCTGCAGGAGGATGTTGAAGAGGTCCGGGTGGGCCTTTTCGATCTCGTCGAGCAGGAGCACGGTGTAGGGCTGCTTGCGGATGGCGTCCGTGAGCAGGCCGCCCTGCTCGAAGCCCACGTAGCCCGGAGGCGAGCCGATGAGCCGCGCCACGGAATGCTTCTCCATGTATTCGCTCATGTCGAAGCGCAGGAAGTTGACGCCCAGGGACTCGGCCAGCCGCTTGGCCAGTTCGGTCTTGCCCACGCCCGTGGGGCCGTAGAGCAGGAACGCGCCCATGGGCCGCTCGGCGCGGCCGAGGCCCGCGCGCTTGCGCAGGATGGCGCGGCAGAGCACTGTCACGGCGTCGTCCTGGCCATAGACCTGGGACTGCACGTCCTTTTCCAAATTCTTCAGGCGCGACTTGTCCGAGCCGGTGATGCGCCGCGCCGGGATGCGCGCGATGCGCGCCACCACGCGCTCGATGGCCGCCGGTGTGACCGCGCGCGGCCGCTCGCTCTCGCCCTTGAGCTTGTACTCGGCCCCGGCCTCGTCGATGACGTCGATGGCCTTGTCCGGCAGGTAGCGGTCGTTGACGTGCCGCGCGGAGAGCTCCACGGCCGCGCGCAGGGCGGCCAGGGAGTACTTCACGTTGTGGTGCTCCTCGTAGTAGGGGCGCAGCCCCTTGAGGATCTCCAGGCACTCCTCGACCGAGGGTTCGCTGATGTCGATCTTCTGGAAGCGGCGCGACAGGGCGCGGTCCTTCTCGAAGTTGTTCTTGTACTCCTCGTAGGTGGAGGAGCCGATGCAGCGGATGGCCCCGGACTGGAGCACGGGCTTGAGGATGTTCGAGGCGTCCAGGGAGCCGCCGCTGGTGGCGCCCGCGCCCACGATGGTGTGGATCTCGTCCACGAAGAGGATCGCTCCCTCGGTCTGGGTCAGCTCGGTGATCACGCCCTTGAGGCGCTGCTCGAAGTCGCCGCGGTACTTGGTGCCGGCCAGCAGCGCGCCCATGTCCAGGGCGAAGATGGAGACGTCCTTGAAGGAGTCGGGCACCTCGCCCCGGCTCACGCGCAGGGCGAGGCCCTCGGCCAGGGCGGTCTTGCCCACGCCGGGGTCGCCCACGAAGAGCGGGTTGTTCTTGCGGCGGCGCGCCAGCACCTGCACGGTGCGGTCCAACTCGGCCTGGCGGCCGATGAGCGGATCGATCTCGCCGCGGTTGGCGCGCTCCACCAGGTTCACGGTGAACTGCTCCAGGGCGCTCTGCCCCTTCTTCTCCGGGGCCTTCTTCTCCACGGCGCGGCCCTCGCGCCCGCCGCCGGGCCCCGGATCCCAGGACTCGCCGCGCGGCATGGCGTGGGAGATGTACTCCAGCACGTCGAGCCGCGTGGCCCCGTGGGACTTGAGGAAATACACGGCATAGGAGTCGTCCTCCTCGAAGATGGCCGCGAGCACGTCGCCGACCTCGACCTGGTCCTTGCCCGAGGACTGCATCTGCAGGATGGCGCGCTGCAGCACGCGCTGCACGCCGAGAGTCTGCACGACCTCGCTGGCCATGCCCATGGGCAGCGGCTCCATGTGGTCGTCGAAGAACTTCTCGAGCTGCTTGACGAGCTTGAAGACGTCCACTCCGCAGTTGGTGAGGATGTCCGTGCCCACATCCTCCTGCGCCAGGGCGTAGAGGAGGTGCTCCAGGGTCAGGTATTCGTGCTTGCGCCGCTTGACCTCCCGCACCGCGGTGGTCAGGACGTTTTCCAATCGCTTCGATAACATCGTCAGACCTCTTCCATGCTGCTGCGGAGGGGATACCCTTCCTTGCGCGCCAAGGAATGCACCGTGGCCACCTTGGTCTCCGCGACCTCCGCAGTGAAGATTCCGCACACCCCCACACCCTGGTTGTGCACGTTGAGCATGATCCGCGTGGCCTCTGATTCGGATTTGCCGAAGATCGTCTTCAGCACCCGAATGACGAACTCCATGGTGGTGTAGTCGTCGTTGTGCAGCAGCACCTTGTACTGCCGGGGCTCGCGGACCTCGTCTTCCAGTTTGCTGTCCATGCCCGCGTCGGGCCGGGAAAAAGCACCACTCATCTCTTTCGGACTCCTGGCCCTCCGAGGGCGTTACGTGAAGTATAAATCCGCTCCACGCGCTTGTCGAGGCGCGGCGGCGCGCATTGGCCCGCCAAAGGGCCAAAAAATCATACCGGCCCGCGCGGAAAGCCGCGTGGGAAAAGGCCGCGCGCCGGTCCGCACGCCGGACGCGAACGCGGGAAGCCGCCGTCTCGGGGATGGCCCGCCTGCGCCGCCGAACGCCGTACGCCCGGCCTCAGACTGCGGCGGCGAGGTCGGCAAGCAGGGCCGCCCGCTCGGCCTCGGAAAAGACGAAGTTCTCGTCGCGCGGCAGTCCGGCGCGCGCGCGCCGGACGCGGTTGAGATCGTGGTAGGTGGCCGTGGAGGCCGCGTCCATGGACAGCCCGAGGCGCGCGGCGCAGGCCGCGATGGCCGCGCGGTCGGCCGCCTCGACCTCCACGAAGTCGCCGAAGGGCAGATGGTCCAGGCAGACCACGGCCCCGTCCAGCACCCAGGTCTCGCGGACCTTTTCGTAGGCAAAGGCCGGAAGGTAGCCCAGGGCGGCCAGGGCGGACTCCATGGCCGCGAAACCGGCCACGCGCACCTCGCGCTCGTCCCAGGTCTTGACGCCCGGCTCCATGGCCCCCTCGGGCGGCCGCTTGACCGTGAGCACGCACCGCCCGCCCGCCTCGCGCAGGCGCAGAAGCACGTCCCGCGCGCGCAGGGCGCGGTCCGGGGTGTCGTAGACCGCGTTGCGCTCGAACACGCGGTCCTGGCGTTCGGCGGACGAAGCCTGTAAGCTCCCGCGCACGGCGGCGTGATCCACATCCACGAACTTCAGTTCCGTCTCCCTGGGCATGGCTTCTCCGGGCCGAAGGGGCGTTGTTCGGATTCCGCGCACCAGGGAGGTGCGCACCGTCCGGGAGTGCGCACCGTCCGGAGGGCGCACCGCGGGCCGCGGCGCGCAGGGAACTATGGCATGGATCGGGCCGAATTCAAAGCAAGGAGCGAACCGTGCACAAACTGCTGTTGCTGCTGCTGGCCGGGGGACTGGGCAGCCTTTCGCGCTACGGCCTCGCCGGATTGGTGCAGCGCCTGGCGGGATCCTCGTTCCCGTACGGAACCTTCGTGGTCAACGCCCTGGGCTGCCTGCTGTTCGGCCTGGTGTGGGGAATCTTCGACCGCAGCCTGGACCTCGCGCCGGGCGCGCGGGTGATCGTGCTCACGGGCTTCATGGGCGCGTTCACCACCTTCTCCACCTTCGCCTTCGAGTCCGCGACCCTGGTGCAGCACGGCCAGTGGCTTTCGGCCGCGGCCAACGTGCTGGGCCAGAACGTGCTGGGCATCACCTGCGTCTTCGCGGGGCTGGCCCTGGCGCGCGCGCTGTGACCTCCCTTCCGCCCGCCCAATTTCGAGGAGACACCATGACCACCACCCTGCCCTCCCTGGCCCTCAGGCTGCGCATCTTCATCGGCGACAACGACATGCACAAGGGGCGCCCGCTCTACGAGGTGATCGTGGAGGAAGCCCACAAGGCCGGACTGGCCGGGGCCACGGTGCTGCGCGGACTTTCCGGCTTCGGGGCCAACAGCCGCGTACACACGGCCAAGATCCTGCGCCTTTCCGAGGATCTGCCCCTGGTCGTGGAGATCGTGGACGCCAAGGAGAAGATCGACGCCTTCCTGCCCCTGCTGGACACCCTGATCCGCGAAGGCCTCGTGACCCTGGAACGCGTCGAGGTCGTCTTCTACCGCCACAACAACGGCAAGAAGCGCTGACCCCTTCCCCGCACCGTCCCGAACAGGGCGTACCCTTCTCACGAAGGGGGCCCTCCTGCTCCGTCGCCTTCTGGAATTCCGGCTGGCGACGTCCCGCGCAGCAGTCCCCCTTGGCGCGCGCGACCGTGCCAGGGATCGGAACATGGAGAAAGGCCCTCGTCATCCGCCTGCCTCCGGAAAGGCAACCGGCTCGCGACCGGCGCTCCGGACGGCTGGAGGGCGATCGGTTCGCGCCGGTCGGTTGACAGGAAACGAAGGGACGCTGTAGAGGTATCCCGGGATCCCATTCAAGGAGAACATATGCCGATTCCGCTGAAGGACCAGGAACTGCCCAAATCGGGAGAACAGACACCAAACGCTCTTTCCGATCAGGTCGTGGATCGTCTTCGCCTGTGGATCAAGCAAGGCCACCTGCAGGAGGGCGATGTCCTCCCGTCGGAGAGGGAGCTGGCGAAAATATTCAATGTCAGCCGAATGCCGATCCGAGGGGCGTTGAACACCTTGAAATTTTTGGGGGTCGTGCAACAGGTCCGCGGCGAAGGCCTGGTCATAAAAAAAATAGACGTATCCGAAGTCATCAACAACATCGATTTTCTGCTGGTAAACTCCCTCGAAAGCCTGCACGAGCTGTTCGAGGTCCGCAAGGTACTGGAGGGGCATGCCGCCCTTCTGGCGGCAACGCGCCGCACGCAGGAGGATTTGGAGTCCATCGAGGATACGCTTCTGGAGATGGAGCGGGGCATTCAGTTGAACAGGAACGTCGATATCTCCTCTTCGCATTTTCATACGGCGATCGCAAAGGCGTCCCACAACAACATCCTGATCAAGATCAATAATTTTTTGGCGGAGCTGCTGCACTATTCGTTTGCCGAAAGCCTCAAGGACACATCGCGGCATGAGATCTCGCTGAAGCGGCACAAGGAAATTTTTCAGCGGATCAAGGAAGGGGATGCCGACGGCGCCAATGCGATCATGCAACGGCACCTGGACGAATCCGACGAGGCGCTGGCCGGTTCCGCTTCTTGATGGTGTGCTGCGCAAGCGAACGTGGGTCGCGACTGGGATCCCGGGATACCAGTGATGCCCAACCGGACGGCGAGCCTGAAAAAGGAAAAAATTTCAGGCAGCGACGTGGAGCAACGCAGCACGGGCCGGGCGTGGTCGAGAGAATGCCCAAAATCTACTTACCGTAGAGGAGAAAAGCATGCGTCTGAACAGGGAACAGAAGGAAATGTTGGCAGGAAACCATGGCCGCGGAGCAAAAAAATCAATCGAAATCATAATTCAACTTGCTGAGGCGCAAGGCGCCGAGGAGTTGGTCCCGATTACCTACGCGCACCTGATGCCGCCCGACGTGATGTTCTTCCCCTACGGAAAACAGGGACGATGGGCCCATGAAATGACACACGAGCTGCTGCAGGACGTCACACGTCTCCGGGTCCCCGCCACGACCGAGCCGATGTTCTGCAACCTGGCGGTCGCCGAGACGCTCCAGTTTCCCGACGACGTCATTCGGGAGATCCATGAGATCCAGGGAGCGGCAACGAACTTTTACGAAAGGATCGGCGTCATGCCGACCTATTCGGCCATCGGCCCGGTTTACGCCCGGCCGGGCAAATTCGGGGAACACGTCACCATCGCGGAGTCCATCTCCATCCTCTGGTACAACACGATGTACGGCGCAAGGAGCGAGAGGGACGACGGGGTCACCTCCCTGGCGGCGGCCATCACGGGATATTGCCCGCTCTCCGGTGTCCATCTGCCGGAGAACCGGCTGGGGGAAGTCGTCATCCGGCCCGGCGAGGACCTCGATTTCTCGCGCTTCCAGGACGCGGACTGGGGGGCCTTCAGCCTGGCGGCGAGCAGGCTCTGCAAGGAGAAGCGCCCCGTTTTCGTGGGCATGCCCTCCACCATCGAAATGACCGACCTGATGCATCTGCTGTCGGTCATCGCCGTGGAATCGGGGCTGGCCCTTCTGCACATCGTCGGCCTGACGCCGGAAGCGCCCACTCTGGAAAAGGCGTTGGGAGGCAAAAGGCCCGATGCCGAATACGTCGTCGGGCGCAAGGAACTCCTGGAAGCCCATGAATTCGCGAACACCACGGAAGACGAGGACATCGACTTCGTTCTTCTCGGATGTCCTCACCTGACCATGAAGGAGATCCGCGACCTTGCGGAAACGCTCGACGGGCGGAGACTCCACGAACGCGTAAAGCTGGTGGCCGTGACGACAAAACTGTTGCACGGGCAAGCGAAGGAACTCGGTTACGTCGATGCGATCGAAAGGAGTGGAGCGAAATTGACGTACGACATGTGCATCGCCTTTGCTGGGACGCAGGTCAAAGGAGTTATCGCAACCAATTCCCTCAAGGCGGATTTCTTCTACTCGGGATTTTCCGCGCAGAGCAAGCGAGAGATAAGATACGGGAGTTTAAAGAATTGTTCCCGAGCAGCGTTGACCGGCAAATGGAAGGAGGCGGCACTGTGAAAAAGGTCATGACCGGAAAAAGCATCAAGAAGCTGGGCGTCGTCGAAGGCACGGCATTGGTTACCACCGACCTCGTGGCGTTCTGGGGTGGAACCGATTGGGAGACCGGCGAGATCGTCGAAGTGGGCCACGAGGCGAGAGGCAAGAACGTGGCCGGGAAAATCCTCGTCTTTCCGGCCGGCAAGGGCGGCGCCGGAGACACCTTCGGCTGGTACTATCTGGCGAAAAGCGGGAAGGCTCCCAAGGCCCTGATCTGCAACCGTCCCCAGAATACGACGCTCGCCGGAGCCCTGTTGACGGACACGCCCATGATCTACGGCTTCGAGGAAGAAGTCGAAAAGGTGATCAGGACGGGCGACCACGTCCAGGTCGACTCGGACAGTGGAGAGATCACGATAGGTTGATCGTAGCCCCTGAACGCCGTTTGATTTCGGCATGGTTGCGTTCCTGAAGCCGGCGAGGCGACTCGCCGGCTTTTTTGTCGTGGGAGTCCCGGCGGGTCCGAGATCGTCGCCCGGCCCCCCCCCGACCCGCCTCCCCTGCGCGTCCGCCCTCTCAGGCGTACTTGCGCGGCTCCAGGCCGTGCTTGCGCAGGCGGTACTGCAGGGTCGTGCGCGGCACGCCGAGCAGCACCGCGGCTCCGTACGGGCCGGAGAGCACGCCCCGGCAATGGCGCAGGGCGCGATCGAGGGCCGCGCGCTCGGCCTGCTCCAGGGTCGGAATCCCCCCGCCGACGTGGTGATGACCCCCGCCCAGGATGGAGTGCAGGTCGTCCGGGGTCACGGTGTCCCCGGAACGCAGCAGGATCATGCGGTTGACCACGTTGCGCAGCTCGCGGATGTTGCCGGGCCACGGATAGGCGCAGAGCATCTCCACGGCCGCGGCGTGGTATTCGGGCGGCTTGCGGTTCATGCCCTGGGCCAGCCGCTCGTTCAGCCGGTTCAGGAGCAGAGGGATGTCGTCGATGCGCTCGCGCAGGGGCAGGATGTGCAGGCAGACGGTGTTCAGGCGGTAGAGCAGGTCGGAACGGAAGGTGCGCTCCTCGATGCCCTGCTCCAGGTCCTTGTTGGTGGCGGCGATGACGCGGAAGTCGGCCGCGATGGTGCGGCTCTCGCCCACGCGCTCGAAGGTCTTGTCCTGGAGCACGTGCAGGATCTTGGCCTGCAGGGGCAGGGGCAGGTCGCCGATCTCGTCCAGGAAGATGGTGCCGTGGTCGGCCGTTTCGAAGCGGCCCACGCGGCTGCTGCTGGCCCCGGTGAAGGCGCCCTTGGCGTGGCCGAAGAGCTCGCTTTCGAACAGCGAGGCGGACAGCGCGGGGCAGTTGACCTTGACCAGCAGTCCCTCGCGCCGCAGGCTCAGCTTGTGGATGGCGCGGGCCACGTATTCCTTGCCCGTGCCGGTCTCGCCGGTGATCAGCACGGGTGCGTCCGTGGGCGCGACCACCCTGACCGTGTCCATGATCGCGGTCATGGGCCGGCTCACGAAGTAGAACTCCTGCAGGCTGTAGCCGTCCTGCTCCTGGTCCAGGAGGTAGTTGCGCTGGCTGGTGAGCTGGTCGTTGAGCGTGCGCAGCCGGGTGTAGGAGAGCATGTTGTCCACGGCGATGGCCGTCTGGGTGGAGACCTCGGTCATGATCTCGGCCAGTTCGTCCATGTCCGGCGGGGTGGAGCGGAAGGAGACGTGCAGCGAGCCGAGCACCGTGCGCCGCACGATGAGCGGAAAGGCCATGGTCGCCTTGAACCCCGAGGCCAGCATGGCCTCGGGATCGGCCAGGTAGTTCTGTCGGGACAGGTCCGGGATGATCACGGGCTCGCAGGTGCGGATGACGAGGTGGGCGATGGCCCCCTTTTCCAAGGGACGCGGCTCGTTGCCCGAGCCGCGCAGGGGAATGCCCACGGCCGAGGCGAAATAGCTGAGGGACTTGGATTCGGCGTCGTAGAGGTTGATGCTCAGGCGGTCGAAGTGGAAGTGCCGCGCCAGTTCCTCGCCCAGGGCATGAAACAGGGATTCGCGCGTGGTCTGGTTGACGATGGCGTTGTTGACCTTCAATAGAAGCTGATAGCGGCGAGCGGCGTCCCAGCCCATGGCATCCTCCGCCCATTATTGGGCACATGATTACTTCTATTATTCAGACATATTACAAAATTACTTTATCCGTTGATCCGAGATTATCCCTCCTCTGCACAGGCCGCAAGCGTTGTGTGCGCTCTTTTGCAGCACCGTCCTGCCCAATATTGGGCACATTGCCCAAAATTGGGCACCAGCCATGTTGCCCGGGAACGTCGTTGCCAAAATAAATAGTATAATATCAGTATGTTGAATTTGTGAATAAAATGGCACGCCCTTTGCCCAAGGGAGAGGAAAGGAGCGGCCATGAACATCACACTCCCCTATGGACACGGCACCCATTCCCTTCGGTTTCCGGAAGGGGTGTCGCCCGGCGTGCTCAGGGCCGCTTCCCTGCCGCCGCTGGCGAGCCTGGCCACAACGCTCGCCCGACTCCTGCACGAGCCTTCGGGCACCGTGCGCCTGGAGGAGATGCGGCGGCCCCGCCTCGTGGCCGTGGCAGTGCCGGACGAGACGCGTCCTGTCCCCCTTGCAACCATACTCCCGGTCCTGCTTGGCCGCGTCTTCGAAGCCTGGCCCGATCTGCCGCGCGCCGACGTCCTGATCCTCGTGGGCGGCGGGCTGCACGAGCCCGCCGATCAGGCCCGTCTCTCTCGCATCGTCCCTCCCGGGGCGGCCTGTGGCTGCCGGGTCGTGGCCCACGACGCCCGGCATTCCTTTCTCGCCGACTGCGGCCGGACCTCGCGCGGCACGCCGGTGCTCGTCAACGCGCTCTTCGCCGAGGCGGACCTCAGGCTCGTCGTCGGGCAGATCGACCCGCACCAGTTCGTCGGCTTCACCGGAGGCACCAAGGGCGTGGCCGTGGGGCTGGCCGGGGCCGCGACCATCCGCGCCAGCCACAGCCTGCTGCTGCAAGACCACGCCGCGGCGGGCGTGCTGGCCGGCAACCCGGCGCGCGAGGACATCAGCGAGGCCGGCCGGCTGGTCGGCGTACACCTGGCCGTCAACGTGGTCCTCGACGAGGCCAAGCGACCCGTGTGGGTCGGCGCGGGCGATCCGGACACGGTCCTCGCGGAGGGGGCCGAGGTCTGCGCCCGGGCCCACGGCGTTGATCTCGCCGAGCCCTACGACCTGGTCGTGGCCTCGTGCGGCGGCCATCCCAAGGACATCTGCCTCTACCAGGCCCAGAAGGGACTGGCCGCGGCCGGCAGCGCCGTGCGCAGGGGCGGCCGCGTGCTCCTGCTCGCGCACTGCGGCGAGGGCGTGGGCGACGCCGCCTACCACGACTACGTCCGGCGCTTCGCAACCCGGGAGGAACTGATGCGCGACTTCCGCACCGAGGGCTTCCGCATGGGCGCGCACAAGGCCTACCTCTTCGGCCGCACGCTCGAACACTGCGAGGCCGTGGTGCACAGCAGCCTTCCGGCGGACGTGCTGCGCTCCTGCCATCTGGTTCCCGGCGACGCCCAGGCCACGCTCGACGCCTGGCTCGCGGATGCCCCCCAAAATGCTCGCGTGGCCGTGATTCCAGCGGCCAACGCCACCTTTTTCCGTTTTCCCGACGGCAATGCCCAATCCCGGGCAAGCAGCAACACATAACGTATGAGGAGGCTTCCCATGATCCAGTTCCTCGTCCACGAGAAGGCCGACAACGTCGGCGTCGCGACCGTCGACATCAAGGCGGGCGAGACCGCGTCCGGCCTGTACATGGACACGCAGAAGGCCGTCTCGATGAAAGCCGTGGACGACATCCCGCTGGGCCACAAGATCGCCCTGGCCGCGCTGCGTCCCGACGGCACGGTCATCAAGTACGGCCACGACATCGGCCGCGTGGTGGCCGACATCGTGCCCGGCGCCCACGTCCACGTCCATAACCTCAAGACCAAAAGGTGGTAGCATCATGAGCGCACTTGGAACAGTGCTTGGCTACAGGCGGGAGAACGGCCGCGTCGGCATCCGCAACCACGTGGCCATCCTGGCCCTGGACGACCTTTCCAACGCCGCCTGCGAAGCCGTGGCCAACAACGTCAAGGGCACCCTGGCCCTGCCGCACGCCTACGGCCGCCTGCAGTTCGGCGACGACCTGATGCTCACCTTCCGGACCCTTATCGGGGTGGGCGCCAACCCCAACGTGGCCGCCTGCGTGGTCATCGGCATCGAACCCGAGTGGACCAGGATCATCGTCGACGGCATCGCCAAGACCGGCAAGCCCGTCTCGGGTTTCAGCATCGAACGCACCGGCGACATCGGCACCGTGGCCGAGGCCAGCCGCAAGGCCAAGGAGTACGTGCACTGGGCGACCGAGCTGCGGCGCGAGTCCGTGGACGTTTCCGAGATCTGGGTTTCGGTGAAGTGCGGCGAGTCCGACACCACCTCCGGCCTGGCCTCGAACCCCACGGTCGGCAACGCCGTGGACAAGCTCGTGGCCGACGGGGCCGTCTGCTGCTTCGGCGAAACCAGCGAGATCACCGGCGCCGAGATGGTCTGCAAGGAGCGCGCGGCCACGCCCGAACTGGGCGAGAAGTTCTATGCCGTCTGGAACGCCTACAACGACTTCATCACCGAGAACAAGACCGACGACCTTTCCGGGTCCCAGCCCACCAAGGGCAACATCCGGGGCGGGCTCACGACCATCGAGGAAAAGGCCTTCGGCAACCTGCAGAAGATCGGCCGCAAGGCCCGCTACGTGGGCGTGCTCGAACCGGCCGAGGCCCCCACGGGCAAGGGCTTGTGGTTCATGGACTCCTCCTCGGCCGCGGCCGAGATGGTGACCCTGTGCGCCGCCGCCGGGTTCGTGGCCCACTTCTTCCCCACCGGCCAGGGCAACATCATCGGCAACCCCGTGCTGCCCGTGATCAAGCTCTCGGCCAACCCGCTGACCTGCGCCACCATGAAGGAGCACATCGACTACGACTGCTCCGCCATCCTGCGCGGGGAGATGACGCTCGACCAGTCCGGCGACAACCTGCTGGACATGCTGCGGCGCACCTGCAACGGGCGCAACACGTCGGCGGAGGTGCTCGGGCACCGCGAGTTCATCCTCACCAAACTGTACCGCAGCGCCTAGGCGCACCGGTCACGAAACACGGCACGCACCACATGCAAAGCAACGGTCATGTCGCCTGAAGAAACCCCGTCCCTTCGGTTCCGCTCCCTCCGCGCCCGCGGAAAGGAGCGGGGCCGGAGGCCCCTGCAACCCCTCAGCGGAGGAGAGTTCCCATGCGCACTCGTTTCGGTCTCATGCTCGCGGCCGCCCTGGCCGCCTGTACGCTGCTGGCTGCCGCGGCCGCCGACGCCGCCTCCTATCCGGACAAGCCCGTCAACATGATCATCGCCTTCACGGCCGGCGGCTCCAGCGACGTGCAGGCGCGGATCATGCAGAAGTATTGGAACAAAAACGAACCCCAGCCGTGGGTCTTCATCTACAAGACCGGCGCGGGCGGGGCCATCGGCTTCAGCGAGACCGCCCACGCCAAGCCCGACGGCTACAGCATCGGCGGCGTCAACGTGCCGCACATCGTGCTCCAGCCCCTGGCCCAGCACGCGCCCTACTCCATCGACGACTTCGCCTACATCTGCCAGGTGGTCAACGATCCCCAGGTCGTGGCCGTGCGCAACGACAGCGAATTCAAGAGCGTGTCCGACGTCTTCGCCTACGCCAAGGCCAACCCCGACAAGCTGACCATCGGCCTGGTGGGCCCCATGTCCGGCCATCACCTCATGTATCTCGACGTCAAGGCCAAGACCGGCCTGCAGGCCAGCGAGGTCATGTACAAGGGCGCCGCGGACCAGAACGCGGCCCTGCTCGGGGGCGAGGTCGCGGTCATCTTCGGCAACGTCAACGACGTGATGCGCAGCCGGGAAATGATCCGGGTGCTCGGCGTGGCCTCGGAGAAGCGCTGCGACTTCCTGCCCGACGTGCCCACCCTGCGCGAACAGGGCTACGACATCGTCTCGGACATCCGCCGCGGCTTCGTCGCGCCCAAGGGCATCGATGCCGACGAACTGGCCTTCCTGCGCGAGGCGTTCCGCAAGATCGCCCAGGACCCGGGCTACCAGGCCGAGATGCGCAAGGCCGGGCAGCCCGCCGAATACCAGCCCGGCGAGCAGTTCGAGGCCTACGTCCGCAAGCAGTACGAGATCGACCGGGCGCTGCTCGTGCAGTTCGGTCTGTTGAAGAAGTAACCCGAAACTCCCCCGCCGGGAGGGTTTCCCCCTCCCGGCGGCCGGCCGACGGAGGCGCCCCATGCTTGATTACGTGCTTTCGGCCCTGGGCCATCTCATCGAACCCCTGAACATCCTGCTCATGCTGGGCGGGCTGACCGGCGGCATCCTCCTCGGGGCGCTGCCCGGGCTCACCGCGACCATGGGCGTGGCGCTCATGGTGCCCGTGACCTTCGCCATGGACCCCATCTCCGGGCTGGTCATGCTCGGCGCGATCTATGCCGGAGCCATCTACGGAGGCTCCAACGCCGCCTGCCTCATCCGCACGCCGGGCACCCCGTCCTCGGTGGCCACCACCTTCGACGGATTTCCCATGTGCCAGGCGGGCAAGGCCGACGAAGCCCTCTACACCGCGCTCCTGGCCTCGGCCTTCGGCGGCGTGGTCGGCACCATCTTCCTGCTCTTCATGTCCGCCCCCCTGGCCACCTTCGCCCTCAAGTTCGGCGGCCCGGAAATCTTCTGGCTGTGCATCTTCGGCCTTTCCACCATCGCGGTCATGTCCCGCGACAACATGCTCAAGGGATTGCTTTCCGGGGCCTTCGGCCTGCTCGTCTCGACCATCGGCATCGATCCCAACTCCGGCGTGCCGCGCTTCACCTGCGGCTTCTATCCCCTGGCCCAGGGCGTGGAGATCATCCCGGCCATGATCGGGCTCTTCTCCTTCTCCCAGGTCCTGGTGCTGCTCGGCAGCGACCGCCAGTTCATCGCCGAGTACTCGCCCTCCAAGGGCGCCTTCGGCCGGGTGGCGCGCAAGCTCCTGGCCGACTGCAAGGTCAACCTCCTGCGCTCCTCGGTCCTCGGCACGCTCATCGGCATGCTGCCCGGCGCGGGCGGCGAGATCGCCTCGATCATCGCCTACAACGAGACCAAGCGCTGGGACGACAACCCCGCCCGGTTCGGCACCGGCGTGGTCGAGGGCGTGGCCGCCAGCGAGAGCGCCAACAACGGCGTCATCGGTGGTTCGCTCATCCCCATGCTCACCCTGGGCATTCCGGGCAGCGCCGTGGCCGCGGTCATCCTGGGGGCTCTCCTGGCCCACGGCATCCAGCCCGGCTTCAAGATCTTCACCGAGACCGGCGAACTGGCCTACACCTTCATCCTTTCCCAGATGGTCGTGAACATCCTCATGATTCCGGTCGGCTACCTGCTGGCCAAGGTCATGGCCAAGATCCTCAACATCCGCCTGACCCTGGTTGCCGTGGCCATCGTCACCCTCTCGGTCATCGGCTCCTACGCCATCCGCAACAGCATGCTCGACGTCTGGGTGGTGATCGTCTTCGGGCTCATCGCCTTCTTCGGCGGCCTGGTGGGCCTGGATACCGGCGCCATGGCGCTGGGCATCATCCTCGGCCCCATGGTCGAGGAAAACCTGGGCAAGTGCGTGCACCTGGCCAAGGCCGAGGGCTCGCTCTGGAACGTCTTCTTCACGAGCCCCATCTCGCTGCTGCTGATCCTGTTCACCCTGCTGTCCATCGCCACGCCCTTTCTGCTCGAACTGCGCGGCAAGAAGAAGGCGCGCCGAACCGCTGCATGCATGGAGTCCCGCTCATGACCCGCAAGACCGCCGACATCCTCTCCGGCCTCGGTTTCCTGATCCTGGCGGCCGCCTTCTGGGCCGCCGGGTGCGACCTGACCGGCATCTCCCGCATCTTCCCCACGATGCTCGAGATATTCATGGCCCTGGGCGGCGTCGCCCTCGTCCTCAACGGCCTGCGCAAGGGCCTGACGGAAATGGCCTGCGAGGGCACGCCCACATGGCGGCGCATCTGGCTGATCACGGCCAGCTCGATCCTCTACGTAGCCTGCATGCCGCTGATCGGCTTCTACGTCAGCTCGGCGCTGTTCCTGTTCATCATGGCCATGGTCCTCGGCACCCGCAGGGACCTGGCCCACGCAGGGCTTGCGGCGGCGTTTTCCGTGGGCCTGTGCGTGCTCGTCTACGTGGTCTTCAGAATGCTGCTCCTGGTGCCGACGCCCGCCGGAGCGCTCTTCTAGCGCGCAACATCGCGGAGGCGATTATCCATGCCCCTGACCACTCCGACAGCCATCCTCAGGGATCCCAACGGCGCTCCGGCGGCCCTGGCCAGCTTCACCGTCTCCCGCCTGGGCATGCTCCTCGGCGTGCTGGAAGCGGCCGAGGCCGAGGCCATGCCCCTCGTCGTGGCCCTGGAGGAACAGCAGGCCCAGGCCGTGGGCCTCGCCGCCCTGGCCCTGCCCGCCCTGGAAATGGCCCGCCGGGCGCGCGTGCCCGTGGCCGTGCACCTCAACCACGCCCGGCGCCTGGAAACCGTCATGGCCGCCCTGGACCTCGGCTTCACCTCGGTGATGTTCGACGGTTCGGCCCTGGTCCCGGCGGACAACGCCGCGTTCACCCGCCGGGCCGCACAGATGGCGCACCGCGCGGGCGTGGACGTGGAGGCCGAACTCGGGCCGCTGGACGAAGCCGTGCTCGCGCCCGCGCATCCGGAGGGCGCGGTGGCCTTTGCCGCCCACTTCCTGCGTGAAACCGGAGCCGACATGCTGGCCTTCTCCGTGCCCGGGAACGGCGGCGTGGATCCCGGCCTGGTGCACCGCCTGGCCGGGGTCGTCCCCCTGCTCGTGCTGCACGGGGCCAGCCGGTTGCCGTCGGGGCGGCTGAACGCCCTCGTGGCCTCGGGCGTGCGCAAGGTCAACGTGCACACCACCCTGCGCCGCGCCTTTCTGGAAGGACTGGAACAGGGCGTGGCCGCAGGCGACGAACTGGAGGGCATGTTCGCGCGCGCCCAGGACAAGGTCCGGACGACCGCCGCACGCATCCTGCGCGCCCTCGCGCGCGTGGAATGCGACGATGTGGATGGCTAGGCAGAAGGAACTGGCCAAAAAAGAAAAGGAAGGAGAACGCGCCTCCCCTCTCCCCCGAAAAAAAGTTCAGGAAGGTGATGGAGGGGGGAGGGGCACGAAAGGGGAGGGGCGGGGAGGAAGAGGGAAGCCCTTTACAAAGGGTTTCCCTCTTCCTCCCCGCCCCTCCCCCGGCTTCTTCTAGAACGAGCGGGCGAACAGGGCCTCGATGGCGGCCTTGCCGTTGGCCTCCAAAAAGCGGGTGCCGGTGCCGGTGAAGTGGGCATGGGAGATCACGGGCGCGTCCACGGCCTGCCAGGCGTCGTCCTGCCAGGCGAACCAGCCGTCCTTTTCCTGGTCGAAGACGTAGAGCGGCTTGTTGCAGATCTTGGCGAACTCCGCACCCCAGCCGGTGCCGCCCTTGACCGTGCCGTCCTCCTGCACGATGCCGACCACGAAGACCTCATGGCCCGCCTCGACCTGGTACATGATCGTCTGCAGCACCTTGCGCATCTGCTTGGCGCTGGTGAAGTTGCGGTTGAGCAGCTTGGAAACGTAGGCAAGGCTGACGTCCTTGCGCAGCAGCTCCTCGTCGGTGAGCACGCGCAGGCCGCGCGTGCGCTCGATCTTGTGTCCGTCGAAGGTGAAGTTGACCTCCTGCACGCCGTATTTCTCGGCGAGCCTGCCGAATTCGGATTCCGCGCCCTGGGCGCCGCCGCTGTAGAGAGTGGATTGCTTGGCCATGATGTCTTCGCCTTGGTTGAGGTGGTGATTGCGGTTCATTCGTCCGCCCGACGGCGGAGCCGCCCGGCGCATGCCCCGACGCGCCCGCGCCGCCGGGTCGTCACGGTATACGCCGATTGTGACGAAACCGCGACCTGCCGAAAACCGGCCTCTTTTGCATACAACAGACCAGATGGCAAGGAAAAAGGCAACACCTGTCTGCAAAGGGCGGGGAGCGCGGGGCGCGAAGAGCCGGGGGGAGGCGGGGAGGGGAGGACCCTTTTTCGGCGAAAAAAGGG
>JACCQO010000115.1 GCA_015709205.1 Desulfovibrionaceae bacterium
GGACCTTTTTTCGCCGAAAAAGGTCCCTCCCCTCCCCGCCTCCCCCCGGCTCTTCTCTTCTCCAGCCCCTTCCGCTCCCGGAGGGGCGATGGTATGGACTGCGGCGGAGGCGGAATGGACGAGCGGAACGTGCATGGCGGCGAGGTATTGCGGTTGGCGCGCGAGTTGGGGGTGGCCCCGGATTCGTTGCTGGACTTCAGTTCCAACGCGGATTCGCTGGTGGACCCGATCACCGCGCGTCTGGCCGCGCGCACGCCCGTGGAGCACCATCGCTATCCGGACGACGACTGCACCGAGCTGGTCGCGCGCGTGGCGGCGCACGAGGGGCTGGCCACGGACGAGATCCTGGTCGGCAACGGCTCGTCGGAGCTGATCTTCCTGGCGCTGGCCGCGCTGCCGGTGCGTTCGGCGGCCATCGTCGCGCCGGTGTTCTCGGAATACGAGCGCGCCTGCCGCGCGCTGGACATCGAGGTGCGGCGGCTGGTGCTGCGCCCCGAGCACGGCTTCGACTTCACGGACGCGGACGTGGACCGGCTGCGCGCCCTGCGCGCCGACGCGCTGATCGTCTGCCAGCCGAACAACCCCACGGGCGCGCTGCACGACATGGCCCGCGTGCTGCGCGGTACGCCGCATCCGTTCGTGCTCGTGGACAACACCTACCGCGAGTTCCTGCACCCCACGGACGCCTACGCGCCGAACTTTCTGCGCGCCTACCGCGCCCTGGCCGCGCCGCACGCGCGCGTGCTGAGCATCTGCAGCTTCACCAAGTACTTCTACTGCACGGGCGTGCGGTTGGGCTACGTGGCGGGCGACGCCGAGACCATCGGCCGCCTGCGCGCCAAAAAGGCCCCCTGGACCGTGTGGCGCTTCGCCGAACAGCTCGGTTCGGCCTTCCTGGACAACATCGGGGAGTACCGCGCCGCGCGGCGCGGCTTCGACGCGCTGCGCAGCTCCCTTGCCGACGCCCTGCGCGCCACGGGGGCCTTTTCCGCCGTGCTCCCGGGGCACGCCAACTTCCTCACCGCGCGCCTCGCCGACCCCGCGGCCTCGGATCGGCTCGCACGTTTCCTGCTCGCGCGCTCGCTCGTCGTGCGCCAATGTGATAACATCCCGGCCATGCCGCCCGGCTTCCTGCGCATGCAGGTGCGCGCGGACGGCGAAAACCGACGCTTGGTCACGGCCATCAAGGACTTCGCGCAGAACGCACCATGAGCCCGCCCGAACCGCGCACGCCCAGCCCCACGGACAGCCCGGCGGCCCCGAAAGCCGCCCGGTCCGTCCGCGCCGCCAGGGCGACGTGCGCCGTCGCGCTCGCCACCGTCGCCTTGCTCGCGCTCTGCCTCCTCGTCCCGCCGCCCGCCTCGTCCCAATCGACCTCCACCGCTCCGCGCACGCGGCCCGACGGTGAGCCCTGGCACATCGCCTACTACGAAGGCGGCACGCACGTGGAATACCGCTCCACCCTGGAGGCGTTGGCGCGCGGGCTCATGGACCTGGGCTGGATCGAACGCGCCGAACTGCCCGGGCGCGACGCGCGCGACCCCTCGGAAACCGCGTCGCTGTGGCGCTGGCTCGCAGCGCGCGGCGGCCGGTTCCTGCGTTTCTCCGACACCGCCTACCTCACCGGCAACTGGGACCCGGCCACGCGCCGCGTCGCGCGCCGGTTTCTCATCGAACGGCTGAACACGCGAAAGGACATCGACTGCATCATCGCCATGGGCACCTGGGCCGGGCAGGACCTGGCCACCAAAGAGCACCACACCCCCACGCTGATCCTCTCGGCCACCGACCCCGTGGCCGCCGGGGCCGTCAAGAGCGCGGAAGACTCCGGCTTCGACCACGTCACCGCCTGGGTGGATCCCGGCCGCTTCCGCCGCCAGCTGCGCGTGTTCCACGAACTCTTCGGCTTCAGGAAACTCGGCATCGCCTACGAGGACTCCTCCACCGGCCGCAGCTACGCCGCGCTCAAGGACGTGCGCGCCAGCGCCGCCGAACTCGGCTTCGAGGTCGTGGAATGCCACGCCGTCGCGCACACCGTGGAACGGCGCGAGGCCATGGACGCGCTGGCGCGCTGCCACCGGGAACTCGCCCCGAAGATCGACGCCCTGTACCTGACCGTGCACATGGGCCTGACCCCGGAAAACATGCCGCGCCTCATGCAGCCGCTCTACGCCCATGCCGTGCCCGTGTTCGCGCAGTACAACGCGGGCGAAGTGCTCTACGGCGCGCAGCTTTCGCTGTCCAAGGACGCCTTCCGCGAGGTCGGCGCGTTCAACGCGCGCACCCTGGCCATGATCCTCAACGGCGCCACGCCGCGTAGCCTGCCGCAAACATTCGCGGCCCCGGAAAAGATCGCCATCAACCTGGAGGCCGCCGAAAAAATCGGCTGGTACCCCTCCTTCGACGTCATCTCCGCCGCCGACGAACTCATCCAAACCACCCGCACCCCATCCAACGCCTTGGCGGTGGAGGAGTAGCGGAGGGGGGGAGGCGAAGAGCCGGGGGGAGGCGGGGAGGGGAGAGATCGGAAGAGCAC
>JACCQO010000042.1 GCA_015709205.1 Desulfovibrionaceae bacterium
CGGACCCCCCTCCACCCCTCCCCACCCCCAGAAACTTTCGGTTGGATGAGGGCGGAGGGACTGTGGAGCGCGCGTGGATGCCGGACGGGGTGGGTGCGGGCGCGGGAGGCGCGGGAAAGGTGGAGAGCGGAGCGAGGTTGCCGGGCTGCCGCCGCCTTTGGCGGCGGATGCGCCCTGGGGGGAGAGGGGGAAAGAGGGGGGAGCATGCGTCGATGCGGTAGCCGAGCGCGGGCGGGGGAAGGCTGCGACGATCCTCGGAGCATCCGGCGACCGCGAAAAGGGTGCAGCAGCATTGCTGCCTGCCGCCGCCTTTGGCGGCGGATGCGCCCTGAGGGAGAGGGGAAAGAGGGGGGAGCATGCGTCGATGCGGTAGTCGAGCGCGGGCGGGGGAAGGCTGCGACGATCCTCGGAGCATCCGGCGACCGCGAAAGGGGGGCAGCGTCACGCTGCGGAAAATTTGACGGTGCCGCGGGGCGGGGCCCGAAAGGAGCCTTCGACGGGCTGCGAACGACAGGGAAAAATCGGTTTCTGGATTTTTTCTTGACTTTTTCCAGCATTTCTCCGGTTGGGATCGATTTCATATAAAATATTTTATTTCGATATGTTACTTTATCAGCGCGGGGCGCCTCCGGGGGCAGTTGGCCCGGCAGACCGCGCGGGACGCGGGTTTTTTCCGGAAGGTGGCATGGTTCCTGCTTTTTCGGCCTCAAGGTGGGAAAAACGGGATCCAAGAGGGGAAAACCATGAACGCCGCACAGTCCTTCGCCAGCAGGAGTTTCGGCCACGCGTCCGCCGCCAGCCGGACCGCGCACAGCACCGTTGGCAATGATTTCGGAACCGATGCCGGAACGTCCGCCGCCAGCCGGACGCCCGGCCGCCAAGCCGCCTCCGGCCGCTCGCTTCTGCGCGCCCTGGTCGCGCTCTGCGCCCTGGTCGCGCTGTCCGGGTGCGCGGGCAGGTCCTGGGTGCCCTCGACGGGCTCCGGGTACTCCGCGCGCGTGGAGACCGTGGGCCGCACGGCCCCGGCCCAGGCCTACGGCACCGCCATCCGCGTGCCCGAGGACCGCATGGCCGTGTCCCAGGTCCGCGAGCAGATCGACTTTTTGACGGGCCCCGGGGCCAAGGGCCGCTTCGCCCAGTGGCTGGAGCGCTCCGAGGAGTACCTGCCCTATGCCCTGAAGGTCTTCACCAGCCGCGGCCTGCCCGCGGAGCTGGCCTACCTGCCCTACATGGAGTCCGGCTACAGCCCCACGGCCACGTCGCACGCCGGGGCCGCCGGGGTCTGGCAGTTCATGCACATGACCGGCCGCCGTTTCGGCCTGGTCTACGACCGCTGGGAGGACCAGCGCCGCGACCCGTACAAGGCCGCCGAGGCCGCCGCCGCCTACTTCACCGTGCTCTACGGCGAGTTCGGCGACTGGCTCCTGGCCCTGGCCGCCTACAACGCGGGCGAAGGCACCATCCGCCGGGCGCTGGAGGCCTCGGGCACGAGCACCTTCTTCGAGCTGGCGCGCAGGAACGACGATTTGCCGGACAGCCGCCGCGTCAAGGACGAGACCATGACCTACGTGCCGCGCTTTCTGGCCCTGACCTGCATCATGGCCGACCCGGCGCGCTACGGCCTGCCCGGCGTGCGCTTGGACCGCGCCCCGCGCCTGGTGCGCTTCACCGTGCCGCCGTCCACCGACTATACGGCCCTGCGCCGCGCCATGGGCGTGAACGAGGATTCCTTTGCCGCGCTGAACCCGGCCCTGCGCACGGACACGGCCCCGCCGCGCCGCTCGGTGCACGTCTACGTGGCCCAGTCCCGCGCCGACGCCGCGCGCGCCTACCTTACCGGCGGCCGCGCCACGCGGCTGGCCTCGGCCGAGCGCACCGCCCCGGCCCGCGTCCAGGCCCCTGCCCAGCGCGCGGCGGTCCGGCAGGCCCAGGCCCGTGTCACGGTTCCGGTTCGCACGGCCCCGCAGCCCGCGCGCACCGCCGTGGCCGCCTACACCGTGCGGCCGGGCGACACGCTCTATTCCATCGCCCGCCGCGGCGGCACCACGGTGGACGCCATCCGCCGCGCCAACGGTTTGACGGACAACACCATCGCCGTGGGGCAGCGGTTGGCCCTGGCGGCTCCCGCCGCTCCGGCCGCCCGCAGCACGCAGGTTGTGCAGGTCGCGCAGAGCGCCCCCGCATCGCAGGCCACGGTCTACCGCGTGCGTTCCGGCGACACGCTCTATTCCATCGCGCGCCGCCACGGCGTGACCCACGCCGAGATCATGCGCGCCAACGGCCTGGCCGACGCCGCCATCCAGCCCGGCCAGCGGCTGGTCATCGTGGCCGGCGACTGATCCCGCCGTTCCTCCCGATCCCGAAAAACAAACGGGCCGCGCGAAGCATCGCGCGGCCCGTTTTCGTTGCGTGGCGGTTTTCCGGCCGCGCTAGGCGCGCACGAAGATCACGCCCCGGGGGTTGTCGTCCTCCAGGCCGCGCGCGTCGATGCAGTGCGTGGAGCAGGAGATGCAGGGATCGTAGGCGCGCACGAGCATGGACGTCCGCAGTTCGATTTCGGCCTCGGACAGGGCCGCCAGCCCCGGCACCATCTCGTCCAGGTCGTGCTGGATGTTGCCGTGGTTCTGGTTGGTGGGGATCACGCAGTCGGCCTGCACGATGCGGCCCTCGTCGTCGTATTCGTAGTTGTGGAAGAGGATGCCGCGCGGCACCTCCACAGCGCCGGTGCCCTGGCCCGCGCGCGGGGTGATCTTCGCCGGGAACTCGCGGCGCAGGCCGCGCGTGAGCAGGGCGTCGATGAGCGCGATGGAGTCCTCGGTGGAGTGCACGCATTCCACGAGCTGGGCCAGATTGTTGTAGTAGGGGTTGTGGCAGGGCGCGACCAGCCCCAGGTCCCTGGCCACCTGGGCGGCGAGGGGCGAGAGGTGCTCATGGTTCAGGTTGAAGCGCGCCAGCGCGCCGACCATGTAGGATTCCATCATGTTCCGCGACCACTTGGCCGTGGACTGCGGGACCATGTATTCGCGGGTGATGTCCCGGTAGAACCGCGCGGGCTTGCGGCGGTCCATGGTCGAGCCGATCTGGCCCCAGTACAGGGCGTATTCGCCGTGCGCCACCAGCCCCACGTATTCGGTCTTGCGCTGGAAGGCGGGCAGCTTGTCCTTGACCGCGCCGAAGAGCGCGGCCGCCCCCTTGAGGCCGTCCACGCTGTCCGCGAGCTTTTGGCGCAGTTCCCTGAGTTCGGCCACGGTCGGCGTCTTGGCCATGCCGCCGGGGATCAGCCGCTGCGGGTGCGTGGTGCGGCCGCACACGGTCTGGCAGAACTCGTTGGACAGCCGCCGGAGCGCGATGAGTCCGGTGAGTTCCTTCTTGTGCGTCTTGGCCAGGGGAATGACCGAGTCCACGCCGAGCAGGTCCGGCAGGACCAGGTAGCCCAGGTGCAGCAGGTGGGACTGGAGGTTCTCCCCGTGCAGGGAGAGCTTGCGCAGGATCACGGTCTGCTCGCTGGGCCGGATGCCCAGGGCGTCCTCGGTGGCCTGCAGCGAGGCCAGCTGGTGGCCGATGGAGCAGATGCCGCAGATGCGCGAGGTGATCTGGTGCACCTCGGTGTAGGACCGGCCCAGGAGCATGGCCTCGAAGAACCGGGGCGCTTCGGGCACCTCCCAGCGGCAGGTCTGCACCGTGCCGTCCTTGTCGATGGCCACGACGATGTTGCCGTGGCCCTCCACGCGGGTCAGGTGATGGACGTTGACGTTCTTGGCCTTCGCCACGGGGGCCGCCGGTGCGGCGGGGGCGTTGGCGGCTTTGGGGGCCGGGGCCTTTTGGGCCGGGGCCGTGCTTTGCTTCTTGGCGCTCATGGGATTGCTCCGCGTGGTTTACAGCGTGGTGCTGGTGTAGCCGAGGTACATGCGCATGAGGTCCTGGACCTCCAGGCGGCTGCGGCCGGCGCGGTCCTCCATGACGTAGCGGGCCGCGTCCATGTTGGCGTGGGGCGCCAGGCCCCGGCAGCCCCAGCAGCGCGCGCCCTCGGTCACGCACGTGGCCTTGCATCCGGCGCGGGTGATGATCCCCAGGCACAGCTCGCCGAACTCGTAGCGGCACACGTTGCCCGCCATCTTGCATTCCACGCAGACCGGGTAGTCCGGCAGCCAGGGCTTCTTGCCCAGGAGCAGTTCCTTGGTCACGCGCAGGAATTCGTCGCGGTCGATGGGGCAGCCGTGGATCTCCGCGTCCACCGGCACCACCGCGCGCAGGGGCCGCGCGTCGTAGGTCTCGTACCAGCGGGCCCTGTCGCCGTAGACCTCGGGCCGGTACACGCCGGGGCCGAGGAAGTTCTTCATGCAGTTGATGCCGCCGATGGTCGCGCACGCGCCCAGGGCCACGAGCGTCTTGGACTCGGCCCGGATGGCCTTTAGCCGCTCCTCGTCCTTGGGCATGGTGATGGAGCCCTCCACGAAGGCGATGTCGTAGGGGCCCTTGCCGCCCGTGCGCACCTCGCGGAATTCCCCGATCTCCACGTGGCCGAGCACGTCGAGCAGGGTCTCCTCCAGGTTGGCTATCTGCAGTTGGTCGCCCTCGCAGCCCGCGAAGTCGAAGAACGCGATCTTGGGTTTCTTGGCCATGTCTCCTCCCGGGCCTAGACGGCTTCCTTGAGGGTTTGGATCTCGGTGTACTTGAAGACCGGGCCGTCGATGCATGCGGACACGCCGTTGATCTGGCAGTGGCCGCACTTGCCCAGGCCGCACTTCATCTTGCGCTCCAGGGAGACGTAGATGTTGCCGGCCGGGATGCCCATCTTCTGGCAGTCGGCGATGACGAACTTGTACATGACCGGGGGGCCGACCATGGCCACGTAGGTATTGTCCGGCTGCAGGCTGCGGATCTGGGGCAGCAGGGTGGTGATCACGCCCACGTTGCCCTTCCAGCCCGCGTCGGGCACGTCCACGGTCTCGTAGACCTCCACGTCGCTGCGCGCGGCCAGTTCCGCGATCTGGTCGGTGAAGATGCGCTCCTGCGGGTTGCGCGTGCCCACGAGCACGATGATGCGGCCGAACTCGTCGCGGTGGCGCAGTTGGTAGTGCAGCAGGGAGCGCAGCGGGATGTAGCCCAGGCCGCCGGCCACGAAGAGCGTATCCTTGCCCATGAAGACCTGGACCGGAAAGAAGGTGCCGTGCGGGCCGCGCACGCCGACCTTCTGGCCGACCTCCAGCTCGTGCAGGGCGTTGGTCACGGTGCCGATGTTGCGCACCGCGATCTCGAACTCGACGCTCTGGCGGCGCGGGGGCGAACTGATGGAGAACGGGGCCTCGCCCACGCCGTACATGGAGAGCATGATGAACTGGCCGGGCTTGTGCGCCAGGGAGCGCCCGTCGTCCGGCTCGAAGGCGAAGAGGCTGACCATGTCCGAGAGCCTTTCCTTGCGCACCAGGGTCGCGGGCCGCGGGACGTACGGAGAGAAGTTGGCTTGTCTAGGACTCATGCTGCTCGGCCTCCCAGAGTTCGTTGTACACGGCCATGGGGTTGGCGATGCCCGCGGTGCAGGCGCGCACGCAGCGGCCGCACCCCACGCAGCCGAGCTCCCCGATCTTGTCGTAGATGTATTTGCCCTTGCGGAAGTAGCGGTGGCGGTAGCGCTCCAAGGCCTGGCCCCGGAAGTTGTGGTCCCCGGCCACCAGGGCGAAGGAGGGCAGCATGCAGCCGTCCCATTCGCGGAAGCGCGTTCCGCCCTTCATGTCCACGTCCATCTCCTCGCGCACCTCGAAACAGTAGCACGTGGGACAGACCAGCACGCAGGAGCCGCAGGAGAGGCAGCGACGGGCCTTGTGCCGCCAGAGCTTGGAATCCCAGTTGCGGGCCAGGAGGCGCGGGGTCTCCTCCCAGGGGTACTTCAGGCCCTGGCCCCGGGCCTCGGCCAGGATGCGCGTGCGCTCTCGGCGCGCGGCCTCGCGTTCGGCCAGGGTGGCCTCGGGCAGGTCGCCGCAGGCCAGGAGCAGTTCCTCGCCGCGCGGCGAGCCCACCTCCACGTAGAACGCGTTGGGGCTGATTTTGGTCCAGAAGAGGTCGAAGCCGATGTCCACGTGGCCGGAGCCCATGGAGCCCCAGAAGGCCGTCGCGGCCACGCGCTGCGGCTGCAGGGCGAAGATCACGGTCTTTTCGCGGCGGCGCATGTAGTTCTGGTCCGGCGCGCCGCCCTCCATGATCTGGTCGAGCTGGTTCACGGCCTTGAGATCGTAGGGATGCACGCCGAAGAGGAGCTGGTCCGGGGCCTCGAACACGGGCGTGGCCGTGCACGCGGCGGCGTCGAAGCGGATCAGGTTTTCGCGGGGCGGGAAGAAGTGGCGTTTGATGGAGTTGTACGCCACGTCGTAATCCCAGGCGATCTCCTCGTGCTCGGACCAGGGGACGAAGTCGTAGAGCGCCTCCTGGATCTGCACCGGGACGAAGACGCCCATGCGCCGGGACCACTCCGCCAGGAGTGGCCCGAGTTGTTCCATGTACACGGTGTATGCGGTCATGCGGCCTCCAAGTGCTCGCCGGACGGGGCCACAGGATGTGCCGCGGGCCGACGGATGCCGTCGGCCCGTGCACAAGGCGCGGGCCCGCAGCTGCGTGTGCCGCGTCTCCCCGACGCGGGTCTGTTGACGCCAACGTTCCGCGCCCTAGGACGCGGTTCGGTGGATGTAGCCTGCCCGCGACACCCCGACGCGGACAGGCGAACGGCATGGATGTGGATTGTACCTATAGGGAGAATGGAAGTAATTTGCAATAGACCGGAATATTGTGAAAAAAATCTCATTATCCGGAATCGTCCGTGATTTCGGGGAGAACAATCAATCAATGTCGTGCTGCACAGCAGGGAACCCATCGAAATTGGCCGGATAAAAGTCAAAGAATCATATCTTCTGGATAACCTAGGAAAAACTCTCGACGGTTTTGCAGGACTCGGTTATATCCGTGCCCATGCCCACGCCGCAGCTTGCGACCTTCACCCTTGGGGGCGTGCACCCGCCCGGCCACAAGGATCTTTCCTGCACGGTGCCCATCGAGGCGCTGCCCCTGCCGGAACTGTTGACCATTCCCCTGCTGCAGCATTTCGGCGCGCCCGCCGATCCCGTGGTCGCGGCCAAGCAGGTCGTGGCCGAGGGCGATCTCCTGGGCGCTGCGCCCAAGGGGCTCGGCGCGCCCGTGCACGCGCCCGTGGCCGGGACCGTCAAGCGCGTGACCACCGTGCCGCACCCGGTGCTCGGCAAGGTGCGCGGCGTACTCCTGGAGCCGGACCCCGCGGCCGCGCCGCGCGCGTACGCGCCCTTGGACTGGGAGTCCCGTACCCCGCAGGAACTGCTGGCGCGCATCCGCGAGGCCGGCGTGGTGGGCATGGGCGGGGCCGGGTTCCCCACGCACGTCAAGCTTTCCCCGCCCCCGGACCTGACCGTGGACACGCTGTTGATCAACGGCGTGGAGTGCGAAAGCTACGTGACCGCCGACCACCGGGTGATGCTCGAACGCAGCGCGGATCTGGTCGCGGGCGTGCGCATGCTCCTGCGCGTGCTCGGCCTGGAGCGGAAGGGCCGCGCGGTCATCGGCATCGAGAACAACAAGCCCGACGCCATCGAGGCCGTGGGCCGCGCCATCGCGGCCGACCCGGCCGTGGCCCGCGACGGGTTGGATATGTCCGTGCTGCCCCTGGCGGTCAAGTACCCGCAGGGCTCGGAGAAGCAGCTCATCGAGGCGGCCACGGGCCGCCGGGTGCCCGCGGGGGCGCTGCCCGCGCACGTGGGCTGCGTGGTCCAGAACGTGGGCACGGCCGTGGCCGTGTACGAGGCCTGCGGCCTGGGCCGCAACCTGACCCACCGCGTGGTCACGCTCACGGGCCGGGGCGTCGCGCGCCCGGCCAACCTGCTCTGTCCCGTAGGGACGCCGCTTTCGGTCCTGGTGGAGCACGTGGGCGGCCTTTCCGACGCCGCGGTCAAGGTGGTCCAGGGCGGCCCGATGATGGGCTTCGCCCTCGCGGACCTCTCCTACACGGTCACCAAGCAGTCCAACGGCTTCCTCTTCCTCACGCGCGAGGAGACGGACCTTTCGGACTTCGGGCCGTGCATCCGTTGCGGCCGCTGTCTGGCCGCCTGTCCCATGGGGCTGATGCCCAACGAGATTTCCATCTACATGGAGCGCGAGCGGTTCGAGGGCACGGACCGCTTCGGGCTCTGGGACTGCTTCGAATGCGGCAGCTGCGCCTTCGTCTGCCCGGCCAAGCGGCCCCTGGTGCAGTTCATCCGCGTGGCCAAGCTCAAGCTCCGGCAGAAGGGATAGCATGAGCGACCCCCGATTCCACGTCTCGGTCTCTCCGCACCTGCGGGACACGGCCACCATCGGTTCGATCATGTGGACCGTGAGCGCGGCGCTCGCGCCGCAGCTCGTGCTGGCCGCGTGGATCTTCGGGCCGCGCGTGCTGCTGCTCGCCGCGGTTTCCGTGGGCTCCTGCGTGCTCTGCGAGGCGGCCATGCAACGCGGCCTGGGCAAGAAGGTCACGGTGCGCGACGGCTCCGCCGTGCTTACCGGGCTGCTCCTGGCCTACGTGCTGCCGCCCGGCGTGCCGCTCACGCTGCCGTTCTGGGGCGGCGTGTTCGCCATGTGCATCGCCAAGCACCTTTTCGGCGGCCTGGGGGCCAACTTCTTCAATCCCGCGCTCATCGCCCGCGCCTTTTTGGCCGTGGGCTTCCCCGTGGCCATGACCACGGCCTGGATCGCGCCCTTTGCCTGGCACGGCGCGGCCGACGCCGTGAGCACGGCCACGCCGCTCTACCTGCTCAAGCACTACGGCGCGGCGGCCATGTTCCAGCAGTACGGCGCGCACGCCGAGGCGCTGCGCCACTTCTTCCTGGGCATCCGGCCCGGGTGCGTGGGCGAGACCAGCACGCTGCTCCTGCTCCTCGGCGGCCTCGTGCTCATCTGGCGGCGGATCATCACCTGGCACATTCCCGCGGCCATGCTCGGCACGGCCGCGCTCCTGGCCTGGGTCTTCGGCGGCGAGACGCTCTTCACGGGCGATCCGCTCCTGCACCTGGTCACGGGCGGCATGTTCCTGGGCGCGTTCTTCATGGCCACGGACTACGTGACCTCGCCCTCGCAGCCGCGCGCCAAGCTGCTCTACGGAGTCGGCGCGGGCGCGCTGACCATGCTCATCCGCTTCAAGGGCGGCTATCCCGAGGGCGTGTGCTACGCGATCCTGCTGATGAACTGCCTCAACCCGGTCATCGAGAACGCCTTCCGGCCCAAGCGGTTCGCCGCGCCCTTGCCTAAGCCGGAGCCCAAGCCCGCGGCCAAGCCGGAGGCGAAGCCCGCGCCCGACGCATCCCAAAAGGACGGGGAGGGCCGGAAATGAGAGAGTTCCTCAAGATCGCCCTGAACCTGTTCCTCATCAGCCTGGCCTCGGCCGCCATCCTCGGGCTGGTCTTCATGCAGACCGAGAAGGCGCGCAAGCGCAACGAGCGCACGCGCATGGAGCAGGCCATGCTGACCTACGTGACGCCCACGCCCGGCGCGCCCGCGCCCGCGGGCGTGGCCTTCCGCTCCATCCATCGCTATCTCGTCGAGGGCGCGGACGGGCCGGTGCGCAGCGCCATCGGCTACGTGCTGCCCGCGCAGACCGGCCCGGTGGTGCTCCTGCTCACGCCCGAAGGCGCGCTGGAAAAGGTCGCGCCCATCACCGGGGACCACGACCTGGAGGACGAGGCCGAGCGCGACCGCGCCGTGGCCCAGGCCCTGGGCGGCAAGGTCCGCCTGACCTACACGGACAGCTACGCCGTGGCCGTCAAGGACGGGCAGCGGCTGGCCTCCTTCATCCGCGGCCGGACCCAGGGGTTCAAGACCTGGGTGCACATGCTCGTCGCCCTGTCGCCGGACAACACCGTGCGCGGCCTGGACATCCTGGAGCAGGAGGAGGACCCCGGCCTGGGCGGCGACATCGGCTACGAATACTTCCGCAACCAGTTCATGGGCCGCACGCTGGAGGCCCTGGAAAAGCTCAAGGTGGTCAAGCTGCCCCTGCCGCGCGACTACCGCATGTGTCTGGAGCGCAGCCGCTGGCCCAAGCTGGACGTGGGTGCCGACGAGATCGAACGCATGTGCCAGACGCACCGCGACGACGACATCTACGCCATCACCGGCGCGACCATCTCCTCGACCCGCGTGACCGCCGGGGTCAAGAAGCTGGTGCACGCCTTCGTCACGCGCATGCGCGCCATCGACGCCGTGGCCGCGCGCGAGGGCATCGCCCTGACGTTCTAGGGCCCACGGGAGACGAACATGGAAGGCAACTACACCGTCCTGAACAGGCTGACCAACGGGATCTTCAAGGAGAACCCGATCTTCAAGCTGGCCCTGTCCATGTGCCCGGCCGTGGCCGTGACCAACAACATCCGCAACGGCGTGCTCCTGGGGCTGGCCGTGCTCTTCGTCCAGGTGGCCTCCAACTGCACGGTCTCCCTGCTGCGCAGGGTCATTCACGAGCGCATCCGCATCCCGGCCTACATCATCATCATCGCCACCTGGGTCTCGGTCATCGACATGGTCCTGGCCGCCTACGTGCCGGCCGTCTACAAGGAAGTGGCCCTGTACGTGAAGCTCATCGTGGTCTTCGCGATCATCATTTCGCGGCTGGAGGTCTTCGCCTGCCGCAACAAGCTTTGGCCTTCGTTCTGGGACGGCGTGGGCATGGGCGTGGGCTTCCTCTTCGCCCTGGTCATGGTCGGCTTCGTGCGCGAACTGCTCGGCTCCGGCACCGTCTGGGGCTACGAGATCGTGCCCTTCCGGCCCTTCTTCTTCTGGTCCCTGCCGCCCGCGGGCTTCTTCGCCATCGGGCTGCTCATGGCCCTGTTCATCTGGGTGGAGAAGAAGTTCGAGGCCTGGCAGCAGAAGCGCAAGGAGGTGCGCCCATGACCGCGCGCGCGTTCTTCCGCAGGACCGTGCTCCTGGTGCTGGCGGCCGCGTGCTGCGCCGCGCTGTGGACCGCTCCGGCCACGCCCGCCGTGGCCGCCGGGCTGATCACCGACGGTTCGTTCCACGACGACCACACCCTCTCCCTGACCCTGGCCGACGCCATGGACGCGGGCTGGGACGGCGCGGGCAAGGTCACGGTCTTCGAGCGCACCAGCCCGGACATCCCGCTCACGGTCAGGTCCGTGACCTTCACGCCGGACCGGCGCGAGCTGCACGTGGCCGTGGAGGAACTCGTGAACCCGGGCGAGGCCTACGTGGTGCGGCTGCGCGATTGCAGCGCGGGCGGCCGCGCGGTGGCCGAGGTCGACTACACCGTGCGCCGGGGCATGCTGGCCATCCTCGTGACCATCATCCTCTCGGCCTCGCTGATCCACAACTTCGTGTTCACGCGCTACCTCGGCCTGTGCATCTTCTTCGGCACCTCGGGCCGCAAGGAAACCGCCGTGGGCATGGGCATCTCCTTCACCGTCGTCATGACGCTCTCGGCCGGGTTCATCTGGGCCGTGTACAACTTCGTGCTCAAGCCGCTGCACCTGGACTTTCTGCAGGTGCTCGTCTTCGTGGGCATCGTGGCCATCTTCGTGCAGTTCCTGGATACCGTGCTGCGCAAGGTCAACCCCTTCCTCTTCAAGAAGCTCGGGGTCTACCTGGTGCTCATCACCACCAACTGCATCGTGCTCGCCGTGCCGCTGATCCTGGTGAACAACGCCTACGACATGTGGGAGAGCCTGGCCCTGGCCCTGGGGTCGGGCGCGGGCTTCGCCCTGGCGCTGTTCCTCATGGCCTCGGTGCGCGAGCGGCTGGAGCTGGCGGACATCCCCGGTCCGTTCCGGGGGTTGCCCATCGCCTTTGTGGTCGCCGGGCTCTTCGCCCTGGCCTTTTTGGGATTTTCCGGCCTGAACCTGGGATAGCCGGTCGGCGGCGCGTTGCGGCGCGCCGTGGAATAGGGAAGGGCGCGCGCCGCGCGCCGGGATTTTCGGAAGGAACGCATGGATCTGAGCCAACTCGCCCTCTTCGGCCTCGTGGTCTTCGGCGCCATCGGACTGGTTTCCGGGGTGGCCCTGGCCTTTGCCGCGGTGCGCTTCAAGGTCGAGAGCGACCCGCGCATCGACGCGGTCAAGCACTGCCTGGCCGGGGCCAACTGCGGCGCGTGCGCCTATCCGGGCTGCGAGGCCTACGCCGAGGCCGTGGTCCTCAACCCCGAGGTGCCGCCGGACCTCTGCCGCCCCGGTGGCCCCAACGCCGCGGCCAAGGTGGCCCGGCTTACGGGCAAGACCCTCGGGGCCATGGAGCCGGTCATCTGCGTGCGCCGCTGCAAGAAGGACGAGGGCGGCGTGGCGCTCAAATACGAGTACACCGGCGTGTCGGGCTGCGCCGCGGCCTCCCTGGCCCTGGGCGGGCCCGAGGCCTGCGCCTACGCCTGCCTGGGGTTGGGCGACTGCGTGCGCGCCTGTCCCTTCGGGGCCATGCGCATCGAGAACGGCATGGTCCGCGTGGACCAGGACAAGTGCACGGGCTGCGGCGTGTGCGTGAAGATCTGCCCCAAGAAGGTCCTGGGGCTGATCCCGGCGGACGCGCGGGTCATGGTGCACTGCTCCTCGCGCGACAAGGGCAAGGACGTCACATCCGTGTGCGGGGTGGGGTGCATCGCCTGCGCCAAGTGCGTCAAGGAATGCCCGGCCAAATGCATCACCATGGATGACAACCGGATCACCATCGATCACAAGGCATGCCTGGCCTACGGGCCGGATTGCAATCAGGCCTGCGCCGAGGCCTGCCCGCGCGACATCCTGCGCGAGCTGCCCCACGGCGTGGCGGCCCTGCGCGGGAAGGCGGGCGTCGGCGTCCCGCCGCATGCGCAGGCTGCGCAGGCGCAGGCCGCGGGCGCGGGCCCGGGAGAGGAGGCGTGATGAACAGGAGGCGGGCGTTGCGGCTGCTGGGCGCCGTGGCCCTGATGGGCGGCGGCTACGCCACGGTGCGGGCCATGGAGGGCGCGTTTTCCATGGGCGACGATGGCCACATGGTGGCGCGCACGCGCATGGGCATGGGCACGGTGGTCAGCCTCACGGTGGTGGACCCCTCCGAGGACCGCGCCGAGGACGCCATGGCGCGCGCCTTCGCGGCCATGGACCGCCTGGAGGCCCTGCTCACGCGCTTCGATTCCGGAGCACCCCTGGGCGAGCTGCGCCGGGTCGGAAAACTGGACGACGCCCCGGCCGAACTGGTCGAGACCGTGGCCTTTTCCGCGCGCATGCACCGCGCCACGGCCGGGGCCTTCGACGTCACCGTGGCCCCGCTGCTGGAGCTGACGCAGAGCTCCCTGGCCGCCGGAGCCCCGCCCAGCAGAGCGGCCGTGGCCGAATGCCTGACGCGCGTGGGCATGGACAAGCTGAACGCGGCGGGCCGGAGTCTTTCCTTTGCCCGGCCGGGCATGGCCGTGACCCTGGACGGCGTGGCCAAGGGCCGCATCGTGGACGCCATGGCCGCCGAGCTGGCGGCCTGCGGCATCCGTCATGCCCTCGTCAACGCGGGCGGCGACATCCGCGCCCTGGGCGGCCGCAGAGCGGGGCGGCCCTGGACCGTGGCCGTGCGCGCGCCGCGCCCCGAGGGCCGGCGCGAGGAACTGGGCGAGCCCAAGACCGTGGCCTCCTACGAGCTCACGGACGGGGCCTGCGCCACCTCGGGCGACTACGAAATCTTCTTCGACAGCGAGCGCATCTACCACCACATCGTCAATCCGGCCACCGGGCTCTCGCCCCACGCCGTGGCCTCGTCCACGGTGCTGGCCGCCGACGCCGGGACCGCCGACGCCCTGGCCACGGCCCTGCTGGTCACGGGCCCGGCCGGAACCGCGCGCGTGGCCCCGCTGGTGCGCGGCACCCTGCTTCTGGGCCCGGACGGCCAGGCCTGCAAGGCCTAGCGGCAGCAGACCGAGGCGCGGCGGGGGAAGTGTCCCCCGGGCTGAGCATGACGGCGCATGACGGGCGGCCCTTGGGCCGCCCGGCGCGTTTCGGGGCGGCGCGCCCGCGCTGCACCGCCTCCGCGCCGCGCCCGCTTCGCCGTTCGGCGGACCGCCCCCGCCGAGCCGTCTCGACTGGACCGGCCTGACCGGATCGGCCCGCCCGAATCGACCCGCCCGAATCGACCGACCGGGTCCCCGTCCGCACCGGCCGCGACCTGTCACCGCCCCTTCCCACCCGAGCGCAAACGCGCTAGGAGAGCGCCATGCCCCTCATGGAGATCGTCTACCTGCTGTTCGGCGGCGTGCTGCTCTGGTTCGGCTCGGACTGGATCGTGGAGTCCGCCTCGGCCATCGCGCGCACCTTCCGCGTCTCGGAGCTGGTCATCGGCCTGACCATCGTGGCCATGGGCACGTCGGCCCCGGAATTCCTGGTCACGCTCCTGGCCGCCCTCAAGGGCCTGGCGGACATCTCCCTGGCAAACGTGGTCGGCTCCAACGTCTTCAACCTGGGCATCATCCTCGGCTTCATCGCCTGCATCACGCCGATCACGGCCCACGCCTCCATCGTGCGCCGCGACGTGCCGCTCCTTTTCGGCGTCTGCCTCTTCCTGGTCGTGGCCTCCCTGGACCTGCGCCTGGACCGGCTGGAGGGCGCGATCCTGGCCGGGGTGTTCATCAGCTACCTGGGCTGGCTCCTGTTCCAGGCCCGCCGCCAGCGCGACGTGCGCGACGCGGTCTGCGCCGAAGGCCGCACGCCGGAGGGCGCGCCCTGTCCGGACACGGCGGCCGGTGCGCAGGCCGACGGCACGCAGCGCCCGGCCGCGTGGTGGGACTACCCGCGCCTGGCCCTCGGCTTCGGGGCCCTGGCCCTGGGGAGCGACCTGCTCGTGGACGGGGCCTCGGCCATCGCCGGCGCCTTCGGCGTCAGCGACTGGGCCATCGGACTGACCATCGTGGCCGCGGGCACCTCGCTGCCCGAGCTCTTCACCGCCGTAGCCGCCGCGCACAAGGGCAAGAACGACATGCTCCTGGGCAACCTCGTGGGCAGCGACCTCTTCAACCTCACCGGCGTGCTCGGGCTGACCTGCCTGCTGCGGCCTCTGCGGGTGGCCCCTTCCACCCTGCCGGGCATGTACGCCATGGCCGCCTTCCTGGCCGTGGTCATGGTCTGCGTGCTCACGCGGCGGCGCATCTCGCGCCTGGAGGGCGCGCTCTTCGTGCTCATGGGCCTGGCCCGCTGGGCCATGGCGCTGCTCTGACCCGCTCCGCCCCTTCCTTTTTTCGCCGCCGCCCGCCCGTCCATCGCGCTGTCTCGGCTCCGCGCGGCGAGCCCTCGTGTTTCGCGCCCGCAGGCCTTGCCTTCCGCCCTGCGAATACTTAGTATCCCCATGACTCCGCCCGCCCGTCGGGGGCAGGCCCGGTGCAACCGGGCCAGAAGGGGCGAGCTACAAGAACCGACAGCATCGGAGGAACGACAAATGTCCCGTTTCGGCACCTACGCCGCCCCGCGCGCCCGCGCGGAAGTCATGAGCGCCTTTATGCGCGGCGTGTACTATTGGATGACCATCGGCCTGGGCCTCACGGCCGTGGCCGCCTTCTTCGCAGCCACCAGCCCGGCCGTGCAGCAGGTCATTTTCGCCAACCAGGGCGTGTTCTTCGGCCTGATCATCGCCGAGCTCGTGCTCGTGGTCGCGGTCAGCGCGGCCATCAACCGCATCTCGGCCTCCACGGCCACGGGCCTCTTCCTGGCCTACAGCGCGCTCAACGGCCTGACCCTTTCGGTCATCCTCCTGGCCTACACCGGCCAGTCCGTGTTCACGGCCTTCGTGGTCTGCGCGGGCATGTTCGGGGCCATGAGCGTCTACGGCATGACCACGAAAAAGGACCTGACCTCCTGGGGCAGCTTCCTGTTCATGGGCCTCATCGGCATCGTCATCGCCTCGATCGTGAACATTTTCCTGGCCAACTCGATGATGGACTTCGTCATCAGCTGCCTGGGCGTGGTCATCTTCACCGGGCTCACGGCCTACGACACCCAGAAGCTCAAGGTCATGGGCGAGACCGCGCCCACGGACGACGGCGCGGCCGTGCGCAAGGTCCAGATCCTCGGCGCGCTGACCCTGTACCTCGACTTCATCAACCTCTTCCTCATGCTCGTGCGCCTCATGGGCAACCGCCGCTAAGGACCGCATCGCCACGTTCGCCTTCCACCGGGGAAGGTCACGCGATCTTCCCCGGTTTTTCCTTTTCCCGTCGCGCGGTCCGCGCTACAACCCCTCCATGGTCGATCCGATTTCCTGGCAGCGTCGCCTGCGCCCGCTCCTGGCTCCCCTGGGCCGGGTCTACGGGGCCGTGGCCGCCGTGCGCCGCAGGGCTTATGAATCCGGCCTGCTGACCCGCTGGTCCGCACCCGCGCCGTGCGTGAGCGTGGGCAACATCGGCTGGGGCGGCAGCGGCAAGACGCCGTTGGTCGGCTGGCTCGCGGCCTGGGCCGTGGAGCGGGAGCTGCGCCCCTGCATCCTCACGCGCGGCTACCGCGCCCGTCCGCCGCATCTGCCGTATCTCGTGACCCCGCAAAGCCCGGCCGCCGAGGCCGGGGACGAGCCCCTGCTCCTGGCGCGCACCGCGCCGGGCGCGCAGGTGGTCGTGGACCCGGTGCGCGCGCGCTCCGGGCCGTGGGCCGTGGGCCGCTTCGGGCCGCGCCTGTTCCTGCTCGACGACGGCTTTCAGCACCTGGCCGCGGGCCGCGACGCGGACCTGGTGCTCCTGCGCCCCGAAGATCTGGAAGGGGAGTGGAACCAGGTCATCCCGGCGGGCTCGTGGCGCGAGTCGCGCCACGCCCTGGCCAGGGCCGCCGCCTTTCTGGTCAAGGCGACCCCGGAGCGGTTCGAGGCGCTGCTGCCGCTTTTGCGGCGGCGACTGCGGCCCCTGGGCTGCCCGGTGTTCTCGTTTTTCCTGCGCGCCACGGGGCTGGCGCGCGCGATTTCTTATGCGGGCGCGGGCGCGGACGCGTGCCCGCCGGACCGGGAGCGCGCCCCGGGAGTGGGCGTGCCGGCGGCCGTGCGTCTCACGGCCGCGGAGACGGCCCGCGTCGCGCCTTACGCCCTGGTCACCGGCGTGGGCTCGCCCGCGCAGGTGGCGGACACGGCCCGGGGGCTCCTGGGCACGGCCCCGGTGCGCCACTTCGCCTTTCCGGATCACCACGACTTCTCCGCCGCCGATTGGCGCGCCACCGTGCTCGAGGCCGAGCGCAGCGGCGCGCGCACCCTGGTCTGCACGCCCAAGGATGCGGTCAAGCTCGCGCCCGTGGCCGACGCGCGCCTGGCCGTACTCACCCTGGAGACGGTCTTCGGCCCCTCCCTGGACGAGGCGGGCGAATTGACGCAACGCGCGTTTCCGGCCTGGTGGGAGCTCGAATGGCGGCGCATTTCCTCCCGAAAAAGATAGCTGATTGCCATTTTCACACAAAAAATGACGGGCCCCGGAGGCCCGATAGAGAGATCCCCATGGGACGCAAGAAGACAAAAAGCAAGGGGCTCGACCCCGCCGACATACTCAAGCTGTTCCGCAGCACCAGAAAGCCCCTGCACCGGGGCGAAATCCTGCGCGCGCTCAAGGGCGACCGCGTGGACAAGCACACCCTGGGCGACACGCTCGACGCGCTCATCGACCAGGGCAAGGTCATCCGCCTGCGCGGCGGGGCCTTCGGCCTGGTGGAGCACCTCAAGCTCGTCACCGGGCGGTTGGAAATCCAGCGCTCGGGCGTGGGTTTCGTCATTCCCGACGACCAGCGCCGCACCGACGTGTTCGTGAACCCGGCCCAGTTCGGCGACGGCTGGCACGGCGACCGCGTGGCCGTGGCCCTCCTGCCCGGCCGCGAGGGCCGCCGCGCCGAGGGCCGCGTGGTGCGCGTCATCGAGCGCGGCCAGACGCGGTTTTCGGCGCGCGTCTCGCGCCACCTGCAGCCCGGCCACGTGCTCTGCCACCCCACGGACACGCGCCAGCCCTTCGCCCTGCTCGTGGAGACCGACCCCTCCGAGGTCCTGGAGATCGGCGACATCCTGGTGGCCGAGCCCGGCGAGCAGTTGGAGCGCGGCCTGTGGCAGGCGCGCCTGGTCGATCGCCTGGGCGACGAGCGCGACGTGGACGTGCAGGAGGCCCTGGTCAAGATGGGCAACGACGTGCCCACGGACTTTCCGCCCACGGTGCTGCGCGAGGCCGACAACCTGCCCGAGGCTCCGTCCGAAGACGATTTTCGGGACCGTCGCGACCTGCGCGAGCTGCCCTTCGTGACCATCGACGGGGCCAAGGCCCGGGACTTCGACGACGCCATCCACGTGGAGGAGAAGAAATCCGGCTTCCTGCTGCGCGTGGCCATCGCCGACGTCTCGCACTACGTGCGCCCGGGCTCGCGCCTGGACCGCGAGGCCCGCGCGCGCGGCAATTCCTACTACTTTCCGCGCTCCGTGGAGCCCATGCTGCCCGAGCGGCTTTCCAACGGGCTGTGCAGCCTGAATCCGGACGTCCCCCGGCTGGTCATGGTCGCGGAGATTCCCTTCGACCGCAAGGGCAACTACGGCGCGTGCGAGTTCTACCCGGCCGTGATCCGCAGCGCCGCGCGCCTGACCTACGCCCAGGTCAACCGCGCCGTGCTCCTCAGGGACGCGGACGAGCGCGCCAACCTGGCCGCGCACATGGACCACCTGGAGCGCGCCGAGCGCTTGGCGCGCATCCTGAGCGAGGTGCGCCGGGAGCGCGGCAGCCTGGACTTCGATTTGCCCGAGCCGGAAATCCTCTTCAACCTCAACGGGGAGACCGTGGACATCCGGCCCAAGCCGCGCCACTTCGGCCACCAGATCATCGAGGAGTTCATGATCGCGGCCAACGAGGCCGTGGCCCGCTTCCTGACCGAGCGCGGCTTCCCGTGCATGTACCGCATCCACCCCGACCCGGACCCGGACAAGCTGGAATCGCTCTTTTCCATGCTCTCGCGCACGGACCTGGCCGAGCACGTGCCTTCGGGCGTCTCGGCCAAGGACCTCCAGGGCCTGCTGGCCGCGGCCGAGGGCACGGACCTGGAATACCTGGTCTCGCGGCTGATGCTGCGCTCCATGATGCAGGCCACGTACACGCCCGAGCACCAGGGCCACTTCGGCCTGGCCAGCGCGTGCTACTGCCACTTCACCTCGCCCATCCGGCGCTACGCGGACCTGGTGGTGCACCGCTCCCTGAAGCTGGCGATTCTCGGCGACACCGCGGGCGCGGGCGCGGGCAGCGGGCTCACGGGCCTGGGGCAGCTCGGCCGGGAGCTGAGCGAGCTGGAGCGCAAGGCCATGAACGCCGAGCGCGAGATCCTCAAGCGCATTTCCATCCTCTTTCTGCAGGAGCGCGAGGGCGAGGTCTTCACCGGCGTGGTCAACGGCCTGGCCGACTTCGGCTTCTGGGTGGAGCTTTCCGGCGTCATGGCCGAGGGGTTGGTGCGCCTTTCCACCCTGGCCGACGACTACTACGGCTATCTGCCCGAGCGCCAGGAGATCGTGGGCGAGCGCACCGGGCGGCGCTTCCGCCTGGGCCAGACCGTGCGCGTGCGCATCGGCGACGTGAGCATGTCCCGGCTGGAGATCAACCTGGACCTGCTCGACGCGGGCGACGGCCGCAAGGTCGTGGCTCCGTCCCGCCAGGACCGTGTCCGTCCGGATCGTGCTCGCCCGGACCGCTCTCGTCAGGACCGTTCGCGTTCCGACGGCCAGGGGCAGGGCCGCGCCCGTTCTCGGCGCTCCCCTCGCTCGGCCGAGGATGCGCCTTCGCCGTCCAAGGTGCGCCAGGGCGGCAAGAAGCCCGGCACTGCCCGGGGCGAGGACGAGGGCGGCCGCACGACCGGCCGCGCGCGGCGCTCGGGCCCGCGCCGCAAGCGCGGCTAGCCGCGCCGCCGTCCGGGCGCGTGGCCACCCGGCCCGTTCGACCGATTCGACTCCCAGGGGGCCGCCGCCGCACGATGCGACGGCGGCCCTTCGTCATGGCGCATCCGGGCCTCATCGTTGACATTCGCGTCAAGCGGGGGCATCAGAAGGTGGGGGGGATCCCGCGCGTTCCGTCTGACCGGGCGCGCGCAATCCAGGAGGTCCCCGTGAAGGAACTTTCGCTCTCCAAGGTCTATCGACTGATCGAGCCCGGCCCGGTGGTGCTGGTGGTCACGGCGCAGCACGGCGTGGCCAACGTCATGGCCGCCACCAGCCTGATGATGGCCCGGCCCGATCCTCCGCTCATCGCCCTCGGCCTGGGGCCGTGGAACCACAGTCACGCCGCCCTGCGCGCCAGCGGGGAATGCGTGCTCGCCGTGCCTGGCGTGGACATGGTCGAGACCGCCGTGGACATCGGCAACTGCTCGGGGGCGGACATGGACAAGTTCGCGCACTTCGGCCTGGTCACGTCGCCCGCGGCCAAGGTCGCGCCGCCGCTCCTGCCCGGGTGCCTGGCCAACGTGGAATGCCGCGTGCTCGACGACCGCATGGCCGAGGACTACGACCTTTTCATCCTCGATCCGGTGCGCGCCTGGTTCGCCCCGGACCGGGACGAGCGGCGCACCTTCCACCACAACGGCGACGGCACCTTCGTCATCGACGGTCCGGCGCTCGATCTGCGGGCCAGAATGGTCAAGTGGCCGGAATTTCTCGATTGAATTACTGAAAGGGAGGCGGCCGAGGCCGCCCGTCGGTGTCCCGGCGCGCGGCCGCGCGCCGGGCGCAGGGAAGGAAGCGTCAGCCGAGCAGTTCGCGCGCCAGGGCCGCGCCCTGCGCGCCGCCGCCGGCCATGCGCGAGAGCTCCTCGGCGATCTCGGCTTCGGAAAGGCGCTGGCAGGTGGTCGTGGTCTGGCCGTCCAGCACCTGTTTGCGCACGTGGAAGTGCCGGTCCGCCAGGGCCGCGAGCTGCGGCCAGTGGGTGATGAGGATGACCTGCTGGCGGCGGGAGAGGTCCTTGAGGCGCTCGCCCACGCGGGTCAGGGTGATGCCGCCCACGCCCGCGTCCACCTCGTCGAAGATCAGGGTCGGCGCCTCGGCCCGGGCCAGGAGCGAGACCAGGGCCAGCAGGAAGCGCGAGAGCTCGCCGCCCGAGGCGATCTTGTCCAGGGGCTGCGGCGGCTGGCCCGGGTTGGGCACCCAGAGGAAGCGCGGCCGCTCCTCGATCAGCCCTTCGGCCAACTCCACCGGTGAGAATTGCACCTCCACGCGCACGGCCGCATCGAACCCCAGCCCGGCGAGCTCGGCCGCCAGCGCGGTGGTGAAGGATTCGGCCGCCGCGTGGCGCGCCCGGTTCAGGGCCTCCAGCGCCGCGCCCAGGTCCGCGAGCACGTTGGCGCGTTGCTTGCGCAACTGCTTGCGGTCCAGGTTGCAGGAATCCAGAAAGGAAAGGTTCTCCTGGATCTCGTTGCGCAGGGTGACGATGGATTCCAGGGGACGGCGCAGTTTGCGCGCCAGTTGGGCCAGCTCCCAGAGCCGCGACTCGATGGCCTCCAGGTTGTCCTCGGCCCCGGGCGCGTCCTGGCGGATCAGGCGGCCCTCCAGTTCCATGAGCCGCTGGCGCGTCTCCTCGGCGGCCGCGGCCTCGTCCGCGTAGTCCGGCACGGCGCGCGCCAGGGTCTCCAGGTTGCGCGAGAGGCGGCCCAGGCCGTCCAGCAGCCCGCCTTCCTGGCCGCGCAGCAGGGTCAGGGCCTCGGACACGGCGTCGCGCGCGGCCTGGTGCTCGCGCAGCTGGCGCTTGCGCTCCTCCAGCTCGTCCTCTTCGCCCGGCCGCGGGTCCACCTTCTCGATCTCCGAAAGCTGGTATTCCAGCAGCTCGCGCTTTTCCTCCAGGCTCCGGCAGGTGGCGTCGAATTCCTCCAGCTTTTCGTCCAGCGCGCGCAGGGCGCGCACCAGTTCGTCGCGCCGGGCCACGAGCGCGGCGTCCGGCAGGAAGGCGTCGAGCACGGCGGCCTGGTGCGCCGGGCGCAGCAGTTCCTGCTGTCCGTGCTGGCTGGTGTGGATGATCAGCGAGGGCTTGAGGGCCTTGACGGTCTCCTGCGAGCCCAGGGAGTCGTTGACGTAGAGGCGGCTGCGCCCGGTGTCCGCGGCCAGCTCGCGGCGCAGGATCACGTCCTCGGCCGCGCCGCTTTCGCCGTCGAGCACGAAGATGGCCTCGGCGCGGGCCTTGTCTTCGCCCGGGCGGACCAGCCCGGTCTCCAGTCGGTCGCCGGTGAGGAACCCCAACGCCTTGAGGATGAAGGACTTTCCCGCACCGGTCTCGCCGCTGAGCACGTTCAGGCCGGGGGCGAATTCCAGTTCCATGTCCTCGATCAGGGCGAGGTTGCGGATGCGCAGCAGTTCGAGCATAGGGCCGTCGTGGTTCCGGGCGTGCGCCCGGGGGTTCGGGTTGCTGGCCGTCGAGTCTGGTTGGCCTCTGGTGTGACGAAGCTTTTGGAGCTATGTCGTGTCGTCCGCACTCGCCACGTTCGGCTCGGCCGGGGCCTGCGCGTCCGATTCCGTCAGGGCCCGCAGGGCCGCTCCGCCGGGGTCCATGCCGCGCAGGGCGCGGACAAAGGCGGCTTCGCGGCCCTGGCGGCGGGCGGCCTCGCGCGCCAGGCGCAGTTCCTCCAGCCCCTGGCGCGCGCGAAAGACCTTGAGGTTGACCAGGGCCAGGGCCAGCCCGACGCGCCAGTCGTCCGGTTCGCGCAGGGTCAGGTCCGACAGCCTCCCCAGGCGCGTATATTCCAATCCGGGCCGCGTGGAAAGGGCCGCGTCCAGGCGGCGCACGGCCTCGCGATCCGCAGGATCGAGCCGCAGCGCGTGCTCCAGGCACTGCGCGGCGCTGCGCGGGGCGTCGGTTCCGGCGCTGAACGAGCCGCCGTAGGCCAGCGCCTTTCCGGCGCGCGTCAGTTCCTCGGCCCAGGCCAGGCATAGGTCGCGCGCGGTCTCGGGCTTGAGCGACCGCCCCGGCCGCAGGGCGCGCTGGTGGCGGTACCAGAACTGCTTGGCGGTGTCCCAGTCGCCCGCCAGCAGTCCGGCCATGGACCCGGCCAGGTTGACCTCCACGTCCTCGGCAAAGGCCCCGCCCACGAGCAGAGGGCCGGCCAGGCCCGGCACCTGCGCGCGTCCCTCGGGCCGCGCCGCGAAATCCAGCAGCCCGGCCATGGAATCGGGGGCGGGCGGCAGGTCGGCCAGCCGGTCCGCGAGCGTGGCCGGGTCCGCTTCCAGCAGGTTGCAGCGGGCCATCTCCAGCATGGCCAGGAGCATCTTCCGTCCGGCCTCCGCGCCCGTGACCGCCGGTACGCCGGGCAGGGTCTCGACGGCCGCGTCGTCCTTCTTCTCCGTCCCGTTCGTTCCCGCGCCGCGCGCCAGGGCCGCGGCGAAGTCCAGCACCTGGGCCGCGCGGTGCGCGGGCAGGTGCTCGCGTTGCACGCGCTCCCAGGCCGCGCGGGCCGTGGCCTCGGCTTGGGCCGGAGCGGCCAGGGCGCGCTCCACGCGCTCGCGCAGCTCCAGGGCGTGGGCGCAGATTTCGATCTCCGCGCCCGGCGCGAAGAGCGCGTCCTGGTCCTCGCCCACCTCCTGGCCGAGCACCAGGCACCCGGCCGAAGCCGCCTCCACGAGCCGGAAGTTGACCTCGCCGAGGATCGACTCGTTGGGCGCGAGCCGCGCGTCCGCGTAGAGCGCCATCATGGCTTCGCTGGAGATGTCGCTTTCCACGCGCAGCACCCGCGGCGGGGCTATGATCTCGCGCAGGTGGTCCACCAGCAGGGCGCGCACGGGCCGCCGGGCCAGCCGCCCCACGAAGGCCGCGTCCACGGAGCGGCGGGCGAAGGGCGTCCAGGGCCGGGCTGCGCCCGGCCACGCCAGCCGCCGCGCGGGCGGCAGCTCCAACCGCGCCGCGCGCAGGATGGACAGGTGCGGGGTCATGATCCCGTCGAAGAGCCGCGCGTAGTGCCGATGCCAGGACAGGTTCAGGTGCGTGTCCACGGACCAGAAGATCCTCGGGCAGTCCACGCGTTCCAGTCCGGCCAGGAGCACGCGCCCGTTCAGCGATTCCTGCTGGAACACGAGGTCCGGCGCGAAGCCGTTTTGCGCCAGGAACTCGGGCAGGTCGAACACGGCCTGCGCGGTCTCGGGCACGCGCAGCACGGTGTGGCCCATGCGCTCGAGGGCGGCGGCGATGCGCGAGGCGGCGGCGCAGATTCTCATGGCGCGGCGGGCGGGTGCGGGGCGCGGGCGGGTCTTGGGGCCATGGGCGCAGTGTATGCGTTGGCCCGAGCCCTTGGCAAGTCCGGCGGCAGTGGGCGGCGTATCGGGCGGTGCGCTCGGCGGCGCGCTCGAACCGCGCCGCGTCAGCGCTTCAGGCGCGGGTCGAAGAGATCGCGCAGGGACTCGCCGAGCAGGTTGTAACCGAGCACGGTCACCAGGATGGCCAGGCCCGGGAAGATGGAGAGCCACGGCGCGATCTCCAGCACGTCCTTGCCCTCCATGAGCATGTTGCCCCAGCTGGGCATGGGCGGCTGCACGCCGAGGCCCAGGAAGCTGAGCGAGGACTCCACCAGGATGGCCCCGGCCACGCCCAGGGTCGCGGACACGAGCACCGGGCCCACGGCGTTGGGCAGGATGTGCAGGCAGATGATCCGCACGGGCCCGGCCCCGGCCAGGCGCGCGGCGTCCACGAAGTCGCGCGAGCGCAGCGAGAGCGTCTCCGCGCGCACCAGCCGGGCCACGCCCATCCACGAGGTCAGGCCGATGATGACCATGATGTTCAGCAGGCTCGGCTCCAGGAAGGCGATGACCGCGAGGATCAGGAAAAAGGACGGGAAGCAGAGCATGATGTCCACCCCGCGCATGATGATCTCGTCAACCAGCCCGCCGAAGTATCCGGCCGCCAGGCCCAGCGCCAGCCCGATGGCCACGGACAGCCCCACGGCCACGAACCCGACCCACAGCGACACGCGCGCGCCGAAGAGCATGCGCGCGAACACGTCGCGGCCCAGGGCGTCCGTGCCCAGCAGGTGCGCCGCGCTCGGCGGCTGCAGGAGCACGTCCACGTTCAGGGCCGTGGGGTCGTAGGGCGTGATCCACGGGGCCAGCAGCGCGGCCACGGACATCACGCCCACGATGGTCCCGCCGATGACCAGCAGCCCGTAGCGCGACCAGAAGCGGCGCGAGAGCAGGGCGGTCATGCGCCGTCCCCGTTCGTGCCCCGGCCGTTTCCGCCGTTGGCCCCGCCTGCGCCGTTGGCGCGAATGCGCGGGTCGGCCAGGCCGTAGGCCACGTCCGCCAGCAGGTTGCCCGCCAGGGTGAGCACCGCGCCGAGCACCAGGTTGCCCATGATCAGCGGATAGTCGCGGGACATGACGCCCTGGTAGAAGAGCTGGCCCAGCCCGGGCAGGGCGAAGATGGACTCGATGATTACGCTGCCGCCGATGAGCGAGGGCACGGACAGGCCCAGGATGGTGATCACGGGCAGCAGCGCGTTGCGCAGGGCGTGGCGGAACACGACCTGGCTGGTGGGCAGCCCCTTGGCGCGCGCCGTGAGGATGTAGTCCTGGCGCAGCACGTCGAGCATGGAGGTGCGCATGAACCGGCTCATGCCCGCCAGCGACCCGAAGGTGTAGATGAAGATGGGCATGGCCAGGTGGCGGGTCACGTCCCAGACCTGGCCCCAGGCCGACATCTGGGCGTGGTCCAGGGAGGTGAGCCCGGAGATGGGCAGCACGGGAAAGCGGATGCCGAAGAGCAGCATGAGCAGCAGCGCCAGCCAGAATCCGGGCATGGCGAAGCCGATGAAGACGAAGATGGTGGCCCCGCGGTCCAGCCAGCCGCCCTGCCAGTAGGCCGAGGCCACGCCGATGGGCACGGCGATGAGCAGGGTGAGCAGGAGCGCGGCCACGTTCATGCCGAAGGTCAGCGGCAGCCGCTCCACGATCTTGTCCCAGACCGGGCGGTGGTCGCCGGAGAGCGATTCGCCGAAGTCCAGGCGCACCACGCGGCCGAGCCAGGAGACGTATTGGACGTACAGCGGCTTGTCCAACCCATAGAGCTTCTCCAGCCGCTTGCGCGCCTCCATGCCCGCATCGGGGTTCAGGGTGGTCTGTAGATCCGTGGGCGAGCCCGGGGCCAGATGGATGACCCAGAAGCTGATCACCGTGATGCCCAGCAGGATCACGGCCACCCACACGAGCTTGCGCGCCAAGCGCAGCGCCAAACGCGCCCAGACCCCGCGCACGACGCCTACCGCTCCTTCTCCAGCCACACGCGCACCGCCGCCACCTCCTCGGTCCACTCCGGGCCGAGGCGCAGCCTGAGGAACTGTTCGTAGACCGTATCCACGAAGCGCACGCACTTCTCCACCAGGAACATCTTCTCCAGGAAGGCGGCGTCCGGATCGTCGTCCTCCTCGCGCCCGGCCTCCACCGCCGGGGTGCGCAGGGCGTGCAGGGTCATGTCCTCGGCCTTGACCGTGACCTGCCACGTCTCGCCGTCCTGCTCGATGCGCAACTGGGCCTTGGTCACCTTCTTGCCCGTGGCCAGCCCCAGCCGCGCCTCGTTGAGCTCGCTCATGGCCCCGGACACCGTGGCCGTCTCCAGGCTCTCGCCCTCGCCGCCCTGCACCGAGACGCGCTGCTCCATGCGCAGCTCGAACTCGTGGCCGTCCGCCAGCCGGAACATGCCGGCCATGGCCTCGCTCTTGTACCACAACCAGGTCAGGAAATCCTGGCCCAGGATCACGTCGTTCCTCTGTCCCAGATAGTCCATCACAGTCCCTTGTTCGAATCGGTATCCGGTTCGTCGTCGCGTCCGCCGCCACATTCGGGGCGCGGCCCAAGCGCCTAGCGCGCGTAGATCGTGGCCTCCACCTCGTCGAGCCGCTTCTGCTCGCCCTCGCCCAGGAGCTTGACGCCCAGGGAGTAGGGCGTAAGCGGCTCCACGTGCAGCTCGAAGGTGTCCGTGAACAGTTGAGTGAATATTTCCGATATGTTGGAGCGCGTGGAGCAGAGATAGACCACGTTCTCGCGCATGGCCCAGATCACGTCGAAGACCGCGGGAATGGGCAGGGTCCGGGCCATGAGCCGCAGCTTGACCTGCTCCTTGAGCTCCTTCTTGCGCTCGCGCGAGACGTACTTGCGTCCCTGCTCGCGCACCTTGCGCTCCTCCTCGGCCGTGGCGATGGCCAGGTGCTTCTTGAAGACCGCGGGCGGGATGCGCCGCGTGTCCAGGCGCAGGGTGAAGGCCAGGTACTCGCCCTTTTCCGGCGGGGCCTCGCGCCAGCGGTTGTCGAGCATGTTCTCGATGGAGACCCAGCCCCAGCGGCGCTCGTCCGTGGTGTCCTCGATCTCCTGGAAGGCGTACTTCTTCAGGCGTTCGTGCGCCTGCGGCCACAGTTCGTCGGGAACCGGGTCGGTGATCCTGAAACGGGTGAATCCGGCGCTGGCCGAAAGAAATCCCATGGGCGTCTCCTTGGTTCTGGTCCGTAGGCGCTGCTTGTACTGCATATCGCCGGGGTTTGCCAGGGCCGGGCGGTGCGCCGGGCGGGCCGGGGCCCCCTACTCCCAAGACCCCGCGGTTGCGCGCGGCGCGGGGGGCGGAAAAGAAAAATGGCGGTGCCCGCGCAAAGGCGCCGCGGCAAGGGCGGCGAACGTCAAAAATTCGTATATAAGGATAGGGAGGGCGGTCCCGGTCGTTCCACCCTGACGGGCGGCCGGGAGAGGAAAGGGAGAAAAGGGAGAGGTGAAAAGGGGGCCCAAGGGCAGGAGGAGGCGTCAGGGATGAGAAAAGGCCGCGGAAGGGTCTTGAAAGCGGTCAAAAGTGTGTTCATTTATGCCTTTTAAATCGGGTGGTTGGGACAAATTAAAGAAAAAGCTCGGAGCCTGCTTGACACCGGGAGGGCCAACGCATAGAACGCCTCTCCGCGCCACGGAAACGGCGGCGCAAGGTTCTTTAAAAATTACAGAGAAACTTGCTTGACAGGGAGAGCGTCTCCACATAGAACGCCTCTCCGCGCCGACGGAAACGGCGGCGCGAGCTCCTTCAAAAAAAGCCTTGAAACGGGCTTGACACGAACGAGGGGAAACGCTTAGAACGCCCCTTCGCGCCGATGGAAACAAGGCGGTGTCGACTCCTTCAAAAAAAAGTTTGAAACGAGCTTGACACGAACGGGGAGAAACGCTTAGAACGCCTCTCCGCGCCAACGGAAACGAAGGCGGGCAGTTTCGAGAAAGTTGCAGAAAGATCGAAAAAAGGGTTGACCTGGTTCGAGCGACTCTGTAACTTCAAAGACCTCCGCTGAAACATGCGGCGGCACCCGAAAGGGTAAGTAGTCGGGTTCCTTGACAATTAAATAGCGAGCTGGGTTTAGAGAACTACGCAGTAAGG
>JACCQO010000043.1 GCA_015709205.1 Desulfovibrionaceae bacterium
TTTCGCCGAAAAAGGGGTTCCCCCTCCCCGCCTCCCCCCGGCTCTTCGCGCCGCAGGCGCTACGCCTCGCCATCCACGGCCAGGACCGGGAGCAGGCGCAGGGAGACGGTGGTGCCGAGGCCCTGTTGGCTGGCGAGGTCCACGGTGCCGCCCATGTCCTCGACGATCTTCTTGGTCATGGCCAGGCCGAGGCCCGCGCCCTTGTCCTTGGTGCTGAAGAAGGGATTGAAGATCTTTTCGCGGATTTCCGGAGGGATGCCGGTGCCGGTGTCGCTGACCTCGACGATGATGCGGTCGCCGTTCATGCGCGCGCGCAGGGTCAGGTCGCCGCCTTCGGTCATGGCTTCCTGGGCGTTCTTGACGAGGTTGACGAGGCACTGCTTGAGCAGGTCCGGGTCGCCCTGGGCCAGGGCGAGGTCCTTGTCCACGTCGAGGGCGATGCGGATGCCGTAGCGTTCGCAGCCGAGGCCGAAGAGTTCGGCGGTCTCCATGACCACGCGGAAGATGTCCACCTTGCCTTCGCGGGCCTCGGTGGGCCGGGCGAAGTTGAGGATGGACTTGAGGATCTTGTCGAGGCGCTTGGATTCCTCGAGGATGATGGAGGCCTTTTCGCGTGCGCTTTCGTCCAGCGAGGGGGCGCGCAGCAGGGCGTTGGCGAAGCCGCCGATGGCGAAGAGCGGGTTGCGGATCTCGTGGGCGATGTAGGTGGAGAGTTCGCCCACGGCGGCCATCTTCTGGGACTGCTGGAGCTTGATCTCCATGTTGCGGCGGTTGGTGATGTCGCGGCGGATCTCCAGCACGTTGGTCAGGCGGCGGTTTTCGTCGTAGACCGGGTAGGTGTAGACGCGGTAGTAGTGCATGCGCCCGTCCTCGGCCACGCGGGTGCGCAGGGCCTCGGCCTTCTGCCCGGTCTCCAGGGTCTGGTCCAGGGGGCAGGGGGCGTTGTCCTCGGCGCAGGTGAGCCTGCCGGGGTCCAGGGTGGAGAAGTGGCGGCCGACGAGTTCCTCCTTGGTCGCGCCGCGCCGCTCCAGGGCGGAGCGGTTGGCGTCCGCCACGTTGCCCTGGAGGTCGAGCAGGAGCACGTCCTCCTCCATCTCGTTGACGATGGTGCGGAAAAGGGCCATGGCGTGCACCAGGTCGTTGCGCAGGGAGCGGTAGAGGTCCTTGGAGGCGATGAGCTCCCAGAGGACCAGGGCCGAGGCGCGGTCGACCACGGAGGCGCACACGGGCGCGGTGGCGCGCAGTTCGGCCTTGAGGGTGTCGTTGCCCGTGAGGTCCAGGACCATGTCCACGTCGGGATGGGCCTGGAAGAGGTCGCGGTAGTGGGAGTAGACGGGCACGCCGAGCACGCGGGCCTTGTCCTGGGCCTGGACGGCGGGGTCGATCTCGGCTACGCCCACGACCCTGACCCAGGGGAAGGAGGCGCGGAAGTCGGGCCTGGAGAGCAGCCCGGCCAGGGCGTCGTAGGCCGTGCCCGCGCCGATGATGGCCAGGCGGTACTCGTTGCGGCCGCTGGGTGTGTCGCTCATTGCTGGCTCCGGTGTCCGGTCGGCGGTCGGATATCCGTTCTTTTACCCGTTCCGCGCTGGAGCGTGAAGTTTTTTTTCCGGTGTTCGAATCGGCGCCGGCCGCGCGGCCGTGGGCGGCGCAACGCGCGGGCGCAATCCTTGGAGTGGAGGCGTGATGCTGAAGGTATATGCCGTGAGTCTGGGCTGCCCCAAGAACCGGGTGGACACCGAGGTGCTGCTCGGCGCGCTGTCGGGCGCGGGGGTCGAGCCCGTGGAGAGCGCGGGGGAGGCCGACCTGACGCTGATCAACACCTGCGGGTTCATCCGCCCGGCGGTGGAGGAGTCCGTGCGCGCGGTGCTGGACGCGGCGGACGCGATCGCCGAGGGCGACGGGCGCGGTAGGGACGGCGCGCGGCGGCCCGTGCTGGCCGTGGCCGGGTGTCTGGTGAGCCGCTACGGCGCGGCGGAGCTGGCCCGGGAACTGCCCGAGGTGGACGTGTGGCTGGCCACGGACGAGCTCGCGGTCTGGCCGGAGCGGATCGCGAAGGCCCTGGGTGCGACGGTGGATGCGAAAGCGGCCATCGGGCCGCGCGCGGTGTCCACGCCGCCGTCGTACGCCTACCTGAAGATCGCCGAGGGCTGCGCGCACGACTGCGCGTTCTGCACGATCCCGTCCATCCGCGGGCCGCTGCGGAGCGCGCCGCAGCAGGTGCTGTTGGACGAGGCGCGCGCGCTGCTGGACGGCGGGGCGCGCGAGCTGGTGCTCGTGGCCCAGGACTCCACGGCCTACGGCGACGATTTCGGCGGGACGGGGCCGGACGCGGGCGGCGGGCTGGTCGGACTGGCCGAAGGGCTCCTGGCCCTCGACGGCCTGGCGCGCCTGCGGCTCATGTACCTTTATCCGGCCGGGCTCTCGGGCCGGTTCATGGACTTCCTGGCGGCCAACTGCGCGCGCGTGGACGCGGTGGGCGAGGCGACCGGCTCGCCGTTGCTGCCGTATTTCGACGTGCCCCTGCAGCACGCGCACCCGAAGGTGCTCGCGCGCATGGGCCGCCCGTTCGCGCGCGACGTGCGCAAGGTGGTCGAGCGCATCCGCGGCCGCCTGCCCGGGGCCGCGCTGCGCACGACCCTGATCACGGGCTTTCCGGGCGAGACGGACGAGCACTTCCGCGCGCTGGCGGAATTCGTGCGCGAGACGCGCTTTGCACACCTGGGCGTGTTCGCCTACGAGCGCGAGGAGGGCACCCCGGCCCACGACATGGAGGGCCAGGTGGAGCGCGCGGTGGCCGAGGCGCGGCGCGACGAGCTCATGGCCCTGCAGGCGGAGATCAGCGCGGAGCGGTTGGCGGCCTACGAGGGCGCGCGGATCGAGGTGCTCGTGGACGCGGAGCAGGGCGAGTGGCCCGGGCTGTTCGTGGGCCGGGCCTGGTTCCAGGCCCCGGAGGTGGACGGCATCGTCTACGTCAGCGGCGAGGAAGTCGAACCCGGGCGGCTGGTTGCGTGCACGGTGGAGGAGGCCAAGACCTACGACCTGGTGGCGCTGGCGGAGTGAGGCCGGGCGCGGGCGGGGCAGGGGCGCGGCACGGAATTTTCGTGGCCGGAAAGCGCGCCGGGCCCGGGAAACCGGCGCTTTTTCCTGTTGTCATCCCAACGGGCATCTGGTAATGACTCACTCTCCGCTTTTTCAGCGGAAATACACTAGTGTCGGTTTGGAGGTATTGTAATGGACGTAACTGGTGAAACTTTGAACAACAACTCCCAAAATCTCCCCGAAGGGGAACTGAACTTCGAGAGCGCTCTCGAGGACTACCTCAACCCGGATTTCGGCGAACTCGACGAGGGCGCGATCATCACGGGCGAGGTCGTGCGCGTGGACGACGATTTCGTCCTCGTGGACGTGAACTTCAAGTCCGAGGGGCAGATCAGCGCTTCCGAGTTCGCGGATGGCGCGGGCAACGTCAAGGTCGCCGTGGGCGACAAGGTCGACGTCTTCGTGGTGCGCAAGAACGAGATGGAAGGCACCATCGTTCTCTCGCACGAGAAGGCCAAGCGCATGCAGCTGTTCGACAAGCTGGAGGATATCCAGGAAGGCAACAGCGAAATCAAGGGCAAGATCATGCGCCGCATCAAGGGCGGCTACACCGTGGACCTGGGCGGGGTGGAAGCCTTCCTGCCCGGCTCGCACGTGGATCTGCGCCCGGTGCCCGACATGGACGCCCTGGTCGGCGAGGAGTTCGAGTTCCGCGTCCTGAAGATCAACCGCCGACGTTCCAACGTGATCGTCTCCCGCCGGGTGCTGCTCGAGGAGGAGCGCGAATCCAAGCGTTCCGAGCTGCTCAAGACCCTGGAAGAGGGTCAGGTCATCACCGGCAAGGTCAAGAATATTACCGAGTACGGCGTGTTCGTGGACCTGGGCGGCCTGGACGGGCTGCTGCACATCACGGACATGAGCTGGAAGCGCATCAAGCATCCCAAGGAAATGGTCCAGCTGGGCCAGGACCTGGATCTCAAGGTGCTCTCCTTCGACAAGGACAGCCAGAAGGTCTCCCTGGGCCTCAAGCAGCTCGTGCCCGATCCGTGGGAGAACATCTCCGCCAAGTACCCCGAGGGCGCCCGCCTGTCCGGCAAGGTCACCAACCTGGTGGACTACGGCGCGTTCGTGGAGCTGGAGCCCGGCGTCGAGGGCCTCGTGCACATCTCCGAGATGAGCTGGACCCGCAAGCTGCGCCACCCCTCCCAGATGGTGCGCACCGGCGACGAGGTCGAGGTCGTGATCCTCGGCGTGGACCAGGACAAGAAGCGCATCTCCCTGGGCATGAAGCAGATCAAGCCCAACCCGTGGGACGTGGTCGCCGAGAAGTACCCCGAGGGCACCATCCTCGAGGGCACGATCAAGAACATCACCGAGTTCGGCCTGTTCATCGGCATCGAGGACGGCATCGACGGCCTGATCCACGTGTCGGACATCTCCTGGACCAAGAAGATCCGCCACCCCGAGGAGCTCTACAAGGTCGGCGACACGGTCCAGGCCAAGGTCCTGACCGTGGACAAGGAGAACGAGAAGTTCACCCTGGGCATCAAGCAGCTCAACGAGGACCCCTGGTCCCAGGTGCCCGCCCGCTACCCCGTGGGCGCGGTCATCACCGGCACGGTCACGAACATCACCGACTTCGGCCTGTTCGTGGAAGTGGAGGAGGGCATCGAGGGTCTGGTGCACGTTTCCGAGATCAGCTCGAAGAAGATCAAGAATCCCTCCGAGATGTTCAAGGAGAACGTGGCGATCGAGGCCAAGGTCATTCACGTGTCCGCCGAGGAGCGCCGCCTCGGGCTGTCCATCAAGCAGCTCAAGGAGGCCGAGGAGCGCCGCAAGCCGCGCGAGTTCCGGACCACGTCCGGTTCCGAGTCGGCCGGCCAGACCCTGGGCGACATCCTGAAGCAGAAGCTGGAAGAGGATGCCGGAGAGTAGGAAGCTTAGCTTCAGCCAACGCCATCCATTCCTCTTCGGAATGATGCTTATCGCGGCGGCGGCCGTCCTCCTTGCGGGGACGGCGGCCGCCGTTCGCTTCTGGCTGCTGGGCGAACCCGTCAAGGGCGCGCTGGGCGGCAAGCGCTTCGGCATGGTCGACGTCACCGGGTTCATCGGCGACTCGCGCGACGTCAACGACTTCATCGCCACGCTGCGCGACGACCCGGAGGTGGTCGGCGTGGTGCTGCGCATCAACTCCCCGGGCGGGGCCGTGGGCCCGGCCCAGGAGATCCACCGCGCCGTGCGCAAGCTGGCCGCGGTCAAGCCCGTGGTCGCCTCCATGTCCACGGTGGCCGCCTCGGGCGGCTACTACGTGGCCTGCCCGGCCACGAAGATCATGGCCAATCCGGCCACGCTCACGGCCTCCATCGGCGTGAAGATGCAGATGTCCAACCTCGAAGGGCTCATGGACAAGCTGGGCATCGGCCACCAGGCCCTGACCAGCGGCGCGCTCAAGGACGCGGGCTCCCCCTACCGCCCCATGGCCCCGGAGGAGCGCGCCTACTTCCAGGCTCTTATAATGGATATGTACGACCAGTTCGTGCTCGACGTGGCCGAGGGGCGCAAGATGGCCCCGGAGCGCGTGCGCGGCTTGGCCGACGGCCGGGTGATGACCGGCAGGCAGGCCCTGGAGGCCGGTCTGGTGGACAAGCTCGGCGGCCTGGAGGACGCCTTCGACCTGCTGCGCGAGCTCGCGGGCGTGCACGAGAAGCTGCCCGTGACCGAGGGTCCCAAGCGGTCCGAACCGCTCCTGGCCCGGCTGCTGCTGGGCATGGCCGACGCCGCCGGGCTGGCCGACGTGGCCCGCCTGGCCACGGCGCGCGAGGCCGTGGGCCCGCGCTGGGAGATCGTCTTCTAGGGCATTTCCGCTGGCCGGGGCGGCCTCCGGCCGCCGTTGCCTCCGGCGGCTCCTCGCCGGAGGGGCGTCTCCGACGGCCGGAGAACCCTTTGGAAAGGGTTCTCCGGACTCTCCCAAACTTCTTGGCGCGCCTGCGGCGTGGGCGCATGTTCGCGGGGCCGCGTCAGGATCGGAGCGGGACGCCTTCCAGTTCCAGGAGATAGCGCTTCATTTCCACGCCCGGACCGAAGCCGGTCAGCGCGCCGGACGCGCCGAGGACGCGGTGGCAGGGGTAGAGCAGCGGCCAGGGGTTGGCGGCCATGGCCCGGCCCACGGCGCGCGCCGCCCCGGGCCGCCCGCAGAGCGAGGCCAGCGCGCCGTAGCTCAGGGTGGCCCCGGCGGGCGCCGCGCGCCGCAGGGAGGCCAGCACCGTGCGCGAAAACTCCGACAGCGGCTCCATGTCCACGTCCACCTCGGGCCACGCCGCCCCGCGCCCCTGCACGTAGTCGCCCAGGGCCGCGCCCAGGGCGCGGCCGCGCTCCGAGAGCCGCGGCGAGGGCTGCGGCGCGGGATAGCGCCCGGCCAGCCCCGCGGCCCAGCGCAGGTCCAGGGACGCCAGCGGCCCGGCGGCCCCGTTTCCGGCCGCATCCTTCCAGTGCAGCACCAGCGCCAGGGGCGCGGCGACCACGGTCTCGGTCATGGGCGGCCTCCTTGGTCGCAGGCGGGAAGCGGGCTGCGGGAAAAAGAGGTTGCCCGGCCCCGCGCCCGCAGGTAATAATTATCGGTGGAACAAATCCAAGGCATCATCCGCAGCGTCGAAGCTCAATGGTTGAGGCAGCGCTGAGGATAGCGGAAGGGCCGATGAGCGGCAATCGATTCGATCCCCACAAGTCCGGCGCTTCGGAGGCGCACGACGCGAGGGCCCCCCGTCCCGGGGCGGCCCTGCCCGGCCGGTCTTCAGCACCCGGCGAGCCGTCCGCGCCGGGCCAGTCCTCCGCGCCGGGCGAGTCGTCCGCATCCCGCGCCGCGCCGCGGCCCGACGTCTCGTTCCTGTCCCCCGCCGCGCCGGAGCCGCCCGCCTCCCCGGATGGGGCGGCCTTCGGGGCCGACCCGGACGCGGCCGAAGCACGGCCCTCGATTTTCCAGCCCGTTACGCCGTCTGCAGAGCCTGGGGCCGAGCCCGGGGCTACCCTAGGCTCTGGCCCAGGGGCCGGACCTGGGTCCGGCTCCGCCGTGTTCGCGTCCTGCCCCTGGGCGGCCATGAGCGGCCCGGCGTCGGCCGAGGCGTCCGTGGTCTGGGGGGCGTGCGGCGTGGCCCGGGCCCTGCGCGGCTCGCTGCGCCTGGCGCTGGTCTTCTTCCTCGCCTGGGCCGCGGTGTTCGGCTACCTGGCCTACACCGCCGATTCCACCCCCTGCCTGCTGCTGGCCCTGGGCGCGCTCCTGGGCGTGGGGTGCCTGGCCCCGGCGGTGCTGCGCCTGGCCGCGGAGCGCACGGACGGGGCCGGACTGTGGCTGCTGGCCGCGTTGGCGATCTTCCTGACCTCGGCGACGCTGGCCCTGGACGACGCCGTGTCCTTTCTGGCGGCTGGCGGCGTGGGCTGCGTGGTGGTCGGGGGCGGGCTGTTCTTTCCGCGCCGCTGGCGCTGGTGGCTGTGCCTGGCCCTGGCCCTGGGCGCATGGATCTATGTCGTGGACGCCCTGGCCCCGCCGGGGCGGCTGGCCGTGAGCGAATCGCCGCCGGCCCAGGCCTTTCTGTGCGCCGCGGGCGGGCTGATGACCCTGTGGGTGGTCTGGGCCTCGGTGGGCGCGTTCCTGGCCTCGGGCACCATCCGCTCCCGGCTGCTCATCGCCTTTGTGCTCACGGTCACGGTGCCATTTCTGGCCGGAGCCGGGAGCCAGCTCTACGTGGCCCTGGGCACGGGCACGCGCGAGGCCGTCTCGCGCCTGAAGACCGTGGCCGGGCTCAAAGAGGCCGCGGCCCGGGCCTGGCTCCTGGCCGTCAAGACCGATGTGTCCATGGCCCTGTTCGACTACGGCCCGCGCCGCCTGGCCCTGGAGCTGCTCGCCTCCGGCGGGGTGGCCCCGGCCGAGGTGGTCCGCGCCCTGCGCGCCAACCTGCGGAACTTCGCGTCCCGCTCCGACGACCTGCGCGAACTGCTGCTCATCGATCGCGAGGGCGTGGTGGTCCTTTCCACCAGCCCGGCGCACGAGGGCGAGTACCGCGGGTTGCACGGCTATTTCCAGAAGGGCATGCAGCGCGAGGCCATCGAGGTGGAGCCGGGCCACGCGGCGCGCACGGCCGGGGGGAGCCTGTACATGGCCACGCCCCTGACCCGCGCGGACGGCGGCACGGCGGGCGTGCTCGTGGGCGTGGCCTCCCTGGCCGGGCTGGGCGAGGACGTGGCTCGGCGGCCCGGGTTCTCCAAGACCACGGAATGCTATCTGGTGGGCATGGACGGCAGGCTGCTCTCGCCGGTGCTGGCCCGCGGGCTCACGCCCGGCTCGGCGCGGGTGGTGGCCGAGGGCGCTGCCTGCGCCGCGGCCCAAAAGACCCTGTGTTCCGGCATCTTCCGCGGCTATCGCGGCACGCCCGTGGTCGGCGTGTACGTCTGGCTGGAAGGGCTCGGGGCCGTGCTGGCGGTGGAGCAGGACCGCGCCGAGGCCTTTGCCCTGACCTACGACTCCCTGCGCATGCACTCGCTCATCGGCCTGGCCGCGTTGCTGGCCGCGGTACTCGCCGCGCTGCTTCTGGCGCGCTCCATGGCCCGGCCCCTGGACGTCCTGGCCCGCGCGGCCGAGCGTATCCAGGGCGGCGAGCTGAACGTGACCGCGCCGGAGGGCCCGGGCGAGATGGGCGTGCTGGCGCGGGCCTTCAACGCCATGACCGCGCGGCTGCGCCGGCTCATCGCCGACCTGGAGGAGGAGGTGGGCCGCAAGTGCGAAGCCGAGGAGCGGCTCAAGCAGCACGCCGAGGCCCTGGAAAACGAGATCGCGGAAAAGGCGCTGGTGGAGCAGCGCCTTCAGCACCAGGCCTTCCACGACCCGCTGACCAACCTGGCCAACCGTTCCCTGTTCGTGGACCGCGTGCGCCGCGCCCTGGAGCGCGGCCAGCGCCGCGAGAACTACCATTGCGGCGTGCTCTTCCTGGACATGGACCGCTTCAAGGTCATCAACGACAGCCTGGGCCACGTGGTCGGCGACCGGCTGCTGGTGGAGACCGCCCAGCGCGTCATCGAGAACACGCGCTCCCTGGACACCGTGGCCCGCCTGGGCGGCGACGAGTTCGTGGTCCTGCTGGAGGAGCTGAACAGCCAGCGCGAGGCCGTGGTCATCGCCAAGCGCATCCGCGACGCCCTGGCCCTGCCCTTTTTCCTGGACGGCCACGAGGTGCACTCCTCGGCCTCCATCGGCGTGCTCCTGGACACCGCGGGCTACGGCTCGGCCGACAACATCCTGCGCGACTCGAACATCGCCATGCACCACGCCAAGGACGGCGGCCGCAACCGCATCAAGGTCTTCCGCACCTCCATGCACGAGGAGGCCATGGAGCTCCTGGTCATGGAGAGCGACCTGCGCCGCGCCCTGGCCGGGGAGGAATTCTTCGTGCAGTACCAGCCGCTCTACACCGGCGCGGAGCGGCTCTGCGGGTTCGAGGCGCTCCTGCGCTGGCGGCACCCGGCGCGCGGCACCGTGCCGCCCGGCGACTTCATTTCCGTGGCCGAGGACTCCGGGTTGATCGTGCCCATGGGCGAATGGGTCCTGCGCCAGGCCTGCATGCGCCTGGCCGAATGGCGGCGCGACCATCCGGGCCTGGAGGACGTGCACATGGCCGTGAACCTCTCGGCCAAGCAGTTCACCCAGGAGAACCTCATCGACGTGGTCGCCGGGGCCCTGCGCGACACCGGCCTGCCGCCGCGCCTGCTGACCCTGGAGATCACCGAGTCCGTGGTCATGGACAACGCCAGCCGCACCGTGCGCATCCTGCGCCGCCTCAAGGAGCTGGGCGTGAGCCTGAGCGTGGACGATTTCGGTACCGGGTATTCGTCCCTGTCCTACCTGCAGCGCTTCCCCCTGGACGTGCTCAAGATCGACCGCAGCTTCGTCATGGGCCTCGGCGTGGACGAGGAGAACACGGAAATCGTGCGCGCGGTGCTCTCCCTGGCCCAGGCCCTGGGGCTGGAGGTCGTGGCCGAGGGCGTGACCCGGCCGGAGCACGTGGCCATCCTGCGCGAACTGGGCTGCCAGTACCTGCAGGGCTTCCTCTTTTCCCGGCCCCTGGACGAGTCCATGGCCGGGCGGCTCTACGGCGATTCGGTGCCCGGCGGCGCGGCGGCCTAGCCCGCTCCCTCCGGCCTCCGCGCCGTCTCCCCCGTCGGCGGCGTCCATGCCGCGCCCTGGACCACGTCCAGTTCCTCCATGCGCGCCAGCAGGGCCGCGCGCAGGCCGCGCCGGTCCGCGGCCCAGGCCGGGGCCAGCAGCTCGCCCGGGGCCGGATCCGCGGCCAGCCGGTGCACGACCACGTCCGGGGCCAGCCGGGCCACGGCGCGCGCGACCATGTCCGCGTAGGCGTCGCGCTCCAGGGGCGCGTACTCCCCGGCGCGCCAGAGCCGCTCCATCTCCGTGCCCCGGCACACGAGCAGGTTGTGCAGCTTGACCCCGTGCACGGGCAGTCCGGCCAGGGCGTCCACCGTGGCCAGGAAGTCCGCTTCCGTCTCGCCGGGCAGCCCGGCCATGAGGTGCGCGCATATCCGGATGCGGCCTTCGCCGACCTCCGTCGCCAGGCGCACGGCGCGGGCGAAGTCCGCGAAGGTGTGGCCGCGGTTGATGCGCGCAAGCGTGTCGTCCCGGGCCGACTGCAGCCCCAGCTCCAGCCAGATCTCCTCGGCGGGGAAGTTCGCGATGGCCGCGAGCTTGGCGCGGTCCAGGCAGTCCGGCCGGGTGCCCACGGCGATGCCCACGCATCCGGGCAGGGGGGCGAGCGCGGCGAGCAGGGACGTCAGGCGCGCGAGCGGGCCGTGGGTGTTGGAGAAGGACTGCAGATAGGCCAGGAACAGGGGTGCGCCGCCGTGGCGGACCGTATAGCGTTTTGTCCAATGATCCCATTGTGCTGGGATGTCGAACCCCTGGCTCGACAGGCCGGACCCCGAACCTAGGGGGTTGCAAAAAGCGCATCCTCTGTTAGAAAGTGTGCCATCCCGGTTGGGGCACCCGGAACCGGCATCCAGCGGGATTTTTTGGACCCGCCGCCCGAAACGGGCGCGGAAGTGGTCCGACAGGGCCAGGTAGCGTTTCATGACGTGATCCGGCCCGAGGGCCGCGTTTCGACCCGGCGAGAGCGCCGGGCGGTTCGCGCACCACAGGTACGCGCTCCACACCATCCTTGCAAGCGAGGGAACATGTCCAAGGTACTGGATTTCGTCCTGGGGTTCTTCTCCAACGACCTGGCCATCGACCTGGGCACCGCGAACACGTGCGTGTACGTCAAGGGCCAGGGCATCGTGCTGCGCGAACCGAGCGTCGTGGCCGTGAAACAGGACGCCAGGGGCTCGAACAAGGTGCTCGCCGTGGGCAGCGAGGCCAAGCGCATGCTCGGGCGCACGCCCGGCAACATCGTGGCCATCCGGCCCATGAAGGACGGCGTCATCGCCGACTTCGAGGTCACCGAGGCCATGCTGCGCAATTTCATCTCCAAGGTGCACAACCACCGCCGTCTGGTGCGCCCGCGGATCATCATCTGCGTGCCCACCGGCATCACCCAGGTGGAGAAGCGCGCGGTCAAGGAATCGGCCCAGTCCGCCGGCGCGCGCGAGGTCTACCTCATCGAGGAGCCCATGGCCGCGGCCATCGGCGCCAACCTCCCCATCCAGGAGCCGACCTCCAACATGGTCGTGGACATCGGCGGCGGCACCACCGAGGTGGCGGTCATCTCTCTGTCCGGCGTGGTCTACTCCAAGTCCGTGCGCGTGGGCGGCGACAAGATGGACGAAGCCATCATGACCCACGTCAAGCGCAAGTACAACATGCTCATCGGCGAGAGCACGGCCGAGGACATCAAGATCAAGATCGCCTCCGCCTATCCCATGGAGCCGGAGGTGGAGATGGAAGTCAAGGGCCGGGACCTGGTCTCGGGCATCCCGCAGAACATCGTGATCACCTCCGAGGAGGTGCGCAAGGCCATCAGCGAACAGGTGGACGGCATCGTCCAGGCCGTGCGCATCGCCCTGGAGCAGACCCCGCCCGAGCTGGCCGCGGACATCGTGGACCGCGGCATCGTGCTCACGGGCGGCGGCGCGCTGCTCAAGGGGCTGGACCAGCTCCTGCGCGAGGAGACCTCCCTGCCCATCACCGTGGTCGACGACCCGCTCTCCACGGTGGTCATCGGCTCGGGCAAGGCACTCGACAACCTCGATGTGCTCAAGGAGGTCACGATCGATTAAGCTCACGCCCAAGCGCTTCGCGATCCTGTTCGTCCTGTCGTTGTTCCTGTACCTGAGCCTGTACACCTGGAACCTGAAGACGGGCGCCCTGGACACCCTGGCGGCCGACACCGGGCTCCAGTTCGTGAGCCTGGCCCTCAGGCCGGTGGCCTGGGCCAGGGAAAAGGCCGTCTCCTCCTGGGAGCGCTACGTCTACCTGGTGGGCGTGCGCCAGGAGAACGAGGAACTGCGCCGCCGGGCGCAACTGCTCAAGATGGAGCTCGACGGCCGCCGCGAACAGGTCGCCGAGCTGGATCGATTGCACCGCCTGCTCGCCTTCACACCGCCCCGCGACTGGCACATGGTCGGCGCGCGGGTCGTGGCCCAGCGCCTCGGCCCCCAGGCCGCCCTGGAGACCATGCTCGTGGACCGGGGCTTTTCCGCGGGCGTGCGCGTGAACACGCCGGTGGTCACGCACATGGGCGTGGTCGGCCGCGTGCTGCGCATCGGCCCGTCCGCCTCCACCGTGCTCCTGCTCACGGACCTGAACAGCCGCATCTCCGTGCGCGGCGAGACCCACCGCACCACGGGCATCCTGGCCGGCCACGGCCCGGGCCACCCCCTGGAGGCGCGCTACGTGCCCCAGAACGCCCCGCTCCAGGAGGGCGAGATCCTGATCACATCGGGGCTGGCGGAGATCTTTCCCAAGGGGCTGCCCGTGGCCCGCGTCACGCGCATCGAGCGCTCGGACATCTCCCTCTTCCAGAAGGTCGAGGCCGAGCCGCTGGTGGACATGAGCAACCTGGAGGAGGTGCTCCTGCTCATGGCCGAGAAGCCCGCGCCCGAGCTGCCCTCGGGCGAGCTGAGTGCGCCCGGCCCGGCCAACGCCACGGCCGCGGGCAACGGGCCGGCCGCGGCCAATGCGACCGGCGTTCGGGCCCCCGGCGCCGCAACCAACGGCCGCCCGGCCGAATAGCCCGCGCGCCGGAGGCCACGGCCGCCCGGCGCGCACACCGCAATGCCGCTGAAAAACATCGCCTGGTGGTTCCTCTTCACCCTGGCCGGGGTCTGGCTCCAGCACTACGTGCCGGGCGTGGACCTGCTCGCCGCCGGGCTGCTGCTCAGCCTCCAGGAACGCAGGCCCGTGCAGACCTTCTGGCTGTTCACGGCCTTCGTGCTCCTGCAGGAGGGCTCGGGCAGCCTGGCCTTCGGCGGCGCGCTGCTCTGGTACGCCGCGCTGCTGGTCCTGTTCACCCTGGGCAAGTGGCTCTTCGAGGCCGAAAACCTGCTCTTCATCCTGCTCATCGGCCTGGCCATGGGCGTGCTGCACGTGGTCCTGCTGCTGGAGCTCGCCTCGCTCCAGGACTACGCGGCCCCGGTGGGCCGCCTGATCGCCGAGGGCGCGCTCCAGGCCGTGCTCCTGCCCGCGGCATGGCTCGTGACGCGCCGTTGCAGAAGGGGTCTTTGCGGTGTCGGACAGCAAGCACTTTGACCAGGAATCCCCGCAGCCGCCTAAAAACGGGCTGATCCTGCTGCAGTGCCTGATCTTCGGGCTCTTCTGCGTCTTCGCCCTGCGGCTGTGGTACCTGCAGGTGCACCTGGGCAAGGAGTTCGCGGAAAAGGCCCGCGAGAACCAGTTGCGCCAGGAGCTGGTCTACGCCCCGCGCGGCCTGATCCGCGACCGCGAGGGCAGGCTCCTGGCCGTCAACGAGCCGGCCTACGCCCTGGGCCTGGTCCGCGAGGACTGCAAGGACGTGGACGCCACCCTGGCCCAGGTGGCGGCCTGGACGCACATCGACCTGGACGAGCTCAAGCGCCGCTTCGCGCGCGGCCGCAAGCGCGTCAAGCCCTTCAACCCCCTGATCCTCGTCCCGGACATCTCCTACGACCTGCTCGCCGTCATCGAGACCAACGCCCTGTTCTGGCCCGGGCTGGAGATCGTCATCCGGCCCAAGCGCCACTATCCGCAGGGCGCGGTGCTCTCGCACGTGCTCGGGTTCGTGGCCGAGGCCAACGAGGAGGAGCTGGAGCGCGACCCGGGCCTGTACCTGGGCGACGCCGTGGGCAAGCAGGGGCTGGAGTTCGTGCTCGAGAAGCGGCTGCGCGGCAAAAAGGGGCTGGACCAGTACGAGGTGGACGCCACGGGGCGCTTTCTGGCGCACAAGGTGGTGCGCGCGCCCGAGGCCGGGGCGAACATCGACCTGTCCATCGACCTGGACCTGCAGGAGTTCGCCGCGCGCGAGCTGGAGGGCCGCTCCGGGGCCGTGGTCGTGCTCGACCCGGACAACGGCCAGGTCCTGGCCCTGGTCTCCAACCCGGGCTACGACAACAACGCCTTCGTCCTGGGGCTGAGCCCGGAGCAGTGGCAGGCCCTGCGCGACAACCCGCGCCACCCGCTGCAGAACCGCGCCATCCAGTCCATGTATCCACCGGGCTCGGTCTGGAAGCTGCTCGTGGGCGCCTGCGGCCTGTCCGAGGGCGTGATCATTCCGCGCAACACGGTCTACTGCCCGGGCACCTACCGCCTGGGCCAGCGCGTGTTCCGCTGCTGGAAGAAGCACGGCCACGGCAACGTGGACTTCAAGCGCTCCCTGGTGGAGTCCTGCGACGTGTACTACTACCACTACGGCGAGCGCCTCGGCGTGGACCGCATCTCGCGCTATGCCTTCGACAGCGGCTTCGGCAAGCTCACGGGCATCGACCTGCCGCACGAGAAGAAGGGGCTGGTGCCCACGCGGGAGTGGAAGCGCGAGCGGTTCGGCGAGCCCTGGCAGGGCGGCGAGAACCTCAACCTGGCCATCGGCCAGGGCTACACCCTGGTCACCCCGCTGCAGGTGGCCCGTTTCGTGGGCGCGCTGGTCAACGGCGGCACCCTGTACCGGCCCAACCTGCTGCTCGACGCCCCGGCCGACGCCCAGGCCGAGCTGCCGCTCTCCGAGGCCCACCGCGAACTGATCGTCGAGGCCATGGTCGCCACGGTGGACGACCCGCACGGCACGGCGCGCCGCCTGCACCGCAAGGACGCGCGCATGGGCGGCAAGACCGGCACGGCCCAGGTGGTCAAGATCCAGGGCGAGGACCGGCTGGATACCTACGAGATGCCCTATTCGCACCGCGACCACGCCTGGCTGGCCTCGTTCGGCGAAAAGGACGGCAGGCGCTACGTGGTGGTGGTCATGGTCGAGCACGGCGGGCACGGCGGCTCGGCCGGGGGACCCATGGCGCGCGCCATCTACAACCACCTCTTCGGAAAGGAGTAAGCCGTGTCGCCGGTGGACAGACGCCTGTTTACGCACATGAACTGGTCCCTGCTCGGGATCATGGTGCTGCTCTTCGGCGTGGGGGTCATGAACCTCTATTCGGCCAGCGGCTTCCGCCTGGAGGAGGGCATGGCCGTGAACCCCTTCTACCAGAAGCAGCTGCTCTGGGGGCTGATGGGCTGCGGGGTCATGGTCGCGGTGCTGCTCTTCGACTACCGGCATCTCAAGACCCTGGCCTGGCCGCTCTTCGTGCTGACCATCTGCCTGCTGGCGGCGGTGCCCCTGTGGGGCAAGACCATCTACGGCGCGCGGCGCTGGCTGTCCTTCGGGCTGTTCAACTTCCAGCCCAGCGAGCTGGCCAAGATCAGCATCCTCATCCTCGGGGCCAAGATCCTGGCGCGCGGCCAGGAGCCCATGGGCTTCAAGCAGCTGGCCGCAATCACGGCCGTGGGGCTGGTTCCGGCCGCGCTCATCGTGGTCCAGCCGGACCTGGGGTCGGGGCTCAACCTCCTCTTGCTCTTGGGCGGCATCATCCTGTACAGGGGGTTGACGGCCCGCGTGCTCAAGGTGCTGGCCGTGGCCGTGCCCGCTCTGGTGCCCATGGGGTGGTTCTTTCTCCACGACTACCAGAAGCAGCGCATCCTCACGTTCCTCAATCCCGGGAACGATCCGCTGGGCGCGGGCTACCACATCATCCAGTCGCAGATCGCCATCGGCTCGGGCGGGTTGTGGGGCAAGGGCTTTTTGTCGGGCACGCAGAGCCAGCTGCGTTTTTTGCCCGAAAAACATACGGATTTCGCCGTGGCCGTGTTCGGCGAGGAGTGGGGCTTCGTGGGCATGATGATCCTGCTGGCGCTCTTCTGCCTCTTCCTCGCAAGCATGTTCGCCACGGCCAAGGAGGCCAAGGACCGCTTCGGCAGCTTTCTGGCCGCCGGCGTGTTCTTCTATTTCTTCTGGCAGATCCTGATCAACATGGGCATGGTCCTCGGACTGATGCCGGTGGTGGGCATCCCCCTGCCGTTCATCAGCTACGGAGGCAGCGCCACCATGGTCAACTTCTGTCTCATCGGGCTGGTGCTCAACGTGTCCATGCGCCGGTTCGTCTTCAAGCAGACCTAGGGGCCGCGCGCGGCCCTGCAACATGAGGAGTGCATCGCAATGGGCAGAGACGAGATCAACGCCTTTCTCGGTTCCGGAACGAGCTATCAGGGCAAGCTGAGCTTCCAGGGCTCGGTGCGTATCGACGGCGCCTTCACCGGGGAGATCCGCTCCGAGGGCACGCTCATCGTGGGCAAGGACGCCCGCGTGGAGGGCGGGGTGGAGGTCGGCCAGCTCGTGCTTTCGGGCAACATCCAGGGCGAGATCGTGGCCTCCAAGAAGGTCGTGCTGCACAAGACGGCCAACCTGGTGGGCAAGCTGAACACGCCGGTACTGGTCATCGAGGAGGGCGCCGTGGTCGAGGGCCAGGTGACCATGAACTCCCCGGCCGCGGCCTCGACCTCCGAAACGGGCAAGCCCAAGTCGCCGGCGGCCGTCTCGCCCCTGAAAAGCGCCAGTTCGTGAAAACGGGAACAACCGGCTGAAACCTTGGCGGATTCCCTGGTGAGAGTGTCGGAAAAGCCAAATTTTTTTTGACACCTAAGTGGAAATCGGTTATTGCGCTTTGACTTTGAACATAAATTCACAACCTCAGCGGAGTCGGCCATGATCGATGTTGACATTACTCTTCTCATCCAACTCGTGAACTTTCTGATCACCCTGGTGGTGCTCAACTTCCTGCTCGTGCGTCCCGTGCGCGAGATCCTCAGGAAGCGCGCCGACCGGATGGCCGCCATGGCCACGGATGCGGAGCAGTTCGCCGCCTCTGCCGAGCAGAAGGTCAAGAACTACGAAACCGCCCTGCTGGAGGCCCGGCAGTCGGCCGCGGCCGCGCGCGATGCGATGAAGGCCGAGGGGCAGGCCGAGGAAAAGCGTCTTCTGGGCGAGGCGGGCTCCGACGCCGCCGCCACGCTGCAGAAGGCCCGTGACGAGGTCGCCGGTCAGGTGAAGGCCGCCATGGACGAGCTGAAGGGGCAGGTGGAGGCTCTCGCCGCCAAGGCAGCCGCCAAGGTGCTTGGGTAACTTTCTTTATTTAAGGAGGGCGCCGCTTTGAAAGGGCTGAAGATTTTTGCGACAGCGGGATGTCTGCTGCTGCTGGCCGCCTCGCTGGCCTTTGCCGCCGAACACGTCGGCGGACACGGCCACGGGGAGGGGTTCACGGCCTCGCAGTGGAAGGACTTCATGTGGAGGGCCATCAACTTCGTGGTCTTCGCCGCCATCATCTACAAGGCCGGGGGCAAGAAGATCGCCGAGTTCTTCCGCTCGCGCAAGTACAACATCGAGACGGAACTGAAGGATCTCGAGCAGCGCAAGGCCGACACCCAGGCGAAGCTTGCCGAGGTGGACAGGGGCATCGCCAACCTGGAGGCCGAGCGGGCCAAGATCCTTGACGACTACAAGGCCCAGGGCGAGGCGCTCAAGCAGAACATCATCGAGGCTGCCGAGAAGAGCGCGGAGAAGATCCGCGAACAGGCCAAGATGACCGCGTCCAGCGAGGCCCAGGCGGCTGTGGACGCCATGCGGGCGCAGATGGCCGAGTTGATCGTGCAGGCCGCGGAGCAGGTTCTCAAGGAGAAGCTCTCCAAGGAAGAGCACGAGAAGCTCGTGGATAACTATCTGACAAAGGTGGTGTTCAATTGATCGGCAGCATCGTTGCACGCAGGTATGCCAAGGCGCTCTATGCCCTTGGCAGGAAAAAGGGTGTGGACGAGCTGGAAGCCTACGCCAAGGACCTCGACGCGCTGGCGGCCGCCCTGGCCGCCTCTCCCGAGCTCGTCCGGGTCTTCCGCAATCCGATCTTCTCCGTGGAGGAGAAAAAGGGCGTGGTGGCAAAGCTCCTGGATGCGATCTCCCCGACGGGGACCGTGCGCAATTTCTGCTTCCTGCTGGCCGACAAGGAACGTCTGCCGGTGCTCGGCGAGATCGTGGCGTTCTTCAACGCCCTGCTCGACGTGGACCGCGGCGTGCTGCGCGGCGAGTTGGTCACGGCCGTGGAACTGGCCGAGGCCAAGCAGCAGGCCGTGCTGCAGCAGCTGGAAGGCCAGGCCAAACAAAAGCTGGTGCTCGACTTCAGCGTTGACGAGAACATCCTCGGCGGGGTGGTGCTGAAGATCGGGGACCGGACCTTGGATGCGAGCCTCAGGGCGCAGCTTGGAATTTTGAAGGAAAACATCAAGAGGGGTGAATAGGGCCATGCAGATCAAAGCCGAAGAAATCAGCCAGATCATCGAATCTCAGATCGAGAATTACGAGCAAAAAGTCGAGATGAGCGAGACCGGCACCGTGTTGTACATCGGTGACGGTATCGCTCGCGTGCACGGCGTGGAGAACGCCATGGCCATGGAGCTGCTGGAGTTCCCGGGCGGCCTGATGGGCATGGTGCTCAACCTCGAAGAGGACAACGTCGGCGTGGCGCTGCTCGGCGAGTCCCACCACATCAAGGAAGGCGACCCGGTCAAGCGCACGGGCAAGATCTTTTCCGTGCCGGTCGGCGACGCGGTCATGGGCCGCGTGCTCAACCCCCTGGGCCAGCCCATCGACGGCCTGGGCCCGGTCGACGCCAAGGACATCCGCCCGGTGGAGCTCAAGGCCCCCGGCATCATCGCCCGCAAGTCGGTGCACGAGCCGATGATGACGGGCCTGAAGGCCATCGACGCCATGACGCCCATCGGCCGCGGCCAGCGCGAGCTGATCATCGGCGACCGCCAGGTCGGCAAGACCGCGGTCTGCCTGGACGCCATCCTGGCCCAGAAGGACTCGGACATCCACTGCTTCTACGTGGCCATCGGCCAGAAGAAGGCCACCGTGGCCCTGGTCGCCGACACCCTGAAGAAGTACGGCGCCATGGAGTACACCACGATCATCTCGGCCACGGCCTCCGAGCCCGCGCCGCTGCAGTTCATCGCCGCCTACTCCGGCTGCACCATGGCCGAGCACTACCGCGACAACGGCAAGCACGCCCTGATCATCTACGACGACCTCTCCAAGCAGGCCGTGGCCTACCGCCAGATGTCCCTGCTGCTGCGCCGCCCCCCGGGACGCGAAGCCTTCCCCGGCGACGTCTTCTACCTGCACTCCCGCCTGCTGGAGCGCGCGGCCAAGGTCAACGACTCCCTGGGCGCCGGGTCCATGACGGCCCTGCCGATCATCGAGACCCAGGCCGGTGACGTGTCCGCCTACATTCCCACGAACGTCATCTCCATCACCGACGGTCAGGTCTACCTGGAGCCGGCCCTGTTCAACGCCGGCGTCCGCCCGGCCATCAACGTCGGCCTCTCGGTCTCCCGCGTGGGCGGCGCCGCCCAGGTCAAGGCCATGAAGCAGGTCGCGGGCACCATGCGCCTGGATCTGGCCCAGTACCGCGAGCTGGCCGCCTTCGCCCAGTTCGGCTCCGACCTGGACAAGGCCACCCAGCGCAAGCTCGATCGCGGCGCGCGGCTGGTGGAGCTGCTCAAGCAGCCCCAGTACCGGCCGTTGTCCATGCAGGAGCAGGTCGCCTCCATGTACGCCGCCACCCGCGGCTTCATGGACTCCGTGCCCGTGGCCGCGGTCCGCAAGTTCGAGACCGAGTTCCTGGACTTCCTGCGCAACTCCAAGTCCGACGTGCTCAACGACCTCAAGGAGAAGAAGGTCATCGACGAAGACATCGAGGGACGTCTCAAGGCCGCCATCGAGGAATTCAAGAAAGGCTTCGCGGCCTAAGCCCGAAGGGGGATAGACAATGCCTTCCTTGAAGGACGTTGAATTAAAGATCACCGCGGTCAAAAAGACCAAGCAGATCACCAAGGCCATGAACATGGTGGCCTCGGCGAAACTGCGCGGTGCCCAGCAGAAGATAGAACGGTTCCGGCCGTATGCGGACAAGTTCTACTCCATGCTGAGCGACTTGGCGGGCAAGGCCGACGAGGGCGCGCATCCTCTGCTCGAGGTGCGCTCCGAGATCAAGACCGTCGGCATCGTCCTGGGTACGTCGGACCGCGGCCTGTGCGGCAGTTTCAACACCAACATGATCAACACCGCCAAGCGGCTGGCCCGGGAAAAGGCCGCCGAGGGCAAGTCCGTCAAGTTCTACTGCGTGGGCAAGAAAGGCCGCGACCAGATCAAGAAGACGGAATTCGAGCTCAAGCTCGCCCTGGCCGACCGCATGGGTTCCCTGGACTTCACTCTGGCCAACGAGATCGGGCTGGACATCATCAACGCCTATCTCGGAGGCGAACTCGACGAGGTCATCCTGGTCTTCGGCGAGTTCGTGAGCGTGGCCCGCCAGGTGCCCACCACGCTGCAGCTGCTGCCCATCGCCTCGGCCGACGCCGAGGGCGGCGAGGGCGAAGGCGGCGGCGGTGAGTACATCTACGAGCCCGACGTCGTTGGGCTGCTCGGCGAACTGCTTCCGCGGTTCGTCAAGGTGCAGATCTACCGTGCGCTGCTCGATACCAGCGCGAGCGAGCACGCGGCGCGCATGAGCGCCATGGACAATGCGACCAAGGCCTGCAACGACATGATCAACGCCCTGACGCTGCTCTTCAACAAGACGCGCCAGGCTGCGATCACTACGGAACTCATGGACATCGTTGGCGGCGCAGAGGCGCTGAAAGGCTAATAGAGGAGCGTAAGAGCAATGAGCGGAAACGTTGGAAAAATCGTCCAGGTTATCGGCGCGGTCGTGGACGTCGAATTTCCGGAAGGCAAGCTTCCCGAAATCATGAACGCGCTCGACATCAAGAACCCCAACAACACGGACGCCCCCGACCTGGTCTGCGAAGTCGCGCAGCACCTGGGCGACAACATCGTGCGCACCATCGCCATGGACGCCACCGAAGGTCTGGTGCGCGGCATGGAGGTCGTGGACACCGGCCAATCCATCCTCGTGCCGGTCGGCAAGGGCGCCCTGGGCCGGATCATGAACGTGGTCGGCCGTCCCGTGGACGAACTGGGCCCCATCGCTTCGGACAAGAAGCTGCCCATTCACCGCCTGGCCCCCGAGTTCACCGAGCAGAATACCAAGGTCGAGCTGCTCGAAACCGGCATCAAGGTCGTCGACCTGCTCATCCCCTTCCCCAAGGGCGGCAAGATGGGCCTGTTCGGCGGCGCCGGCGTGGGCAAGACCGTTATCCTCATGGAGATGATCAACAACATCGCCAAGCAGCACGGTGGCATCTCCGTGTTCGCCGGTGTCGGCGAGCGCACCCGCGAGGGCAACGACCTCTACCACGAAATGAAGGAAGCCGGCGTTCTGGAGAAGGCCGGGTTGATCTACGGGCAGATGAACGAGCCTCCGGGAGCCCGTGCCCGCGTGGCCCTGACCGCCCTGACCTGCGCCGAGTACTTCCGTGACGAGGAAGGCCAGGACGTGCTGCTGTTCATCGACAACATCTTCCGGTTCACCCAGGCCGGTTCCGAGGTGTCCGCACTGCTCGGCCGCATGCCCTCGGCCGTGGGCTACCAGCCCACCCTGGGCACGGACCTCGGCGAACTGCAGGAGCGCATCACCTCCACCAACAAGGGTTCGATCACCTCGGTCCAGGCCGTCTACGTGCCCGCCGACGACCTGACCGACCCCGCCCCGGCCACGACCTTCTCGCACCTGGACGGCACCCTCGTCCTGTCGCGCCAGATCGCCGAGCTGGGCATCTACCCCGCGGTGGACCCGCTGGACTCCACCTCCCGCATCCTGGACCCGCTGGTCCTGGGCGAGGAGCACTACACCACGGCCCGCGAGGTGCAGATGGTGCTGCAGAAGTACAAGGAGCTCCAGGACATCATCGCCATTCTGGGCATGGACGAACTCAGCGACGAGGACAAGCTCACCGTCGCCCGCGCCCGCCGCATGCAGCGCTTCCTGTCCCAGCCCTTCCACGTGGCCGAGGTCTTCACCGGCACGCCCGGCGTCTACGTGAAGCTCGAGGACACCATCAGGGGCTTCCGCGAGATCCTGGACGGCAAGTACGACGACCTCGCCGAGAACGACTTCTACATGGTCGGCGACATCTCCATGGTTCTGGAGAAGGCCAAGCAGCGTCAGGCCGCCGAGTAAACCGGAGCGGAGAAACGCATGGAAAAGGCGCTTACCCTGGAAATCGTCACGCCGGACAAGCTTGTCCTCAGCGAGACCGTGGACTACGTGGGCGCGCCCGGTTACGAGGGCGAGTTCGGCGTGCTGCCGAACCACATCCCGTTCCTGGCCGCTCTGCAGATCGGCAACCTCTACTACAAGGCCGGAGGCCGGACGAACTACGTCTTCGTCTCCGGGGGCTTCGCTGACATCTCCAACAACAAGGTCACCATCCTCGCCGAGTCGGCGGAGAAGGCCGAGGAGATCGACGTGGAGCGGGCCCGAAAGGCCAAGGAAAGGGCGGAGCAGCGCATGGCCCAGCAGAAGGAAAAGCTGGACTATGCCCGCGCGCAGGCCGCGTTGCAGCGGGCCATGTCCCGCCTCAAGGCCGCGCAGCACGAAAAGGCCGCCTAGCCACAACACGCTCTTGCATCCTCACGATGAAAAGGGGTGGACCGCCGCACGGCGGTCCGCCCCTTGCGTGTTTTTGGGGCCGGGCCCTGCGCGGCCTTGCGCCGCGGGCTTCGCCCGTCCGCCAGAATGGGGTGGACACGAAGGGCGGGCCGGACGTACATTCCGCACCGGTGGACCCGGGCCGCGCCGCCCCAGGGCGGGCGCGGGGCACCCGGACCGACGGGGGGATGGACGCGCGAGCGGCCCCGAGGTTCCCACGCGACATGGCGCACTGAAGGATCCTGAAAGGATTCCAAAAAATTCATAAGGATAGGCCACATGCAGTCGATCACCGGCGCGCTGGTGCTGGCGGCGGGCAAGGGCACCCGCATGCATTCCGACACCCCCAAGGTGCTCGCCCGCCTGCTGGGCGAGCCCATGCTCTGGTACGTCTACCAGGCCCTGGCCCCGGTCTTCGGCGACCACATCTGGACCGTGGTCGGCCACGGCGCGGACCGGGTGCGCGCCGCGTTTCCCGAGCGCGCCGACCGCTTCGTGCTCCAGGCCGAGCAACTCGGCACGGGCCATGCCCTGCAGGTGGCCTGGCAATCCCTGCGCGACGCGGGCGTCACGCGGCTGGTGGTCATCAACGGCGACACGCCCCTGGCCCCCACCGCCGCGCTGCGCGCCTTCGTGGACCAGTCCGGCGGCTGCGCCCTGTCCTTCATGACCCTGTCCCTGCGCGACCCGGCCGCCTTCGGCCGCGTGGTGCGCAAGAACGGCGTGGTCCAGGCCATCGTGGAGGCCAAGGATTTCGACCTGGACGACCACGGCCCGGCCACCGGCGAGATCAACGCCGGGGTCTACTGCCTGGACATGGCCGCCGTGGAGCCGCTGCTCGCCGGGCTGACCACGGAGAACAAGAGCGGCGAGTTCTATATCACCGACCTCGTGGGCCTGGCCGTGGAGCGGGACATGGAGGTCAAGGGCGTGCACTGCGGCGCGGACCCGCAGCTCCTGGGCATCAACAGCCCGGCCGAGCTGGCCGACGCCGAGGAGCTTTTGCGCGCGCGCATCGTCGCGGACCTGCGCGCCTCCGGCGTGCTGGTCCGCGCGGCGGACTCCGTGCGCGTGGGCCCGCGCGTGCGCGTGGCCCCGGGCGCGGAGCTCTGCGGCCCGTGCGACGTGCTCGGCGCGACCCGGATCGATGCGTCCGCCTGCGTGGGCCCGCACGTCTGGATCGCGGACAGCGAGGTCGGGCCCGACGCCCAGGTGCGGCCGTTTTCGCACCTCGAGGGCGCGCGGCTCGGCCCCAACGCCTGGGCCGGGCCTTTTGCCCGGCTGCGGCCCGGCGCGGTGCTGGAGCGCGACGCGCACGTGGGCAATTTCGTGGAGGTCAAGAAGTCCGTGCTGCGCGAGGGCGTCAAGGCCGGGCACCTGAGCTACCTGGGCGATGCGGACGTGGGCGCGCGCACCAACGTGGGCGCGGGCACCATCACCTGCAACTACGACGGGAAGAACAAGCACGCCACGGTGATCGGCGAGGACGCCTTCATCGGCTCCAACACCGCGCTGGTGGCCCCGGTGACCGTGGGCCGCGACGCCCTGGTGGGCGCGGGCAGCGTGATCACCCACGACGTGCCCGACGGGGCCCTGGCCGTGGCGCGCGGACGCCAGAAGAACCTGGAACGCAAGCGCGGCTCTTGATTTTGCCCTGGCGAGGAGATACACTTGGCCCCAATGGAGCTAATAGACCTTCTTGAACGGCGTATCGAGGCCGTGCTTCAGGAATTGGCCGAGCTGCGAGAGGAAAATACCCGCCTGCGGGAGAGTCGGGCGGATAATTCCCAATTGGAAGAGGATATCCGGAGGTTAAGGGAGGAACTGGACCAGGAGAAGGCGACCAAGGATGCGGTCCTCGCCCGTGTTGAGAGTCTCTTGCGCAAATTGAAAGCCGAGTCCGAGGACTCGTAGGCGATTATGCCGAGCTACAATCTGTCCGTATTGGACCTCAACGTTTCGTTCAAGGCGGAGGCGGATCCGCAACGCATCCAGGACGCCAAGACCCTGGTCGAAGAGCGGTACGAACAGTTGCACTTCCAGGGGAAGCAGATAAGCAAGGAGAAGATGCTGACGTTCCTGGCCTTGGGCCTGGCGGACGATCTTCTGATGTCCAACCACTCCGTGGACGCGGTCCAGGATCGCGTCGAGCGGCTGGTGGCGAAGATAGATGCGGCGCTCCCGAAGGAGCGCTGAAAAGACGTGCAAGCACACCCTGGGATGTGCGTGATTGTCGAGCGCTTTTTGACCCAACGCTGACAAAAAGGGAGCCCGAGCGGTCAAGGGCCCGTGCGCAAACCCGGTCACACCGGGTAGCCTGACGGTCCTTCCCGCGGCACCCACCTGGTTATACCAGGGACAAAAACGCAGGCAACACGGCAATCCCGGGGGTGCGTCTATTTCCAAAGGCACACCCCAGCCGACAGTGCAACCGGCCCCCAGTCGGGCCCTCCTCCCGCTCACCTCCGGTGCGGCGCCCGCGCGCCGCACACGTTGCGCAGGCGTCTTCAAGCGCGCAGAACGCCGCACGCCGCGCACCCGTCAGGCGCAACCCGCGTCCGCGGCGGCCCCATCGGCCGACCGCGAACGCGCGGCGCGCCCCACCACATTCCCGGGCCGCGGGGCCCGTCAACATAAGGAGGATATATGGTCTTGGCGCAAATCGGCATAGGCCTCGTGGGCGCCGTCCTCGGCGCGGTCGGGGGCTATGTGCTGCATAGGGTGATTCGGGCGAAAAAGATCAGCGAGTCCGAAGAGTTGGCCAAGCGCATCGTGGAAGAGGCGCGCAAGGAGGCCCAGGCCCAGAAAAAGGAGGCCCTGCTCCAGGCCCAGGACGACATCCTCGGCCAGAAGAAGGAACTCCAGCAGGAATTCAAGGAACAGGAAAAGGATCTCAAGAAGCGCGAGGAAAAGCTCCTGGAAAAGGAGGAGCGCCTGGAGCGCAAGCTGGAAAAGGCCACCCAGAAGGAGAGCGACGTGCTCGCCCTGGAAAAGAACCTCGCCCAGCGCGAGCGCGCCGTCCAGGAAAAGGAGGAGGGCATCGAGGAGCTCATCCGCCGCCAGGAGGCCAAGCTGGAGGAGATTTCCGGCCTGACCGCGGACCAGGCCCGCGCCCAGCTCCTGGAGGACATCGAGTCGCGCACGCGCCACGAGGCCGCGCGCATGGTCCGCCAGATCGAGTCCGAAGCCAAGGAGACCGGCGACCGCAAGGCCAAGGAGATCCTTTCCACCGCCATCCAGCGCTACGCCGGCGACTTCGTGGCCGAGCAGACCGTCACCGCCGTGACCCTGCCCAGCGAGGACATGAAGGGCCGCATCATCGGCCGCGAGGGCCGCAACATCCGCGCCCTGGAGGCCGCCACCGGCGTGGACCTGATCATCGACGACACGCCCGAGACCGTGGTTCTCTCGGCCTACAGTCCCCTGCGTCGCCAGGTGGCCAAGATGGCCCTGGAACGCCTCATCAGCGACGGCCGCATCCACCCCGCGCGCATCGAGGACATCGTGCGCAAGGTGGAGCAGGAACTCGACGTCAAGGTCCGCGAGGTCGGCGAGCAGGCCACCTTCGACGTGGGCGTGCACGGCATCCACGCCGAGCTCATCCGCCTCCTCGGCCAGCTCCAGTACCGCACCAGCTTCTCCCAGAACGTGCTCCAGCACTCCCTGGAAGTCGCCTCCCTCGCGGGCATCATGGCCGCCGAACTGGGCCTCAACGTCAAGCAGGCCAAGCGCGCCGGGCTCCTGCACGACATCGGCAAGGCCGTGGACCACGACATCGAAGGCCCGCACGCCGTCATCGGCGCGGACCTCGCCAAGAAGTACAACGAGTCCAAGGAGATCGTGCACGCCATCCAGGCCCACCACGAGGACGTGCCGCCCAAGAGCGTGCTCGCCGTGCTCGTGCAGGCCGCGGACAGCCTCTCCGGCGCCCGCCCCGGCGCGCGCAAGGAACTCCTGGAAAACTACGTCAAGCGCCTGGAAGACCTGGAAGGCATCGCCACCAGCTTCGACGGCGTGTCCAAGGCCTACGCCATCCAGGCCGGTCGCGAAATCCGCGTCATGGCCAACTCCGAACTCGTGGACGACGACGCCACCTACATGCTCTGCAAGGACATCGCCGAGAAGATCGAGGGCAACCTCACCTACCCCGGCCAGATCCGCGTCACCGTCATCCGCGAGCGCCGCGCCGTGGGCTTCGCCAAATAGTCCCGCGCATCCCGACGCCTCCACGTGCCCGGCGTGGTCCGCACCTGCGGATCGCGCCGGGTTTTTTGCGCCCCGGGCCCCTTTTCCCGTAGAATCGCCCGTCCGGCGGTTGACGATTCCGCCCGTCTCCGGCTTACTGGGCCCACGCCGCCAACCTCAACCCCACGCACAACCATGCCCTCCGAATACCTCGACAAGGTCCGCAGCGCGGAACAGGACGTCAACGCCCTGTTCAAGACCCTCGGCATCCAGGTCATCGAAATCTCGCCGCAGCGCGCCGTGCTGCGCATCGATACCGCGCGCCGCCACACCCAGGGCGCGGGCGTCACCGGCGGCGGCGTGCTCGCCACCCTGGCCGACGAGGCCATGGCCCACGCCGTGCTCGCCAACCTCGAACCCGGCCAAAAGACCGCCACCGTGGAACTGTCCATGCGCTTCTTCAAGGCCGTGCCCGAAAACACGCCGGTCACCGCCACCGCCACCATCCTTCACAAGGGCCGCCGCATCATCACCGTCCAGGCCAAGATCACCACCGCCAACAACTCCCTCGCCGCCCAGTCCACCGCCTCGTTCATGGTGCTGTGACGGAGCGGGCGGGGGAGGGGAGAGGAGAAGAGGAAGAGCTGGGGGAGGGGCGGGGGAGGAAGAGGGCCCCCTTTCCAAAGGGGGC
>JACCQO010000116.1 GCA_015709205.1 Desulfovibrionaceae bacterium
CCCCTCCCCCAGACCCCCTCCTCACCCCCACCATCACCCCCCGAAACGTTTTGTTGGAGGAGGGCGGTGCGGACTTTTGGGGGCGCGTGGAGGCCAGATGGGGGGGAGCGGGCGCGGAAAGCGCGGGAAAGGTGGAGAGCGGAGCGCGCGCCGGGCTGCCGCCGCCTTTGGCGGCGGATGCGCCCTGGGGGAGAGAGGGAAAGAGGAAGGGAGCGACAAGGACGCTCGTCGAGCGCGGGCGGGGGAAGGCTGGGTCGCCGACGGGGAAACCGACGACCGCGAAAGGGGTGCAGCAGCATTGCTGCCGAAAAGAGGGCGGCGTCACGCTGCCTGCCTGTTGTTGCAATTCGTGGGGGGGTGGGTAGAGTGGCGGGGTCGAAAGACCGGAAGAGACGGAGGTCCCATGGCTACCCGAAGAAACGTGATCCTCATCGCCATCCTGCTGCTGGCGCTCGTCGGCGTGCTGAGCTGGTTCGACGGCACCGAGCAGCCCGTGCCGCGCACGCCCGAGGCCGCCCTCAAGGTCCTGCGCGACGGCAACGAGCGGTTCCGCGAGGGCCGCGCCCTGAACCCGCGCACCCGCACCGACCGGCTGCGCCTGGCCGCGTCCGGCGACCAGGCCGACTACGCCCTGGCTACCGTGCTGGCCTGCTCCGACTCGCGCGTGCCCGTCTCCCGCGTCTTCGACGTCGGCATCATGGACGTCTTCACCGTGCGCGTGGCCGGCAACGTGGTGCGCACCGACGAGGCCGGTTCCATCGAATACGGCCTCGCGCACGTCCGAACGCCGCTGCTCGTCATCCTCGGGCACACGCGCTGCGGCGCGGTCGCGGCCGTGACCGACGCCCTCCAGGGCCACGGCCACGAACTGGAGCGCAACATCGAGCCCCTGCTGGCGCCCATCCGGCCCGCCGTGGCCCGTGTGCTGGCGGACAACCCCTCCCTGCGCGGCGCAGCCCTCGCGCGCGCGGCCACCGAGGCCAACGTCTGGCAGGCCCTGCACGACCTCTTCCTGCAAAGCCCGGCCACCCGCCGTCTGGTGGCCTCCGGCGCGGTCAAGGCCATGGGCGCGGTCTACGACGTGGGCACCGCCGAGGTCCACTGGCTCGACGAAAACCGGCCCGCCCAAATCCTCGCCGAGGTGGAGCAGGACCCCGCCCGCGCCCTCAACGCCATGGCCGTGCCCGACGGCGACCTGGGCCGCGAGGCCGCCGCGCCGTCCGACTCCGCCGCCGCGCCCGCGGCCCCCGCCGCCACCGGCGGCGGAACCCAGCCCGCCGCCACGGGCATCGACGCCGAAGGCACCGTGGGCAGCCTGGACCTGAGCAAGGACGTGGTCCGCGCCGTGGAAACCCCGGAAATGCTCGCCAAGAAGGCCCGCGCCGCGGCCGATGCCGCCGCGCGCGCCGCCGAGGCCGCCGCCGCCGCCGCCCAGCAGGCCCGCGCCGCCGCCGAAGCCCTGGAAGCCCGCTGACCCGCGCCCCGTCGGCGTCCCGGTCCGCATTCGCTTCGGCCGCCGCCGCGCCCGGACGCCGCTGTGCCCGGACGCCATCGCAAAAAAAGGCCCCGGTCACATCCGTGACCGGGGCCTTCGCTTTTCGAAACTCCCGCGCTCAGCCGCGCGCCGCGGCCTGGAACGTCTTCAGCCGCTCGGCATACGGCGGATGCCCGAAGAACGCCGAGCCCGACACCAGCACGTCCGCGCCGCGCCGCACCAGCTCGCCCGTGTTCTCCGGCGTCACGCCGCCGTCCACCTGGATGTGCAGCGCCGCGCTGCCGCACGCGTCGGCCATGGCCCGCAGCCGCTCCACCTTGTTCAGGCAGAACGGAATGAACGACTGCCCGCCGAAACCCGGGTTCACGCTCATCACCAGCACCATGTCCAACTGCGGCAGCAGATACTCCACCACGGAAAGCGGCGTGTGCGGATTCAGTGCCACGCCCGTCTTCGCGCCCAGCCGCGCGATCTCGCTCACCGTGCGTTCCAGATGCACCGACGCCTCGGCGTGCACGCACACCAGGTCCGCCCCGGCATCCACGAACGTTTCCAGATACCGCTCCGGCCGCTCGATCATCAGATGCACGTCGAAAAACAACCCGCTGCGCTTGCGCAACGCCTTGATGACCGGCGGGCCCAACGTGATGTTCGGCACGAAACTCCCGTCCATCACGTCCCAGTGCACCCACTTCAGCCCCGCCGCCTCCAAGGCCGCCAGCTCCTCGGCCATCCGGCCGAAATCGCACGACAACAACGACGGCGACAAAATCATCTCCCGAACCATGCAAACCCCCTGGCAACCAAAGTGCCGCACTATAGGCCGCAGCTTCCGGGGTTGGCAAGGGCGGGGCGGGCGAAGAGCCGGGGGGAGGCGGGGAGGGGAGGACCCTTTTTCG
>JACCQO010000044.1 GCA_015709205.1 Desulfovibrionaceae bacterium
GGGCGCCTCCGGCGGCCAGAGAACCCTTTGAAAAGGGTTCTCTGGACTCTCCCAAACTTTTTGGCGCGCCTGCGGCGGGGGTGTGCGTTCGCGAAGGGCGGACTGTTGTCCGAATGGGCTGCCGGGCGGGCGGGGGAATCCGGGAGAAGGAACGGCGGAACGGTCGGCAGAGGCGGGAGGAACGGGAAACGAAACACGCCGCCCGACGACTGACGGACGGCTCGCGGGCCGGCGGCGCGGCGGCGTGGAACTCGGGAGGCTTGCGCCCCGGCCTGCGGCGGCCCGGGCGGAACCGTCTCGCCGGACGGGCCCGGAACGATCCGGACCGCTCGGCGCGGGCGGCCCATCCCCCCCGGCGCTGGCGGCGCGCCGCGCCTCAGCGGGCCGGGCGGCCCTTGGCCAGCTCGCTGCTGCGCTCGGGAAAGGCCTGGCCGCGCTCGGACTCCATGCGTTCCACCCGCTCCTCCAGGGCCTGTTCCACCAGGCCGGACAGGGTCATGCCCGGGGTCCAGAAGACCGCGTTCTTGGCCTTGTCCACCATAGCCTCGGAAAGATAGAATGTTATCCGTGTCTTGGTCACGTCGTGTCCCTCGTGGCGTGCTGTAGGCTTACGAAATGTGAATAATTGCGTACAACCCGCGCGTTACCATTTCGTTACGATCGAATTTTTTTTCCGCCCTGCCCTGGACACGAAAAAGCCCCCGGAGTTTCCTCCGGGGGCCTTCCTTGTGCCGTTTTTCCGGGGCGTTGGCCCGGCCTGGGTCAACCGCGGAAGACGAGGTTGTCGCCTTCCAGGTCCACGACCACGTCCGTTCCGTCGGACAAATTGCCCGCGATAAGCTCCTTGGCCAGGGGCGTCTCCAGCCGCTGCTGCAAGAAGCGCTTCAGCGGCCGCGCGCCGAAGACCGGGTCGTAGGCCGTGCGCGCGACGTACGCGCGGGCCGCATCGGTCAGGGTCACGGTGATCTTGCGCTCGGACAGGCGCTCCTTGAGCCCGGCAAGCAGGAGCTCCACGATGCGCTCCAACTGCTCGGCAGTGAGCGGCTTGAAGAGCACGGTCTCGTCCACGCGGTTCAGGAACTCGGGCCGGAAGTGGGCGTTGAGCTCGGCCATGACCCGCTCGCGCACGCCCTCCTCGAAGGTCCCGTCCTCGCGGATGCCGTCGAGCATCAGCGCGGAGCCCACGTTGGACGTCATGATGATGATCGTGTTCTTGAAGTCCACGGTGCGGCCCTTGGAGTCGGTCAGGCGGCCGTCGTCCAGGATCTGCAGCAGGGCGTTGAACACGTCCGGATGGGCCTTCTCGATCTCGTCGAAGAGCAGCACGCAGTACGGCTTGCGGCGCACGGCCTCGGTCAGCTGGCCGCCCTCGTCGTAGCCCACGTAGCCCGGAGGCGCGCCGATGAGCCGCGCCACGGAGTGCTTCTCCATGTATTCGCTCATGTCCAGGCGGACCATGTTGTCCTCGCTGTCGAAGAGCGCCTGGGCCAGGGTCTTGCTCAGCTCGGTCTTGCCCACGCCCGTGGGGCCCAGGAAGATGAACGAGCCGATGGGCCGCCCCGGGTCCTTGAGTCCGGCGCGGGCGCGCAGCACGGCGTCGGCCACCGCCTCCACGGCCTCGTCCTGGCCCACCACGCGCTCGTGGAGCACGTCGGCCAGGCGCAGCAGCTTCTCGCGTTCGCCCTCCATCAGGCGCGAGACCGGAATGCCGGTCCACTTGCCCACGATCTCGGCGATGTCCTCGGGCCGGACCTCCTCGCGCAAAAGCTGGTTGCCCGCCTCGGCCTCTTCGCCGGTCCCGGCCTCGGCGTCCTCGCCGCTGGCCTGGGCCAGCTGCTTCTCCAGGTCGTGCAGCTTGGAGTAGCGCAGCTCGGCCGCGCGCTCCAGGTCGTAGGCGCGCTCGGCCTCCTCGATCTCGCGGCGCGTGGCCTCGATGGCCTCCTTGAGCGCGCGCACGGAGTTGATGGACCCCTTTTCGCGCTCCCACTGGCTCATCATCCCGGCCTGGGTCCCGCGCAGTTCGGCCAGCTCCTCTTCGAGCCTGCCGAGCCGCTCGTGCGAGGCGCGGTCCGTCTCGCGCTTGAGCGCCTCGCGCTCGATCTCCAGCTGCATGATCTTGCGGTTGATCTCGTCCAGCTCCGTGGGCAGGGAATCGATCTCCGTGCGGATCATGGCCCCGGCCTCGTCGATGAGGTCGATGGCCTTGTCCGGGAGCTGGCGGTCCGTGATGTAGCGGTGCGAGAGCACGGCCGCCTCCACCAGGGCCGCGTCCGCGATGCGCACGCCGTGGTGCACCTCGAAGCGCTCCTTGAGCCCGCGCAGGATGGAGATGGTGTCCTCCACCGTGGGTTCCTCGACCAGCACGGGCTGGAAGCGGCGCTCCAGGGCCGGGTCCTTCTCGATGTACTTGCGGTACTCGTCCAGGGTCGTCGCGCCGATGCAGTGCAGTTCGCCGCGCGCGAGCATGGGCTTGAGCAGGTTGCCCGCGTCCATGGCGCCCTCGGCCTTGCCCGCGCCCACGATGGTGTGCAGCTCGTCGATGAACAGCAGGATGCGGCCCTCGGACTTCTGGACCTCCTTGAGCACGGCCTTGAGCCGCTCCTCGAACTCGCCGCGGTACTTGGCCCCGGCGATGAGCGCGCCCATGTCCAGGGCGAAGACGGTCTTGTCCTTGAGGCCCTCGGGCACGTCGCCCTTGAGGATGCGGTGCGCCAGCCCCTCGACGATGGCCGTCTTGCCCACGCCCGCCTCGCCGATCATCACCGGGTTGTTCTTGGTCCGCCGGGAAAGGATGCGGATGCAGCGCCGGATCTCGGAGTCGCGGCCGATGACCGGGTCGAGTTTGCCCTTGCGCGCGTCCTCCACCAGGTCGCGGCCGTACTTGGCCAGGGCCTCGTAGGTCTCCTCGGGGTTGTCCGAGGTCACGCGCTGGCAGCCGCGCACCTCGGCGAGCACGCCGAGGAGCTTGTCCTTGGCCAGGCCGAAGGCCGCGAACACGCGGCCCGCGCCCGTGGACCTGGGCTCGTCGGCCAGGGCCACGAGGATGTGCTCCACGCTGACGTACTCGTCCTTGAGGCGGCGCGCCTCGTCCAGGGCGCGCACCAGCGCGCCGTTGAGGCGCCGGGTGACCACGATCTCGTTGGGCCGCGCGCCCGGGCCGCTGACCGAGGGGAGCTTTCCGAGCTCGGCCTCCACGGCCTGGGCAAAGGCCTTGGCGTCCACGCCCGCCTTTTCCAGCACGCGGGGCACCAGCCCCTTGTCCTGGGAGGCCAGGGCGAAGAGCAGGTGCTCGGCGTCCACCTGCTGGTGGCCGCGGCGCACCGCCTCGGACTGGGCCTCGGACAGGGCCTGCTGGGATTTCTGGGTGAATTGGTTCATGTCCATATATGCATTCCTCCATTACGATGGATTTCGAAGAATCGACCGCGCCGGGGACCGCCGGACGGACGGCGGCCTATGGGGCCAGCAGCCGCTCCAGGTCGCGGATCTTGCGCTCCAGGCAGTCGATGCGCTCCAGCAGATCGACCACGATGGTGCCGCCGATGACCGTGAGGTCGAAGTCGCGGCACAGCCGCCGGAACTTCTGCAGCCGGTACACGTCCGCGGGCCGGAAGAGCATGTCCTGCCCGGCCGGGCGCAGGGGGCAGACCCAGCCCAGCTCGATGAGCTCCCCGAGCAGGCTCGGGTGCACGCCCGTTCGCTCCAGGAACTGGGCCCAGGAAATGTAGTCCGACGGCACCATGAAGTCCGCCGGGACGGATATCTCCGTCCGCATGCCACGCTTGCTCATCACGCCACCTCGCTATTCGCCCCTGGGGTCGAAGTCCGACTCCCGGGCCAGTTCCGTCCACAGGTTGCGCTGCGCCTCGGTCAGCTTCGCGGGCATCTTGATCCGCGCGCGCACGAAGAGGTCGCCGCGGCTCTTTTCCGGCCCCAGGCCCCGGCCGCGCAGGCGGAACTTCTGCCCGCTGTCCGTGCCCGGCGGAATGGTCAGCTCCACGTCGCCGTCCAGGGTGAAGACCCGCACCTTGCCGCCGAGCGCGGCCTCCCACGGGGCCAGGGGCACGTCCGTGACCAGGTTGGCCCCGTCGAGCAGAAAGCGCGGATGCGGCAGGATGCGCACCTTGAGGTAGAGGTCCCCGGCCGGGCCGCCGGAGGTGCCGGGATCGCCCTGGCCGGTCAGCCGGATGCGCGCGCCGTCCTTGATGCGCGCGGGGATGGTCACCTCCAGGGTGCGCGAACGCACGCCGGACGCGCCGCGTTCGGACAGGGTCACGGACTTGGAACCGCCGCGATAGGCCTCCTCCAGGGTCAGTTCGAGCACGGCCTCGGCGTCGTTGCCGCGCCGGGGGCGCGCGCCGAAGCCGGACTGGCCGTAGGGCCCGCCGCGGAAGCCCGCACCGGGCCGTGCGCCCGAACGCGCACCGGACGTGCCGCCGAAGCCGCCCTGCCCGCCCGCACCGCCAAAGATGAACTCGAAGAAGTCGCTGAAGTCCTGGGCGCCCGCGCCACCCGCGCCGCCGAAGCCGCCCTGCCCGCCCGCGCCGCCGAAATTGAAGCGCACGTTCTCGTAGCCCGGCGGGGGCTGGAAGTTCTGCCCGTGCTGCCAGTTGGGTCCCAACTGGTCGTAGAGCTTGCGCTTCTCGTCGTCCTTGAGCACCTCGTAGGCCTCGTTGATCTCCTTGAACTTCTCCTCGGCCCCCTTGTCGCCGGAATTGAGGTCCGGATGGTACTTGCGCGCCAGCTTCTTGAAGGCCTTGGCGATCTCGTCGTGCGAGGCCTTCTTCTCGACCCCGAGGATCTTGTAGTAGTCCTTGTATTCCATTGGCATCTCGGTTAGCTCTCCTCTTGGAACCCGGCCCCGCCCCGCGCCGGACCGCCCCCGAAGCACGAACGGACGGGCGGCCCCTGCGCGGCCCCCTTGCCGGGCTTCCCGTAAGGTAAGCCCACGAACCTTCCTGTCAAGTATACGGACCCGTTATGGCCTCCTCCCTGCCGGTGCTCATGTACCACTGCGTCAACCGCTTCCCGGACCCGCTGTCCGTGTCGCCGGAGCGTTTCGAGGAGCATCTGCGGGCCCTCACCACGGCGGGCTTCCGCACCGTGTCCCTGGCCGAGGCCGTGGGTCACCTCACGGGCAAGGCCCCGCTGCGGGGCAAGGTCGCCTGCATCACCTTCGACGACGGCTACCTGGACAACTGGATCAACGCCTTTCCGCTGCTGCGCAGGCACGGGCACAAGGCCGTGGTCTTCGCCGTGGCCGAGCGCATCGGACGTTCCGGCCTGCGGCCCAACCGGGACGACGTGGACGCGGGCCGGGCCCGGCCCGAGGAACTGCCCGACGTGGACACGCCCTTCGAAACGGACGAACTGGGCTTTCGCGCGCGCCGCGCGCCGTTCCTCTCCTGGGACGAGGCCCGGGCCATGGAGGCTTCGGGGGTTATCGACGTCTCCTGCCACTCCCTGACGCACGAATCCGTATTCCGGGGGCCGGAATGGGGGGGGCTGATCCGCCCCTACCACCGCAAGCGGGTCTTCGACGTGGTCGGTTCGGCGCGCATCTGGGGCATGCCCCTGTTCGACACGGGACCGGCCCTGGCCACGCGCGCCTTTCTGCCCTCCGAGGAACTGCTCGCCCTGGCCCGCGCCGAGGTGCCCCAGGAGCGCACCGCGGCCGCGGAATTCTTTGCCGACGACCGGCGCGCCGCCGAGCTGGAGGCGCGCATGGCCGCCATCCCGCCCGAGCGGCGCGGGCGGCTGGAAACCGACGAGGAATACCACGCGCGCGTGCGCCTGGACCTGTCCCAGGCCAAGGCCATCGTGGAGCGCGAGCTGGGACGGCCCGAGCACGCCCTGTGCTGGCCCTGGGGCGCGTCCACACCCGAGGCGCGCGGCCTGGCCCGGGGGCTGGGCTTCGAGGCCCTCTTCGGCACCACGCCCGGGCCCAACCCGCCGGGAGCGGCCTGGGACGCGCGGCGCTTCAAGGCCCGCGACAGGTCCGGCGCGTGGCTGCGCTCGCGGATCGAGCTCTATTCGCGCCCGTTCCTGGCCCGGCTCTACGCCCTGTTGCGCCGCTAGCTGCGGACAACGGCCGCGCTGTTTGCTCCTCAACGCTTTTTCTGTAGCATGGATCACCCGCCCGGGCACTTCCGCCGGGGCCTCCTTGGGCACGCAACGGGAACGCACGACATGGACGCATTGGGGGCCTGCACCGAATACCTCGCCTTTTTCCAGGGCTGCCTGCTCACGGCCGCAGGGGCCTTTGCGCGGCGCATGGCCCGGGACACGGGCAACGGGGTGCGGCACTGGTTGCCTCTCACGGCCTTCCTGCTCCTGGCCGCCGCGGCCGCGTTCCTGCGCACCACGGCCCTGGCCGCGCCCCGGCTGGCCGCCCAGGCCGATCTAGCCACGGTCCTGGCCTGCTGCGCCCTGGGCGCGGTGGCCGCGACGCGGGTGCGGCCCGGCGCCGCCGCCCTGATGGCCGGGCCGGTGCTGTTCGTGGCTTACGCCCTGCTGCTCTTCGCGGGCCTGTCCCAGACGACGATCCTGGTTGGCCTGGGCCCGCTGACCGCCGTGGCCGCGGCCGCAGCCCTGCTCTTCCCGCCCGCGCCCGCGCCCACGCCGCCCGCCCCGGGTCCGGACTCCGGCGCGCCCCTTTCCTTTCCCGCGCGGTTGCCCCAGGCCGCGCCCCCGGGCCCCTTCCTGTGGCGGGTGTGCTGCGCCCTGCTGATCCTGGCCGTGGGCCTGCTGCCCGCGGTGCGCCATTTCCTGCCCGCGGCCTGGGCCGCCGCGCCGGGCGCCGGAGCGACCGGCGCCGGACCGGCCGCCGAGGACGCGGCCCTGGCCGGACTGCTGCTCTACGGCGCGCTGCCCGCGCTGCTGGCCGCCGCCGCGGCCGCGACCCTGGGCGGGTCCATGGACCGGCGCGTGCTGCGCGTCGAGGGGGTGCGCATGCCGCATCGCCACGGGGCCTCCCTGGGCGTGCTGCTCTACGCGGCCCTGCTCGCCGCGGGCGCGTTCCTGCCCCTGACCACCGGCGCCCTGATCCACGACCTGCTCGAACGCCAGCTGCGCATGCGCGTGCAGGCCGCCGGACGGGCCCTGGCCCCGGAATGGGTTGCCGCGCTCACCGGCTCGCCCGGCCAGGAGCGCACGCCCATCCATCGCCGCCTGCTGGCCCAGCTCAGCGCCATCCGCCTGGCCAATCCGGACCTGCGCTTCGTGTACCTGGCGGCCAGCCGCCTGGGCGAACCGGTCATCCTCCTGGACACCGAACCCGCCAACTCGCCGGACTACGCCGCGCCCGGCGAACTCTACGCCGAGGCTCCGCACGCCCTTCGGGCCGCTCTCAAGGGCTCGCGAACCGTGCTCACCGCGCCCTACACCGACCGCTGGGGCACCTGGATTTCCGGCTTCACGCCCATCGCCGACGAAGCCGGGCGCACCTTCGCCGTGCTGGGCATGGACATCGACGCCCGGGCCTTCACCCGCGCGGTGGGCGGCGCGCGGCTGCTGGCCACGGGGCTGGCGCTCCTGGCCAGCCTGCTGGTGCCCGCGTTCTTCACCGTCAGCCGCAGGCGGCTGCGGCTCACGGCCACCACCGGGCTGCTGCGCGAGGTCTCCGAGGCCAGGGCCCGGGCCCTGGCCGGGCAGATGCGTAGCGAGGAGCAGTACCGCACCCTGGTGGAAAAGGCCGACGACGGCATGGCCCTGGTGCGCGAGGGGGTGGTGCTCTACGCCAACCCCCGCTTCGCGGCCATGGCGGCCATCGATCCGGGCGAGATGGTCGGCCGGGCCATCCGCGATTTCGTGCCCGCCTACCGCGGAGCGGACCCGACGGCCCCAGGCGGAACGGATGGGGCGGGCGGGCCGGATGAGCCCGCGTCCGGCGCGGCCTACGAGGCGCGGGTCAGGAACCCCGCGGGCGGCGACCCCCTGGTGGAACTGCGCTCCAGCCCCGTGACCTACCGCAACCGCGTCGCGGACCTCGTGACCCTGCGCGACGTGACCCGCCAGCGCCGCAACGAACAGCTCCTGCGCGAGGCCGAGGCCAAGTTCGCCCTGGTCTTCACCCACCACCCCCTGTCCATGCTCCTTTACGAGACCGCCACCGGGCTGGTGGTGGACGCCAATCCCGCGGCGCTGGCGCTCTACGGCTACAACCGCGAGGAACTGCTGGGCAAACCCTTTGCCGAGATCGCCGCGCCCTCGGGCGGCGCGGCCGCCGTGCCCGATTCGGACCACTCGACGCGCGCGGGCGTGAGCATCGAATGGCACGCGGGCAAGAACCGCGTCCCCTTCCCGGTGGAGGCCTCGGCCGGGCGGTTCAACCTGGCCGGGCGCGAGGTGGCCTGCGTCATCGTGCGCAGCGCCCAGCGCCGCGTGGAGGCGGCCCGCAGCGAACGCGAAGCGCGCGGCCTTGCCCAGGGCGAGGCGCGGCGCTACCGCCGCCTGATGCGCGCCATGGGCGGCTGCCTGGAGCGCCAGGCCGATCCCTTGGAGGGCCACGCCGGGGCCTCGCTGCGGTTGGCTGCGGAGAACCTGGCCATCCTGTCCGAGACCGCGCGCCTGGCCGCGAAGCAGGTCTGCTTCGCGCCGGACGCCTCGGTGCGCGAGGCCCTGGACCGCATGTATCCCATCGCCCACGGCTCGGGCGTGACCATGGATCTGGACCCCATCGCACCCTCGGACGTGGTGGAGGTGCTCGGCGCGCCGTCCCTGGTGACGCTGGCCCTGGTCAACCTGGTGCACGCCGCGCTGCGCGCCCCGGGCTGCCTGGCCGTGCGCGCGGGGCTGCACGTGGACGCGACCGGGCGCCGGGTGATCTACACCGTGCGTCACACGGGTGGGGGCATTCCCTCGCACCGGCTCACGGCTGTGCTGGAGATCGACCCGCGCGACGGTTGCGCGGAGACGGACCGGCCCGGCGGCCTGTCCCTGGCCATGGCCCGGCTCCTGACCGAGCCGATCGGCGGCGCGCTGCGGGTGGAGAGCCGGGGCCGGGGCACGGGCGCGACCTTCGTGCTCCAGGTGCCCTACATGCCGGTCTGCGGCTCCGCCGAGGACGCGGCCCAGGAGGCAGCCCAAGAGGCAGCCCAGGGCGCAGCCCCAGTGGCCGCCCGAAACGTCGCCCAGGGAACGAAAAGCGAGGAAGCGAAGGACATGGAGCCGAAAAACGAAGCGGCGGAGGCCGCCTCCCGGACCAGAAACGCCGGTGACGAACTCCGCCAAAGCGGCGCCGACGCACCCGCGGGAACCGCAGTGGGGCCGGACGCCCGAACCGTCCCGACGTCCGATCCGGACGCGGACCTGCGCCTGTGGGACCGCAAGGGCATCCTGCAACGGTTGGACATCGACGAGGAGTTCCTGGGCGAATTGTGCGTCATGTTCCACGCCAGCGCGCCCGGACTGATGGACGGGACGGAGCGGGCCCTGGCGGAGGGCGACGAGGCCGAGGCCGCGCGCCGGGCCCACGCCCTGAAGAACGAGTGCATGAACGTGGGCTCGGACCTGTGCCGCGACCTGTGCGAGGCCGTGGTGCGTGCCGGGCGCATGGGCGACCTGGCCGCGGCCCGCGCCGCGGCCCCGGCCCTGCGCGAGGCCCTGGACCGGCTCGTGGCCCTGCTGCCCGGCCGCAAATAGGCCGCAAAAAAGGGGCCGCCTCCCGGCGGCCCCTGCGACAACTTTCCGAATACTCCGCAACGTCCCTTGCCGACGACCGGGCCTTGGCCCGGCACCGGCTTCACTCCCCGCGCAGCGTGCGCATGCGTTCGCGGATCTCCACCTTGGCCGCGTTCCACCCGGGCTCGGCCCAGCCCACGGCCGGAGTCCGCTCCGGGGCCACGGCCAGTTCGAAGCGGTCGCGCCCGCGCCCAGGGCCCACGGTCACGCTCACGCGCACCGCGCCGCCCGCGGCCACGGCCTTGCCCGAAAACGAGGCCACCAGCGCCCCGGCCCCGCGCAGCACCTCGGCGGGCCAGTCCGCGGCGTCGAAGCGCCGCCCCACGGCCAGGGGGCCCGGGAAATCCACGGTGCGCAGCACCAGGTCCGCCTCCCCGGCCAGGGACTCGATGCGCTCGTTGTCCGCACGGTTGCGGCCGACGGTCAGCCAGTGCGCGCCGCACCAGTACTGGCGGCCGACGTTGGCCAGGTCGAAATCCGCGGCCGTGGGGCGCGGCGCGGCGCGCAGCACGGGCCAGTAGCGCCGCGCGGACTCGCTTTCGGCCAGCTTGCAGCCGCCCGCGGGCGTGGGAATCTCCGCGAACCCGTAAGCCCGCGCCAGCTCCAGCTGGACCTTGCGGCCGCGCCCGGCGATGGCGGGCAGCCGGTCGCGGTCGATGATCCCGGCCTCTTCGACGGGAGAGATATCGAGGTGCCGGGCGCAGAGCGGCCGCACGAGCACGCCGCGCACGCCCGCATCGCGGCTGATGGCGTTGAGCGCGTCGCGGCGCTGGCTCATGGGCCGCTGGCCCACGACCTCGCCCGAAAGGATGCAGCGCGCGCCGTAGCTCCTCATGAGCTCGCGGGCCCGGGCGAGCATGAAGATCTTGCAGTCCACGCAGGGGTTGAGGACCTTGCCGTAGCCGTTGGCCGGGCCCCGGTGGAGCATGGCCACGAAGGCGTCGCCCACGTCCACGCACTCCACGTCCAGGCCGTAAAGCGCCGCCCACTTGGCCATGCGCTCCGGATGGCCGAAGAAGGGACTGGTGAAATGCAGGCACTTGACCGCCAGCCCCTGGTCCATGACCACGCGGGCCGCGAGAATGGAATCCAGCCCGCCCGAGAACAGGCAGACCGCGTCGTAGGTTTTCGGCATGGGCGGAACCTAGCCGCTTGCCCGGCCCTTTGCAACCCGCCGCGCGGGCGGGATTTCAAACGTTTTTTCCCGCCCGGCACGCGGAACCCACCGCCTTGCAAGTTGCCCGCCGCGCGCGCATCTGGTATGCACGGAAGTCTTTGCCACGAACCCGGACAATGGGAGATTCCGATATGGCCAAACGCCCCACCGCCTCACCCGAGGAACTGCGCAAGGAAGCGCTGAACACGGCCCTGACGACCATCGAACGCAAGTACGGACAGGGCTCCGTCATGCGCCTTTCCGACGACGCCCACGTGCACATTCCCGTGATCCCCACCGGGTCCATCGGACTGGACCTGGCGCTCGGCATCGGCGGCCTGCCGCGCGGCCGCGTGTCGGAGATCTACGGCCCCGAATCCTCGGGCAAGACGACCCTGGCCCTGCACATCATCGCCGAGGCGCAGCGCGCCGGCGGCACGGCCGCCTTCGTGGACGCCGAGCACGCCCTGGACGTGAACTACGCCAAGCGGCTCGGGGTGCGCACCGAGGAGTTGCTCATTTCCCAGCCCGACTACGGCGAGCAGGCCTTGGACATCGCCGACCTGCTGGTGCGCTCCGGCGCGGTGGACGTGGTGGTCATCGACTCGGTGGCCGCGCTCATCCCGCAGTCGGAACTGGAGGGCAACATGGGCGAGACCCAGGTCGGCGGCCAGGCCCGGCTCATGTCCCACGCCCTGAGAAAGCTCACCGGCACGATCCACAAGTCCAAGACCGCGGTGCTCTTCATCAACCAGATCCGCATGAAGATCGGGACGATGGGCTACGGCAACCCGGAGACCACCTCGGGCGGCAACGCGCTCAAGTTCTACGCCTCCGTGCGCATGGACATCCGCCGCATCCAGTCCCTCAAGGACAAGGACGAGGCCTTCGGCATCCGCGCGCGCGTCAAGGTGGTCAAGAACAAGGTCGCCCCGCCCTTCCGCGAGGCCCTCTTCGACATCCTCTACGGCACGGGCATCTCCCGCGTGGGCGAAATCATCGACATGGGCGTGGACCTCGGCATCGTGGACAAGTCCGGCGCGTGGTTCGCCTACGGCTCGGAACGGCTGGGCCAGGGCAAGGAGAACGTGCGCGCCTTTCTGCAGGAGAACGCCGAACTGCGCCAGGAGATCGAGGCCAAGATCATCGAGCACCTGGGCATGACCGGCTTCCACGGCGCGCCCGCGTCCGACGACGACGGCCCCGGCCCCATGGACGACGGCGAGTAGCCCGCGCCGGGCGCGCCGCCCGGCTCCAACCCTTACCATCTCATTCCGGGACGCCCCTGCGGCGTCCCGGTGCACTTGGGAGCAGACGACGTGTTGAAAGCCAAGGACATCCGCCAAAAATTTCTCGAATATTTCGAAAAGCACGGGCACCGGCCCGTGTCCTCCTCGTCCCTGGTGCCCAAGGACGACCCCTCCCTGCTGTTCACCAACGCGGGCATGGTCCAGTTCAAGAAGACCTTCCTGGGCCAGGAGAAGCGCGACTACGTGCGGGCCACCACGGCCCAGAAGTGCCTGCGCGTGGGCGGCAAGCACAACGACCTGGAAAACGTGGGCCGCACCGCGCGCCACCACACCTTCTTCGAGATGCTCGGCAACTTCTCCTTCGGCGACTACTTCAAGGCCGACGCCATCCGCTTCGCCTGGGAGTTCCTGACCGAGGAGATCGGCCTGGACAAGGCCAACCTCTACATCACCGTGTACCGCGACGACGACGAGGCCGAGGAGCTCTGGCAGTCCGTGGCCGGCGTGCCCAAGGAGCGCATCTACCGGCTGGGCGAAAAGGACAACTTCTGGTCCATGGGCGACACCGGCCCCTGCGGCCCGTGCTCGGAAATCCACGTGGACCAGGGCGAGGAGATGGCCTGCGGCCCGGACTGCGGCATCGGCAAGTGCGACTGCGACCGCTTCCTGGAAATCTGGAACCTGGTCTTCATGCAGTACGACCAGGACGCCTCGGGCACGCGCACGCCCCTGCCCCGGCCGTCCATCGACACGGGGATGGGCCTGGAGCGCATCGCGGCCGTGTGCCAGGGCGTGCACTCCAACTTCGACACCGACCTCTTCCAGGCCATCATCGGCCACGCCGCCGAGCTGGCGGGCGTGCGCTACGGCGACGACGACGACACGGACACGGCCCTGCGCGTCATCGCCGACCACTCCCGGGCCATCGCCTTCCTCATCGCCGACAACATCCTGCCCTCCAACGAGGGCCGCAACTACGTGCTGCGCCGTCTGATCCGCCGCGCCCTGCGCTTCGGCAAGCTCATCGGCATGGACCGGCCCTTCCTCTACGACACGGCCCTCAAGGTCGTGGCCGAGATGGGCGAGGCCTATCCCGAGCTGGTGGCCAACAAGGACTTCATGGCCAAGGTCGTGCGCGAGGAGGAGGAGCGGTTCAGCCAGACCCTGGACAAGGGGCTGGCGCAGTTGGAGGAAGAGTTCGCGGCCATGCGCGTCGAGGGGCGCACCCGGGTCTCCGGGGCCGTGGCCTTCAAGCTCTACGACACCTACGGCTTCCCCCTGGACATCGTCAACGACGTGGCCGAGAAGCAGGGCTTCACCGTGGACGAGCCCGGGTACCACGAGCACATGGCCGAGCAGAAGGAGCGCGCCAAGGCCAACTGGAAGGGCTCGGGCGAGATCGACCTGGCCTCGCGCTTCCAGACCCTGCTGGAGCGGGGCATGACCTCGAAGTTCGTGGGCTACGACGAACTGGAGGCCGAAGGGAAGATCCTGGCGCTGCTCGACGAGCAGGCCGAGCCCGTGGAGCGCCTCGCGGCCGACGGCCTGGGCTTCGTGGTCGCGGACGCGACGCCCTTCTACGGCGAATCCGGCGGCCAGGGCGGCGACGCGGGCGCGCTGCGCACGCCCTCGGGCGCGGCCGAGGTGGCCGACGCCATCAAGCCCGCGCCCAACCTGGTGGTGCACCGCGTGGCCGTGACCGAGGGCGAGATCCGCCTGGGCGAGACGGCCGCGCTTTCCGTGGACCGCGCCCGGCGGCTGGCCACGGCGCGCAACCACACGGCCACCCACCTGCTGCACGCGGCCCTGCGCAAGGTGCTCGGCGAGCACGTCAAGCAGGCGGGGTCCCTGGTGGGGCCGGACCGGCTGCGCTTCGACTTCACGCACATCATGCCGCTCACGCCGGAGGAGATTTCCCGCGTGGAGGACGAGGTCAACACCGCCGTGCTCCAGGACATCGACCTTTCCGTGCGCGAGATGAGCCAGGCCGAGGCCGTGGCCGCCGGGGCCATGGCCCTGTTCGGCGAAAAGTACGGCGACGTGGTGCGCGTGGTTTCGGTGCCCGGCGTGTCCATGGAGCTGTGCGGCGGCACGCACCTGAAATCCACGGCCCAGGCGGGCTGTTTCGTGATCACCTCCGAGTCCGGCGTGGCCTCGGGCGTGCGGCGCATCGAGGCGGCCACGGGCCTGAACGCCCTGTGCCTGCTCAACGCGCGGCGCAAGGAGCTGGAGGACATCGCCGCGGTGCTCAAGGGCCGCCCCGGCGAGCTGACCGGGCGCGTCAAGGGGTTGCAGACCGAGGTCAAGAGCCTGAAGAAGGAGGTCGAGAAGCTCGCGTCCAAGGCCGCCTCGGCCGGCAGCTCGGGCGGCTCGATCATGGACGCGGTCAAGGACGTGGCCGGGGTCAAGGTGCTCACGGCCAAGGTGGAGGTGCCCGGGGTCAAGGGGCTGCGCGACCTGATGGACGACGTGCGCTCCAAGCTGCCCTCGGGCGTGGCCTGCCTGGTCACGGAGCAGGACGGCAAGGTCCCGCTGATCCTCTACGTCTCCAAGGACCTGCACGGCCGGTTCACGGCCCCGGCGCTGATCAAGGACGTGGCCGCGGAGATCGGCGGCTCGGGCGGCGGCAGGCCGGATCTGGCCCAGGCCGGAGGCACGGACCCTGCGGGCGTGCAGCGGGCCTTCGCCAGGCTCGAAGCGCTGGTTGCTGGGTAACGCCCTGGAATCATGACGAGATACCGAAGGCGGGCCCGTGGCCGCCTTCGTTCGTTTGGAGCTGCGTATGCCCGACGGGCTGCCGGATTACGAAATCAGGCGCAACAGGCGCGCCCGGCGCGTCATCGTGCGCATGACCCGGGAGCTGGAGGTGGTGGTCACCGCGCCGCCGCGCACCAGCCGCCGGGACATCGACCGTTTCCTGGGCGAACGGGCCGAGTGGCTGGCGCGCACCGAGGCCCTGCTGCGCGGCCAGGGCTGCCTGCGGCCCGACGAACTGTCCGTGCCCGGCGAAATCCGGCTCCAGGCCGTGGACCGGACCTACGCCGTGCGCCTGGCGCCCTCGAACCATGCCCCCGCGCTGGCCGAGGTCGCCGTGCCGGGCCCGGCCGGAGACCGGGCCGGGGTGACGCTCGGCGGCGACTACATGACGGACGGCGCATGGCGCGAACTGCTGCAGGGCTGGCTGCGCGCCCGGGGCCGCGAACTGCTGGCCCCGTGGCTGCTGGAGCTGGCCCGCGAGTTCGATCTTCCTGCGGACCGGGTCCAGATCCGGCTGCAGCGCAGCCGCTGGGGCAGCCGCTCGGCGCGCGGCACCGTGAGCCTCAACGCCCGGCTGCTGTTTTTGCCGCGCGACGTGGCGCGCTACGTGCTGCTGCACGAACTCTGCCACGGCAGGCACCTGGACCACTCGACCCGCTTCTGGGCCCTGCTCTATGCCATCGAGCCGCGCTGCCACGAGCTGGACCGCGCCCTGGCGCGTACCGCGCGCCGGCACGTGCCCGCCTGGGCGGCCTGATCCTTTTTTCCGCGCACGCAAAAAAAAACGCCCCGGCCTGGCCGGGGCGTTTTCTTTTTCTGCCGCGCTGGTCTGCGGAGGGGGGGGAACGAGGGGGGGGGGGGAACGGGGCGAAACGGGCCGCGTCAGACCACGGCCAGCAACCGGGGCTCGAACTCCTGGCGGTCGAGCTGGGTCTCGGTATCCAGGTAGGCGCCCAGGGCCCGGCGCAGCGAACGCCGCCGCCGGAAATCCCCGGCCGTGGCGGCCACGCCGTCCGCGCTCGATGCATCGCTCCGGACATCGGCTCGCCCGGCCGTTCCGGCCTGACCCGCGGCATCGTCCTGGACTCCGGCCGCCGACTGGGCGCGCATCCGCGCGAACAGGGCCCGGGCGCGGCGGGTGCGATCGTCCTGGTCCGTGACGGACGCGCCCTTGCTCGTCGCCTCGCTTCCCGCGCCGGACGCGGCAGACGCGCCGGACGCAGCGGAGGAAGCGACTCCGCTCTCCGCGGGGTCGTCCACCTCCAGTTGCTCGCTGCTGTAGTGCACCCCGAGCTTGCCCAGGGTGAACCCGAAGCCCGTGCGCCGGATTCTGGAGCGCGCCGCTGCCTGCGCCGCGGCCTGGGCCGCGACGCGCGCGGCTTCGGCAGCGGCGTCGCCGTTCTGCGCGCCGTAGGCTTTCATGACCATGGCCCCCCGTTGCCCATGGAATGCCGGACATGCCGTGCGTCAGCCAGCGGAATCAAGAGCGATTCCCCTGCCGCGATCCGGTGCGGACCGCGTTCCCCAACCTTTGACAGGTTCGGTCAATATACGTTCCCCCGCCCTTGTTGGCAAGCGCCCGGAGCACGCGACGCGGGCGTCGCTCGCGGAAGACGGTCGCTCTTTCGTGCGCGCCCCGCTGCGCCCCCCCCGAAACAGCAAAAGGAAATGTCACGCCTGTATGAAAACAAGTTGACAAAGGAATAAATGGAGTACAGACACTATACCATATAGGTGCATGTATCATATCTACATTATTGAACGTAATAAATAATATTACATTTTTGTAGCACTTTTTGGAAGACATACGCACCATGAACGCATGAACCATCCTCGGGGCGGGATCTTCAAGCGGACGTGACCACCCTTCGGCACCACAAAAGCCTTCGGCCAGCGCCATGAGCGTGCAGCTCCGCACTATTTGCGGTCCTGCCTGCGACACGCTCCGCCACCGACACTTCACGCCCGCTTCGGACCGCGCGTCCGGCGGCGCTGCATCGGCACTCCATCCACTCCGTCACGCAGCTTGCTCCAACTCCAGGAGGTTTCCCATGCCGGGTTTGAAGAACCTTCCCATGAAGCCCAAGCTCATCGGCCTGTTCCTGCTCGTCGGGCTCGCGCCCATGGCCATCGTGGGCTGGATGTCCGTGCAGCGCGCCAACGACCTGCTCATCCGCAAGAGCCATGCGCAGCTCACGAGCATCCGCGACATCCAGAAGGCGAGCATCGAGCAGTATTTCAAACAGATCAACGACCAGATCCTGACCTTTTCCGAAGACGCCATGATCGTGGACGTGGTCCGCCCGCTCATCGCCGCGTTCGACTCCGCCCGCGCGGAACAGGACCTCTCCGACGCGGACGTGGCCGAGATGAAGCGCAAGCTGGCCACCTACTACACCGGCGAGTTCTCGGAGGAATACCGCGCGCAGAACAACGGGCGCTCTCCGGACGTGCAGGCCCTGCTGGACAGGCTCGACGACCGCGCCGTGGTCCAGCAGTACGCCTTCATCCGGGCGAACGAGAACCCGCTGGGCTCCAAGCACAAGCTCGACGACCCGGGCAACGGCACCACCTACGCCCGGCTGCACGCCAAGCTCCACCCCATCCTGCGTTCCTATCTGGAAAAATTCGGCTACTACGACATCTTCCTCGTGGACCCGGACTCCGGGGCCATCGTCTATACCGTGTTCAAGGAACTGGACTTCTCCACTTCCCTGAAGACCGGGGCCTACCGCGACACGGGCATCGGCGCGGCCTTCCGCCGGGCGCTGGAGGCCGGCACCAGGGACGCCGTGGCCCTGGACGACTACAAGCCCTATCTGCCCTCCTACGAGGCTCCGGCCGGGTTCATCGCCTCCCCGGTGTTCGCGGACGGAAGACTGGCGGCCGTGGCCATCTTCCAGCTGCCCCTGGACCGCATCAACGCGGTCATGTCCCTGCGCTCCGGCCTAAGCAAGGCCGGGGAGACCTACCTCGTGGGCCCGGACAAGCTGATGCGCTCGGATTCCTACCTGGATCCGGCCCACCACTCCGTACGCGCCTCGTTCGCCGCGCCCGGCACAGGCTCGGTGGATACCGAGGCCTGTTCCAAGGCCCTGGCGGGCCGGAGCGGCCTGGAGATGCTCACCGGCTACACCGGAAACCGCGTGCTTTCCGCGTACACGCCGGTGCAGGCGGGCGCGCTGACCTGGGCGCTGATGGCCGACGAGGCCGAGGACGAAATCCTGGCCCCGGTCAAGGCCCTGCGGAGCACGATCCTCTGGATCGTGCTCGTCACCGCGCTGTGCATCGCGGCCATCTCCCTGCCCACGGCCCTGTCCATCACCGGCCCCTTGCGCAAGGCCATGAACTACGCCCTTGCCGTGGCGCGCGGAGACCTGGGCCAGGAGCTCGAGGTCCGCCAGCGCGACGAGATCGGCGTGCTGGCCGACGCCATGCGCAGCATCCCCGAGACCCTTTCCGGACTCTTGGCCGACGTCCACGCCGCGAGCGCGGCCATCGGCCGGGGGCGGCTGCGCGAACGGCTGGACGGCAAGGGCGTGCAAGGGGCCTATGCCGAAATGGTCGGCGAGATCAACGGGTTCGCCGACAGCCTCGTGGGCCTCATGGACAACATCCCCACCCCGATCATGGCCATCGACACGAACTACGAGGTGCTTTTCATGAACCGCACCGGCGCGTCCATGGGCGGGCTGCAATCGTCCGACCTCGAAGGGCGGCGCAAGTGTTTCGACTTCTTCAAGACCGGCGATTGCCGCACCAGGCGCTGCGCCTGCAGCCGGACCATGTCCTCGCACCGGCGCGAGGAGTCCGAAACCGACGCGCACCCCGGGGGCGCGAACCTGGAGATCAAGTACAATTCCGTGCCCATCCTCGGTCCGGACGGCTCGCTCCAGGGCGTCTTCGAGGTCGTCATGGACCAGACCGAAACCGTGACGCGCAACCGCACCATGCTCCGGCTGGCGGACGAGGCCAGCACCATTTCCCAGGACCTGTCCACGGCCTCCGAGGCGCTGGGCACGCAGGTCGCGGAGTCCAGCCGGGGCGCGGAGCTGCAAAAGGAGCGCGCCAGCGAGACGGCCTCGGCCATGGAGCAGATGAACGCCACGGTGCTGGAGGTGGCCCGCAACTCCTCGCAGGCCGCCGAGGCCGCCGGGCAGACCCGCCAATATGCCCAGGAGGGCGCGGAGGTCATGCGCGGCATGCTCGACGCCACCCGCCGGATGCAGGAGCTCATGCACGCCCTCAAGGCGAGCATGGGCGCGCTGGGCGAACATGCCGACAACATCGGAACGATCATGAACGTGATCAACGACATCGCGGACCAGACCAACCTCCTGGCGCTCAACGCCGCCATCGAGGCGGCGCGCGCCGGGGAGGCCGGACGGGGCTTCGCCGTGGTCGCGGACGAGGTGCGCAAGCTGGCGGAAAAGACCGTGGGCGCGACCAAGCAGGTCGGCGAGGCCATCCAGGAGATCCAGACCGGCGCGCGGGCGAACATCGAGGAGACCGACCGGGCCGTGGCCATGGTCGCGGACAGCGCCTCGCTGGCCCAGGGCGCGGAAAAGGCCCTGCGGGAAATCCTGGCCATGACCGACACCACCGCCGACCAGGTCCGGGCCATCGCCACGGCGGCCGAGGAGCAGTCCTCGGCCTCCGAGCACGTGACCCTCTCGTCCGAGGAGATCCACCGCATCTCCGGGGAAACGCTCGCGGCCATGGTCCAGTCGTCCCAGGCCGTCCGGGAACTGACCGAACTCTCCGCCAAGCTCAACGGCCTCATCGAGCAACTGCAGAGCTAGCCGCACCGGCTTCTCCGCAACGCCCCCCGGCGGGCCGGTCCGGACCGGCCCGGACCGGCCGCCGGGGGGCGTCGGCGCTTGCGCGCGCCGGGGCGCTGGGCCCCGCGCATCCCCTGTCATCCGCACTCCAGCCGCGCCTTGCCAAAGCCTCCTGCGCGCCGTATAGGGAATCAAACCGCATCATTCGCATCCAACCCATCAAAACGGTACGCAAATGCCCAACACCATCCTCAAGAAAGAGCAGCTCATTCCGGGGCAGACCAGCAAGCTGGTCATCGACGCGCCCCACATCGCGGCCAAGGCCAGACCGGGCAACTTCGTGATCCTGCGCATGGACGAGCACGGCGAGCGCATCCCCTTGACCATCGCGGACACGGACCCCGACGCGGGCACCATCACCATCGTCTACCTGGTGCTCGGCAAGTCCACGGCCCTGCTGGAAAGCCTGGGCCAGGGCGACGAGATCCTCGACGTCTGCGGCCCCCTGGGCCGCGCCACGGACATCCACAAGATCGGCACGGTCATCTGCGTGGGAGGCGGCACCGGCATCGCGGCCATGCACCACATCGCCAAGGGCCACCATCGGGCCGGCAACCACGTGGTCGCGGTCATCGGCGCGCGCTCCAAGGACCTGCTGCTCTTTTACGACGAGCTCAAAAGCTTCTGCCCCGAGGTGCTCGTGTCCACGGACGACGGCAGTTTCGGCCACAAGGGGCTGGTCACCGACCTGGTCGCCGCACGGCTGGAAGAGGACAAGTCCGTGGCCGAGGTCGTGGCCGTGGGCCCGGTGCCGATGATGGAGGCCGTGGCCCGCACGACCAAGCCCTTCGGCGTGAAGACCACCGTGAGCCTGAACTCGATCATGGTCGACGGCATCGGCATGTGCGGCGCGTGCCGCGTCACCGTGGGCGGCGAAACCAAGTTCGCCTGCGTGGACGGCCCGGAATTCGACGGCCAGCTCGTGGACTTCACCGAGCTGCGCCAGCGTCTGTGCGCCTTCAAGCCCCAGGAGGCAATTTCCTACAAGGAGTACCACGAACGCCATGGCCGATAAACAACCGAAAAAGATACAGAAGCCCCGCACGCCCATGCCCACCCAGGCCCCGGAGGCGCGCGTCGGGAACTTCGACGAGGTGGCCCTGGGCTACACCGAGGCCGACGCCCGGGCCGAGGCCGCCCGCTGCCTGCAGTGCAAGAAGCCCTTCTGCGTCAAGGGCTGTCCAGTGGAGGTGCCCATCCGCGACTTCATCGGCCACCTGCAGAAGGGCGACGTGGAGGCGGCCTACCGCACCATCAAGGGCACCAACAGCCTGCCCGCGGTCTGCGGCCGCGTCTGTCCGCAGGAAACCCAGTGCGAGGGGGCCTGCATCCTGGGCAAGAAGGGCCAGCCCGTGGCCATCGGCCGGCTGGAACGCTACGTGGCCGACACCTACGCGGCCATGAGCGCGTGCGACGAGATCACCGGCAAGCCCGAGTGCACGCCCGTGAACCCGGAGCTGCGCGTGGCCTGCGTAGGCTCGGGGCCCGCCAGCCTGACCGTGGCGGGCTACCTGTCCGCGCGCGGGGTCAAGGTCGTGGTCTTCGAGGCCCTGCACGAGGTCGGCGGCGTGCTCGTCTACGGCATTCCGGAATTTCGCCTGCCCAAGACCCGGGTCGTGGCCCGCGAGGTCAACGCCCTCAAGGAGCAGGAGGTCGAGCTGCGCACCAACTGGGTCGGCGGCAAGACCTTCACCATCCAGGAACTGCTGGACCAGGGCTTCCAGGCCGTGTTCATCGGCGTGGGCGCAGGGCTGCCGCGCTTCTTGGGCGTGCCCGGCGAAAACCTCATCGGCGTGTTCTCGGCCAACGAGTACCTCACGCGCGTGAACCTGGGCCGGGCCTACGACTTCCCCAACTACGACACGCCGATCATCCAGGGCCGCCATGTCGCGGTCATCGGCGGCGGCAACGTGGCCATGGACGCGGCGCGCACGGCCCTGCGCCTGGGCGCGGAAAAGGTCTCCATCGTCTACCGCCGCACGCGCGACGAGATGCCCGCGCGGCTGGAGGAGCTGGAGCACGCCGTGGAGGAGGGCGTGGAGCTGCAGTGCCTGTGCGGCCCGCTGTCCTTCAACGGCGACGAGCGCGGGTTCCTCACGTCCATGACCCTGCAGCGCATGTGTCTGGGCGAGCCCGACGCGTCGGGCCGCTGCCGCCCGGTGTGCATCGAGGGCGACACCTGCGAGATCGAATGCGACCTGGCCGTGGTGGCCGTGGGCTCCGGGCCCAACCCGGTGCTCATCCAGGCCACGCCGGACCTGGCCCTGAACAAGTGGGGCTACATCCAGGCCGACGCCGAGACCGGCGAGACCTCCATGCCCAACGTCTTTGCCGGCGGCGACATCGTCACCGGCTCGGCCACGGTCATCTCGGCCATGGGTGCGGGCCGCCGCGCGGCCAAGGAGATCGCCCGCCGCCTGCTGGGCGAGGCGGCCGCCGACTAGCCGGGCCCCTCCCGGGCTCCATCCCAAAAGACCCGTCCCAAAAGGCGGGGAGCGACGTGTGCCGCTCCCCGCCTTTTTCGTGTTTCAGCAAATTACCTAAATTCCCGCTTTCCTTTGAAAAAGCGCAGATTCGCGCGCCATTTCAACGGGTTGGAGGCCGCACCGTCACCAAGATTTATCTTCCGCGTCACAACCCCGTAACATTGGGTTCCTAGTTTGCGCACGTCGGGTCGGTGTGGCCCGGAAAAAGAAACCCATTCCATGGAGGAAGCTTTATCATGCGTGTCAAAAACCTGGTTCTCACCGCCATGCTGATCCTCGGCATGACCTCGGTCGCCTTTGCCGGCAACATCGAGGTCAAGGGCTCCACGACCATCTTCCCGATCATGCAGAAGTGGGTCGAGGCCTTCATGAAGGCCCACCCCGAGACCAAGATTTCCGTTTCCGGCGGCGGCTCGTCCAACGGCATCAAGGCCATCCTGGACGGCACCACCGACATCGCCATGGCCTCGCGCAAGATGAAGGACAAGGAGATCACGGCCGCCAAGGAGAAGAACGTGGACGCCAAGGAGATCGTCGTGGCCCTGGACGCCGTGCTGCCCATCGTGCACCCGTCCAACCCCGTTTCCGACCTGTCCATCGCCCAGCTGCAGGGCATCTACACCGGCGCCATCAAGAACTGGAAGGAAGTCGGCGGCGAAGACAAGAACATCGTGGTCATCTCCCGCGACACCTCCTCCGGCACCTACGAGACCTGGGGCCACTTCGTCATCGGCAAGGGCAACCGCGTGACCCCGGCCGCCCTGCTGCAGGCCTCCTCCGGCGCCGTGCTGCAGGCCGTGGCCAAGAACAAGGCCGCCATCAGCTACGACGGCATCGGCTACGTGAACAAGACCGTCAAGGCCCTGAAGGTCAACGGCATCGCCGGCACCGCGACCACCGCCAAGTCCGGCGAGTTCCCGGTTTCCCGCGAACTGCAGATCTACACCAACGGCGAGCCCAAGGGCGAGCTGAAGAGCTTCGTGGACTTCTGCCTCTCCGCCGAGGGCCAGAAGTACGTGAGCGAAGCCGGCTTCATCCCGCTGGACTAACGACCGTCGCGCCCTCCCCCTCCCCGCCCGGCGGGGAGGGGGAGATACCATTTTTCCCAGCAGGCCCTCAGCAAGGATCCGCCCGCCCATGAACCGCCGCCAGAAAGACAACCTCATCCACTCGCTGTTCTTCGTCATCGCGGCGAGCAGCATCCTGGTGCTCTTCCTGATCATGGCCTTCCTCATCCTGGAAGGCCTGCCGATCTTCCACCACGTCAGCGGGTGGGACTTCATCTCCGGCCGCTACTGGTACCCCACCGACGATCCGCCGGACTTCGGCATCCTGCCCATGATCATCGGTTCCCTGTCGGTCACCGCGCTGTCCTCGCTCATCGCCATCCCCCTGGGCATCATGACCGCCATCTATCTGGCCGAGATCGCCTCGCCGCGCATGCGCTCCATCGTCAAGCCGCTCGTGGAGATGCTCCAGGCCCTGCCCTCGGTCGTCATCGGCTTCTTCGGCCTCGTGGTCGTGGCCCCGCTGCTGCAGGACTGGTTCGACATCGCCACCGGCCTGAACATGTTCAACGCCTCGATCATGCTCGCCTTCATGGCCGTGCCGACCATCACCTCCATTTCCGAGGACGCCATCTTCAGCGTCTCCGACGAGCTGCGCGAGGCCTCGCTGGCCCTGGGCGCCACCCAGTGGCAGACCATCGGCAAGGTCGTCCTGCCCGCCTCGCTCTCGGGCATCAGCACCGCCGTGATCCTGGGCATGGCGCGCTCCATCGGCGAGACCATGGTCGTGCTCATGGTCGCCGGCGGCGCGGCCATGCTGCCCACCTCGATCTTCGATCCCGTGCGGCCCATGCCCGCCTCCATCGCCGCGGAAATGGCCGAAGCCCCCTTCCAGAGCGACCACTACTACGCCCTGTTCGCCACCGGCATGGTCCTGTTCCTCTTCACCCTGGCCTTCAACATCGTGGCCGCCTACATCGCGGAAAAGAAGAAACAGGTCGGCACCGCCACCCTGTAGACCCAGGCCCGGCCCGAAGCACCCGCAGCAAACCATCCGAACGGACGAACACATGAGCCAGACCATGACAGAAACGGCCCCAACGCCCATGCCGCCCATGCCGCAGACGACCGGCCAGCCCGCGTCGTCCACCCTGGAGCAACACCAGGACCGCACCTTTCTCAAGCGCCGCAAGCCGCTGCAGAGCCTCATGTTCACCCTGTTCAAGCTCGCCGTGGTCATCAACGGCGCGGCCCTGGTGATCATCTGCGCCTACATCCTCTACTACGGAACCCCGGCCATCAGCTGGGAATTCCTCAGCCAACCCCCGCGCGACTCCATGACCGCCGGCGGCATCTTCCCCTGCATCCTGGGCACCATCCTGCTCAGCTACGGCTCCATGCTCATCGCCCTGCCCTGGGGCGTGGCCACGGCCATCTACCTGCACGAATACGCCCGCCCCGGCGCCATCGTCCACGTCATCCGCCTGGCCATCAACAACCTCGCGGGCGTGCCCTCGGTGGTCTTCGGCCTCTTCGGCCTGGCCTTCTTCGTCACCCTGCTGCACATGGGCGTCAGCCTCCTGGCGGGCATGTTCACCCTCGCCGCGCTGATCCTGCCGCTGATCATCGGCGCGTCCGAAGAAGCCCTGCGCGCGGTCTCGCCCACCTACCGCGAGGCCTCCCTGGGCCTGGGCGCCACCAAGTGGCAGACCATCGCCAAGGTCGTGCTGCCCGCCGCCACCCCCGGCATCCTCACCGGCGCGATCCTGGGCATCGGCCGCGCCGCCGGAGAAACCGCGGCCATCATGTTCACCGCCGCCATGTTCTTCAGCCCCAGCCTGCCCAAGTCCGTCTTCGACTCGGTCATGGCCCTGCCCTACCACATCTACGTGCTGGCCACCGCGGGCACCGAGATCGAAAAGACCCGCGCCCTGCAGTACGGCACCGCCCTGGTGCTCATCGTCCTCGTGCTGGGCATGAACCTGCTGGCCATCATCCTCCGCGCCCGATTGCAAAGACGGCTGCGCTGACCGGAACAAGGACACCGGCTCCGCGCCCCGCAACCGCGCAACGTCCCGAACCACAGGACACCGCACACGGCGTGACCCAACCCACCAGCCAGAACGCAACGCGCCGCGGACCCGCCCCCGCGGCGCCCACGGCGCGCCCGGCGGCCGCCGCCGTTCTCGATCCCCGCTCCGCCCGCCGCCCCGTTTCCGGCACCCCCGCCTCCTCTCATGCCCTCGCGAACCGCTCCTCGTTCCGCCGCCCTGTTTACGGGCACGCCGAAATGGCATACCGTCAGAATACCCGGAAAAGCCGATCCCGGCCCCGCTCCCCGTCAACCTTCTCCCTGGAGGGATGACTCCTCGATGTCCGACAAGAAGAACTTCGTCATCGACACCAACGTCCTCATCGAAAGCCCCGACTCCATCCTCAGCCTGCAAAACGGCAGCGACAACAACATCTACATCCCCTACCACGTCCTCATCGAGCTCAATACCCTCAAGACCAACCCGCGCCTTAGGCACATCATCGCCAAAGTCGTGGACGTGATGCTCCAGAACAAGGACCGCATCCACTTCATCCGCAACGACGCCAGCATCTCCCACTTCTCCGAAGATCTCGTGGACAACCACATCCTCAACGAGATCATGGACGCGGAAATCGAGGATCCCATCCTCGTCACCAACGACAAGATCCTGCGGTTGCAGGCCGGGCTGCTCTCCATCGACAGCGAGGAATACCGCGACTCAAAACCCTTCGAGTCCGACTCGCAGCTCTACACCGGCTTCTGCGAAAACGGCGACGCGCCCGTGCCCAACTCCTTCTCCTGGTTCGAAGGCAAACCCGTGTTCCACGGCGCATCCGGCGAGGAGACCATCGGCTTCACCCTCGACCTCTGGCACGTGCGCCCGCGCACCGTGTACCAGAACCTCGCCTTCTTCCTCATGGAAAACTCGGCCATCGACCTCGTCAGCGTCCAGAGCGAGGCCGGCTACGGCAAGACCTTCCTCGCCCTGGCCACCGCCCTCTACCTCGTGCTCGAAAAACGCCAGTTCCAGAAGATCTACCTCGTCAAGCCGACCATCGAACTCGGCGCGAAACTCGGCTACCTGCCCGGCGACATCAAGGAAAAGCTCGAACCCTACGTCAAATACATCCACGACCTGGTCATCAAGCTCCACAACATGCGCCCGGCCAACAAACTCTTCCTCAACCCCAACGAAGACATCCTGCGCTACAACCCGAAACGGTTCGAAATCCTGCCCATGGCCTACATCCGGGGCATGAACATCGAAAACGCCGTGGTCATCGTGGACGAAACCCAAAACCTCTCCCGCTCCGAAGTGCGCTCCCTGCTCACGCGCATGGGCGAAGACGTCAAATGCTTCTGCCTCGGCGATACCCGCCAGGTGGACAACCCCTACCTCAACGAATCCAACAACGGCCTCAACTGGATCGTGCGCAAATTCAAGGGCCTGTCCAACTACGCCCACCTCGTCCTCAAAGGCGAAAAATCCCGCGGCCCCATCACCGACATGGTGCTGAAGTCGAAGCTGTAGAAGAGGCTGGGGGAGGGGCGGGGGAGGAAGAGGGAACCCTTTGAAAAGGGCTTCCCTCTTCCT
>JACCQO010000045.1 GCA_015709205.1 Desulfovibrionaceae bacterium
ACCCCATCCCTCCCCCCACCATCACCCCCCGAAACGTTTTGATTGGATGAGGGCGTCCCGGGAGAAGAGACTCCGGGGAAGCCGGACGGGGTGGGCGGGCGCGGGAAGCTCGGGATGGTCGGGAGAGGGACCGGGCGCGCCGGGCTGCCGCCGCCTGCGGCGGCGGATGCGCCCTGGTGGGGTGGGAGGCGCTGGCGCGCCTTTTTGTGGGGCTCGGCACGTCCGTTTGCGGAAAGTCGCCTGGTTTCGGTTGGTTGTGGTAAGGTGGTATTTTTTTCGCCCGCCGGGATCCGGGGACCTTGCCGTCAGGCATCTCCTCTGGCCCCTCACCTCCATTTATCCGAAAAAATTCGCCTTCCTCCACAATCCAGGAGGCGCGGCGCAGCAAGCATCCTGTGGCGGCGGCCTCGGAACGCGGACAGGGCCGGGAACGATCCGCCAGGATCGTTCCCGGCCCTGTCCGCGTTCCGAGGCCGAAACCTTCGCGGCCCGTACTCCCTCCCGACTTCCCCAAGCGCTCCGCGCCCGCCCCGACGGGGGGGCCTGGGGGGAATCATTCCCCCCAGCAGGTCCAGGACAGCGTCCTGGCGGGGTCCGCGGGGCAGCGCCCCGCGCGGGGTCTGGGGCGGAGCCCCAGCGGGGTTCGGGGCGGAGCCCCGTCCGCTCTTTACTCCTCGCCGGCCAGTCCGGAGTCGGCTTTTCCGGCGATTTGGCGCAGGGCGAGCTGGGTCTGGTCGTGGTGGTGTTGGGCCTGGAGGGCGAGGAGTCCCTGGACGAAGGTGGTGATGGCGCCCACGGCGAGGATGGCGGCGGCGGTGCCGTTGGCGGTCGCGGCCAGGGCGGCGGCGGCGAGCAGCAGGGCGCTCAGGGCGAAGAGGGGCAGTCCGGGCCGCCAGAGCCAGCCCATGAGCAGGTAGAGGCGGATGGCGCGCAGGATCTTCATTTTGGAGGCCCGGCCGAGGGAGGCGTTCTGGGCCTTGTCGGCGCGCCAGGCCAGGGTGGCGGGCACTTCGTGCACGCGGTATTCGGCGAGGGCGGCCTTGCCGAGGATTTCGAGCTGCAGTTCCATGCCGTCGCAGGTGAGCACGCAGGAGTCGATGACTTCGCGGCGGTAGGCGCGCACGACGCAGGTGGCGGTATGGATGGGGTAGGGGGTCATGAGCGCGAGGTAGCGGTTGCCGTAGCGGCTGAGGAAGTGCCGGTAGGCGGGCACGTTCTGGACCTTGCCGCCGGGTGCGTAGGCCGAGGCCAGGGCGATGTCCGCGCCGGAGGAGTGCAGGGCGTCGTAAAGGGTATGGATGTACTCGGGGCCGTAGCTGAGGTCGGCGTCCATGGTGACGATGATGCTGCCTTTGGCGGCGGCGAAGGCGTTGCGCAGGGCGCGGCCCTGGCCGAAGTTGCGGCGGTGGCGCAGCACGGTGACGGGGCCGGGGGCCGAGGCGGCGAAGGCCTGCAGGAGTTCGTGGGTGCGGTCGGCGCTGCCGTCGTCCACGAGGATCATTTCCCAGGTGGTTTCGGGCCGCGAGGCGAGTTGGGCGGCCATGCGCGAGAGGTTGTCGGCGATGACGGCCTCTTCGTTGTAGGCGGCCACGATCACGGAGAGTTCGGGGTGCTGGTTCATGGGGCGTCAATTGCCACGAAACGCGCGCGAGCGCAATTGCCCGCGCGCGTTTCGCGCGTCGGCGCGGTGCGCCGGAGGGATCGTGGAGGGCGGCCTAGGGTTCCTTGCCCAGGAAGACGTTGACGTTGAGCCGTTCGAGGGCGTCGGCGATGTTGCTTATTCTTCCGCCGGCACCACGCGCAGCCTGAGGTATTCGAGGGCGCTGGTGATGGGGATGAAGAAGTTGAGGCCGATGCTGGCCTTGCTGGCATCCGTGGAGTAGCCCGCCACGCAGATGGCCACGACGTTGCCGTTTTCATCGACCAGGGGCCCGCCGCTGTTGCCGCCGTGCGTGTCCACATCGGATTGGATAAGGGGCAGTCCGCCCTCGTCGTCGTCCACCCTGAGGGCGCTGACGACGCCGGTGCTGACCGTATTGCTCAGGCTTTCCAGGCGCGGCGTGCCGATGGCGTAGACCCGTTCGGTGACCTTGACCGGAGCGGCGCGCAAGGCCAGGGCCGGGGCGTTGCCCAGGTCCACCTTGATCAGGGCCACGTCCCGGAGTTTGTGGGCGCGGATGACTTTGGCGGGTAGTTCTATGCCCGACTTGAAGCGCACCTTGACCTCGTCCAGCCCGCCCGCGACATGGTAGTTGGTGAGCATGTAGCCGTCCTTGGAGATGAGGAAGCCGGAGCCATGCCCGCTGGGCAGGATTATCGTAGCCACGCCGTCCACGACTCTCTCCGGCGTGGATTTGAAAGGCATGTCGCGCAAGGGGACCCCGGCGACGGTCAATTCGTTGTCATCCAGCGGTTTCCGGGGCTCCCGCTTTTTCAGTTCGCCACTGAGCATCTTGTAGAAATCCTTGTCGGCTGCGAGTTCTTCCGCAGCAGAGGCGAACGTTTCCGCGAAGAGGACGAATTCACCGTCGCCTGTCGGTTTCTCCAGCAGGTAGTGTCCATCAGTCGGAATACGGAGCAATGTCTCCCGATCCATACTGGAATATACGCTCCATTCAACGGCCATCCAGGCTTCGCCCTGGCTTTTGTGCATATTTGCACCATCCCAGCCGTTATAGATATTGCATATGTTGATCTTCATGTCCGTGATACGGGCTGCGACCTTGAACTTCGCCTTCGCTAGCTCTTCTTCTCTTTGAAAAATCAGCTTTGGGTCTCCAACCGTCTTATATCCATGCGAGTCAAGCACTTCGTAGAAATATTCGCTCAGATCTCCCTCTCTATCGGAGACAAGGTGTCTGCCACTGGCAATGGTGAATTCACCGGCACTGTTCAAATTGCAGATATTCATGCTGTTCGGCGCATACCCCGTGTAGTAGGCGCCAACGGCCTGCCCCCGTTTGATGTTCATGATCGCTCCGGCGAACGCCACGGGCTCGAGCTTCGTTCCCGGGGATACGCTCAATGGGTCGGATGGAACATGCTCGGGAATGTCCACTTTCTTGACAACGGCACAGCCCGATAGGAGCAGAGTGGCCAAAAGCAACGGCAGAAGGGAACGGATGCGCATGGAATGCCCCCGTAGTGCGATGAATTAGCTGATTGGTAGATCTGAATGAATATGTGACAGTATATTACCAGTGAAAGAAAGTGAAGTCCACTTCATTGTGCGTGATAGAGGAATGGAAAAGCCCGGTTGAACCGGGCCCTTCATTTCATGTAGTGGTAGGGAAAGCGCCCCGTCCGCCGTCAGTCGATGCAGACCATTTCGTACTGCGCGCCGGTGATGCAGCGTGCGCCGGTGGGGGTGACCTCGAAGGTGTTCTCCACGCCGACCATGCCCACGCCGGGGATGCCCAGCTTGGGTTCCAGGGCCATGACCACGCCTTCCTCCAGCGGGTCGTCGAAGCCCTTGGCGATGACCGGGTGCTCGTCGATGGCCAGGCCGATGCCGTGACCCAGGAAAGAGACCTTGTTGGTCCCGAGCGCCATGAAGCCCTCGGTCCAGCCCTCCTTTTCGGCGCGCTGCATGACGGCCTCGTAGAGCTGCGAGGGGATGGCCCCGGGCTTCATGTTCTCGGCCAGCCAGGCCTGCACGGACACGCAGAATGCGTGCGCCGCGGCCACGCGCGCGGGGATGGATGCGCGCGGGCCGGACCAGTAGACCTGGGTCTTGTCCGTAGCGTAGCCTTCCAGGCAGAAGCCGATGTCCATGACCAGGGGCTCGCCCGGGTTCCAGCGCGTGCCCGCGTAGCCCATGAAGGGCAGGGACGGGTGGTCGCCCATGAGGCCCACTGGGCCGTTGAACACGCTGGGATAGTTGGCGTTCTCCCCGGCGGAGACGTGCCCGAGGAAGATCTCGTCGCCCGGGCCGTTCATGCGCATGTGGCCGGAGTGGCCGAGTTCGAAGAAGACGCCCCAGGCGGCGATGGAGAGTTCGCGTTCGGTCATGCCCGGGCGCATGCGGCCGGGCAGGATGTCGTGCAGGGCGCGGTGGTGGCGCTCGCCGCACAGGCGCATCTTGTCCAGCTCCCAGGCGGTCTTGACCGAGCGCGCCCTGGCCAGGGGCGCGTCGCCGGGCACGAAACGCAACGTAGGGAGTTTTTTGGTCAAAAGCGTGCCCAGGGACCAGGGCAGCCCTGATGTTTCCGCGGCCACGGCCGAAGAGTCCGGCAGGGGCGAGCCCGCGTCGGTCAGCAGGCCGGGCAGGTCCGAGTAGGAGCGGAAGGGGAGGATATTGGCGAGCGGGCTCTCCAGGCGCGCGCGGTCGATGCCCCGGCGGCAGAGCAGGACGGGTGCGCCGTCCATGGGCAGCCAGAACGCGCCGTTGCCCAGGTGGCCGCTGAGCCAGTAGAGCGCGGGCCGCGAAAAGGCCATGAGCCCGGCGGCGTCGGGCAGGGCGCGGGCCAGTTCGGCGCGCACGCGGGCGTGGCGCAGGGCCAGTTCCTCGGCGGGCATGGCTTCGATGGCCGCAAAGCCGTTGCCGGCGGGTCGGGTGTCGGTGGCGGGGGCCGTATCGGGGCTGGACATGGCGTCTCTCCTTGCGGGGTGCGGCGCGATGGGCGGCGGCGCGGGGCGCGGGGCTGCGGCGCGGCATGGGCGTTGGCGGAAAGGGCGCGCGCGGGCGCGGCCCGAGCCGTGGTTGTACGGCAAGGCGCGCCGGGACGCAACGTGCGGCCGTCCGCGCGCGGTGATCGAGGCCGGAAGGCGCGCCGGGAGCGTGCAGGTCGGCACCGGCTTTAGGTTTGTTTGCATGGGAGGGCCGGGCCGTGCTACATGTTTCGCGCGCGGGCCCCCGCCTTTCCCGACACGTCACATCCCTTGGAGAACGAAACGAATGCTGCTCGATCAGGACATCAAGGAGCTGCTCGCCGCGGCGCGGACCGTCGCCGTGGTGGGAGCCAAGGACAAGCCCGGCCCGGCGGACAGCGTGGGCCGCTATCTTATCGGCGCGGGGTACGAGGTCGTTCCCGTGCATCCGGTGCGCAAGAGCGTCTGGGGGATCGAGGCGCGGGCCTCGCTGGCCGACGTCCCCGGCCCGGTGGACGTCGTGGACCTCTTCCGCGCGCCGCAGTTTTGCGCCGACCACGCGCGCGAGGTCCTGGCCATGGATCCGCTGCCGCGCCTGTTCTGGATGCAGGAGGGCGTCGTCAGCGAGGAGGCCGCGCGCATCCTGGCGGGCAGCGGCGTGGCCGTGGTCCAGGACCGTTGCCTGATGGTCGAGCACCGGCGTTTGCTCGTCGGAGGGCTGTCGGGCCGGGGGGCGTTGCTGTGAGCGAACGCGTGGCGGCCTTCGAGTGCCGCATGTGCGGGCACTGCTGCCTGGGCGAGGGCGGCATCGTCATGAGCCCCCTGGACCGCGCGCGGCTGGCTGCGCATCTGGGGCTCGCGCCGGAGGATTTTCTGGCCCGCTACGCGCGGCGCTCGGACGGCAAGACGTACCTGCGCACGGGCGAGGACGGGTACTGCGTGTTTTTCCGGGAGGGCTGCTCCGTGCACCGGGCCAAGCCGGATATCTGCCGTGCGTGGCCGTTTTTTCGGGGCAACCTGGTGGACGAGGCGAGTTGGGAGATGGCCCAGGACTTCTGTCCGGGCATCAATCCCGCGGCCGGGCACGCGGAGTTCGTGCGCCAGGGGCTGGCCTGCCTGCGCGCCGAGGGCGTGCTGGAGCGCGCCGCCGGTGGAGGCGACGAGTGCGCCGCGGCGCTGCGCATTCCGCCCGGGTTGGGCGAGGACCTATGAACCTTGACGAAGCCTATTCCACGCTGCGCCTGACGCGCGCCGCCACCCTGGAGGAGGTCAAGCGCTCCTACCGGACGTTGGCGTTCGAGCTGCACCCGGACCTGAATCCGGGCGATCCCAATGCGGGCCGTCGCTTTCAGCTGGTCAACGAGGCCTACGTGCTGCTCAAGCGCCAGGTGCGGACCGGGCCCCTGGCCGGTCCGGCCGGGGGGGCGGGCGGATCGTCGGGAAGTCCGGGGGCAGCGGGATCGCCCTGGGGCGGCGAGCGGATGTGGACGGCGGACGGCAACGCGCGCAAGGAGGCGTCAGGCACGGCGGCGGGCGGCAAGGCCGCGGGCGGCGCGGATTCCGCCAGGGGTACGACCGGCGGTGCGCGGCGGGCGCGGGCGGACCGGGGTGCGCGCGGCGGCCGCGCCAAGGGCGGCTCGTTCTGGTCGTCATTCATGAGCGGCGGCCGCAAGACGGCGGGTTCCGCGTCTTCCGGCCCGGTTTCTTCCGGCGCCTCGACGGGGAGCCGCCCGGCTTCGGGTTCCACGGGGGCTGGCGCGGGGGCCGCGACCGTTTCGGGCAACGGTTTTTCTTCCTCTTCCGCTTCTTCCGCCTCCGCTTCTTCTTCCACTTCTGGGGCCGGGGCGGCCGGTCACGCCGCCGCGTCCTCCGCTTCGGGCGCCGGGGCCGCCGCCGGTCCGACCATGGCCTCCATGGCCGGGCCCGGGCGCAACGGGTTCTACTACGAGAAGGAGGAGGTCCTGCAGGACATCCTCAAGGACCCCTTCGCCCGCCAGGTGTTCGAGGACATCTACAAGCAGATCCGGCGCGACGGCCGGGCCGTGGCCGGGCTGTTCCGGCCCGGCAGGCGCAGGCTGAGCTTCCAGTGGGGCGAGCGCACCGTGACCGTGGACCTGTCGCGCGGCCTGGTGGCCACGTTCCGGCGTTGGCTGCGCCGCCAGATGGACGACGAGCAGACCATCCGTCTGCCCATCGGCAGCCTGCGGCCCGGCGGGCGCATGCGGCTGCAGGTCACGCGCGGCTGGTCCGGCCGCCGGGTGACCCTGGAGGTGACCCTGCCGCCCGACTTCGCGCCCGGCCGCCCGATCCGCCTCAAGGGCCTCGGCCGCCACTTCGGCCCCTGGAAGGGCGACCTCTACCTGCACCTCCTGGCAAAGGCCGTGTAGGCGGCTTCCCCCTGTCTCCCGCAACGCGCCCCGTGCACGTCTGGCGCACGGCTCCGGCTTCCGCGCCGCCGCCTTCCCGGCCGCCCCACAAAAAAAAGCCCGGCGCGGGCCGGACCTTCTCTCGTCGTGCCGCGGCGCGCGGCCGCGCGCCGGATCAGCGGATGTCGCGCAGGCTCCCGATCCGGTCGGCCAGGGGCAGGGTAAAGGAGAACACGCTGCCTTCGCCCTGCGCGGACTTGACCCACAGCGTGCCGCCGTGCTGGTCCACGATCTGGTTGCAGATGGTCAACCCCAGGCCGGTGCCGCGCGGCTTGCCCGTGAGCGTGTCGCCCGCCTGCTTGAACTTGTCGAAGATCGTGGGCAGTTCGGCGTCGGGAATGCCGATGCCCGTGTCCTCCACGCTGATGGTCACACTCTCGCCCGTGAGCCGCGCGCGGCAGGTGATCGCGCCGCGCGCCGTGAACTTCACGGCGTTGGAGATGAGATTGATGAGCACCTGGATGATGCGGTCGCGGTCGCAGAGGACCTCGGGCAGGCCGCGCTGCACGTCCACCTTGGGCTGCACCGGCGTGCCGCGAAACAGGCTGGCCGTGGCCGTGAGGGTGTGGTCGATGAGGTCGCGCACCGCGTAGGCGTCCATGCGCCAGTCCACCTTGCGCGCCTCGAGCTTGGCCAGGTCGAGCACGTCGTTGATCAGCGCGGTCAGCCGTTCGCCCTCGGCGACGATCACGGCCATGTTCTCCATGATCTGCCGCCAGGTGCGCTCGGTGCGCTGGTCCGCGCCCTGGAGGTTCGGCTCGATGGAGCGCTCCAGCTTCTTGCGGATGATCTTGGCGAAGCCGAGCACGCTGGTCAGCGGCGTGCGCAGCTCGTGGGAGACGATGGACAGGAAGTCGGACTTGAGGCGGCTGGCGGCCTCGGCCGTCTCCTTGGCCTCGCGCAGGCTCTCCTCCACTTCCTTGCGCTGGGTGATGTCGCGCAGCACGGCGATGGCGTTCCAGCGGCCCTTGAAGCGCAGGGAGGAGATGGATATCTCGATGGGGAAGTTCTCGCCGTCCTTGCGCACGGCCTCCATTTCCATGGTCCGGCCGATGATCGGACCGTGGCCCGTGGCGCGGAAGCGGTCGAACCCTTCCAGGTAGTCGTCGCCCAGGGATTCAGGGGCCAGCAGGCCGTGCAGGTTGCGCCCGCGCGCTTCGGCCGCCGAGTAGCCGAAGATGGCTTCGGCGGCCTTGTTCCAGAAGGAGATGCACCCCTCGTCGTCCATCATCAGGATGCCGTCCTGGGCCGAGTCGGTGATGCGCCGGAACATCTCCTCGCTCTCGCGCAGCTTTTCCTCGGTCAGGGTGCGTTCCTTGACCTCGCGCCGCAGCCGCACCAGCGACTTGCGCAGGTCGCGCGTGCGCTCCTCCACGCGCTTGCCCATCTCGCGGTGGGCGCTGCGCAGGGCCTGCACGGCGCGGGCGCGCTCGGTGATGTCCTGGAGGAACCCTTCCAGGCAGGGCTCGCCGTCCGGTCCGCGGATGATGCGCACGTTCAGGTGCACGGTGATCTCGTCGCCGTTCTTCTTGCGCAGGCGCGTCTCGTAGGAGATGACGCCTTTTTCCATCTCCTGGTAGTCCACGGTCTTGGGGTCCACGCCGGAATCGGCGAAGACGTCGGTGCCGATGTCCTTGACCGTGGCCATGAGGTCGGCGGGCGAATCGTAGCCCAGGATCAGCGCCGTGGCCGGGTTGGCGTCCAGAAAGCGGCCGTCCAGCGAGGTGCGGAAGATGCCCGCCACGGAGTTCTCGAAAATGGCGCGGTACTTCTCCTCGGCCTTGCGGCGCTGGTCGATGTCCACCACGAACCCCTCGTAGTACAGGGGCGTGCCGGACTCGTCGTAGACCGTGCGGATGTTGCGCGAGGTGGAGAAGGTGGTGCCGTCGGTGCGCCGGGCCAGGATCTCGTGGTTGTGGATCTCGCCGCGCTCGGCGAGCAGCAGGGCCAGGGCGTCGCGCTGGGCCGGGTCGGCGTAGAGCTGGGCCGTGAGGTCGGTCGCCGCGCCGCGCATCTGCTCGGGCGAATCGAACCCGTAGAGCGCGGCCAGGGTGGTGTTCACCGAGATGTAGCGGCCGTCCACGGCCGCCTGGTAGATGCCGATGGGCGCGTTGTCGAAGACGACCTGGAATTTTTTGAGCGAGCGCACGAAGGGGTTGGAGCTGGACAGGCCGGGCAGGGCGGGGCCAGGGGACGCCTGTTCCAGTTCCCTGACCCGTCCGCGCAGCCGCTCCAGTTCCTCGAGCAGTTGCCTCTTGGTCTTCGTGCGGTCGGTCATGCTCGCCTTTCGCGGCCCCCCAGCGCGCGTGTTGTGCTATAGCCTGTCCCCCCCCAAATGAAAAGCCTCGCCCGGGGCGGCAGGGGGCGCGGGATGCGCGCGGCCCGGCCGTTTCCGGAGGTCGGCCGGGCGCGTCCGGCGAAGCGCGGCGGCGCCGGGCCATTCCTTTTTGCGGTGCGAAACGGCGTTGACCATTGCGCCAAACGCGGTATGGTGGAGACTCGCCCCGGCAGGGGCGTGCACATCCGCAACCAAGGAGTCCCCATGTTCTGGAAGCAGTTTCTCACCCCCGTGGACCGGCTGAGCCCGGAAGGGGCGCGCGCCGAGATCGACGCGGCGGCGGACGGCGCGCTGACCGTGCTCGACGTGCGCCAGCCCGAGGAATACCGCCAGGGGCATATTCCGGGTGCGCTGCTCATCCCCCTGCCGGAACTGGAGGAGCGCAGCGCGGAGCTGGACCCGGACGGGCGGATCATCACCTACTGCGCCGCGGGCGGGCGCAGCCGCACCGCCGCCCAGCTCCTGGGCCGCCTGGGGTTCAAGCACGTCAGCGACGTCAAGGGCGGGTTCCGGGCCTGGGAGGGCGATGCGGCCCTGGGCGATGCGGACCAGGGCCTGCAGCTCTTCGACGGCGCGGGCTCGCCGGAAGAGGCCCTGCTCGTGGCCTACGGCATGGAGGTGGGGCTTGGCGACTTCTACCGCACCATGGCCGACAGGGTGGAAGCGGACATGGTCCGCTCGGTGTTCGTGAAGTTGGCGGTGATCGAGGACAAGCACAAGGACAGGATCTTCGCCGAGTATTCCCGGCTGACCGGCGATGCGGACCGCGCGGGCTTCGAGGAGCGCGTGCTGCCCGGGGCCATGGAGGGCGGGCTGACCACCCGAGAGTACGAGAACCGCTATTTCCCGGACTGGGACAGCGCCGTGGACGTGGTCGGATTCGCCATGTCCATCGAGGCCCAGGCCTACGACCTGTACGTGCGCGCCTCGGAACGCGCGGACGACATCACCGCGGCCGAGGTCCTGCGCAAGGTGGCGGCCGAGGAGAAGGAGCACCTCAAGCGGTTGGGGCGGCTCATCGGCGAGATCGCCTAGGACGCGGAGAGCGGGCGGCGCGGCCGCCCATGGGGGCGTCATGGGACATCTGGTGCTGGCGGGCGCGGGACACGCGCACATGACCGCGCTCACGGCCATTCCGCGGTTCCTGGAACAGGGGCACGCGGTCACGGTGGTGGGGCCGGACGACTACCACTATTATTCCGGCATGGGCCCCGGGCTTTTGGGCGGCACCTATGAGCCCGACGACATCCGTTTCGCGGTGCGCGAGATGGCCGAGAAGCGCGGGGCGGCCTTCGTGCGGGACCGTGTGGCGCGCATCGACGGGCGGGGCCGCACCCTGGAGCTGGCCTCGGGCCGCAGCCTGGCCTACGACGTGCTCTCCTGCAACATCGGCAGCTACGTGCCCCTGGGCGACGGCGGGCCCGCGCCTTCGGGCGCTGGGCTGTACACGGTCAAGCCCATCGAGAGCCTGCTTGCGGCGCGCGAGCACCTGCGGCGGCTGGCGCGCGAGCGCGCGGCCGAGGTGGTGGTCGTGGGCGGCGGCCCGGCCGGGCTGGAGGTGGCCGGCAATGTCTGGCAGCTCGGGCGTGCGGCGGGGCGCAAGGGCGGCCATGCGCCCCGCATCACCGTGCTGGCGGGCAAGCGGTTCATGGGCCGCTTTCTGGCCCCGGTGCCGGGCATGGCGCGCCGCGTCATGGACCGGCGCGGGATCGTGGTGCGCGAGGGCGTGCGGGCGCGCACCCTGGAGCCGGGGCGCGTGGTCCTGGACACGGGCGAGGAGCGGGCCGCGGACGTGATCTTCGTGGCCACGGGCGTGAAGCCCTCGCGGGTCTTCGCCCGTTCCGGCCTGCCCCTGGGGCCGGACGGCGGCCTGGCCGTGAACCGCTTCCTGCAGTGTGCGGAGCATCCGGAGATTTTCGGCGGCGGCGACTGCGTCCACTTTTCCGAGCGGCCCCTGGACAAGGTCGGGGTCTACGCCGTGCGCCAGAACGCGGTGCTCGTGGAGAACCTCCTGGCCGCGCTCGCGGGCCGGGAGCTCAAGGCCTTCGATCCGGGCGGGGGCTATCTGCTGGTCTTCAACGTGGGCGGGAGCAAGGGCATCCTGCGCAAGGGCCCGCTGGTCTTCGGCGGCCGTCCGGCCTTCTGGGCCAAGGACTGGATCGACCGTCGCTTCATGCGCCATTTCCAGAACGCGTCTTAGCGGCCCGGGCCGCCGGGCGGTTCCGGCCGCGCGGGCCTGGCGGCGTAGGGCTCAGTAGGAGGAAAAATGCGTGGCGCGGTGGTCCTCGCGGCGCAGCAGCGCCAGGCCAGGGCCGTCGAGCCGGGCCGGCAGTCCGCCGTTCTCCAGGGCCGCGATGAGCGGCCGGAATTCCTCCCAGGGATCGTCTCCCCCGGTCCCGTCCCCTCCGGTCTTTTCCGGTGTTTCGCCGTGGCGTCCCGTGTCCAGGTCCACGCTCAGGGCCGCCAGGTTCGCCGTCAGCCGGGCGCGCAGGGCCGGGTGCGCGGCCAGGGTGGTCGCGAGCGCGGCGTGGAGGCGCGCGGCGGCGTCCCGCATGCCGTGCTCCGCTTCCGGCGGAGCGTCTGTTTCGGCTTCGCCTGGTCCGTCGCCGGAAGTCCCGTCCAGGGCGTCGGTCACGGCGTAGGCCAGATAGAGCAGCTCCACGCAGGCGAAGAGCGGCTCGCCCCTATTCAGGATCGGCCCCATGCGCGCGACCATGGGTTCGCCGAGCAGGCGGAAGAGATAGGCGGGGGCGCGTTCGTCGCGCGGCAGGGCCGCGCGGACCGGGCCCCGGCACCAGGACCAGACCCTGCGGCACAGGGGACCAGGCCGAGCGCGCGGGCCTGGTCGGCGCGCACGCGGCGGCATAGGGCGTGGTCCTCGCACACGCGCGCCGCGTGGCCGCCGAACCCGCCGACCTCGCGCCATACGGCGCGCGGGATGGCATAGGCATTGCCGGGGATCAATTCCACCGGGCCGCGTGCGTCGAGATTGTGGTTGTCGCCGAAGGTGCGCAGGTAGCGCGCGGTCAGCCCGTCGCCCGCTGCGTGCAGCACGCCGCCCGCGGCCATGCCCGTGCCGGGGCGCTCCAGGGCGCGCAGGCAGGCGGCCAGATAGCCTGGCTCCGGGCGCACGTCGCAGTCCACGGAAAAGAGCACGTCGCCGTGGGCCGCGTCCAGCCCGGCGGCATTGGCCCGGGTGATGCCCCGGTTGGACGGCAGGCGCACCAGGCGCACGGCCGGAAGGTCCCCGGCCGGTTCGGGCGGGACGAACGGCGGCTCGGAGCCGTCGTCCACGACCACGATCTCGTCCGGACGCACGGTCCAGCCGCGCGCCGCGTCCAGCAGCCCGCGCGTCAGGTCGCCGTCGTTGCAGGTGAAGGTGACGAGGCTGACGCGGGGCATGCGGGCCGTGCGGTGGTGCGGCCTAGAACTGCCGGTCCAGGGCCAGGTGGGAGAAGTAGCCGAGCACGGCGGCGGCGTAGAAGGGCATCAGCGGCATCCACGAGGCGTGGAAGAAGATCACGGGCACGAGGACCATGGGCGCGGGCACCACGAGCATGGCCCACCAGGTGTGCGTCCAGCCGCGATGGCGCGCCGCGGCCGGAAGCATGGCGAACAGGCCGACCAGCGCGGCCCATTCGTACTCCTTGTTGATGAGCAGGATGATGTCCGTGAAGGCCATGAGCCCGTAGAAGAGGTGTTGGCCCATGGAGTCGGTGTCCGTGTCCGGGAAGAGGGCGGCGAGCAGGCCCACGGCCAGCAGCGCCGCGCCTAGGATCGGCTCGGGCTCGTAGAAGTTGAAGAAGTACCCGGCGGCGAGGGCTCCGCCCGTCAGCGCCGCGCCGCCCACGATATGTGCTTGGTATCCTGGCATGGTCGTCCGTGGTGTTGATGGTTTGCGTTCGCGCATCTGATACCGTTTCGGACGCGGTTTGGGAAGGGGCGCGGACGGCCCGAAGGGTCCGGGTGCCGGAAGGGCCCCGGCGGGATTGACACGGCCCGCCCGTGAAGGTAGCCGGGCGGGGAAGGCGGGGGAGGCGGGGGAGGAAAGCGGGCGGGCAAGACCGGACGGGAAGGCCGGGCGGAGGAACCGACATGGGCGGAGTGCGCAAGCGCACGGGCGAGGTGGATTTTCGGCGCGACGAGGAGCTGGGGCTGGAAGTGCGCTTTGCGCGCTATCGGGGCCACCTCTTTCCGCCGCACACGCACCCGGACTGGTCCGTGGGCTGCATCGACAGGGGCGAGGTCGATTTCGTCCTGGCCGGAGAGGTCCACGCCGCGCGCGCCGGGGACGTGGCCGTGATCCCGCCGGGCGTGGTCCACGCCTGCAACCCGGCGGACGGGGAGTGGACCTACCGGATGTGCTACGTGGACGCGGCCTGGATGGCGCAACTGGCGCTCCAGGCGCTCCCGGGTCCGGCCGGGGCCGTCGCCCCCGCAGAGGCCGTAGCCTCCGGTGGGGCCGTCGCCCCCGCGGCCGTGCTGCCGCCGGTGATCCGCGACCCCGAACTGTTCGACGCCCTGGGGCGGCTGCACGCGCTGATGGCCGACGCGGCGGACCTGCTGGAGCGGCAGACGGCCATGACCGAGGCCTTCGGCCTGCTTCTGGCGCGCCATGCGGTGCCGGATGGCGGAGCCTGCGGAGTCGGAGGGCCCTGTGGGGGCGCGCCGGACGCGGACGGCGAGGCCGGGCCGCATCCCGGCGTGGCCGCGGCGCGCGCGCTGCTGGAGGAGCGCGCCTGCGAAAAGGTCGCGCTGGAAGAACTGGCCCGCGCGGCCGGGCTGTCGCCCACGCACCTGTTGCGCGTGTTCCGCGCCGCCGTGGGGCTCACCCCGCACGCCTACCAGACCCAGCTGCGCATCCGGCGCGCCCGCGACCTGCTGGCCCAGGGCGCGCCCATCGCGGACGTGGCCGCGGCCACCGGGTTCACGGACCAGTCCGTGTTCTCGCGCACCTTCCGCCGCTTCACCGGCGCGACCCCGGGGCAGTACCGCACGGCCTGCGCGCGGCGCTGAACCGCGCGCCCGGCGGCCATGGCCCGGCTCCGGGCCTCCCTCCCGCCAAGCCGGATCCCTTTTTCGGAACAACGCCGCTGCGGCGGTGTCGGCCGCCTGGTCCTTCCCTTCTTTTCTCTTTCGTACGCCCGGGCGGCCCTTCCCCTTTGCGGGGCCCGCCCGCCGCAACGGGGCGTGCCGCTCGTAGGGGGCCCGCCCGCCGCAAGATCTTACCATACGCGCGGGGCGGAGCGGAGTAGGGAGGGGGCCATGCGAGACAGGGAAACGACGGAACGGCAGGGGAGCGGCGCGCAGGCGCCGATGCTCGATCCCGAGCGGGACAAGTGCGTGCTGGTCATCGCCGAGGGGCTGGCCCCGGGGCTGGCGGCCAACGCGGCGGCCGTGCTGGCCACGTCCGTGGCCGCGCGGTTTGCGGGCGTGGTCGGGCCGGACGTGCTCGACGCGGCCGGGGGCGCGCATCCGGGCATCACGCGGCATGCGCTGCCCGTGCTGCGCTCGGCGCGTGCGGCCCTGCCCGTGCTGCGCGACAGCGCCCTGGCGCGCGGGCTGTTCGTGGCCACGTTCACGGCCACGGCACAGCGCAGCCGCCACTACGACGACTACGAACTGCGCATGGCCGGGGCCGCGCCTGGAGAACTGGACTATCTGGGCCTGGCCCTGGCGGGCGGGCGCGTCGAGGTGGCCGCCCTCGCCGACGGGCTGAGGCTGCTGTGAGCGGCGCGCGCGCGGCGGCCGGGGCAGCGGCCGGAAAAGCGCCCGGGGGCGGGAACGCGGCCGCGCTTCGGCTGCGGACCGTCGCGCCGGTGCCGGCCGTGCTCTGCGCCGTGCTGCTCTGGTCCAGCTCCTTCGTGGCCACCAAGGTGGCCCTGGCCGGGCTGCCGCCCGCCGGGGTCATGTGGGTGCGCATGGCGCTCGCCGCGCTGCTGCTCGTCCCGTTCACGGCCGCCGGGGTGGTCCGGGCCTACCGGCCCGGGGACTGGAAGCCCCTGGGGCTCATGGCCCTGTTCCAGCCCTGCCTGTACTTCGCCCTGGAGAGCAACGCCCTGGTGCACACCTCGGCCTCCCAGGCGGGCATGATCGCCGCGCTGGTGCCGCTGCTCGTGGGCGCGGGCGGCTGGCTGCTCCTGGGCGAGCGCGTGGCGGGGCGCACCTGGCTGGCGCTGGCGCTGTCCTGCGCGGGCGTGGCCTGGCTTACGCTCTCGGGTCGTCCCGGGCCCCAGGGGCCCGATCCCCTGCTCGGCAACCTGCTGGAGCTCGGGGCCATGGTCTGCGCGGCCGGGTACATGCTTTCCGTGCGCCGCCTGGCCGCGCGCTACTCCACCTGGGGGCTCACCGCGGTGCAGGCCCTGGCGGGTTTTTTCTTCTTTCTACCCGGGGCACCGGATGCTTTGGACGCGTTGAACGCGCTGGACGCCGTGGGCGGCGCGGGTGGACCGGGCCCGGCGCTCTGGGCGGCCGGGTATCTCGGCGCGTGCGTGACCATCGGCGCGTTCGGGGCCTACAACTGGGCCCTGGCGCACCTGGACGCCAGCCGCGCCGCGGCCTTCATCAATCTGGTGCCCGTGTGCACCGCGGCCATGGGCTGGCTGTACCTGGGAGACCGGCTCACGGTGCCGCAGCTCGCGGCCTCGGCCGTTGTCATGACGGGTGTGCTCTGGAGCCAGACGGGCGTGCTCCGGAACCGGACGCGCGGGCGGCGTTAGCCCGTCCGGGCCGCCGTCCGTCTAGAGGGGCGGGGCCAGGCAGATATAGTCGGCCTCGGGCAGGGCCGAGCCCGGGGCCAGGATGCGCACGCCCCGGCCGCCGGGCAGCACGCGCAGGAGCGGGATCACGTCCGGCCCGGGCGCGACGGACGCGCCGAACAGGGTCAGGGTGCGCACGGTCCATTCCCCGGAGCGCTGCCGCTCCAGGGCGCGCTGCACGCAGAAATCCTCGGCAAAGGCCAGTTCCGAGCCGCGCTCCTCGGCCAGGGGCGGAGCGTCGGCCGTGGCCGCCTTGGCCCGGTGCACGCGGCCCGGGCCGAAGTGGCGCGCGGCCTTTTCCGCCAGCAGTTCGTTGAACGCGCCGTTGGACGTGAGCGCGAGCACGCGGCAGAACCCCTCCTGCAAGGCCTCCTCGAACATCTCGTCGTCCAGTTCGTCCGTGCACATGGTTTCGTAGCCCTTGTCGCGCAGCAGGGCGCAGCTTTTGGCGCTGGCGTCGAAAAAGACCACGGGCACGTGCGCGGCGACCGCGTCGGCCAGGGCGTGGCTGAACTCGTTGGAGCCCACGAAGACGATGCCGCAGGCCGTGTCCGGCTGGGAGAGCTTCAGCAGCCGGGCCAGCGGCCCGCCCGCCACGGTGGCGAAGGCCCCGGTGAAGAGCACGATGGCGAAGGTGGCGTTGAGCAGCACGTCCATCTGCGCGGCGTGCTCGGGCAGCCGCAGGCTGGCGTAGGCCGCCGTGGCCAGGGCGATGATCCCGCGCGGGCCGATGAGTCCGAGGTAGGCGCGTTCGGCCATGGACGGGCAGGTGCGCCACAGGGCCGCGGTCACGGCCACGGGCCGGACCACGAAGGCCAGCAGCGCGGCCAGCAGCAGCATGCGCGGCCAGAGGTGCGCCAGGGGGCGCGGGTCCAGGGACGCGGCCAGGAGCACGAACATGGTGCTGATCAGCACCACGGCGAGCTGGTCCTTGAAGTGGCGCACGCTGTGCAGCACCGGGCCCTTGAGCCGCGTCAGGAAATAGCCCGCCACGGCCGCGGCCAGGGGGCCGGAGGAGGGGGCCAGGGTGTTGGAGAGCTCGAAGACGCCCGGCGCGGCGGCCAGGGCGATGATGCCCGGGAGCCCCGCGTCGCCGATGCGCGCGGCCCAGGGCAGCACGTGCTTGCGCAGCAGCAGGCCGCAGAGCGCGCCCACGGCCCCGCCCGTGCCCAGGCTCAGGCCGAAGGACGCGCCCAGGGAAGCGCCCAGGTCCAGCAGCCCGGCGCGCGCCTCGACCCCCGCGCCGACCACCTGCAGGGCCACGGCCGCCAGGAGCACGCCGATCACGTCGCCCCAGATCGATTCCCAGTGCAGGAGCGATTCCAGCCTGCGGCCCAGGTTCACGGACTTGAGCAGCGGGCCGATGACCGTGGGGCCGGTGACGACCATGATGGCCGCGAAGAGCAGGCACAGGGGCGCGTCCAGCCCGAGCAGGAAATGGGCCAGCGCGGCCGCGCCCGCGAAGGTGATGGCGATGGTCAGGGTCAGGAGCCGCCGGATGGCCCCGGGGGCCGTGGAGAAGCCGGTGCTGGAGAGCGTCAGGCCGCCCTCGAAGAGGATCACGGCCATGGAGAATTCCACGAGCACGGGCAGGCCGCGCTCCAGGGCCGCGGGATGGATGAGGTCCGCGCCCGCCGGGCCCAGGGCCGTGCCCGCCAGCAGATAGAAGAGGATCGGCGGGATGCCCAGCCGCTTGCCCACGGCGTGGCAGGCCACGCCCGTGGCCAGGGCGGCGACGATGGTCTGCAGGACGTGCGGCTGCATGGCGGCTCCCGGGTCTGCGCGCGCCGCGCGGGAGCGCGGCGTCCGTCCCTGCATAGCATGGCCGGGCCGCGCGGTCGATGGGCCGCCGAAAGAACAAGGGAACCGGCGCGGTGGGAAAAGGGCGGCTCCGGCGCGTCCGGCCCGTCGTCCCTGCCGCCGCTCGTCTGTTTCGCGCCTGCCGCGCGCCTGCCGCGCGGTAGGGTCCCCGGGGGCTAGGCCCCTTCGCGCAGGGCCGCGAGTTCCGGCGCGGTCATGGTCGCCGCGAACTCGGTGATCTCGTATTCCGCCGCGCCCTCGCGCCGGAAGGGATCGCGCGCGAGCAGGGCCTCCAGCGCCGCGCGCGAGGCCGCGCGCGCCAGGATCACGCCGCCGGTGCGCGGCGACTTGCGGCCCGAGGCCAGGAACACGCCCTCGGCGTAGCCTTGCTTGAGGAATTCCACGTGCTCGGCGAGCAGGGCGTCCACCACTTCCAGGGGGCGGACGTAGGTGAGCGAGACAACGAACATGGCGACTCCGGGGTTGGGGTTCGCGGCGTGGAGGCCGCATCGGAACCCCGCAATAGCGCCATGCCCGGACGGAATCAACCCTTGCGCGGTCCCGCGCCGCCCTGGCCCGTCCCGTCCGCCCCCGGCGGGAGGCCCCAAAAAAAAGCCCCGGTTCCGCAGTGGGGCGGAACCGGGGCCGAACAGGCGTTGCGCCGGGCTACATGGTGTCGCCCGCGTCCAGCTCCTCGATCTGCTTGTTGATGGCTTCTTCCAGTTCCTTGGGCAGCCCTTCCATGTCCACGTTGAGGAAGCCGCGCACGATGGTCGCGGTGGCCTCGTCCTCGTCCAGGCCGCGCGCCATGAGGTATTCGATCTCCTCCTGGCTGATCTTGCCCACCGCGGCCTCGTGGGAGAGCTCCACGCCCTCCATGGAGCCGTCCAGTTCCGGAATGGCGTGGATGCGGCCGTTGTTGAGGATCAGCCCCTTGCATTCCAGGTGGCCGCGCGCGGGCGCGGCGGACGCGCCGATGAAGCCGCGGTTGATGATCGTGCCGCCCGTGGTCATGGTCCGGGCGATGATCTCGCCGCGCGTCTCCGGGGCCTGGAGCAGGATGCGGTTGCCCGTGTCCACCAGCGATCCCGGAGGGGCCACGACGACCGAGTTGAAGCGCGCCACGGCCCCGCGCCCGGCCAGGGTCAGGCTGGGGTACATCTGGAGGTCCTTGACCGGCTTCATGAGCACGTAGTTGTTCAGGAACACGCCGCCTTCCTCGATGATCCCGGCCGAGCGCGGCCGCACCGCGGTTTCCTCGCTCCAGTTGTGGATCATGGTGAAGGTCAGCTTGCCGCCCTTCTTGACGTAGAATTCGCTGATGCCCATGTGCGCGGCCTCGCGCGTGCCGTGGGCCACTGCGCAGCCGGTGATCACGTGCAGTTCCGCGTCCTCTTCCACCACGACGATGTTGTGCACGTTCTGGCCCACGCCGTCGCCCTTGATGAACAGGCACGACTGCACGGGGTCCACGAGCTTGGCGCCCTTGTGCGCGCGGATGAAGTAGCCGCCGTGCAGGTGCTCGCGGGCCGCGCGGGTGAACTCGTCCTTGTCCGGGTCCACCATCTTCCACCAGTATTCGGGCAGCCCGTCGTGCTTCTTCAGGGCGGTCTTGATGTCCAGCAGTTCCAGCCCCTCGCGCTTGGACGCGCAGTGCACGCCGGAGTGGTTCAGGTGCATGAAGGAGCCGCTGCGGTGGGCCTCCTCCACGTCCACGCCGGACATGAGGAGTTGGCGCTTGTCGTCGGGCGAGAGGCTGCGCAGGTCGGCGATGGCCTCGGCGTTCGCGCCGTCGAAATGGTAGTGCTTGAGGTCGACGTTGCTCATGATGTGCTCCGGTGTGGCGTCAGTTCAGGCAGCGCACGCATTCCTGGTAGCCGTACTTGCCGACGTGGTCGAGAATGTCGCGCGGGCGGGATTCGCAGCAGAGGTGGCCGTTGTACATGACCTGGCCGCGGTCCGCGTTCACGTATTCGAGGATGTAGCCCGTGTGGGTGATGATCAGCCCGGCCGGGCGCAGCCGCTTGAGCTCCTTCATGGACTTGGCCGGGCTCGGGTCCACGGCGCCGTCGAGCAGGGCGCGGGCCGTGCGGCCGATGAGGGCCATGTTCTCCAGGTCCACGCCGGACTCGGGCTCGTCGAAGAGCACCAGGGAGGGGCGCTGGGCCATGAGCTGGAGCAGTTCGGAGCGTTTGATCTCGCCGCCGGAAAAGCCCGCGTTGATGTCGCGGTCCAGGAACTCGTCGAAGTTCACGTTGCGGGCCATGCCCTCCACGTCGATCTCGCGGTCGCGCGCGCACATGGAGACCAGGTGGCGGGTCTTGAGGCCGTGGATGGTCGGCGGGCGCTGGAAGCTCATGCCGATGCCCAGCCGCGCGCGTTCGTAGATGGGCGCGCGGGTGATGTCCACGCCCTTGAAGGTGATCCTGCCCTGGGTGATCTCGTAGTTGCCGAAGCCCATCAGGGTCATCAGCAGGGTGGTCTTGCCCGAGCCGTTGGGCCCGAACAGGATGAAGGTTTCTCCCTCGGAAATCTTCAGGTCGATTCCCTTGAGGACCTCCTTGTCGCCGATCTTGACGTGCAAATCCTCGATGATGAGCATGGCTGCCTCGCTGTTTCGCGGCGGCCCCGGCCCTTCCGAAACGCGCGGGCGCGCAGGGGCCCGGCGGAAAAGCTCCGCCCGCCGGGCGCGAAGCCCGTCGGCCGTTGCGCGCGCCTTGCCAGAGGAAGGATGGGACAGCCTGCTGATAAGGTCGTGGTCGCTGGCGGCGGCCGTGGCCGCCGCCCAAAGGAGATAGGTCTTCGAGGCCGTCGAGTCAATGCGTAACGGCGTTTTGCGTTCTCCCCGCGGCGGCGGGGAATGCGCGCCGGGCCGGGGGCGCTCGCGGGGGCCGGTCGTGCGGACGGGGCGTACGATCCGGCCCGTCCGGCGGATCGGCGCCCGGCTGCTCAGCGCCCGGCGCGCGGGTCGCCCGTGGGGCGGCGGCAGTAGTAGCAGCGGTCCTTGTGGCGGAAGAGCGGCAGGAGCACGATGCCCGCGACGAAGCCCCCGGCGTGCGCCCACCAGGCGATGTCCGTCTGCGTGCCCAGGGAGCTGACGGCCGGGAAGATCTGGCTGACGAACCAGAACCCCAGGAAGAGGATGGCCGGGATCTCGATGATCAGCGGAAAGATGAAGATGGGGATGAGCGTGAGCACGCGGGCGTGCGGATAGAGCAGGAAATAGGCCCCGAGCACGCCGCTGATGGCCCCGGAGGCCCCGACCACGGGCATGTCAGCCCGGGGGTTGAAGACCATGTGCGTGAGCAGCGCGGCCAGCCCGCAGGTCAGGTAGAAGACCGTGAACCGCCACGGGCCCATGACGTCCTCGATGTTGTCCGCGAAGATCCAGAGCATCCACATGTTCAGTATAATGTGCAGCCAGCCGCCGTGCAGGAACATGTAGCTGACGAAGCTGAAGCTGCCGCCCGGTGGATAGCCCATGGCCAGGGCCCAGGCCGGGTCCAGGAAGCGGCGCGGCACCACGCCGTAGAGGTGCAGGAGGTGGATGAACTGCGGGTCGGTGAGCGTGCGGCTCCAGAGAAAGACGAGGGCGTTGAGCGCGATGATGGCGTACACGGCCACGGGCCGGTGCACGTTGGGGATGGAGTCGCGCAGGGGGATCATGCGCTTTCTCCGGAAGTCTCTTCAAGATCGTCGGCGAGCAGGGCGGCGAGCCGCCGCGCCAGGGCGCGCATGCGTGCGCGCCGCCGTCCGGCCAGCTCCGCGAGCACGCGCCGCGCCTCGCGCGCCAGGTCCTCGCGCGGGCCGGAATTGTCCGCCACCACGTCGCAGGCCGCGAGCTTCTTTTCCGCGGGCCACTGCCAGGACTCCATGACCGCGAAGGTCTCCGCGTCCCAGCCGCGCGTGGCGAAAAGCCGCGCGCGCCGCTCCTCCAGCGGGCAGGCCACGCCCACGAGCACATCGGCGCGGCCCCATTCGGCGTCGTCCGCCGCCGTGCGGCCGGGCTCGCGCCCCGCGCGGCCCGCCGTGTCCGCCTTGCCGCCCGCGCGCCGCCCCCAGCCGGTCTCCAGGGCCAGGGGCACCTCGTGCACCACGGCGCGCGCGTCCGCGTGCGCGGCCTCGAAGACCGCCATGCGGTGGCGGACCATGGGGTGAACCATGTCCATGACCTCGCGCCGCAGGCCCTCGTCCGCGCGCATGGCCGCGAAGAGCGCCGCGCGGTCCACGGGCGCGTCTTCCGCGTCGGGGTCGGTCCCGGCCACCGCGAAGCGCGCGCCGAACCGGGCGCGGAGCATCCTCGCCGCATCGCCGCCGGGCTCGTAGAGCTCGCGCACCACGGCGTCGGCGCTGCACGCGGGCAGCCCGGACGCGGCCAGCAGGGCCGTGAGCGTGGACTTGCCCGAGCCCGGGTTGCCCGTGACCACCACGCGCTGCGCGCGGCGCGAAAGCCGCAGCATGGCGCGCAGGAAATCGCCCGGCGGCGGGCAGGAAAAGGACAGTTCCCCGCCCGTGGCGGGGTGCGCGAAGCGCAGGAACGCGGCGTGCAGCAACTGGCGGCGCGCCAGCTTCTTCAGCAGCGGGTCGCGTTCGTTGCGCATGCCGCCGTAGAGCGCGTCGCCCACGATGGGGTGCCCGGCGTGGGAAAGATGCACGCGGATCTGGTGCGTGCGGCCCGTGCGGATGGTCACGGCCAGCAAGGAGAACCGGCCGCCGGGATCGGCGTACAGGGATCGCCATTCCGTGCGCGCCGGGCGGCCGCCCTCGCTCTCCGGCACCACGGCCATCTTGGTCTTGCGCGTGGGGTGGCGGCCGATGGGCTCCTCCAGGATCCGCGCGCAGCGCGGCACCCCGCGCACCACGGCCAGGTACGTCTTGCGCACCCGCCGCTCGGCGAACGCGGCGGAAAGCGCCTGGCGCGCCGCCTCGTCCAGGGCGACCACGATCAGCCCGGAGGTGTCCTTGTCCAGGCGGTGCACGATGCCCGGGCGCATGCCCTCCATGGCGCGCAACTGCGGAAAGCTGTGCGCCAACCGGTGCACCAGCGTGCCTTCGGGGCAGCTCGGGGCCGGATGCACGGTCAGCCCGGCGGGCTTGTCCAGCACGAGGAGTCGTTCGTCGGCAAAGAGCACGTCCAGCGGCCCGGCCTCGGGCTCCACCTCGGTGGGCTCGGTCGCGCCGGTCAGCTCCACGCGTTCGCCGCCGCGCAGCTTCTCGCCCGGCTTGGCGACCACGCGGCCGTCCACCACGCAGCCCCCGGCCGCGATCCAGCCTTTGACGCGCTCGCGCGAGACGCCGTCGGCCTCCAGGCGCGCGGCCAGGAACTGGTCGAGCCGCCGCTTGCCGCCGTCGTCGTCCACGGTCAGGGTCCAGGTGCGTGGTGCGCTCATGCCGAAGGCCGCTTCCTTTTGCCGGGTCGGGCCCGGCGAAAAAACATTCGAGGACCGCCGCTGCCGTTCGGGCCGCCGCCCGTTCCGCCGCGTGGGCCGCCGCCCGCGCGCTCCGCGCGCGGAGTTCGCGGCGCGGCGCGGGAGAGGGTGCGAAAAACCCGGCCACCGGTCTTGACCCGCCCGATTATTGCCATTTACAACCGTCTGGATAAACGTTGTACAGCCTGGTTGAGAAACCGGCAACAAGGAGGAATCATGGGGGTTTACATAGCCACGCACCCGCTGGTCAAGCACAAGCTCGGCCTCATGCGCGAGCACGACGTCAGCGTCAAGCACTTCCGCGAACTGGCCGACGAGATCGCCCGGCTGCTCGTCTACGAGGCCACCAAGGACCTGCCCACCGAGCCGCGCGAGATCAAGGGCTGGGCGGGCAAGGTCACCGTGGAGACCATCAAGGGCAAGAAGTTCACCGCCGTGCCCATCCTGCGCGCGGGCCTCGGCATGCTCGACGGCGTGCTGGACATGATCCCCGGGGCCAAGGTCTCGGTGGTCGGCATGTTCCGCAACGAGGAGACCCTGGAGCCCGTCATCTACTACAAGAAGCTCGCCCGCGACCTGGACCAGCGCATGGCCCTGATCCTCGATCCCATGCTCGCCACGGGCGGCACGCTCATGGCCACCATCAGGATGCTCAAGGAGGCGGGATGCAAGGACATCCGTGGCCTGTTCCTGGTCGCTGCGCCCGAGGGCATCAAGCGCGTCACCGAAGCGCACCCGGACGTGGAGCTCTTCGTGGCCGCCGTGGACGAGCGCCTCAACGAGGTGGGCTACATCCTGCCCGGCCTGGGCGACGCCGGGGACAAGATCTTCGGAACGAAATAGTCCGGCCGCAGCCGCCCCGGGGACGTTCGGCGCGCAGGGGGCGCCCGGGCGGAGCCGGACGCGTCGGTCGCCGCGAACCATGCAACGCGAGGGGTAAACCGTGTCCGACAGCCTTCATTCCACCGAATACTCGTTCCGCCTCAAGGACTGCGTCCTCGGCGCGCAGATGCTCTTCGTCGCCTTCGGCGCGCTGGTGCTCGTGCCGCTGCTCACCGGGCTGGACCCCAACGTGGCCCTGTTCACCGCGGGCGCGGGAACCCTGCTCTTCCAGGCCGTGACCAAGCGCCGGGTGCCCGTGTTCCTGGCCTCCTCCTTCGCCTTCATCGCCCCGATCATCTACGGCGTGAAGACCTGGGGCATCCCCGGCACCCTCTGCGGCCTGGTGGCCGCGGGCGGTCTCTACGTGGTCCTGGCCATGGTCATCAAGTGGCGCGGCCCCGCGATCATCGACCGCGTGCTGCCCACCGTGGTCACCGGCCCGGTGATCATGGTCATCGGCCTGATCCTCGCGCCCGTGGCCGTGTTCATGGCCCTGGGCAAGACCGGCGACGGCGCGATCCAGCTCGTGCCCGAAACCCAGGCCATGATCGTCTCCATGATCTCCCTGGGCGTCACCGTGCTCGTCTCGCTCCTGGGCCGCGGCATCCTCAAGCTCGTGCCCATCCTCTGCGGCATCGCCGCCGGCTACGTCGTCTCGCTGTTCATGGGCCTCGTGGACTTCTCCCCCGTGGTCAACGCCGCGTGGATCGCCGTGCCCAACTTCGTGGCCCCGGAATGGAACTGGGAGGCCGTGCTCTTCATCGTGCCCGTGGCCATCGCGCCCGCCATCGAGCACGTGGGCGACGTCATCGCCATCGGCGCCATCACCGGCAAGAACTACGTGCAGGACCCCGGCATCCACCGCACCATGCTCGGCGACGGCCTGGCCACCTCCCTGGCCTCCATGCTCGGCGGCCCCCCGAACACCACCTACTCCGAGGTCTCCGGCGCCGTGGCCCTGACCAAGGCCTTCAACCCCGCCATCATGACCTGGGCCGCCATCACCGCCGTGCTCCTGGCCTTCGTCGGCAAGCTCGGCGCGCTGCTGCAGACTATCCCCGTGCCCGTCATGGGCGGCATCATGATCCTGCTCTTCGGCGCGATCACCGTGGTCGGCCTCAACTCCCTGGTGCGCGCGGGCACGGACCTGATGCGCCCGCGCAACCTGGCCATCGCCGCCGTGATCATCGTTTTCGGCATCGGCGGCATGAGCTTCCAGACCGGCGCGGTCACGCTCAAGGGCATCGGCCTCGCGGGCATCGTCGGCGTCTTCCTCAACCTCGTGCTGCCGCGCGAACGCGGCCAGAAGTAGCACCCCCATGCGTCGGACCGTGACCGGGCTCGTGCTCACCTTCAACGGCGAGCGGTTGCTGGAGGCGTGCCTCGCGTCCCTGGACTTCTGCGACCGCATCCTCGTGGTGGACTCGCAGAGCACGGACGCGACGCGCGACATCGCCGCAACGCACCACGCCGACGTGCTCGTGCGCGCCTGGGAGGGCCCGGTCCCCCAGTTCCGCTTCGCCCTGGAACGGATCGATACCGACTGGGTCGTCAGCCTGGACCAGGACGAAGCCCTGTCCGACGAACTGCGCGCCTCCATCCTGAAGATGCTGGAATCCGACGACGGCGGGGGCCCCGTAGGCTACTACTGCCCCCGCCGCTCGTTCTACTTCGACCGCTTCCTCAAGCACTCCGGCTGGTACCCCGACCGCCTCCTGCGCGTCTGGCGCAACGGCAGGATGGACGTCAGCGCCAGCGGGCCGCACTACTCCTTCCACCCCCAGGGCCCCACCGCGCGCCTGGCGGGCGATATCGTCCACCACCCCTACGAAAACCTCCACGCCCACCTGGACAAGCTCAACTACTACACCCAGGAGGCCGCCGACGAACTCTACGAAAAAGGCCGCCGCTCCGGCCTGCTCTCGGCCTTGGGACACGGCGCGGCCCGGTTCCTGAAGATCTACGTCGTGCGCCGCGGCTTCCTCGACGGCCAGGCCGGACTCATCCTCGCCATCCACGGCTTCCTCTACGCCTTCCACAAGTACATCCGCGTCACCGAGCGCGCCCGGCGCGGGGAAGAGCGGCGCTAGCGCGCCGGCTGGGGCTCTGCCCCAGGCCCCGCCGGGGCGCCGCCCCGGACCCTGCCGGGGGGGCGAGACCGTGGTGGAGGGGGCGCAGACGCGAAGGTTTCGGCCCGCAAACGCGGGGAGGAGGGAGGCGCACCCAAAAGGTGCGCCTCCCTCCTCCCCGCGTTTGCGGGCCGCCGCCACAGGATGCTTCGCTGCGCTGCGCATCCTGGATTGTGGAAGGAAAGCTAATCGGGAAAGATAGGGAAGGTGTCGAAGACAGGCCCGTTACCGCCCCAAGGGCCGCATGCGGCGCAGCCGCCAGGCCCGGCGCGCCGCGTTGCCTTCGCCGCAAACGGGGCCCGCGCGTCACCCGTCCGGCATCCACGGGCGCGTGGCGTTGCCGGGGCCTGCCGCAACCGGAAAGTTTGGGAAGGTGATGGGGTGAGGGGGGATGGGGTCCGGG
>JACCQO010000117.1 GCA_015709205.1 Desulfovibrionaceae bacterium
CTTTGAAAAGGGTTCTCTGGACTCTCCTAAACTTTTTTTCGCGCCTGCGGCGAGGGTGCGCGCCATGCCGGCGGTCCGCCCACTGCGCCTCACGGCAACGATCGGCGCAAAAAAAGGGGCGCGTGGCGCCCTTTCCTCATTTTCTATTCCGATCTTCCCTATCCCGCGCGTCCCCTACGTACCCCATTCGGCCAGCCAGGCCTGGAGCATGAGCACGCCCCAGAGGTGGTACTGCAGGTTGCGGCGGCCCGAAAGATGCTCGTCCCAGGCGCGGCGCACCGGCTCGGTCCGGAGCAGGCCGTGCGCCTCCAGCGCGCCCGGAGCGAGCAGCCCCTCGGCCCAGTCGCGCAGTTCGCCGCGCAGCCAGGAATCCAGCGGGATGCCGAACCCCTGCTTGGGCCGTTCCACCAGGTCGCGCGGCACGTGCTGGTAGAGCAGTTCGCGCAGGATGTGCTTGCCGAGGCCGCCACGGATCTTCAGCGACATGGGCACGCGCCAGGCCAGCTCCACCACGCGGTGGTCCAGGATGGGCACGCGCGCCTCCAGGGACACGGCCATGGACGCGCGGTCCACCTTGGTCAGGATGTCGTCGTGCAGGTAGGTGTCCTGGTCCATGGCCATCATCCAGTCCAGAAAGCGCGGCGTGGCGGGCTGGCGCGCCGGGTCCGTGAAGCGCGTGGGCGGCAGGCCGCCGTCCGGGCTGCCATTGAGGCCGCGCACCAACTCGCCCGGCTCCTTCCAGAAGCTCACCAGGGAGTGGAAGAACGCCGTGCGGTCCGTGGCCGCCATGGCCTCGGTGACCTTCTGGATCTTGTCGCGGAAGATCAGCTGGCGGCGCGAGGCCCCGATGAAGGGCGAGGCCAGCGCATAGGCCGCGCACACCGCGCGTTCGCCGCCGAAGCGCATGCACTGCGCCAGCACCGTGCGCGCCGACGCGGGCAGCGGGCCGAGCTTGTCCCAGATGCCGGGCGCGAACAGGTAGCGGTTGTAGCCGCCGAACAACTCGTCCCCGCCGTCGCCGGACAGGCTCACGGTCACGTGCGCGCGCGCCAGGCGGCTGACGAGAAAGGTGGGAATCTGCGAGGCGTCGGCGAACGGCTCGTCGTACATGCGCGCCAGCAGCGGAATGACCTCCATGGCCTCGAACGGCCGCACGTACAGCTCGGTGTGCTCCGTGCCCAAATGGCGCGCCACGGCCTTGGCGTGCGCCGCCTCGTCGTAGCCCGTCGCGGGCGAGCCGATGGTGAACGTGCGCACCGGCCGGGGGCTGGCCGCCTGCATCAGCGCCACCACGGTCGAGGAATCGATGCCGCCCGAAAGGAACGCGCCCAGCGGCACGTCCGCCACCATGCGCGCGCGCACCGCGTCCGAGAGCACGCGCGTGAGCTCCGCCAGGGCCGCCGCGCCGCCGTCGTCGTCCGGCAACGGATCGGCCAACCCCCGGCGCATGGCCTCGCGCACCGACCACCAGCGCCCGGGCTCCGGCATGCGCCGCGCGGCCACGTCCTCGGCGCGCACGCGCACCAGGCACCCCGGCTCCAGCTTGGCCAGCCCCTTGAGGATGCAGTACGGCGCGGGCACATACAGGTAGCGCAGGTACAGCCCGGCCGCCGCCGGGTCCACACCGTTGCCGAAGGCCGGATGCCGGCGCAGCGCGGCCAGCTCCGAGGCGAACCCCAGCACGGGCGCGCCGCCTGAACCGCCTCCCAGGTAGCCCCAGTACAACGGCTTGATGCCCATGCGGTCGCGGGCCAGCGTCAGCACGCGCTCGCGCCGGTCCCACAGGGCAAAGGCGAACATGCCCACGAACTTCGCCAGCGACGCCTCCACGCCCCAGGCCGCGAACGCCGCGAGCATCACCTCGGTGTCCGAATGCCCGCACCAGCCCTCGGCCGGCGCATGTCCGCCGCGCTCCAGCTCGGCGCGCAGGGCCTCGAAATTGTACACCTCGCCGTTGTACGTGAGCACGTACCGGCCGCAGGCCGAAACCATGGGCTGATGCCCGGCGGGCGACAGGTCCACGATGGCCAGCCGCGCATGGCCCAGCGCCAGCCCGGCCTTGGCGTCGCACCACGCGCCGTGGCTGTCCGGCCCGCGATGGCGCAACGCATCGCGCATGGCGTGCGCCGTGCGCTCCAGTTCCCCGCGCTCGCCCGGCGCGCCCCAAAATCCAAGTATCCCGCACATGGCCCCGAATTCTGCCCCACCCCCGCCCGCAACGCAACGGAAAGCTGTGCGGAGGCGGCGGGAGGCGAGGGAGGGGGGCGGAGAAGGCGAAGAGCCGGGGGGAGGCGGGGAGGGGAGGACCCTTTTTCGGCGAAAAAAG
>JACCQO010000046.1 GCA_015709205.1 Desulfovibrionaceae bacterium
AGCGGCACGCGGCGGCGTGCGAGCGTTCCTGGTCGGGGCGGGGCGGTCCAGGGGGGAGGCCGTCTTCGGCCTCACGTCTGGGCCGTCCCGTCCCGGCCAGGGACTGTTCGTGCGCCACGGTAAACCCGGACCGACGCACCCACCTCCGCGCCACCCCGAACAGGGGGCCCGGGGGGGGATGATCCCCCCCGGCGGGGTCTGGGGCAGCGCCCCAGCAGGGTGTGGGACGGCGTCCCACCGGGGTCTGGGGCGGAGCCCCAGCGGGGTACGGGGCGGAGCCCCGGCTACTCTTCCCACCCGTAAGGGTCTGGCCAGTCAGGCGGCAGGGTGATGTCGGTGCCGTCGGGCAGGGTGACGTGGTGGCAGTGCAGGAGCATCCGGTTGGGGTGGAGTTTGGGGCCCTGGTATTTGAGGTCGCCGAGGATGGGGTGGTTTCGGGCGGCGAGTTGGGCGCGGATCTGGTTGGTGCGGCCGGTGCGCAGTCGGATTTCGAGGAGGCAGGCTTCGGGCCGTTGGCGCAGGAGGGTGGCGGTGGCGCTGGCGGGTTTGCCGTCGGCGGTGGTGGAGACGCGTTCGTTGGCGCCGCGTTCGCGGGTCTTCGCGAGCGTGTCGCGCATGTCCAGGGGGGAGGACAGGTCCCAGGTTCCGGCGGCCCAGGCGAGGTAGAATTTTCGGATGGTCTTGGCGGCGAGGGCGTCGTTCAGGGCGCGCAGGGTTTCGTAGGTCTTGGCGGCCAGGAGGATGCCGGTGGTGTCGCGGTCGAGGCGGTGCGCCGGGGTGGGGGTGAAGGGGGCGTCGGGGTAGAGGGCCTTGAGGCGGGTGCACACGGAGTCGGCGTGTTTGGAGCCGGGCTGGGTGGGCAGGCCGCGGGGCTTGGCGATGGCCAGGAGGTCGGTGGTTTCCAGGACGATGCGCAGCGGCGGCGCGGCTTCGGGCGTCGGGCCGTCGGGGGCGGGCGCGGCGTCGGCCTCGTGGGGCGGAATGCGCACGATCTGGCCCTGCTCTAGGCGGTCGTAGGGTTTGGCGCGGCGCGAGTCCACGCGGACCTGTCCGGTGCGGATCCATTTGAGCAGGGCGGACTGGGGCACGGCCTTGCGCGTGGCGCGCAGGAGGAACTGCAGGAGTTTTTGTCCGGCCTCCTGGGGGCTGACGGTGCGTTGCGTGGCGCTGGGCATGTTGTGCTGGGTACGCGGCGCGGGCGCGGCTGTCCAGGGGCGGAAGACGTTGCGACGGCGGCGGGGAGCGTGCAGGGGCGCGTGTTGCGGGCGCAGGCGCGGTGTGGTACGCAAACGCTTCCGATTCGGGTGGTTTTTCGGCAGGGTCCGGCGCGTTTTTTGGGGGCGCGCCGGGCGGATGGGGACACCGAAACAGATCGAGGGGAGATTCTCATGAAGATTGCGAAATTTTTCGGCATGTTCGTTGCCGCATGCGTGCTCGGCGCGGCGGTCGCCGGGTCTGCCGCGGCGGGGCCGTTGACCCTCAGCTACGCCAACTTTCCGCCCGCGCCCACGTTCCCGTGCGTGCAGATGGAGCGGTGGAAGGCGGAGGTGGAGAAGCGCACGGCGGGCGCGGTGGAGGTGCAGACGTACCCGGGCGGCACGCTCCTGGGCGCCAAGAACATGTTCGACGGCGTGAAGCAGGGCATGGCGGATATCGGCTGCCTGTGCATGAGCTATCAGCCGGGCGTGTTTCCGCTGACCACGGTGCTGGAGCTGCCGGTGAACTTCACCTCGTCCACGGTGGCGAGCATGGTGCTCTGGGATCTGTGGGAGAAGTACCAGCCCAAGGAGTTCGCGGGCGTGAAGGTGCTGGCGCTCTTCGCCACCGCGCCGACGAACGTGATGAGCCGCGTGCCGGTCAAGGGGCTGGCGGACCTGCAGGGGCTGGAGCTGCGCGCGTCGGGCGGCGCGTCCAAGGTGCTGGAGCGCCTCGGCGCGGTGCCGGTGTCCATGCCCATGTCCGAGACGCCGGAGGCGTTGCAGAAGAACCTGGTCAAGGGGCTGCTCTCCAGCCTGGAGGTCATGAAGGACTTCAAGTACGCGGAGACGTGCAAGTACGTGACCATGACCAACTTCCAGACGTACCCGTTCGCCGTGGTCATGAACCGCGACAGCTGGAACGGGTTGCCGGACGGCGTGAAGAAGGTCTTCGACGAGCTGCGGCGCGAGCAGTCGCTGTGGACCGGGCAGTACATGGACGCCCACGTGAAGGAGTCCATGGACTGGTCCAGGAAGGAGCAGGGCGTGGAGGTCTTCTCGCTGAGCGACGCCGATCTGGCCGCGGCGCACGGGAAGCTCGAGCCGATGATCGCGGCCTGGAAGGAGCGCGTGAACAAGGCCGGGCTGCCCGCCGACGCGATCTACGGCGCGGCTCTGGAGCTCAAGGCCAGGTACGAGGCCCAGTACGGGAAGTAGCCCCGGGGGCTGATGGCGAAAATCCGTGAGGGGGCCGGGTGACCCGGCCCCCTTTTTTCCCGCCCGCGGGCGGGCTTCGGAGCGCGGCGCGCAAGGCGCGGCCCTCCGGGGAAGCAGCAAGGGTTGTCGGAAGAACGATGCGCGAGAAGAAGAGGCCGACGGTGCTGCGCCGCGTGAGCGCGGGGTGCGGCACGCTGCTCATGTGGCTTGCCGGGGCGGTGCTCGTGGGCATGATGCTCATGGCCTGCGCGAACATGGTGTTGCGCGCGGTCTGGGAGCCGCTCAAGGGCACGTACGAGCTGATGGGCTTCGGCGGCGCGCTGGTCACGGCCTTCGGGCTGGCGGGCACGCAGCTGGTCAAGGGGCACATCGCCCTGACGATCATGGCCGGGGTCTTTCCGCGCCGGGTGGAGCGGGCCGTGGACGCGGTGGCCAACCTGGGCTGCGGGGTGTTCTTCGCCCTGGTGGCCTGGCGCACGGCGCTGTGGTCGCTGAGCCTGGTGGAGAGCGGCGAGCTGTCCGAGACGCTGCGTTTCGCCTACTACCCGTTTCCGTTCGCCGTGGCCTTCGGCTGCCTGGTGCTGGCCGTGGCGCTGCTGAGCGATTTCGTGGATTGCCTGCCCGAGGCCTTCGGCCCGGCCGGGCGGAGGGCGCGGGCATGACCCTGACCATGGCCGGCCTGCTCGGCATCCTCGCGCTGCTCCTGGTGCTCTTTTTCCTGCGCATCCCCGTGGGCTTCGCCATGGCCGTGGTGGGCTTCCTGGGGTTCTGGTACGCGGTCAACCTCAAGGCCGCCCTGGGCATGCTCGGCACGGAGTTCTGGAACGTGTTCTCGTCCTACGGGCTCACGGTCATTCCGCTGTTCATCCTCATGGGCCAGGTCTGTTTCTATTCCGGGGTGAACAAGCGGCTCTACCGCGCGGCCTACGCCTGGCTGGGCGAGGTGCGCGGCGGGCTGTCCATGGCCACGATCCTGGCCTGCGCCGGGTTCTCGGCCATCAGCGGGTCGAACACGGCCACGGCCGCGACCATGTCCACGGTGGCCCTGCCGGAGATGGCCAAGTACAAGTACCACCCGCTGCTCTCCACGAGCACCGTGGCCGTGGGCGCGACGCTGGGCGTGGTCATTCCGCCGTCCGTGGTGCTGATCATCATCGGGCTGCAGACGGGCCAATCCATCGCGCGGCTGTTCTGGGCCAGCCTCTTGCCCGGGTTGATGCTCACCGGGCTCTTCCTGCTCACGATCCTCTACCTGTGCCGCAGGAACCCGAGCTGGGGCCCGGCGGGCGGGCACACCACCTGGCGCGAGAAGTTCGCCTCGCTCCCCGGGTCCATCGAGATGGTCCTGCTCTTTTCCCTGGTCATGGGCGGGCTGTTCGCCGGGTTCTTCACGCCCAGCGAGGCGGGCGCGGCCGGGGCCATGATCGCCATCCTCATCAGCCTGGTCTCCGGGCGGCTCACGTGGCCGCGCTTCCGCGACGCGGTGGCGGACACGATCCGCGTCTCGTGCATGATCATGGTCATCGTCACGGGCGCGGTGATCTTCGGGCGTTTTCTCGCGGTCACGCGGCTGCCCTTCGACGCGGCCAGCTGGGTGGCCGGGCTGGACATTCCCGCGCCCGTGGTCGTCCTCGTGCTCTGCGCGGCCTACACGCTCGGCGGCATGATCATGGACGCCCTGGCGCTGCTGCTGATCACCATTCCCATCTTCTTTCCCCTGGCCCAGGCCCTGGGCTACGATCCCATCTGGTTCGCCGTGCTGGTGACCGTGGTCACGACCATGGGCGCGGTCACGCCGCCCGTGGGCGTGAGCACCTTCATCGTCGCGCACATGGCCAAGTCCGTGCCCATGCACGTGGTCTTCAAGGGCGTGACCATGTTCCTGCCCAGCTACCTGATCATGGTCGTGCTGCTGATGCTCTTCCCGCAACTGGCCCTGTTCCTGCCCGGGCTGGTGCACTAGCGGGGCGCGACGGCCATGGCGGGCGCAGGGGCGGCCAAACGGGTTGCCAAACGGGTTGCCGGACGCAAGGGCAGGCGGGCGGCCTCCAAACAGGGCCCCAGGCAGTCCCCCAGTCAGGCCCCCAAACCGGCTCAACACCGGGCCGGGAACGCGGACGCCAGGCCCGAGCGTTCCTTCCGGCTGGTCTGCGCGCCGGAGCAGCGCCCCCTGGTGGAGGCCCTGCTCATGGAGCAGGGCTACCGGTTCGAGCCCGAGCCCTTTTCGCCCTGGTGCCGCCGCCTCACGGTCGAGCCCCGGCCGCTGGGGTCGAGCCTGGCCGCGACCTTCGGGTTGATCTACATCCAGGACCGCTCCTCCATGCTCCCGCCGCTGGCCCTGGCGGCGGGCGAGGCTCCGGGCGCGGGCGCAGCCGTCGGCGACCCGGCGCACGCGCGCCTTGCCGGGGCGGGCGTGCTGGACATGTGCGCCAGCCCGGGGTCCAAGACCGGGTTTTTGGCGCAGCTCGTGGGGCCGCGCGGCTTCGCGCTCGGCAACGAGCCCAGCCGCGAGCGCAACGCCACCCTGCGCCGCAACCTGGCGGACATGAACCTGGCGCACGCGGCCGTGAGCGCGCACCCGGGCCAGGAGCTGCCCCTGGCCGACGGCTCCTGGGACAATATTCTGCTGGACCCGCCCTGCTCGGGCTGGGGCACGGCCGACAAGCACCCCTCGGTGCTGACCCTGTGGACCGGGGACAAGGCCGAAACGCTGGCCGCGCTGCAGCGCGCGCTGCTGGCCGAGGCCGCGCGGCTGCTGGCCCCGGGCGGGCGGCTGGTCTATTCCACCTGCACCACCAATCCGGCCGAGAACGAGGCCCAGGTGCGCTTCGCCGTGGACGAACTGGGGCTGGAGGTGGTCACGCTGCCGCCCTTCGCGGGCTTCTGCTTTGCGGAGCCCGGGCTGGCCGAGGCGCGCGGCACCCTGCTCGTGGACGGCGAGCGGTCCGGTGCGCAGGGGTTCTACGTGGCCCTGCTGCGCAGGCCCGGGGAACGCGGTGCCGGGGCCGAGACTGGGCCCAGGGCCGGAGCCGAGTCGGTCGCCGCCGCCCGGGACGGCGCGGGGCGCTTCGCGGGCAAGGCCGAGGCCGTGACCGACGCGGACCTGGCCGTGGCCTCGGACCAGGGAGCGGCCTGGGACAACCTGCCGGACGGCGAACTGCTGCGCTTCGGGGACAACGTCTTTTTTCTGCCCCGCGCTGCGCTGGCCCTGCCGGACGCGCTGCGCTGGCAGGGCATGGCCCTGGGCCGGGCCGGGCGCGGCGGGCTGCGCCTGAACCCGAGGCTGCGGCTGCTTCTGCCCGGCGCGGAGCGCGGCGGCGTCGATCTGGACGGGGCCGGGGGCGTGGCCCTGATCGAGCGGCTGCTCACGGGCCAGAGTCTGGCCCTGGAACGCGCGCCGGAGCACGCCGGACTCTACTGGCGTTCCCTGCCGCTCGGCTGGCTCACGCTCAAGGGCGCGCGCGCCCTGTGGTCCGGCCGCTGACGGATTTTCCGGCCCGGACGTGGGCCCGGACGCGGGCCCGGAAACGGCCCGCCACGGGCCGCGCATCAATCGTGGAGGGCCGCCGCGAAATCGCGTATAGGGTCCGAACGCGGGACGCGCCGGCGCGCCCCGCAAGCGAAATCTTCACGGCCCGACCGGTCGGCGGCCCTTGGCCCCGCCGGGGCGAGGCCCCGCCTTCAAGGCCCCCCAAGGCCCCGCAGACCCCCCTGGAGGACAGATGCTGGGAACCGTCAGGAAATTGCAGCGCTTTTTCGAGACCGCCAGCAGCCGCGCGCTGGTGCTGGCCCTGGACCACGGGCCGAGCGACGGGCTGCTGCCCGGCCTCGGCCAACTGCCGGACCTGCTGGAGGCCGTCAACGACGCGCACGTGCAGTCCGTGGTGCTCAACAAGGGCATGGCCCGGGCCTACGGCGCGCAGCTCGATCCCTCCGTGCTGCTGACCCTGCAGCTTTCCGCGGGCACGCGGCACGGGCTGCCCTCCTACAACAAGTCCATCGTCTGTTCCGTGGCCGAGGCCCTGCGCCTGGGCGCGGACGCCGTGGCCGTGCACGTGAACATCGGCAACGACCTGGAGGACCGCATGCTCGCGGACTTCGGCATGGTCACGGACGAGGCCCACGGGCTGGGGCTGCCGGTCATGGCCGTGATCTATGCGCGCGGCGGACAGATCGTCAACGAGCTGGACCCCTCGCTGGTGGCCCACTGCATCCGCCTGGGCGGCGAGCTGGGCGCGGACCTGGTCTGTACGCCGTATTCGGCCGAGCCGCAGAGCTTTTCCCAGGCCGTGGCCTCGTGTCCCGCGCCGGTGCTGGCCGCGGGCGGGCCGGGCATGGACGACTACGAGGGCTTTCTGGCCATGGCCCGCGAGGCCCTGGAGCTGGGCGTGGCGGGCATCTGCGCGGGGCGCAACGTCTTTCAGCAGCCCGATCCCGTCCAGGCCCTGGCGCGGCTGGTGGACGTGGTCCACGGCGTGGCCGGGTCCGGCCCGGCGGGTTGCGGCGGGGCGACCGGCGAGGCGGCCGGTGGGGCGTCGGGCGGGGCGGACCCGGCGGGTTCGCCCGCTGCGTCCGGCGCGTCCGGCGAGCCCGGCGAGCCCGGCACGGGCGCGGCCTCCGGCGCCAAGGCCAAGGGCGGCGGCCGCAACGGCGGGGCCGCCAAGGGACGGGCCGGAGCGCACGAGCACACCGGTGCGGGAGGCGTGGCCGTAGGGACCATTTCGCCTTCGTCCGGCGCGGCCTCCGCGGCCTCGTCCGGCGGGGCCCGCGCGGTGGCGTCGCGGGCCGTGGTGGCCCGCTCCGGCGCGGCCAAGGGCGGCAAGCGCTCCCGCGCCAAGTAGCGGGCGGCGGCCCGGCGGGCCGCCGCGGCGCGCGCCGTCCTCCGGTTTCGCGACCGCGCGCACCCCACTTTTCGCACCGTCCCGCGCACCGTCCCGCGCACCGTCCGGCATGTCGCCCGGCGCGCCGAAGGCCGCGCGAACCGGCCGCGCACGCGGGTATTGTGCTCAAGGCGCGATTCGGCTACTTCCCCACGGGGAACGCGGACGCCCGCACCCCGCGCGAACCCCCACCGTGACGCCGGACGGGCCCGGACCGTTGCCGGACGCGCCGCGACGCAGCGAGATCACCACCAGGAGACTCCTCATGCCTTCACGAAAAGAGCTGGCCAACGCCATCCGCGCCCTGTCCATGGACGCCATCCAGAAAGCCAATTCCGGCCACCCCGGCGCGCCCATGGGCATGGCCGACATCGCCGAGGCCCTGTGGCGCGGCGTGCTGCGGCACAACCCCGCCAACCCCCGCTGGTTCGACCGCGACCGCTTCGTGCTTTCCAACGGCCACGGCTCCATGCTGCTCTATTCCCTCCTGCACCTCACGGGCTACGACCTGCCCATGGAGCAGATCAGGAATTTCCGCCAACTCGATTCCGAGACGCCCGGCCATCCCGAATACGGCGACACCCCGGGCGTGGAGACCACCACCGGCCCGCTGGGGCAGGGCATCGCCAACGCCGTGGGCATGGCCCTGGCCGAGCGCGCCCTGGCCGCCGAATTCAACCGCCCGGGCCACGAGATCGTCAACCACCGCACCTACGCCTTCATGGGCGACGGCTGCATGATGGAGGGCGTGTCGCACGAGGCCTGTTCCCTGGCCGGGGCCCTGGGCCTCGGCAAGCTCACCGCCTTCTGGGACGACAACGGCATCTCCATCGACGGCCCGGTCTCCGGCTGGTGGCGCGACGACACCCCGGCGCGCTTCGAGGCCTACGGCTGGCACGTGGTGCGCGGCGTGGACGGCCACGACGCCGCGGCCCTGGACGCGGCCATCGCCGCGGCCGCCGCCGTGGCGGACAAGCCCTCGCTGATCTGCTGCAAGACGATCATCGGCTGCGGCGCGCCGCACGCCCAGGGCTCGCACACCTGCCACGGCTCGCCCCTGGGCGACGAGGAGATCGCGGCCACGCGCAAGGCCCTGGGCTGGACCGCCGCCCCCTTCGTGATTCCCGACGAAATCCGCGCCGCGTGGGACGCGCGCCAGGCCGGAGCCCGGGCCGAGGCGGCCTGGAACGAGACCTTCGCCGCCTACCGCGCCGCCTATCCGGCCGAGGGCGCCGAGTTCGAGCGGCGCATGCGCGGCGAGCTGCCCGCGGGCTGGGCCGCAAAGGCCGCCGCCGTGGTCCGCGCCGTCGCGGCCAAGGGCGAGGTCCTGGCCACGCGCAAGGGCTCCCAGGCGGCCATCAAGGCCTTCGCCGAACTGCTGCCCGAGTTCCTGGGCGGCTCCGCCGACCTCACGCCCTCCAACGGCACGCGCATCCCGGCCTACCAGGACCTGACCACCGAAAACTTCGCGGGCCGCTACCTGAGCTACGGCGTGCGCGAGTTCGGCATGGGCGCGGTGATGAACGGCCTGGCCCTGCACGGCGGCCTGCTGCCCTACGGCGGCACCTTCCTGATCTTCTCCGACTACGCGCGCAACGCCATCCGCATGGCCGCGCTCATGAAGCAGCGCGTCATCTGGGTGCTCACGCACGATTCCATCGGCGTGGGCGAGGACGGCCCCACGCACCAGCCCGTGGAGCAGGTGCCCTCGCTGCGGCTGATCCCGGGCCTGGAGGTCTGGCGGCCCTGCGACACCGTGGAGTGCGCCGTGGCCTGGAAGGCGGGCATCGAGGCCCACGGCCCCACGGCCCTGGCGCTCACGCGCCAGAAGACCGGCTTCGCCCCGCGCACGGACGCCCAGATCGCGGCCGTCGAGCGCGGCGGTTACGTGCTCGACGACTGCGACGGCGCGCCCGACGCCCTGCTCATCGCCACGGGCTCCGAGGTCTTCCTGGCCCTGGAGGCCAAGAAGCTCCTGGCGGCCGAGGGCAAAAAGATCCGCGTGGTCTCCATGCCCTGCGCCGAGCGGTTCGACGCCCAGGACGCGGCCTGGCGCGACGCGGTGCTGCCGCCCGCCGTGACGGCGCGCGTGGCCGTGGAGGCCGCGCGCGGCGACGGCTGGTACAAGTACGTGGGCTTGGCCGGAACCGTGGTCTGCATGCACTCCTTCGGTGCGTCCGCGCCTGCGCCCGCGCTCTTCGAGCGCTTCGGCCTCACCCCGGCCGCCGTGGCCGCCGCGGTGCGCTCCGTCTTGTAAATCCCCTCGGCCTGCTCTATCCTGACCCGCCCGGCCTTGCCCGTCCGCACGGGGGCCGGGCGGGTTTTTTCGCGCCGCCCGTCGCCCGTCCGAGCGGGGGCCGGGCGAGGTTCCCGGCGCGTTCGGCCCGGCCGGACGCGCATCCGCAAAAACACCCATCGCAAGGGCTTTGTCCCAGGCCCTGACCCAAGGATACCCATGAACAACGGCATGAACTTCACCTTCCTGTGCGACGGGCCCGCCCGTCCGCGCGGGCGGAAGGTGGCCATCATCGGCGCGGGCCCGTCCGGCCTGGCCGCCGCCGGATACCTGGCCTGCAAGGGCTATCAGGTCGAGGTGGTGGACAAGCTGCCCAAGGCGGGCGGCCTGATGGTCTTCGGCATTCCGGGCGAACGCATCCCCGAGGAACGCATCACGCGCGGCGTGCGCCGCATGGAGCGCGACTTCGGCGTCAACTTCCGCCTCTGCACCAAGATCTGCTGCTCCTCGCCCCTGCACGAGGAGGCCGGCGACCATTTCTCCAACGACATGCGCTCCATGGCCGAGCTCGTGGAGGAGAACGACGCCGTGGTCATCTGTACCGGCTCCTGGAAATCCCGCCGCCTGGGCGTGGAGGGCCAGGATCTGCCCGGGGTCTACTCGGGCCTGGAATTCCTCTTTCCCATCCGCGCCGCCCGCTACGCCGTGGAGCGCGTGCGCCGCATCGAGCTGCAAGGCAGGCGCGTGGCCGTGGTCGGCGCGGGCTTCTCCGCCGTGGACGTGGCCCACGCCGCCATCGCCGGGGGCGCGGAAAAGGTGCACATGCTCTACCGCCGAAGCCGCGCCGAGGCCCCCTGCGGCTCCTTCGAGATCGAGGAGCTCATGGACGCGGGCGTGGACTGGCGCGAACTGGTCACCCCGGTGCGCGTGCTCGGCGAGGAGCGCGTCACCGGCATCGAGCTGCTGCAGTGCCGCCTCGGCGAACCCGACGCGACCGGCCGCCGCTGCCCCCTGCCCGGCGAGGGCGAAAACGTGGCCCTGGACGTGGACATCGTGGTCGCGGCCATCGGCGAGATCCCCACCCCGCCCTTCGGCGAGGACCTCGGCCTGGAGAACGTGCGCAAGGGCGAGGTCCACTGGCTGCAGATGACGCGCATCGAGAACGTCTTCGTGGCCGGCGACGCGCTCACCGGGCCGAGCAAGATCGGCAAGGCCGTGTACAGCGGCCTGCGCGCCGCGCGCTCCCTGACCAACTGGCTCGACCTCAAGGCCCTGCACCGCGAGAGCGAATTCCGCAGCGACCTCATCCGCAAGGAGGACCTGCGCTGATGCCCGGCAAGACCCTGTTCATCGACTACGACAAGTGCATCGGCTGCGAGACCTGCGAGTCCGTGTGCCGCTTCCTCTACGAGCTGCCGCGCATCCACATGGTGCGCATCGCCGGCGGCATCATGGCCCCGCTCTACTGCCAGCACTGCGACAACCCCAAGTGCCGCAACGTCTGCAAGAAGGGCGCGATCACCCGGCGCGAGGACGGCACCGTGGCCCTGGAGGCCATGCTCTGCGCGGGCTGCGAGGACAAGCCCTGTCTGGTGGCCTGCCCCTACGGGGCCATATTCACAACCGGCCATCACGTGCTAAAGTGCGATATGTGCGCCAGACGGCGCGAACGCGGCCTCGCCCCGGCGTGCGTGGAAATGTGCCCGTGCGAGGCCATCGTGCTCGTGGACCGCGAGGAACTGGAGAGCCTGGAGACCGAGGCCTCCAGGAAGGCCTTCCAGCGCGTCCTCGACCACGTGCGGCCCAAGGTGGAAAAACCGGCGTCCTGAACCCCACACAGGAGATGATCCCATGAACGTGCTGACCATGAGTTCCCTGGACCTCAAGGGCAAACGGCTGCTCATCCGGCAGGACCTCAACGTCCCGGTCAAGAACGGGACCGTGACCAACGACAAGCGCATCCGCGCCTCGCTCCCGACCATCCGGGCCGCGATCGAGGCCGGGGCACGGACCATCGTCATGTCCCACCGCGGGCGCCCCACCGAGGGCGTCTTCTCGGAAGAGGACTCCATGAAGCCCGTGGTCGAATACACGGCCAAGCTCCTCGGCGCGCCCATCAAGTACCTCGGCCCGGACTGGCTCGACGGCAGGTTCGAACTCGCCGACGGCGAGGTGGGCATCACCGAGAACGTGCGCTTCCTCAGCGGCGAAAAGAAGAACAACGAGGAGTTGGGCAAGCGGATGGCCGCCCTGTGCGACATCTACGTCAACGACGCCTTCGGCACCGCGCACCGCGCCCAGGCCTCCACCGACGCCGTGGGCCGCTTTGCGCCCGTGGCCTGCGCCGGGCCGCTCCTGGAGGCCGAGCTGACCGCCCTGGGCCGCGCCCTGGAAACCCCGGCCCACCCCATGGTCGCCATCGTCGGCGGCTCCAAGGTCTCCACCAAGCTGACCCTGCTCGACACCCTGACCAGGAAGGTCGATCAGCTCATCGTGGGCGGCGGCATCGCCAACAACTTCATCAAGGCCGCGGGCTTCGAGGTCGGCAAGTCCCTGTACGAACCCGACCTGGTGGACGAGGCCAAGCGCCTGATGCAGGCCGCCAAGGACGCGGGCGGCTCCATCCCCGTGCCCGTGGACGTGGTCGTGGCCGCCGAATGCGCCGAGACCGCCACGGCCGCGGTCAAGGCCGTGGCCGACGTGGGCCCGGAGGACATGATCCTGGACATCGGCCCCAAGACCGCCGCGCTCTATGCCGACATCCTGGCCAAGGCCGGGACCATCGTCTGGAACGGGCCCGTGGGCGTGTTCGAGATCCCGCAGTTCGCCGAGGGCACCAAGGCCCTGGGCAAGGCCGTGGCCGACTCCAAGGCCTTCTCCATCGCGGGCGGCGGCGACACCGTGGCCGCCATCGAGCAGTTCGGCCTTGCGGACGGCGTGTCCTACCTTTCCACCGGGGGCGGCGCGTTCCTGGAATTCCTGGAAGGCAAGAAGCTGCCCGCCGTGGCCATGCTCGAAGAACGCGCCAAAGGCTAGCGATGGAACAGCTGACCTGGCTCTTCACCGCCCTGTCCATCCTCGGGGTGGTGCTCAACGTGCGCAAGGACAGGCGCTGCTTCCCCGTCTGGATCGTGGCCAACGTCGGCTGGGTCGTCACCAACCTGCGCCACGGGATCTACTCCCAGGCCGTCCTCTTCGTGGTCTACACCGGCCTCTCCGTCTGGGGCTACGTCGCCTGGAGCCGCAAGGCTCCGGGCGGCGCGGCCGGGGAGTAGGCCCTTCGCCATCCCTCCCCCCCCCCACGACCCCATGGTCTTGCCGTGGGGCCTTGAAGTGGTTGTGCCTTTTTGGCATGATGGGCGTAGGACTCGGTGCCGCGCCGCATCCAGGGACCGTGTCCTTCCTTACATCTGTGGCCGTTGCATGTCGCTGCGGGGCGCGGAACGCGCCCTGCGGCCCGTCTATGGAACCAGCACAAGGGAGGCACCATGTTGAGGAAATGCGCGGCGTGCGCCGTGGCCCTGGCCCTGTTGCTGCCGTTCGGCGTCGCGCGCGACGCCGGGGCCAGCGATTCCAATCTGATCATCGCCACGGCGACCACCGGGGGGACGTATTATCCCGTGGGCGTGGCCATCGGCACGCTGGTCAGCATCAAGCTCGCGGGCGAGCACAAGATCACGGCCACGGCCATCAACTCGGCCGGTTCGGGCGAGAACGTCCAGATGCTCAAGAACAAGGAGGCGGACCTCGCCATCCTGCAGGCCTTGTTCGGGCTGGAGGCCTACAACGGCCGCGGGGCCTACGAGGGCCGGGCGGTCAAGGACTTCCGCGCCGTGACCATGCTCTGGGAGAACGTGGAGCACTTCCCGCTGCTGGCCAGGTACGTGAAGACGGGCACCATGGCCGACCTGAAGAACCTGAAGCAGAAGTTTTCCATCGGCAAGCGCGGTTCGGGCACCGAGGGCTCGGGCCGGGCCATCCTGGGCGCGCTGGGCATCGATCCGGAAAAGGAGATGACCCTGGAATACCTGGCCTATACGCCCTCGGCGCAGGCCATGATGGACGGGCGCATCGCGGGCGCGAACATTCCGGCGGGCCCGCCGGTGGCGGCCATCACCCAGCTCTTCGCCCAGATGGGCGCAAAGCGCGTGCGGGTGCTGGACTTTTCCGAGGCCGAGCTGGCCGCGCTGCGGAAGGAGTATCCGATCTGGAACCGCTACGTGATCCCGGCGAACACGTATCCGGGCGTGGACAAGCCCATCAACACGGTGGCGCAGCCCAATTTCCTGGCCTGCCGTCCGGACCTGCCCGAGGAGACGGTCTACCGGATCACCAAGACCATCTACGAGAACCTGCCGTTCCTGCACAACATCCATAAGGCCACCATGGCCATGGACCTGAAGCGGGCCACGGTCGGCCTGCCGGTGCCGCTGCATCCGGGCGCGGAGAAGTACTACCGCGAGGCGGGCGTGCTCAAGTAGCCGTCCGGAACCGAACGTCGCCGCCGTCCGTCGGCGGCCCGGGCCGAAGCCTGCGCCGAGGCCCGGGCCGCGCGCGGACGGCGGGAGCACCTGCAAGCCGCCGGGAGTCCCATGCCGACCGAACCCCTATCGGAAACCGTTGCGCGCGCCCCGCGGGGGGCGCGCGAGGAACGCCCCGTCCCGTCGGGCGCCGGGCCGGGCGTCCGGCGCAGCGTCCGGCACAGCGTCGAGGAAGACGCGAGCGGCGAGGCCATCACCGTCAAGCGCGTGCTGGACGGCCGCCTGGGCGCGGTCTTCACGTTCGCGGCCATCGCCTGTTCGCTGTTCCACGTCTGGGTCAACACCGTGGGCGTGATGCCCGAGATCCAGCGCAACGCCGTGCACTACGGCTTCATGCTCTTCCTGGGCTTCCTGCAGTATCCGCTGCTCAAGCGCCACGCCGCCGCCACCCTGCGGGTGGACGCGGGGTTGGCCGTGCTCGCGGTGGGCGCGGCGGCCTATCTGCTGCTCTTCGAGGACGCGCTGCACGCGCGCAACGAGGTGCCCACCCTCGTGGACCTGGTTGCCGCGGGCGTGGCCCTGGCGCTGATGCTCGAGGTCACGCGGCGCAGCGTGGGCTGGCTCGTTCCCACGCTCTCCATCGTCTTCCTGGGCTACGCCCTGGGGCTGGGCAACCATTTGGACGGGCTCTGGAACTTTCCGGGCGTGACCGTGGAGCGCATGCTCTACCGCATGTACTTCGCGCCCGACGGCATCTTCGGGTCCATCGCCACGATCTCCTCGACCTTCGTGTTCCTCTTCGTGCTCTTCGCGGCCTTTCTGCTCAAGAGCGGGGCGGGCGAGTTCATCATCAACCTGGCCCTGGCGCTGATGGGCCGGTCCGTGGGCGGCCCGGCCAAGATGGCCGTGTTCGCCAGCGGGCTGATGGGCTCGGTCTCGGGCAGCGCGGTGGCCAACACCGTGGGCACGGGGTCGATCACCATCCCGCTGATGAAGCGCATCGGGTTCCGGCCCCGGTTCGCGGGCGGGGTGGAGGCCGCGGCGTCCACGGGCGGCCAGCTCATGCCGCCGATCATGGGCGCGGGCGCGTTCATCATGAGCCAGTGGACGCAGATTCCCTACCTGCAGATCGTGGGCGTGGCCTTCATTCCGGCGATCATGTACTTCGTGTCCGTGGCCCTGTTCGTGCACCTGCGGGCCAAGAAGCGCGGGCTTGCGCCCATGGAGGCCGGGGAGTTGCCCCGGCTCGGGCGGGTGCTGCGCGACGGCTGGCACTTCGTGATCCCGCTGGGCGCGCTGGTCGGGCTGCTGGTCTGGGGGTTCACGCCCACGTTCTCGGCCTGCGGCGGGCTGGCGGCCATCGTGGCGGCGAGCTGGCTGAACAGGAAGACGCGCATGTACCCGCGCGACATCGTGGAGGCCCTGGCCATGGGCGGCAGGAACATGGTCTCCACGGGCATCATCCTGCTCTGCTCGGGCATCGTCATCGGCGTGGTCCTGCTCGTGGGCATGGGCATCAAGTTCTCCATCCTGATCACCTCCATCTCGGGCGGGAGCCTGTTCACGACCATCGTGCTCGTGGCCCTGGCCTCGCTGATCCTGGGCATGGGGCTGCCGGTCACGGCCTCCTACATCGTGCTCGCGGTGCTCGCGGCCCCGGCCATGACCATGCTCGGCACCTCGCTCATCGCCGCGCACATGCTCATCTTCTGGTATTCGCAGGACGCCAACGTGACCCCGCCGGTGTGCCTGGCGGCCTATTCGGCCTCGGGCATCGCGGGTTCGCGGCCGCTGGAGACCGGGCTGGAGGCCTGGAAGCTGGCCAAGGGGCTCTACCTCATCCCGCTGCTGTTCTGCTACACGCCGATCCTCTTCGAGGGGCCGGTGTGGCAGGTGGTGGAGGTGGCCCTGGCCGGGCTGCTGGGGCTGTTCTGCTTCGCCATCTTCTTCGAGGGGTTCCACCTGGGGCCGCTGTCCTGGCCCCTGCGGCTGGCCTACGCCCTGGCGGCAGCGCTGCTGCTCCTGCCGGACCGGCTGCTCGTGGAGATCCTGCCCGCGGTCCTGGGCGCGCATCTGGGCGGCACGTCGCTGCTGCTGCACGGCGGCGGGCTGGCCCTGTTCGCGGTGCTGGTGGTGCTGGAGCGGGCCGGGGCCGGGGAGGTGGCCCGGTCCGCCAACTGAGGCCGTGCGCACACGCTGCGCACAAAAAGGCCGGGCCGCGCAAGCGGCCCGGCCTTTTGGCGTGCGCGCGGAACCCGTTCAGGGCTGCGGCGCGCCGAGCGGGGCCAGGAACTGCATGGTGACGCGGCCCGAGCCGGTGTGGAAGAGGACCTTGCGGCTGCGTTCGCCCAGGGTGGATTCCGTGCCCACGCGCACGCCCTCCTCCAGGAGCAGGGCGCGGGCCATGCGCACGTTCTTGGCCCCCACGTCCACGATGGCGCTCAGCTCGCGCCGCTCGGCGGCGGTGTGCGGGGCGACCACGCAGAAGGCCCCGCCGAAGAGCTTGGCCTGGAGGTTTTCCGGGCGCAGGCCGCGACGGCGGAAGCGGTCGAGCAGTCCGAGGATGGCGAGGTCCACGAAGCGGCAGGGCCCGGACGCGGCGTTCCTGCCCCCGGCCGACGGCGCCGCGTCCGGCATTCCATCGCCGTCCCTGCGCACGGTCGGCGGCGGAGCGCCGTCGCCGGGCGCGGCGGGGAGCATGGCGTGAAACATGCCCGACCACCGGGTTTCCGGATCGTACAGGGTCGCGCAGACGCAGGAGCCGAGCACCGTGCTGATGCACAGGTCATTGCGCGTGAAGATGCATTCGCCGATCTTCAGGTGCACCAGAGGAGCGCAGGTCCGGGGTTCGGGCATGGTGCGGAAAACGAAAGCGCCCCGGCGGGGCCGAGGCGCCGGCAGTCGGAACGCCGTGGGCTAGTTGTTGACCAGGTCCTTGATTTCCTTGCCGGCCCGGAACACGGGAAGGCGTTTCTCCGGGACCTTGACGGACTCCCCGGTCTTGGGGTTGCGGCCCTTGTAGGACTTGTAGCTCTTGATCTTGAAGGAGCCGAATCCCCGGATCTCCACGCGTTCGCCCTGGACCAGGGCCTCGCGCACGGAATCCATGAAGGTGTTGACGTACAGGGTGGCCTCATCCAGGGAAATGTCGGACTGCTCGGTGAGGGTCTTGATCAGTTCGCTTTTGTTCATTTGGTCACTCCTGGCCGGCTTGGCGTGGAAAGATGGCCCATCCTACGACGAAAAAGGGATTCTGACAACCCATTCCGGAAAGAAATCAGGTCACTGCGGGCTCATTCCAGGGCGGGGCGGATGAAGGCCCGGCCGTGGCGCTCGAAGACGAGCCCGGCGTAGGTCCCGTCGGGCGCGAAACGGGCCGTGAGGCTGAAGGGCCAGGGCCGGTCCGCGCCGTTGAGCAGGGGCTTGAGGAAGTTCACCGCCGTGGTGAAGCGCAGGTCGCGGAACTCCACCGCGCGCCCGCCGCCGGGCAGCGCGCGGCGGACCATGACCGGGTAGTCCGCGAACCAGGCGTAGGTGGCGAACAGGGAATCGCGTTCGCCCAGCTCGCGCAGCAGGTTTTCGTCGGCGCGTCGGTAGGCCGTGAGATTGAGGGGGGCTGCGGACGCGCCCAACCGCGCGGAACCCATCAGCACCGTGTCGCCCCGCGTGGCGACGATCTTCCAGTAGATCGGGGCCAGGGCGTCGGGGATTACGCGCACGTCGGTCACGCCGGGCCCGGCCTCCTGTCCGGCCACCAGCCGGTAGGCCACGGCCGTGCGCACGCCGTTGCCCATGTTCAGGCAGGTCAGGGGATAGAAGAAGATCCAGACCACCCCGGCCCAGGCCGCGCGCCGCCCCCAGACGCGCCGCCGCGCGGCCGTGCGCGCGTCGGTTCCGGCCCTGGTCGCGCCGCACAACCGCAGCACGAGCGCGATCAGGCCCGCCAGGGTGACCAGGAAGAGGGGGTCCACGATGTAGAGCCCGGGCAGGCCCACGCGCAGGTCCGAGAACGGGGCCAGCAACTGCGTGCCGTAGGTGGTCATCACGTCCAGGAACAGGTGCATGCCCACGATGCCCAGGGCGGCGGGCAGGGTGGCGCGCAGGGGGAGCTTCCTGGAGAACAGGCGGAAGGCGAGGGCCGTGAGCAGGGCCAGGGCCGCGCCGCCGACCAGGGAGTGGGTGATGCCCCGGTGCACGCGCAGAAAGAATTCCGGGTCGCCGGGCAGGAACACGTCCACGTCCGGCACCGTGGCGCTGACCATGGCCAGGGGCCAGGCCAGGCGCGTGTCCAGCCTGCCGCGTAGCGCGCCGCCGGCCACCACGCCGCTCGCAAGGTGGGTGATCGGGTCCATGCCCGGGAATATAGGCACGGCCCGGCCCGTGGGCAAGGGGCCGGGGTAGCGGGGAAAAGTGCCGCCCCCTGGTGCGGCGTGAACGTCGCGTCAGGGGGCGGCGGGTCGGGGAGCAGCGCGGTTGGTCAGCGGGAACAATACATGCGCCAGGTCTCCTCGAAGGCCTGGTGCGTGGAGCGCTTTTCGCAGTAGCTGCGCGCGCGCCGCCCCATCTCGCGCAGCCGGTCGGGGTCGGCGATGAGCGTTTCCATGGCCGAGGCCAGGGCCGCATCCTCGGCGCCCACGACCATGCCCGTTTCGCCGTCCACGAGATTCTCGTGCGGGCCGCCCTGGTCCGTGACCACCACGGGCAGCCCCGAGGCCTGGGCCTCGAGCACCACGCGGCCGAAGGTGTCCGTGGTCGAGGGGAAGACGAAGAGGTCGCTGGAGGCGTAGGCCGCGGCCAGGTCGTCGCCCAGGAGCGTGCCCGTGAACAGGCAGCGGCGGCCCTCCAGGTTCTTCTGCATCTGCTCGCGGTAGGGCCCGTCGCCCACGACCACCAGCTCCACGCCCGGATGGCGCTCGGCCAGCCCGGCGTAGGCACGCTCCAGCGCGGCCATGTTCTTCTCGCGCGAGACGCGGCCCACGTAGAGCAGCTTCAGCGAGCCGTTGAGGCCGTATTTCTTGAAGAAGCCGTTGCGCTTGGCCGGGGTGAAGAGCCCCGTGTCCACGCCGCGCGGGTAGACCAGGATGCGCTCGGCGGCCACGCCGCGCGCGGCCAGCTCGTCGCCCACGGCGCGGGAGGGCACGTACACCGTGTCCATTTGGTTGTAGTACCAGACCATGTACTGCCAGGTGAGCTCCTCCATGGCCGTGTCGCCGGTGAGGTCGCGGGCGTACTGGGGAAAGGCCGTGTGGTAGGTGCCGGAGATGGGCAGCTTGAGGATCCGCGCGGCGAGCAGGGCCACCAGCCCCATGGGGCCGGGCGTGGCCGAATGGATGCGCGTGTAGCCGGTCTCGTAGAGGTGCGCGAGGATCTCCAGCACCGGCGGATAGGCGGCGGCCAACTCCGGGTATTCCGGCAGCTCGCAGGTGCCGATGGGCGTGAAGTTGACCACGCCGGACAGGGCCTGGCCCTCGCGGGCGCAGGTGAGCACGTCGTAGACCTTGCCCGTGGCCGCGGCCATGTGCAGGTGCTCGCGCAGGGTCAGGGCCACGCCGTTGGTTTCGTGGAAGGTATCCGTGAAGTGCGCCAGGCGGTCGGCCGGGCCGTGGCCCGCCACGCCGCCGCGCACGCCGAGGCGGTCCAGCACCTCGCGGCAGAAGGCGCGCTCCTTGGCGAAGAGCGGGTAGGCCACGAAGTAGGGCGAGAGCGCGGTGTACAGCCCGCCCGCGGACCCGGTGACGCGGAAGACGTCGAAGATGTCGGCCTTGGACAGGTCGTCGAGGATGCGGTCGCCCATGCGGCCGAGCACGCGCCCGGCCGTGCGGTTGCAGAAGTCGAACCAGAGGTCTTCCGGGGCCGTGCCGGCCTGGTTCGGACCCTGTTCGGCCACGCGGGCGAAGGCGTTGTCCGCGCCGTCCGGGCCGCCTGGGCCGTCCGACGCGTCGCGGCCGGGGGCGATGACGCGTTCGGCCTCGGCGCGCAGCAGGGCGCGCACGTCCGCGGTGTCCTCCTCCTCGCGGCCGAAGGGCCAGGAGGCGCGCACCGCGGCCTTGACGCGGTGGGCCAGGGTGCGGCGCGGCGGCTTTTCCGGCGAAAGGCAGCGGTCCAGGAAGCGCAGCAGCGGGTCCACGGGCACGTGGCGGCCCAGGTCGTAGCGCTGCTTGAAGAACTGGTAGGCGATGGAAAAGAGGTTGTGGGCCATGGTCTTGGGCGTGGAGGCCCGGCCGCCGGGCCGCACGGTCCCGGCGTCCAGCGCGGCGAGCAGGGCGTCCTTGTCCGCCGGGCCGTCGATCTCCGAGAACATGCGCGCCAGGTTCAGCCCCGAGTGGTCGTCGGAACCGGCGACGACGTGCTTGACCCAGGGCTCGGCAAAGGCGGGGACGATGCCGTGGCGCTCGGCCAGCTCGTCGATGACCTGCGGGGTCAGGGCCGCCAGGACCCCGTCCAGGGCCATGTTCTGGTAGGCGTCGCGCGCGCCGTTGTGCTCCATGGTCTTGAAGAGCAGGAGCATCTTCTCGAAATGGGCCACGGTGAGTTTGTCGTTGACCGCGAACAAGGGGTGGGCCACGGCGTGGCGCACTCCGGCCCGCTGCAGGTAGCCCACGAGGTCGTAGATGTTCGCGCGCAGGTGCTGCACGTCGGCGTGCACGGCCTCGGTGATGTCGTAGGCCAGGACGTGGGCCTTGCAGCCGTCCTCGGGAAAGAAGGTGGTGATCTCCTCGCTGACGAAGGCCCCGGGCAGGTGGGCGATCTCCAGCGCGCCGTCGATGACGTTGTGGTCGGTGACGGTGACCAGGTCCATGCCCCGCGCGCGGCAGACGGCGTAGGCCGTGAGCGGCTCCACGAAGCTCTCCGGGCAGCCGATCTTCTGCAGCACCCATTGCGAGGGGCGGGTGGAGTGTTTGGTGTGCACGTGCAGGTCGATCTTCATGGCCTCTCCTCCTTTGACCTTGGCGTGAACGCTGTCCTTGGCGGGCACGCCGTCCTTGGCATATGGAATGTTCGTGGCCCGGCAGCGGCGCGGCGCGCGCCTTCCCGTTGGCGCGCGGTGCCGGTCGGCGGGCAAAAAAGAAGGGCTTCCCAGGAAGCCCTCAGCGTGGTGACGGGTGCGCTCTCGGCCAGGCCGGGCGCGGCCTTGCGCGCGCGCCGGGCCGTGCATCGCCGCTGCGTCCGTTTGCGGGCGCAGGCGGTGGTGGAGGCGGTGCTGGCGGTGGCGGCGGTCATGGCGTTGGTCCGGGTCGCTGGTTGCGGTGGCTGTGGAGCCCGACCGGAACGACCCCGCGTTCCGATCGTTTCGCACCGAGGAGTAGACCCCGGGCCATGACGGCCGTGTGACGAAATGCGGATATGTTGGTGACGGGCCGCAGGGAAGCGGCGGGAACCCGGCCGGTCGTGCGGGGGCGACCGGCGACGCGGCCGGGGAGCGGGCCGCATCGTTGGGCAGGAGGCGGCGGGCCGCGCGGGCGGGCCGGGCGCGCTCTACTCCATGCCCACGCTGGCCGTGTTCATGTCGTAGCGCACGGTGCAGGCCTGCGCGGGCTCGTTGAGCTTGAGCGTCTTGCCCAGGATCGTGAAGGTCGCGCCCGGATGGGCCACGCGGCGCACCACGATGCGCGCGCGGTAGAGCGTCTCCATGCAGGCCTGGCGCAGGGCATCGATCTCGCGCTCGATCTCCTTGATGCGGTTCAGGGCGACGAAGCGGGTCTTGATCAGCTGGGCCATCTCCTTGCGCTTGTGCTCGGGCGTGCGCTCCAGGATCTGGCGCGGGTCGCCCGCGCCGATGACGGCGGCGATCTTTTCCGCGGTCTCCTCCATGGTAACGCGTTCCTGCTTGAGGGCCTTTTCCGAGCCGCAGTCCGAGTTGGGCGAGAGCAGCAGCCGCGTGGCCACCCCGGCCTCGCTGCCCGCCTCGTTGACCTCGATGCCGCCCACGGCCTCCACCGTGCCGCCCTGGACCACGCCCTTGCCCGCCACGCAGATCACCGTGCCGTGGGCGATGACCTCGCTGTTGGAAATGTTGTGGCGCACGATGACGTTGCCCCCGGCCTCCACGCTGGCGTTCTCCATGAACTGGCAGGTCACGTCGCCGCCCGCCTTGATGCGTCCGCCCGAGCCCATGAGCACGCCGCCGCCGATCTCCACGCTGCCGCCGGCGATGATCTCCGCGCTTTCCACCGCGCCGCCCACGACCACGTCCTCGGGCGTGTACACGGAAAAGCCCTCGCGCACCGAGCCCTTGATCTTCAGAAGCCCCTTCTCCAGCCGCACGTTGCCCGTGGAATAATCGACGTCGCCGTCGATCTCCAGCATCTCCAGAACCTTGAGCTCGTGCTCCGTGACCACGACCACGCCGGTGATCAGGGCCCTGAATTCGCCGTCCGGCGTCATTTCCACGTTGTCGCCCGCCTCCACCTCCAGGGGAGCCCCCTCGGCGGGCGGAATGGGGCGGCCGAACACGTCGCGTCCCGGCTTGCCGGGCACCGGCGGCAACAGGCGCGCGATGACCGTGCCCTCGGCCACGGACGTGAACAGGCTCCGTTCGCGCTGGTTCACGCGCATCATTTCAGGGTCGTCGGCGATTTCGCCGGGACGGCGCACGAGCATGTCCAGCGATCCGTCCTCGCCGTTCAGCGGCGATTCGCCTTCGGCGATGGCCACGTCCGCCACGGGCGAGTCCGTCTCCTTGGCCTGGGCCAGGGCCTGCTCGATGGCCTCGGGACGAACCGTGTCCTTGACCCCCAGGCGACCCAGCGCGTCGGTGATGCGCGCCGGGGTGATGGGGTGGCCCGCGAAGTCCGTGTGATGCAGGGTTGCCACGATGCGCACGCGGTCCTTGCTGATGCGCAGCCAGGGCGCGATGGTCAGCTGGCCGTCCTTGGCCTGGCGCACCTGGCCGTAGCCCCGGGCATGCAGGATCGCGGTCTCCGGGTCCATGATCCAGCCGGAATTGTCCTGTACCAGCGGATCGCGCGGCGGCTCCTTGCGCAGCGGCTCAACGGGTTTGCCGTCCACCCCGCGCCCGGGCTCGCCGGGCTTGGGCGGCAGCTTGCGGCCGATGGGCTCGCCGTTGAACACCGGATACTGGGGGTTGCCGGAAAGCACCACGCGGGCGTCGCGCGGCTCCCGGGGCTGCACGCCCTCGGCCAGCACGAACCCGGTCACGTCCTCCCCGGCGGCCATCTTGGCCAGCAGGACCTGCAGCGTGGACTCCACGGGCTCGGCCACGCCCGCCGCGCGTACGGCCCGGCCCAGGCTGTCCACGTCGAACGGCGCGCCCGCGCCCACGGCCGGCCCCCAATTCTCCACCACGGCCTCGAGACGGTCGTCGGAAATCTTCACGCGCAAGCGCGCATCGCAGTTTTCGAGCTTGGCAGCGTAGGTGTGCTTCCTGGCCGCAGGGGTCAGGACCACGGCCTGGGGGGGGGCTCCCAGCAGGGCGCTGGCCTCCGCAAGGGCGTCGTCGGGCGAAAGGGCCTCTATCGTGGCTTCGTTGGCGAACATCTCTGTCCCCTTCTGCGGCGCCGACGCTGCCCCCGGACAAACGGCGTTGTGTCTTCGCCCCGGCGGCGCGAGCGCCGGGAGCGTTGCGGAAAACAGGCCGGTCCATGCCAGCTAACTGGAAACCAGCCTAGGTCGCAAGGGGATTATAGATTATTTTTCAGGGGTTGGAAACTCGGCTCGAGCGAGACGCCCCGGCGGGTCACGCCGGGGGTTCCCATTCCCCGCATTCGGGAGCATACTCGGCAGGCCCGGCCCTTTGCCGGCGCCGGAACAACGCCAAAGGAGCCCGCCGTGATCTGGAGATATCTGCTGCCCCTGGCCATCGCCGCGCTCGCCGCCATCGACCTCGCCAACGGCTTCGGAAAAGGAGCCGGCGCGCGCCTGGTGAGCCTGTTGCTCACCTACATCGCGCCCTACACGCTCATGACCGTGGGCTTCTGCGTCTGGTTCCTGGACGACAACCTCTTCCACGGCGTGCCCTATTTTCTCTTCGCCGCCCTGCTCTGGATGGTCATGAACCGCAAGCGCCAACGGCTCCTGGAGTCCGCCGCGGACTGACGCCCGCGTCGTCCGGCGGCCTGCTTCGCGTTCCTGCGCTCCTTTGCGCCCTTTCGCGCGCCTCAGCGCGCCTTGGCCTGTTCGGCCACGGCCCTGGCGCGCGCCGCCACCTCCTCCGCATCGCCCAGATACCGGCTCGACACCGGCCGCAGATCGTCCGACAGCTCGTAGACCAGCGGCACGCCCGTGGGAATGTTCAGCTGCACCACGGCCTCGTCGCTCATGGCGTCCAGATACTTGACCAGCGCCCGCAGGCTGTTGCCGTGCGCCGCCACCAAAAGCCGCCGCCCCGCCGCAATGCGCGGGGCCAGCACCTCGTGCCAGTACGGCAGCACCCGCGCGATCGTGTCCTTCAGGCTTTCGCCGCGCGGCAACTCCTCCGCCGGAACGTCCGCATATCGCCGGTCGCGCCCCGGCAGCCGTTCGTCGCCGTCCTCCAGGTGCGGCGGCGGCGTGGAAAAACTCCTGCGCCAGATCAGGACCTGCTCGTCTCCGTACTTCGCCGCGGTCTCCGTCTTGTTCAACCCCTGCAGCGCCCCGTAATGGCGCTCGTTCAACCGCCACGTCTTGAGCACCGGCAACCACATCAGGTCCATGCCCTCCAACACGATGTCCAGCGTGCGCACCGCCCGCTTGAGCAGCGACGTGTGGCACTCGTCGAACGTGAAGCCGCCCTCGCGCAGCAACCGCGCCCCCTCGCGCGCCTCGTCCTCGCCCTGCGCCGTGAGGCCGACGTCCGTCCACCCCGTGAACCGGTTCTCCAGGTTCCACTCGCTCTGACCATGCCGGACCAATACCAACGTGTGCATGCATCCCTCCCGCGCTGCGCTGAAAGTTGCCGATACCACCCCACCATACCCGTTTTCGGCGCCATGGGAAGGGCCTTCGCTCCAGATACTGTCGGGGCGCTGCCCCGGACCCCGCCAGGACGCTGTCTGGACCTGCCGGTGGGGATCATCCCCCCGGGCCCTCGATCGGGGGACACGGAGGTGGGTGCTCGCGGTCCGGGTTTACTCCGGCGCGAACAGTCTCGGGCCGGGGGCGGGCGAGCGTTCTGCCCGCTGGCGCGGGGCACCACCCGCCGGTTGATCCGCCCTCGCGTACTTGGCCGTCCGCATCTCTCCTTCCGTTAAGAAGTTTAGGAGGGTGATGGTGGGGGAGGGGAGGGGG
>JACCQO010000118.1 GCA_015709205.1 Desulfovibrionaceae bacterium
TTTTTTCGCCGAAAAAGGGTCCTTCCCCGCTCCTCCCCCTCCCCGCCTCTTCGTCGCTACCCCGCGGGGGGCAGGGCGGGGTGGTCGTCTTCGGTCTTGAAGTAGCGCATGGCCTGTTGCAGGGAGGCGGCCTGGGAGGCCAGTTCCTCGGAGGTGGAGGCCATTTCCTCGGCGGCCGAGGCGTTCTGCTGGACCACGTCGTCCATCTGGCGCACCGCGGTTTCGATGCCCGCCAGGCCCGCGTTCTGTTCCTGGCACGTCTCGGAGACCCCGCGGATCAGTTCCGTGGTGCGCGCGATGTCCGGGGCCAGCCGCTCGAAGAGCGCGCCCGTGTGCTCGGCGGCGCGCACGGTGGAGGTGGAGAGTTCGGTGATCTCGCGCGCGGTCAGCGCGCTGCGTTCGGCCAGCTTGCGCACCTCGGCCGCGACCACGGCGAAGCCCTTGCCGTGGTCGCCCGCGCGCGCGGCCTCGATGGCCGCGTTGAGCGCCAGCAGGTTGGTCTGGCGCGCGATCTCCTCGATGAACACGATGCGTTCGGCGATGTTGCGCATGGCCGCGACGGATTCGAGCACCGCGGCCTGGCCGTCGTGGATCTCGCGGTCGATCCGCGTGGCGATGGTGCTGGTCTCCTCGGCCCCGGCGGCGTTGGCGCGGATGGAGTGGGCCAGTTGCGCCAGGGAGGCGGAGACCTCCTCCACGGCCCCGGCCTGTTCGGTCGAGGCGTGGGACACGTTCTCGGAAATGGCCGAAAGCTCCTCGCTGCCCGAGGCCACGTTGGCCGTGGCGGCCTGGACGTTGCCGACCACGTTGCGCAGGTTCGCGGCCATGTCGTGCATGGCCCGGGCGATGCCGCGCAGGCGGCCGCTGCGGCGCGTTTCCGCAGGCGTGGCGTCCAGGTCGCCCTGGGCGATGCGTTCGGCCAGGGCGGCGATCTCCGGGGGCTCGCCGCCGATGCGGTTGGTCACGGTGCGCGAACCCGCGTAGCCCGCCACCGCGGCGACGCAGGCCAGGAACAGGGCGATGCCCAGGACCACGAGGCCCATGGAGCGCTTGACCCCTTCGAGGGTCGCGCGCTGGGCATCCACGGCCGCGTCGATGTCGTCGGTGTATACGCCCATGCCCACGATCCAGCCCCAGGGCTTGAAGAGCTTGACGAAGGAGAGCTTGGGAAAGTCGCCGTTCTGGCCGGGCTTGGACCAGCGGTAATCCACGTAGCCCTCGCCCGTGTCGCGCACGGCCTCGACCATGGCCGTGAAGAGGTGCTTGCCCCGGGTGTCGGTCATGGCGGCCAGGTTCTTGCCGTCCAGCTCGGGCTTGACCGGGTGCATGACCATGTTCGGCCCGGTGTCGGTGATCCAGTAGTAGTTGCCGTCCACCAGGCGCATGGAGCCCACCTGGCGCTCGGCCTCCTCCATCATGGCCGAGGTGATGTCCTCGATCCATGCGCCGGTGCCGACGATCCAGCCCGGGCCGGGCAGCAGGCGCACGTAGGAGATCTTCAGCTTGGGTTCGGTCTCGCCGGGCTTGGGCCACCAGTAGCTGGTCATGCCCTGGCCCTTGGCCTTGGCCACGGCGACCATGTCCTGGATGATGAACGTGCCCTTGACGTCCTTGAGGCCGCTGGCGTCCTTGCCCTCCAGCTTGGGGCTGGGGTGCACGAGCATGCGGCAGTCCAAATCGTTGATCCACAGGTAGTTGGAGCCGTCGTAGCGCGCCGGTCCGACGATGGCGCGCACGCCCGCGAGCAGTTCCGCCGGGGGCAGGGTGTCCCTGTTGGCCTCCCAGAAGGCCTGCACCTGACCGTAGACCGCATCCACCACGCGCTTGAGATCGCCCAGCTTGGCCTTTTTCAGGGCCTCCACGTCCTGGGACCGGTCGTGGTAGGCCGTGACGGTCGTGACGGCCAACTGCACGAAATCCTTGAGCTGGCGCTTGGTCTTGGCATAGGCCTCGGTGCGGTAGCGGGCGATCTCCGAATCGGCGTAGGAGTCGATCTGCAGGACAAAGGCCCCGCTGAGGCCGAGAATGGCGAACAGGACCGTGGCCAGCTGCAACAGCGTCATTCGGGTTTGCAGTCGCATGGGCGCTCCGGGAAAGGGGTTTCCGATTCTCGCAGCATGACCGAACGCGCCGCATCGAGACATGAGAAAAAAAATAACAGGGGAGGAAGGCGAAGAGCCGGGGGGAGGCGGGGGAGAAACCCCTTTTTCGGCGAAAAAAGGGGTTTCTCCCCCCGCCTCCC
>JACCQO010000006.1 GCA_015709205.1 Desulfovibrionaceae bacterium
GGAGCGGGGAAGAGGGAACCTTTTCCCAAAAGGTTCCCTCTTCCCCGCTCCCCCCTTCCCCGGCTCTTCGCTTCCTGTCCTATCCCCGCAGCACGTCGCGCACGGCGTCGATGACGTCGGCGACGTCCTGGTCGGTGAGTTTGGCGGAGATGGGAAGGCTCACGGTCTGGCGGCCGATGCGGGTGGCGTTGGGGGTATCGGTCGGTTTCCAGCCCAGGTTCTGCTGGTAGTAGGGGTGTTCGGGCATGGCGAGGTAGTGCACGCCGGTGCCGATCTTGTGTTTGTTCATGGCCTGCAGGAAGTCGTCGCGGCTGATGCCGGTGCGCGTCTCGTCCACCATGACGGTGTAGAGGTGGTGGGCGTGGCGCGTGTCCGGCGCGTCGGGCGCGGGCAGGGCCAGGGGCAGGTCCGCGAGTTCGCGGTCGTAGGTGTCCCAGATTTCGGTGCGGCGCAGCCAGTTCTGTTCCACGCGGCGCAGCTGGTGCAGGCCGAGGGCGGCCTGCATGTCGGTCATGTTGTATTTGAATCCGGCCTCGGTCACGAGGTAGTGCTTGTAGCCCTCGTCGGAGAACCGTTTCCAGGCGTCGGCGGACATGCCGTGCAGGGCGAGGACCTTGAGGCGGTCGGCGTATTCCTCGTTGTCCGTGAGGATCATGCCGCCCTCGCCGGTGATCACGTTCTTGGTCACGTAGAAGCTGTAGCAGCCCAGGGTGCCGAAGGTGCCGGTCTTTTTGCCGTGGTATTCGGACTCGATGGCGTGGGCGCAGTCCTCGATGACGTCGAGGTGGTGGGCGTCGGCCAGGTCCATGAGCGCGTCCATGTCGCAGGGGCGTCCGGCGAAGTGCACGGGCATGACGGCGCGGGTGCGCGGGGTGATCTTTTCGGCCACGCGCGCGGGGTCGATGTTCATGGTCTCCGGGTCCACGTCGGCGAGCACGGGGGTGCCCCCGGCGTGGAGGATGGCGTTGACCGTGGCGCAGAAGGTCATGGGCGTGGTGATGACCTCGTCGCCGGGCGCAAGGCCCAGGGCGAGCACGGAGAGGTGCAGCGCGGCGGTGCAGGAGCCCACGGCCACGGCGCGGTTGCGGCCCACGTAGTCCTTGAATTCCTGTTCGAAGCGGGCGGTGCGCGGTCCGGTGCCGATCCAGCCGGACCGCAGGGTGTCCACGACTTCCTGGATTTCCTCTTCCCCAATGAGGGGCGAGCCGAAGACGAGAAATTTTTCGCGCATGGTGGTGGGGGGTAAGGGGTGCGGCGCGGATCGCGGCTACTGGGCCGCGATCCACTCCAGGGCCTGGACCAGGTCCAGGGTGCCGGCATAGATGGCGCGGCCGGTGATGGCGCCCTGCAGGCCGCCGTCCTGGTCCTGGGTCTCGGCCCACAGGGGGTAGAGGGCCTTCACGTCGTCCAGGGTGGCCACGCCGCCCGCGGCGATGACCGGCAGGCTGGTGGCGCGGCACAGGCGGCGCAGGGCGTCCAGGTTCACGCCGGACTGCATGCCGTCGCGGGCGATGTCCGTGTAGATGATGAACGCTGCGCCCTGGGCGGCAAGGCGCGGGGCCACGTCGAGCACGCTTTGCCCGGCGTCCTCGACCCAGCCCTTGGTCTTCAGCGCGCCGTCCACGGCGTCGAGCGAGACGCCGATGCGGCCGGGGAAGGCGGCGCAGAGTTCGGCGAAGGCCGTGGGGTCTTCCAGGGCCAGGGTGCCGATGATCAGCCGTTCCACGCCCGCATCGAGATAGGCCGCGGCGATGTCGGCGTTGCGCACGCCGCCGCCGAGCTGGACGGGGATGGAGAGGGCCGAGCAGATCTCGCGGATCAGGGCGGCGTTCCTGGGCTGGCCGCTGAACGCGCCGTCCAGGTCGATGACGTGCAGCCACTGCGCGCCCGTGTCGGCCCACTTGCGGGCCATCTCCACGGGATCGTCGGAAAACACGGTCACCTGGTCCGCCAGCCCCTGCTTGAGCCGGACGCACTTGCCGTCCTTGATGTCGACAGCGGGAAAGATGATCACAGTCCGAGTTCCAGGAGCCCCTGGCGGATGCCTTCCTGCGCCAGTTCCTCGGCCGTGAGCCAGCGGGCCTTGCGGCTCAGGAACTTGTTGAAGTCGAGGAGGTTTTCCGAGAGGGAGGTTTGGGTTTCGTCGAAGTGGTAGCGGGAGACGAGCTCGCCCTTGGCCACGTCGATGACGTAGAGGTCCAGGACCACGGAGGCCGGGCGCGTGACGCCGCGTTCGCTGCCCTCGCGTTCGCGCCAGTCCACGACCTGGGGCACGACAAGGTAGTCCACGGGCATGCAGCGGCCCACGTTCGTCCAGTAGTCCAGGGCCGCGCCGCGCTTGTCCTTGTTCTCGAAGACCACGATCTCCTGGCACTGGCGCGTGACGGCCGGTCCGGAGAGCGGGCGCTTGGAGCCCTTGAGGAGCTGGGCCGCAAGGGTGCGGTCGAGGTCGAAGAGGGTTTCGTCCTCCACCAGGGCGCGGTTGTCGGGAATGTAGCCCGCGAGCAGCTGCCAGGTGTACAGGGGCTGGGTGAACCCGGCCAGGCCCAGGGAGCGCTGGGTGTCCAGCGGCTTGGTGTAGACCGGAGGCTTGGCGCAGCCGGAGGCGAGCAGGGCAACCGCGAACAGGGCGGCGAGCAGGGCGGCGAGCGGAGCGCGCCGCAAAACGCGGGCCATGGGGCGGGCGAAGGTCCTGGTCATTGGTCGAGGCTCCCTTTGGTGCTGAGCACGCCGTCCCGCCCGGGGGCGAGCGCCTGGCGCAGGGCCAGGCCCAGTCCCTTGCAGGCCGACTCCAGCAGGTGGTGGCCGTTCTGGCCGTAGGCGAAGCGCATGTGCAGGTTGAACAGCCCCTTGAAGGCCAGGGACTTGAAGAATTCGCGCCAGACGTCCTTTTCCTCGCCGCCGATGATCTCGGGCAGGGGGGCCTCGTCCTGGTAGACGAGGTAGGGGCGGCCGGAGAGGTCCAGGGTCACCTCGCAGAGGGCCTCGTCCATGGGCACCCGGGCCCAGCCCACGCGCTGGATGCCGGCCTTGTCGCCCGCGGCCTCCACGAGCGCCGCGCCCAGGCACAGGCCGACGTCCTCCAGGCTGTGGTGCGCGTCCACCTCCAGGTCGCCACGGCAGGTGAGCGTGAGGTCGAAGCCCGCCCAGAAGGCGACGAGCGTGAGCATGTGGTCCGCGAAGCCCCATCCCGTGTCCACGGAAACGGAGCCCGAACCGTCGAGGCGCAGGGTCGTCTCGATGCGGGTTTCCCTGGTCTGGCGCGAGTGGCTGGCCGTGCGTTCTTTCATGTTGCCGTATCTATGCCTTTTTCGTCCGCAGGTCAAAGCCCGTGGGTTGTCCGCGGCTACTCGCCGCGCTTGTCGGCGTCGGGGGCGGCGTCGGTTTCGGCCCCGGCTTCGGTCGCGGCGGCCTCTTCCGGGCCGGTCGTCTCCGTGCCAGCGCCGTCGCCGTTCGCGTCCTCGTCGGTGCCTTCCTCCTCGTCTTCTTCGCCTTCGTCCTCCTCGGTTTCCTCGGCGGGCTTGGTCTTGCCGAAGAACTGGGCCACGAAGATGGAGGCCTCGTAGAGGATCAGGAGCGGCCCGGCCATGAGCACCTGGGAGACCACGTCGGGCGGGGTGAGGATGGCGGACATGATGAATGCGCCGAGGATGGCGAACTTGCGCACGCGGCGCAGCATGGCGGCGTTGACGATGCCCAGGCGCGCCAGGAAGAAGACGAACAGCGGCAGCTCGAAGGTCAGGCCGAAGGCGAACAGGAGCTTGAGGGAGAAGCCCAGGTACTCGCTGAGCGAGGGCATGGCCTTGATCAGGTCCGTGCTGTACTCCATGAAGAACCCGAAGGCGAAGGGAAAGACCACGAAATAGCCGAAGAGCGCGCCGGAGACGAAGAACACCGCCGAGCACGCGGCGATGGGCAGCATCCACTTGCGCTCTTCCTTGTAGAGCCCCGGGGCGATGAAGGCCCAGATCTGGTAGAAGATGTAGGGGCTGGCCACGAAGATGCCGGCCACGAAGCTGATCTTGATGTAGGTGAAGAAGGCCTCGGGCAGGGCGGTGAAGATCAGCGAGGAGCCCTCGGGCAGCACCTTGACCAGGGGCAGCACGAGCAGGTCGAACATCTGCTGGGCAAAGGCGTAGCAGGCCAGAAAGCCCACCAGCGCGCCGATGATGGCGCGGGTCAGGCGGTGGCGCAGTTCCTCCATGTGGTCGAGCAGGGACATCTCGGTCCCGGCGTCGTCGTCGTCTTCATCTTCTTCTTCTTCGTCGTCGTCCCAGTCTTCTTCGTCGTCGTCCGCATCGTCGTCGCCGCCGTCATCGCCGCCGCCGTCGCCGCCGACGGCGGGAACCGACGCGTCGCTCTCGGCCACGTAGTCGCCGGTGGCCGACGGGTCGTCGGCGGGATCGGATTCGGCCCCGGATTCGGGCCCGGAGGCGGCACCGGGGGAAGGCTCGGATTCGGGCGCGGGAACGTCGGACGCGGATTCGCCCGCGTCCTCTTCGTGCTCGTCCGGCGTTGCGGGAGCATCGTCCATGGGCGCGGGCGCGGCGTCGGCCGGAACGTCGTCCGGCCCGCCGGCCGGCCCGGACGACGCGGGGGAAGGTGGCGTTTCGTCCTGCCCGGGCGTGGCGGCCGCGTTCAGGGCTTCGTCGCCGTGGGTGTCCCGGGAGGGACCGCTCATGCCTTCTCCTCCTGCGCGATGGGCTGCTCGGGCGCGACGGCCGGTTCGGGCGCCGCGGGCTGCACGTCGATGGTCGCGGCCTCGGCCGTTGCGGCGGGCTTCGCGGCCGCGGCGTCAGCCGTCTTTGGGGCGGCCTTTTTGGCCTTGGGGGACTTCTTTTTGGCGGTTCCGGTCTTCTTTTCCTCGAACATGCGCTTCTTTTCCTCGGCCTTCTTCTGCTCCAGGTCGTCGCGCTCCACGTCGGCGCTGATGGTGCGGTTGAAGTCCGAGGAGACGCGCCTGAATTCGGCCATGCCCTTGCCCAGGCTGCGGGCGATCTGGGGCAGCTTCTTGGGGCCCAGAATGAGCAGGGCGACCACGAGGATGACGATGAGCTCCGTGGAGCCGATTCCGAACATAGAGGTGTCCCGATGTGTGGGGGCCGCGTGCGCGGCTACTCCCATTCGATGGTGCTGGGCGGCTTGGACGAGATGTCGTAGACCACCCGGTTGACGCCCTTGACCTCGTTGATGATGCGGTTGGAGATGCGGGCCAGCAGTTCCGAGGGCAGCCGCGACCAGTCCGCGGTCATGGCGTCGATGGAGTCCACCACGCGCAGGGCGATGACGTTCTCGTAGGTGCGGTCGTCGCCCATGACGCCCACGGTCTTGAGCGGCAGCAGCACGGCAAAACCCTGCCAGACTTTGCGATACCAGTCCGATGCTGTCAACTCGGTCTGCACGATCTTGTCGGCCTGGCGCAGGATGGCGAGGCGCTGCGGCGTGATCTCGCCGATGACGCGGATGGCCAGGCCCGGGCCCGGGAAGGGGTGCCGCCAGATGACGAAGTCCGGCAGCCCGAGCTCCACGGCCACCTTGCGCACCTCGTCCTTGAACAGCTCGCGCAGCGGCTCCACCAGGGAGAGGTTCATGGTCTCGGGCAGCCCGCCCACGTTGTGGTGGCTCTTGATCACCGCCGAGGGGCCCCGGAAGGACACGGATTCGATCACGTCCGGGTACAGGGTGCCCTGGGCCAGGAACTTCACGCCCTGGATGGACTTGGCCTCCTTGTCGAAGACCTCGATGAAAGTGTGGCCGATGATCTTGCGTTTCTTCTCCGGGTCCTCCACGCCGCGCAGCCGGTCCAGGAAGAGGTCCTGGGCCTCGATGTAGTGGAGGTTGAGGTCGAAGTGCTCCTGCAGGTAGCTCATGACCTCCGGGCCCTCGTTGAGGCGCAGCAGGCCGTTGTCCACGAAGATGCAGTGCACGTTCTTGCCCAGGGCCTTGGTCAGCAGCACGGCGACCACGGTGGAGTCGATGCCGCCGGACAGGCCGCAGACCACCTTGGCGTCGCCGACCTGCTCGCGCACCTGGGCCATGGTCGTCTCCACGAAGGAGGCCATGGTCCAGTTGGACTTCAGGCCGCAGATCTTGAACAGGAAGTTGTGCAGGATGGTCGTGCCGCGGTCGGTGTGGTGCACCTCGGGGTGGAACTGCAGGGCGTAGAATCGCTGGGCCTCGTCGGCCATGGCCGCGATGGCCACGGACCCGGTGTGGCCGATGACGGCGAAGCCCTTGGGCAGGGCGGCCACGTGGTCGCCGTGGCTCATCCAGACCTTGAGGGGCTCGGCCGGGTCCAGGTCGGCCCAGAGGGGGCAGTCGGCCTCGATGGTCAGCTCCGAGGGGCCGTACTCGCGGCTTTCGCTGGAGGCCACCTTGCCGCCCAGGCCGTGGGCCATGAGCTGCATGCCGTAGCAGATGCCGAGCACCGGCACGCCCAGGCCGAGGACCTCGGCGTCCAGCGTGGGCGCGCCCACATCGCCCACCGAGGACGGGCCGCCCGAGAGGATCAGGGCGCTCGGCCGCAGGGCCCTGAGTTCGCCGATGGTCACGGTGCAGGGGTGGATCTCGGAATAGACGCCCGCCTCGCGCACGCGTCGCGCGATGAGCTGGGTGTACTGGGACCCGTAGTCGAGGATGATGACCTTGCTGGTGATCTCCATGATCCGTCCGTTGGTCGCGGCGTGCGCCGGTTTAGTAGGACTCCACCCGGTAGTTGGGGGCTTCCTTGGTGATGATCACGTCGTGGACGTGGCTCTCGCGCAGGCCCGCCGGGGAGATGCGCACGAACTGGGCCTTGGTCTGCAGGTCGGCGATGGTCGGGCAGCCGGTGTAGCCCATGCCCGAGCGCAGCCCCCCCATGAGCTGGTAGATGGACTCGGTGACGGGGCCCTTGTAGGGCACGCGGCCCACGATGCCCTCGGGCACCAGCTTCTTGCTCTTCTCCTGGAAGTAGCGGTCGCTGGAACCGTCCTTCATGGCGTCGATGGAGCCCATGCCGCGGTAGATCTTGTAGGTGCGGCCCTGGTAGAGGATGGTTTCGCCCGGGCTCTCGTCCGTGCCCGCGAAGAGCGACCCCATCATGGCCGAATCCGCGCCCGAGGCCAGGGCCTTGACGATGTCGCCGGAGAACTTGATGCCGCCGTCGGCGACCACGCAGCGGTCCAGCTCGCGCGCGGCGCGCACGGCCTCCATGATCGCCGTGACCTGGGGCACGCCCACGCCGGCCACCACGCGCGTGGTGCAGATGGAGCCCGGGCCGATGCCGACCTTCACGCTGTCCGCCCCGGCCTTGAGGATGGCCTTGGCGCCCTCGTAGGTGGCCACGTTGCCCGCCACCACCTGGGCGTTCGGCCAGGCGCTCTTCACGCGGGCCACGGCGTCGAGCACGTTCCTGGAATGCCCGTGCGCGGAATCGACCACCAGGAAGTCCGTGCCCGCGCGCAGCAGCGCCTGGGCGCGCTCCTCGCAGTCCGCGCCCACGCCCACGGCCGCGCCCACGCGCAGCCGCCCCTTCTCGTCCTTGCAGGCGTCGGGGTACTTCTTGATCTTTTCGATGTCCTTGATGGTCAACAGGCCGCGCAGCTTGAAATTCTCGTCCACCACGAGGAGCTTTTCGATGCGGTTCTCGTGGAGGTGCTGCTTGGCGTCCTCCAGGGTGGTGCCCACGGGCACGGTGATCAGGTTCTCGCTGGTCATGACCTCGGAGACCGGGGTGTCCATCTCCGTGACGAAGCGCACGTCGCGGTTGGTCAGGATGCCCACAAGCTCGCCTTCCTTGACCACGGGCAGGCCGGAGATGCGGTACTCGCTCATGACCTGCAGGGCCTGGCCCACGGTGATGTCCGGGGGAATGGTCACCGGATCGATGATCATGCCGGACTCGCTCTTCTTGACCTTTTCCACCTCCAGGGCCTGGAGTTCGGTGGGCAGGTTCTTGTGGATGACGCCCGCCCCGCCCATGCGGGCCAGGGAGATGGCCATGCGCGATTCGGTGACCGTGTCCATGGCCGCCGAGAGCAGGGGGATGTTCAGGCGCAACGAAGGGGTCAGGCGCGTGCTCACGTCCACGGAGTCCGGCAGCGTCTCGGAATAGGCCGGCAAAAGGAGCACATCGTCGAAAGTCAGGGCGTGGGGTATTTCTTTCATGCCGTCTCCTGCAAAATTGCGGTCAGTCCAGGCCGAGATAGGCGGCGCGGACCGAAGGGTTGGTTATCAGTTCCTGGGAGGAGCCCTCGAGGATCACCTCGCCGGTGGCCAGCACGTAGCCCCTGTGCGCCGTCTGCAGCGCCATCTGGGCGTTCTGTTCCACCAGCAGGACCGTGGTCCCCTCCTCGTTGATGCGTTTGATGACCGCGAAGATGTTCTCCACCACGATGGGCGCCAGGCCCAGGGAGGGTTCGTCGAGCAGGAGCATGCGCGGGCGGGCCATGATCGCGCGGCCGATGGCCAGCATCTGCTGCTCGCCGCCGGACAGGGTGCCCCCGGGCTGCCTGCGGCGTTCCTTGAGCACCGGAAAGAGCTCGTAGACGTAGTTCTCGTCCTTGCCCAGGTCATCGCGCCGGTTGCGCAGGTACGCGCCCATGAGCAGGTTTTCGCGCACCGTGAGCGCGGGAAAGATCATCCGGCCCTCGGGCACCTGGGTCAGGCCCATGGCCACGGTCTTGTCCGTGGACTGGCGGGTGATGTCGCGGCCCTGGAAGGTCACGCTGCCCTCGCGCGCCGGGGTCACGCCGCTGATGGTCATCAGCGTGGTGGACTTGCCCGCGCCGTTGGCCCCGATCAGGGTCACGATCTCGCCTTCCCGCACGGTCAGGGTCACGCCCTTCAAGGCGTGAATCGCGCCATAATACGTGTGGATGTCGCGAAGCTCAAGCATCGGCGGCCCCCCGGCCCAGATAGGCCTCGACCACGCGCGGGTCGCGTCTGATCTCCTCGGGCGTGCCGTCGGCGATCTTGATGCCGTGGTCCAGGACCACCAGCTTGTCGCAAATGTGCATGACCAGTTTCATGTCGTGCTCGATGAGCACCACGGTGATCCCCTGGTCGAGGATGCGGTGGATGAGTTCGTCGAGCATCTGGGTTTCCTGGGGGTTCATGCCCGCGGCGGGCTCGTCCAGGAGCAGCAGCCCCGGCTCCGTGGCCAGGGCGCGGGCGATCTCCAGCCGGCGCTGATGGCCGTAGGCCAGGCCGGAGGCCGGGGCCAGGGCGTGCTTGCCCAGGCCCACGAAGTCGAGCCAGCGCATGGAGTCCTCGACGATGCGTTCCTCCTCGCGCTTCTGGCCGCGCGTGCGCAGCACCGCGCCCAGGAAGATCTGGCGCGTGCGCGCATGGCGGCCGATGCGCACGTTGTCGAGCACGGTCAGGTCCGAAAACAGGCGGATGTTCTGGAAGGTGCGCGCGATGCCCAGGGCGGTCATTTTTTCGGGCTTGAACCCGTTGGTGCGCACGGGGGCGGCCCCGGGGGCGCGGCGGAAGAGGATGTCGCCCACCGAGGGTTTGTAGACCCCGGTGATGCAGTTGAACATGGTCGTCTTGCCCGCGCCGTTGGGGCCGATGAGGCCCATGATCCGGCCGCGCGGCACGGTGTAGTCCACGTCGCCCAGGGCCAGCAGGCCGCCGAAGCGCTTGGACACGCCGCGCACTTCCAGAATGGGTTCGCCGGCGGATTCGGCCGCGGCCGCGCCGGGCGCCTTGTTCGGGGCCGGGGCGGCGCCTGCGTTCGTCGTCGGGTCCAGGGCAGCTTGCATGGCTGCTTGCGTGGCTGCTTCCATAGCTGCGCCCTCCTAGCCCTTGGCGCCGTACTGCTCGGCCAGCCGTTTGCGCAGGCGTACGATGACGGGGTTGGACAGGCCCGAGGTGGCGATGGCCGGGAAGAACCCCTTGGGCTTGAAGCGCATGATCAGGATCATGATCAGTCCGTAGGCCAGGAAGCGCGTTTCCGCGGGCAGCCCCAGGGCGGGCAGCACGGTGCGCAGCACCTCGCCCAAGGCCACCAGGATGATCGCGCCCACCAGGGCCCCCTGGATGTTCGCCAGTCCTCCGAGCACGACCATGCACAGCACCAGGAAGGACTCCCAGAACTTGAACATGTCCGGCGAGAGGAAGAGCGTCCAGCGGGCGAAGAAGGAGCCCGCCGTGGCCCCGATCGCGGCGGAGATGCCGAAGGCGATGACCTTGTAGAGCAGGATGTTCACGCCGCAGCTGGCCGCGGCCAGCGGGTCCTCGCGCAGGGCGAACCAGGCCCGGCCCAGCCGCGAATCCTCCAGTCGTCCCATCATCCAGTACACGCCCAGGACCAGGACGATGGCCAGCAGGTAGTAGGGCGTCTCGCCGTCGAACTCGTAGTACCAGTCCCAGGCGGGGTTGAGCAGGCTGGAGAGCCAGGAGAGGTCGATGGAGATGGGGTCGATGCCCGGCAGCCCCAAGGGCCCGCGCGTGAGCCATATCTCGTTGGTCAGGAAGAGCACCACCAGTTCGGAGAAGCCGAAGGTGACGATGGCGAAGTAGTCGCCCGTGAGCCGCAGGGTGGGCGCGCCCAGGAGCACGCCCCAGAGCGCCCCGTTGAGCGCGGCCAGGGGCACGATGGCCCAGAAGGATAGGCCGTAGTGCACGGTCAGCAGTCCGGCGGTGTAGGCCCCGATGCCGTAGAAGCCCACGAAGCCCAGGTCCAGCAGGCCGCAGAAGCCCGGAACGATGTTCAGCCCCATGGCCAGGACCATGTAGATCATCACGAGCACGGCCACGTGGAGCACGTAGTCGCTGGCCAGCGGGGTGAAGGGGTAGGCCAGCGCGACCAGCGCCCCCAGGAGAAGATAGAGTTTGCCCTTGCTCATTGCGTCGGTGCTGCGGTTTGCGAAACGGGTTTGCGAAACGGGCGTGCCATCCGCCGGATCAGGCCTTGTCCACCACGGCCTTGCCCAGGATGCCCGAGGGGCGGAAGATGATCACCGCGATCATCACCGCGTAGGCCACGCCGTCGCGGTACAGCGAGGAGACGTAGCCCGCGCCCAGGGCTTCGGCCACGCCGAGGACGATGCCCCCGAGCATGGCGCCCGGCACCGAGCCGATGCCCCCGAGCACGGCGGCGGCAAAGGCCTTGACCCCGGCCACGTAGCCCATGGTCGGGTACATGCTGTTGTAGTACACGGCCACCAGGATGCCCGCCATGGCCCCGAGGCTCGAGCCCAGGGCGAAGGTGAAGCTGATGACCGCGTTGACGTTGATGCCCATGAGCTGCGCGGCGGTGCGGTTCTGCGCCAGGGCGCGCATGGCCGTGCCGATCTTGGTGCGGTTGATGATCAGGTTGAGCCCGATCATCATCGAGAACGTGACCGCGAAGATGAAGACGTGCAGCCAGGTCAGGGTCACGTCGCCCAGCCTGACGGCGGTCTCGGAGAGATAGGCGGGCACGGCTTCCTGGATGAACGGGCGCGGCCGCGAGCCCCAGATGATCATGGCCAGGTTCTGCAGGAAGATGGACATGCCGATGGCCGTGATCAGCACGGCCAGCCGGTGCGAGGAGCGCAGCGGCTTGTAGGCCACGTACTCGATGAGCACGCCCATGAGCGAGGCCGCGGCCATGGCCAGGATGATGGCCAGGTAGAAGGGCACGCCCATGGCGCCGATGAAGGTGGTGCAGAAGAAGGCGCCGAACATGTAGATTTCGCCGTGGGCGAAGTTGATCAGCTCGATGACGCCGTAGACCATGGTGTAGCCCACGGCGATGAGCGCATAGATCACGCCCAGGGTGAGCCCGTTGACGAGTTGCTGTTCCAGCACGGCGGTTGCTGCTCCCGGATGGAGTGCTTTTGGTAGAAAAGAGCCGGCTGGACATGGTCCAGCCGGGCGTGGGCGCGGGGGCCATGTTCCGCGCCGGCTCTTTGTTCGCAAAAATGATAAAAGAGTTCTATGCCACGGCCGCCCGGTGCTGTCAAATGCAACGGGTCGGCCGTTCGGGAGCAGCTTCTTTTATTTCGCTGTGTTGAAAGTTTATCACTCTTTTTTCTCAAGTTCCTCGCGGGCATGTTTGCGCACGTCCGCGGACGCGCCCTCCATGTCCGCCACCGCGCGCAGGAGCTTTTGCGCGTCGGCGGGCCGCTGCAGGTTGCGGCGGTAGATCATGGCCAGGTTGAAGGCGGCCTCGGCGTTGTCCGGCTCGGCCTGGACGATGGCCTCGAAGTACCCGGCGGCCTCCTTGTAGTCCCCGGCCGCGTATTCGGCCATGCCCATGAGGTACAGGGTCGCCGTGTCCCCGGGCCGGGCCACCAGGGCGCGGGTCAGGAGCGCGACGGCCTTGTCCGCCGCGCCCATGCGCAGGAAGAGCTTGCCCGCCTCGCGCAGGGCCTCCACGTCGTTGGGGTCCTTGCTGAGGCGCTCCATGAGGGCGCGCACCGCGCCCATGCGCTCGTCTTCCGGGCCTGCCTGCCCCGCGGTCCCCGCGGCCCCGCCGGCCGCTCCCTGGCCCATGCCCGGCGGCATGCCGGACCCCATGGCCGGCCGGGGCACGGCCTCCTTGAGCGTGGGGTTCTCCAGCCGGTAGAGGAAGGAGGAGCCCAGCAGGATCAGGGCCGTGCCCGCGCACAGGGCGAGCACGAGTTTCTTGCGCGCGCCCGGGGCGGTGGAATGCTCACTGGTCGCGGTCACGGCGGATCATCTCCATCTGGCGGATGCGGTTCTCGATGCGCCTGTTCTTCACGGCCAGCAGGGCCAGGTAGGCGCCCACGCCCACCCAGACCACCACGTTGGCCGCCAGCAGGTATCCCTGGGCGTCGTTCATTGCTCGTCTCCGTAGCGTTCGTTCGCCGCCAGGCTGTCCAGCCGGGCCTCCATGGCCTTCTGGCGCGCGCGCAGCGCGACCAGCGCGAGCCACAGGAAGGTCCAGGCCCCCAGGCAGACGAATAGGGTTGTCTTCATCTCCGGCTCCAGCCCCCCGCCCTTGCTGGCCAGCACTGCGGGATGGATGGAGCGCCACAGCCGGGCGGAATAGAACACCAGGGGCACGTCCAGGAAGGCGACCACGCCGAGCACCGCGCAGATGGTCGCGCGCCGCTCGCGCGGCAGCCCCGAGGCGCGCACGATGAGGTAGGCCGCGTACACGAACCACATGATCAGCGCCGTGGTCAGGCGCGGATCCCAGGTCCACCACACGTTCCAGGACTTGCGCGCCCAGAGCATGCCCGTGACGAGCATGAGCCCGGAAAAGAGCACGCCGACCTCGGCCGCGGCCGCGGCCAGGTGGTCCCAGGCCATGTCGCGGCGCAGCAGGAAGGCCACCCCGGCGCAGAAGACCACGAAAAAGCTGAACATGGACCACCACGCCAGGGGCAGGTGCAGGTAGAAGATCTTCTGCACCGGGCCCATGGTCGCCTCCACGGGCGCGTAGGACCAGATGAACCAGTGGCTCGCGGCCACGGCCACGGCTGCGGCCAGGGCGGAAAGGGCTATCCAGTTGCTGCGCATGCGCTCCTCGTCGGTTTCGGCGGCGGGGGCCGGAGCCTGCCGCGCGCCGGTCGTGTCCGCGTCAGTCCTCGCTCCCGTAGACGAAGGGGAAGAGGATCAGCCCGGCTCCGGAGAACAGGGCGTCGAAGGCCAGGACGATGCCCAGCCACCGGCCCGCGTCCGGGGCCGCTCCGGCGGCGAAGACCGCCGCGCCGATGCGCACGCCCGCGAGCAGCACGGGAATGAGCAGGGGAAAGAGGATGATGGACAGGAGCGATTCGCGCGCCGCCTGCCCCTGGGCCAGGGCCCCCAGGAGCGAGCCCAGGGCCACCAGCCCCCAGTCCGCGGCCAGGAGCACGCCCAGCCCCGTGAGGGCGTCGCCGCCCAGGGACTGGCCCAGGAAGATGACCGTGGCGGGCACGAAGACGAGCTGCGCGGCCAGGATCAGCAGCCAGCCCGCCAGGGCCTTGCCCAGCCACACGGCGTGGGCCGGGGCGGGCGAGAGCAGCAGGGCCGTGCGCTGGCCGTTGGTTTCCTCCAGGCTGTAGAGGGCGTTGAAGACCAGCACCTGGCAGAAGGCCGAGGCCAGCCAGAAGACCGCGGCCGCGGCCTGGCCGGAGAGCTCCTGCCCGGCCTGGCGCGCAAGGCTGAAGACGAAGATGAGCAGCAGCCCGAGCAGCAGCGCCTGCACCAGCCCGGTGCCCCGCGCCACGGTCAGGCGCAGGTCCTTGGCCGCGATGGCCAGGGCGCACCTCAGCACGACACGGCCTCCGGCTCGTAGTCCGCGGCCGGTCCCAGGTAGGCCACGGATCTGCCCTTGATCTCCAGGACCCGGTCGGCCAGCTCCAGGTCGCGCTCCACGCTGTGGCTGACCCAGACCAGCGCGGCCCCACGCCCGCGCGCGGCCGCGATCTCGGTGCGCAGGATGGCCATGGAGCGGCGGTCCAGCCCGGTGCCCGGCTCGTCCAGCAGGATCAGCTCCGGCTCCAGCAGGAAGACGCGCGCCAGGGAGAGCCGCTGGGCCATGCCGCGCGAAAACGTGCCCGCGCGCTCGAACCCGGCGTGGGCCAGCTCCACGCGTTCCAGCGCGGCCACGAGCGCGGCCTCGTCCGCCGGGCGGCCGTAGAGGCGCGCCCAGAAGCCCAGGTTCTCCAGGGCCGTGAGCTCCGGATAGATGAAGGTGTGGTGGCCCACGTAGCCCAGCCGTCCGGGCTCCACGTCGCAGCGCACCGCGCCCTGGCTGGGCCGCGCCAGCCCGGCCATGACGCGCAGCAGCGTGGACTTGCCCGCGCCGTTGGGTCCGGCCACCAGGAGCACGGAACCCGGCTCCACGCTCAGGCTCACGTCGCGGAACACGAGCCGGTTCCCGAAGAACTTGGCCACCCGGTCCAGCGCGAGCATCAGGCGTCGGCCCCCGTCGCCGGTTCGCCTGTCGCCGGTTCTCCAACTGCCGATTCCGCAGCCGCCGGGGTTTCCTTGCGCACCGGCTCCACGGCCTCCCTGGCGCGGAACCGCGTCAGTCCCAGGAAGGGGAACAGGCACAGCAGCGTGCCGCCGATCCAGATCCAGTTGATGAGCGGGTGCACGGATATCTTCAGGGACACGTGGCCCTGGTCGTCCGCGCCGAGCAGGGTGGCGTAGAGTTCGTCGCCCAGGCCCGGGATGACCGAGGCCTCGGCGTAGGGGTTGGGGAACTTGCTGTAGAGCCTGCGCTGCGGCAGGAGCGCGCCCAGGGGCTTGCCGTCGCGGCTGACCTGGAGCCGGGCCTCGATGAGGACCATGGCCGGGCTCTGGCCCTGGCGCAGGCCCTGGTACGTCACGGTATAGCCGCCCACCTCGAAGGACTCGCCCGCCTTGACCACGGCCTCGCGCTCCACCTTGTAGGGCCCGGAGAAGGCCACGCCCAGGACCATGAGCGCGAGACCCACGTGGACGCCGTAGGCCGCCCAGGCCGCGCGCCGCCGCCGGATCCTGGGCTCGCGGGCGAAGAGCAGGGCGATGCCCAGCACCGCGGCCGATGCCCCGCCCGCGCCGAGCACGGTCATGGGCAGGGTGTAGCCCAGGGCCCAGACCACGGCGCACGCGGCCAGGAAGAGCACGCCCACCAGCCCGGCCAGGCGCGCGTTGCGCAGCCCGCTCTTCCAGCCCAGCCAGGGACAGGCCGTGAGCAGCAGGGCCACGGCCACGAAGAGCGGCAGGCAGACGCGGTTGTAGAACCCGGCGTCGAGACCGACGGGGTTGGGCGACCAGAGCTTGCTGAACACCGGCCACATGGTGCCCGCCAGGATCACCAGCCCGAGTACGAGCAGCATCCAGGCGGTCATGATCAGAAAGCCCTCGCGGTTGGCCAGGCCGCCCAGGGGGCGCGGCGTGCCGCGTTGGGCCGTGGCGCTCAGCCACAGGGCCACGGCCGTGGCGGCCAGGATGAAGATCAGGAGCGGGGAGCCCACGCCGCCGGAGCCGAAGGCGTGCAGCGAGTCCACCACGCCGCTGCGCACCAGATAGGTGCCGAAGAAGCAGGACAGGAGCGTGAGGACCATGAGGAAGACGTTGGTGCGCCGCAGGGTGCCGCGGCGGGACTCGATGACCCCGGTGTGCAGGCAGGCCGTGGCCGTGAGCCAGGGGATCAGCGAGGCGTTCTCCACCGGGTCCCAGGCCCAGTAGCCGCCCCAGCCCAGCTCCATGTAGGACCACCAGGCCCCGAGGATGATGCCCGCGCTGAGCAGCAGCCAGGAGACGAGGTTGAAGTTGCGCGAGATGCCCAGCCAGGAGGCGCGCGGGGAGAGGCGCGCCATGTCGCCGGTCACGGCCTGGGCCAGGGCCAGGCACGCGGGCACGGTGAACCCGGCGTAGCCCATGAAGAGCAGCGGCGGGTGGAAGATCATGGCCGGGTTCTGCAGCAGCGGATTGAGGCCGTTGCCGTCCGTCGGGGCGGGCACGAGCTGGATGAAGGGGTTGGACCAGTTGGTCAGCAGCAGCAGGAAGAAGGCCATTACCACGTAGTAGAAGAGCCAGTAATAGAGGCGCGTCTCCCGCGAGAGCGAGGCGTAGCCGCGCGTCATGGGCAGCACGGCGCCGAAGAGCGCGGTGGTCCAGGCCCAGAACAGGAGCGACCCGGCCTGCCCGGCCCAGAAGGCAGTGACCGTGTAGAAGAGCGGCATGACCAGGTCCGAGTAGTCGCGCACGTACTTGAAGGAGAAGTCGTGGTTCACGAAGGCCCAGAGCAGGAGGAAGGAGCTGAAGGTGATCAGCGCCGTCTGCACGGCGTGGCCCTTTTCCAGGGTGTCGACGATGGAAAGGCGTCCCTGCCACGCGGACCACGCCCCCGCCCCGATCAGGGCGAGACACAGGAGCAGGGAGGCGACCAGGGCCAGGTAGGCGGCGATGTGCATGAAGTGTCCTTACCTCGGGGTTGCGTTCGACGGCTCGCGTGCGAACAATGGCTATAGACAAGAACGGCCGGAAATGGAAGCCGCCGGGCGCGTCCGGCCGTTGGCTGCGGTCCGTTCGCCAGAGCGGTTGCCCGCCCTTTTGCCCGTTCGTTCGCCTGTCCGCTCGCGCGGTCGGCCGCCGGTCCGGCTGCGTTCCGGCGACGGGGCCGGAAGGGCTTCCCTCGCCCGGTTCCCAGAAGGCCCGCCCGCCGGGGGGGCCGGCGGGCGGGTCGAGGGGGGATGCGGCCGGGGAAAGGGGGCGAAACCCCGGCCGCACGGGGTGCCGGGGCCTGCGAGGCCCCGGCGGTTCACGAGGGAGTTGTTGTATCGCCTGTCACTCGGGTTGGGGTTTCAGCCTTTCACCTGGGTGTTGTCGTCGTGCGTCCGGTCCGTGCGCTGCGCCTACCAGCGGCCGCCCCAGCCGGGGCAGGCGCCGGGGCCGTAGCCGGAGCCCATCATGTAGCCGTGCCCGTAGCCGCGGCCGTAGCCCATGCCGTATCCCATGCCATAACCGGGGCCGGTCTCGATGCCCAGCTTGGCCAGGGCGGTGCGGAAGCCGGTCCGCTCCTTGAGCAGCTTGGCGTTGAGGTCGGCGATGTCGTTGGTCACGGAGTTGATCTCGCGCTCATTGGCCGCGGGGTCGGTGGCCAGGTAGTCGAGCTTGGCCTGCTTGGCCTGGAGCTGCGCCACCAGGGGCCGCATGGCGGCCTGGTGCTTGGCGGTCAGGTCGTTCAGGGCCTGCTGCTGTTCCGGGGTCAGGTTCGCATTGTCGTTGAAATACCGGTGGTGGTAGCCGTAGCCCATATGGCCGTACCCCATGGGGCCATAGCCGTAGCCGCCGTTGGCCCACGCCACGGCGGCCAGGGCGAACACGCCGACGATGGCCAGGGTGATGATGATGGTCTTGTTGCTCATGATTGTTCTCCTTTACGCTTTCGATATATTTTTTGCAGGTTCATCCCGCGTTCGCATGACCTTTTGCAGAGGGCGTGCCAAATATAATTGTTCTTTATCGATGGCACGTTGATACAACTACAGGTCCATTGTGATGTGGGCGGCGGGCGCGATTGCGCAGCACCTTGCACAAGCCGGGTGCAACGGGTTGCACAAGGGGGCCTGCACATGCCGCGCTGGCGGCGATCCGCGCGGTCCCGCGCCTGTGGGCCGCCACCGGTCGCAGTGCGCTTGTGCAGCGGCCGTACAGCGCGGCGCGGGGCGTGCCCAAAACGGCGGCGCGCCGGGGCGCAGCCCTGGCGGGCGCGCCCCGGCGCGTGGCCGGGTCCGGTACGCAAGCCCCTCGGGCTCAGGAATTCTTTTCGCGGTTTTCCTTCTGGTACTTGGAAGGACACTTGGTCATCAGGGTGGCCGCGCCGAAGCGGTGCGGCGCGGTCATGCCGCCCTCGACGATGACCTCCACGCCGGGCTTGAAGGTGTCGGGCACCGCGCCCTTGTAGTCCACCACGATGGCCTTGGCCGCGTCGTCCTTGTCCAGCAGGCGGAAGGTCACGCCGGGCGCGCCCTTGTGCACGTCCAGCTCGCGCTGGTCCACGGTGCCGAACAGGCGTGCCGAGGACAGCTTGGTCGGCTCCATGGCCAGGGCCTCGGAGACGTTGAGGAAGTAGACGCTGTTCTGGGACAGGCCGGAAAAGACCAGCCAGCCGAACCCGGCCAGGAACAGGAGCAGGGCGATGAGATAGACGGATTTGTTGGATTTGGCCATGCGTTCTCCACGATGCGGCGTGCCGCGCGCGTTGCCGCGCCCGGATTCTTCAAGAAAACACGATACGCCTTCGGCGCGAAAGGTCAAGGGAAAAGCCCTGCCGTTGCAGGGCCCGGAAGCTTTTCAGGAATTTTTCCTGGTTTATGGCCGTCATTCGTCGGGAGAGGTCGGGGGCCGGTCCGCGCGCGTGGCGCGGGCGGGAGGACGGCGCGCGTCGTCGCCGCCGTTCGTTTCCCCGTCCCGTGCGCTTTCCGCCGCGTTGTCCCTGCCGCCGGTGCTACGCTCCTGCTCCCGGGTCTCCTCCCAGGCTTCTTCCCGCGCCAGTTCGCGGCTCTGCTCGCGGGCGTACTCCTGCATGTCCTCCACCGTGTCGGTTTCGTCCATGATTTCCGTGCCCAGGATCTCCTCCACGAGGTCCTCCAGGGTGACGATGCCGGACAGGCCGCCGTACTCGTCGAGTACGGCGAACAGGTGCGTGCGCGTCTCGATGAACATGGGCAGGAGGCGGTCCAGGGTCAGGTTCTCGGGCACGAAGCGCACGGGCCGCAGCAGATCGGAAATCGGCGTGCCGTGGCGGTCCTGGGCCAGGGCCTCGAGGATGGCGCGGCGGAAGACCAGCCCGATGATGTCCTCGCTGCCGCCCTCGCCGTAGACCGGAAAGCGGCTGTGGTGCAGAAAGCGCTCCAGGGCGTGGGCCTGGGCCACGGTCATGGATGCGGGCAGGGAAAAGACCACGGTGCGCGGGGTCATGATCTGCTGCACGGTCTTGGTGTCCATGCCCAGGATGTTCTTGATGGCCTGCTCCTCGTAGGGCTCGATGACGCCGTGGCGGCGCGTCATGGATACCAGGGCGCGGATGTCGTCCTCCGTGGTGTAGGGGCCCTTGTGCTTGGGCCGCACCGCGCGGGCGAAGAGGCTGGTGAGCAGGATCACGGGCAGGGAGACGCGCACCAGGATGCGGATGGGCCGCGCCAGGGCCGGGGCCAGGGTGCGGCAGTAGGCCACGCCCACGGTCTTGGGCAGGATCTCGGAAAAGATCAGGATGGCGAAGGTGAATATCCCGGCGAACACGCCCAGGGCCGCGGAGCCGAAGACCTTGACCGCAGCGGCCCCGGCGATGGACGCGCCCGCGGTGTTGGCGATGGTGTTCAGCGTGAGGATGGCGGAGATGGGCCGCTCGATGTCCTGGCGCAGCTCCTGGAGGATGCGGCCCGATGCCCTGCCCTCCTTGCGCAGCTGTTCGATGCGCGTCCAGGGCACGGAATAGAGCACGGCCTCGGCCACGGAACAGAAACCGGAAATGAGGATCGCCAGTCCGGCGGAGAGGAGCAGGAAGAACATGGCGGCCTACTCGTGGCGCGGCGCGCTGGCCGGATGGACGCGGTCGGTGCGGGGGGGCTGGGGAGGGTCGTCTTGCATGGCGCCTGAATATATAGGATCGGCGCGGCATATGGCAAGCCCCGGCGGCGTGGCCGCGCTTGCCAAAAGGGCCGGGTCGTGCCACATGTTGGCCGGGCCGCGCAGGCCCGGCGGCCGCGCACCGCGGCCCGCGATGGAGGCAGCATGGCGCGCATCCGGCACGTCTTCCTGGACCGCGACGGCACGATCATCAAGGACAAGCACTATCTGGCCGACCCCGACGGGGTGGAACTCTTCGCGGGCGCGGGCCGGGCCCTGGGGCGCATGGCCCAGGCCGGGCTCTCGCTCTTTCTGGTCACCAACCAGTCGGGCATCGGTCGAGGCCTGTACGGCGAGCGCGAATACGCGGCCTGCTCCGCGCGTCTGGCCGAACTGCTGGCCGCGCACGGCGCGGCCTTCGCCGACGAGTTGCACTGTCCGCACGCGCCGGGGGAGGGCTGCTCCTGCCGCAAGCCCGGCCCGGGCATGTGGGAGGAACTGGCGCGCCGCCACGGGCTGGACCCGGCCGAATGCGCGATGGTCGGGGACAAGGCGGCGGACGTGGGTTTCGGCCTGGGTTGCGGCTTCGCGGCCACGATCCTGGTGCGCACGGGCAAGGGCGAGGCCACGGCCGCGGCCATGGGGCTGGACTTCACCCAGCACCCGGTCTTCGAACTGGGCGCGCGCGCGGCGGACTGGCCCCACGTGCTGGCCTGGGACCTGGTGGCCGCGAGCCAGTGGGTCCTGCGCCACGCGGCCTGACGCCCTTTCGGGCTTTCGACATTTCGGCATTCCGGCCCGGGCGGGCCGCCAACCTCGCTCCGAACCGACGCAGCACATGAACAAGATCGGCATCTGGAATACCGCCTTCCTGGGCGACGCGGTCCTGACCCTGCCCCTGATCCGCACCGTGCACCACGCCTTTCCCGAGGCCGAGGTGCATTTCTGGGTGCGCGGCGGCCTGGGGCCGCTTTTCGCCCACCAGCCGGAGCTGGCCGGGGTCCACGAATACCGCAAGCGCGGCGCGGGAAAGGGCGTCGGCCCAGCGTTCGGCTCCGCGCTGGACCTGGGCCGGGCCATCGCCCGCCAGGGCTACGGGCTGTGGATCTCCGCCCATTCCAGCCTGCGCAGCGGGCTGATCGCGCGCTGGAGCTCCGTGAAGATGCGCATCGGCTACGACCGTCCGCTCTTCAATTCCTTTTTCTACACGCACACCGTGCCCCGGCGCTTCCGGGAGCTGGACGAGATCGAACGCCTCCTGCAACTGGTGCGACCCCTGGGGCTCGCCGAGACCTTCGACTGGCCCGAGCTGGCCCTGGACCCGGCGGCCGAGGCCGCTGCCGGGGAGTTCTGGGCGCGCCGGCTCTCCGGCGCGCCCGTGCTCGGCGTGCACCCCGGCTCGGTCTGGCCCACCAAGCGCTGGCCCGCGGAGTTCTACGGCGAGGTGGCCCGGCGCGCCCTGGACTCCGGCGCGCGCGTGCTCGTGTTCGGCGGCCCGGGCGAGGAGGCCGACGCCGCGCGCGTGGTCGAGGCCGCGGGCGGCGCGTCGGACGCGCTCATCGACGTTTCCGGCGCGCTGAGCCTGCCGGAGCTGGCCGCGTACCTGGACCGCCTGGACTGCTACCTGTCCAACGATTCCGGGCCGATGCATCTGGCCTGGGCCCGGCGCACGCCCGTGGTGGCGGTCTTCGGGCCCACGGTGCGCTCCCTGGGCTTCTTTCCGCGCGGCGCGAGCACGGTGGTGCAGAACGAGTCCCTGGCCTGCCGTCCCTGCGGCCTGCACGGCCCGCGCGCCTGCCCGCAGGAGCACTTCCGCTGCATGCGCGACGTCGCGCCGGACGCGGTCTGGGCGGCGGTGCGCGCGCGCCTGGACGCGGCGGGCCCGGTCCGGCCCGGAACGGTCGGGGAGGGCTCCCGTGCTTCCTGACAAGTGGGTGCTGGCCCGGCTCGGGCACATGGGCGACGTGGTCCTGACCACCGGGGTCATGGAATACTGGCGGCGCACGCGCGGCTGGACCTTCACCTGCGTCACGCGCGCGGCCTGGGCTCCGCTCCTGGACGGACACCCGGCCGTGGACGAGGTCGTGGCCGTGGACGACGCGGACCTGGCCTTCGGGCCCTGGCGCTCGCGCTGCCGCGACCTGGCCGCGCGCCATGCCGACCGGGGGCTCCTGGACCTGCACGGCGTGCCGCGCACGCGCATCCTGGCCCGGGCCTGGAAGAACGCGGTGCGCCGCTATCCCAAGCGCAGCCTGGCGCGCCGGTTCTACGCGGCCGCGCACTGGCGGGCCCTGGGGCGCGGCCTGGCGCGCACCAACGTCTGCCAGCGCTACGCCCTGGCCGTGGAGGCCGCGCCGCCCGAACGGGGCGAGTTGCTGCCGCGCGTCTTCCTGACGCGGCGCGAGCGCGACGAGGCCCTGGCCCTGTTGCGCGGGGCGGGCCTCGCGCCCGGCATTCCGGCCGATTCCGCCGCAGCGGGAACGGAAGCGGGAGCGGAAACGGAGACTGAAACGGGGACCGGGCGGCTGCTCGTGGCCCTGCACCCCTTTGCCACGCACCCGAACAAGACCTGGGAGCCGGACCGCTGGCGGGCCCTGGCCGCGCGGTTGGACGAAGCGGGACTGGACTGGTTCGCCGTGGGCGCGGGCGACGGGGTCTTCGGCACTCCGCGCGATTTCACGGGCCGCACGGCCCTGCGCCAGTCCTGCGCCCTGCTGGAGCGCGCCGCGGTCCTGGTCACCGGCGATTCCGGGCCCATGCACCTGGCCTGCGCCGTGTCCACGCCCGTGGTCGCGCTCTTCGGCCCCACGGACCCGGCCTGGGGGTTCTACCCGGCGGGGCCGGCCGACCGCGTGCTGGAAACGCCCGGCCTGTCCTGCCGCCCGTGCTCCCTGCACGGCGACCGCGACTGCGGCCGAGGCCGCCGGTGCCTCGCCGCCATCACCGACGAGGCCGTGCTCGGCGCCATCGGCGACGTTCTCCGCGCCTCCCCGGGCCGCTGACGCGGCCGTTGCGCCGTTTCCTGCCTCGCACCTGCGCCGGAGCGCAAAAAAAAAGCCCGACGGGCTGTCCGGGCGTCGGGTCGTTCGCCGTGCGCGGGCGGGCGCTAGATGAAGCCTTCCGAGGACGAGGTCTTGGAAAAGATGCGGTCGCCGACCTTTTCCATGATCGCCTTGGCGTCCTTGAGCGTCGGATCGGCCTCCAGGGCCTGCTTGGCGTAGTCGTAGGCGTCGTCGAACTTGCGCCAGTCCAGGTACATCTTGGCCATGGACTGGTAGGTGCGCGGGTGCGCGCCGAAGCGCCTGAGCACGGCGCGGAAGACCTTTTCGGCCTGCTCGTACTCGCGCATGGCCATGAAGGCGCGCACGGCGATGGAGTAGCCCTTGGGGTCCGCGCCGAACTTCTCCATGGCCTTGACCCCGAACTCGGCGGCCTCGCGCAGGAGCTTGGCCTTGTAGAGGCGCTGGGCGATGTCCACGAGCAGGCCGGGGTCGTTGCCGAAGGCCTCGGCGCAGCGGCGCAGCACGCCCTTGGCCCGGGGGTGGTCCCCGGCGTCGAGCAGTTCCTGGCCCTTGTGCAGGAAGTCTTCCTTCTTCTGCAGCTTCTTCTGCTGCTTCTCCTCCTGCTTCTGCTCCTGCTGGCCCGTGATCTCGGCCTCGATCTTCTTGAACCGCCGCAACGTCTTGTCTTCACCGCCGCGCACGTACCTGACGAACGGCGAAACGTGCACGCCCTTGTTGAAGAAGTACTCCTTGACCGTGGGGTGGCGGTTGAATTCGGCCACGAATTCGGCCACCAGGACCTCGATCTCGAATTTCTCCTTCCCCACGACTCGACTGATCATCAGTTGCTCCAGGGCGTTGACGGCGCCGACGACGGCCTTGGCCATGTCGTCGCGGGCCAGCCCCGATTTGGCCCGAGAGAGATGTTCCTTGATGGTTTTGCTCGGCGTGGTCTGCATGGCGATTCCCGATACGTTTGCGGCTGTTGGATTCGGACAGGATTCAGACAACTTTACAAACATCGTCGGGTTTTTCAAGTCCGGAGGCCGCGAACGGTAGCGGTGCGGCCCCACGGGCGGGACCGGACAGGCGAAAGGCGCGGGCGCGGCGGGGGGCAACGCAGGGGAGGGCGTGCGGGAGCGGGGGTCAGGAGAGCGTGCGGCGATACAGGAGCCGTTCGTACACCGCGCACACGGACCGCGCCAGGGGCCCGGAGAAGCCCAGGCAGCGCAATCTGCAGTAGACGTGCAGGGGATTGAAGCGGTGCTGGAGCCGGGAGCGGAGGCCGGTCATGGCGTTTCTCCTTGCAGGGGCAGGGGCCCGGCTCCGGAGGCGGAGCCATGGCCCTTGCGGTACTGATCGGCGCGCCCGGGCGCGCCTTTAGGGCGGCCTCGGCGTCCGGAGGGGATGCGGAATTCGTGGGGCGGGCGCACGCGGCTAGTCTCCGGCCGCGCGCCAGGCGGCGCGCACGGTGGCGGCCTCGGCGTCCAGGAGCCGTTCCACGGGGTCGGGCACCAGGCAGGCCACGCTGCGCCCGGCCAGCCAGCGTTCGCGCACCAGGGAGGCGCTGACCTCCAACCGGGGCATGGGCAGCCGGAAGATGCGCGGTTCGGCCCCGGAGTCCGGGTCGCTCAGCCCGGCCAGCCGCCAGGCCGTGGACCCCGCAGGCAGGTCCGCCGCCGCGCGGTCCTGGGGCGGCGCGGGGTCCGTGCGCTCGGCCTCGGGCCAGTGCGCGGCCACGAAGTCGTCCAGCGGACCGTCGGCGTCGGCCGGAGGGGCCTTGCGCCCGGGCGCGCCCTCGTCGCCCGCGCGGGGCAGCACGGCCATGTCCGCCAGGAGCGGCAGCTCCAGGCCGCGGTGCCAGTGGGGCAGGGTCAGGAAATCGGCCGAGCCCAGCAGGAACACGGGCCGCGCCGGAGATGCGGCGGCGTCCGCTCCGGGTTCCCGGCGCTCGCGCCGGTACTGCGCGCGCAGGTGTTCCAGGGTGCGGAAGGTGTAGGAGGGCGGCGGCAGCGCGCCTTCCACGCGGTTCACGGCCAGCCCGGGCCGCCCGGCCACGGCGGCCTCGATGCAGCGCGCGCGCAGGTCGAAGGGCAGCAGGTCCGCGCCCGGCTTGTGCGGCGGGGCCAGGCAGGGCACGAACTCCACGCGCGCCAGGCCGAGCAGCTCCAGCGCCTCGATGGCCAACCGCAGGTGCCCGGCGTGCAGGGGGTTGAAGCTGCCCCCGAAGATGCCCACGCGGCGCATGTCCATACTCCCGGCGCTGAGATTGACCGAACCCGTCCGGTGCGCTACTCGCGCACCTGACCCTGGCCCAGGACCACGAACTTGGTCGTGGTCAGTTCCTTCACGCCCATGGGCCCGTAGGAGTGCAGCTTGGAGGTGGAGATGCCCATCTCCGCGCCCAGGCCGAGCTGGCCGCCGTCGTTGAAGCGCGAGGAGGCGTTGACCGCGACCATGGAGGCGTCCACCTCGCGCAGGAAGCGCATGGCTCGGTCGTGGTCCCGGGTGCAGATGATTTCCGTATGATTGGAGCCGTGCGCCGCGATGTAGTCCTGGGCCTCGGTCTGGGAGTCCACCACCTTGACCAGGAGGATCAGGTCGTGGAACTCGGTGCCGTAGTCCTCGGGGCTCGCGGGCGCGGCGCGGTCGCCGAGCAGGGGCAGGGCGCGCGGACAGGCCCGGAACGCGACCCCGGCCGCGCCCAGCCGCTCGGCCACGCGCGGCAGCAGCGCCCCGGCCGCGTCCGCGTGCACCAGCAGCCCCTCCAGGGCGTTGCACACCCCGGGCCGCTGGCACTTGGCGTTGAAGACGATCTCCACGGTCCTGTCCAGGTCGGCGTCCGCATCCGCGTAGCAGTGGCACACGCCCTTGTAGTGCTTGAGCACGGGCATGGTCGCCTCGGCCACCACGGCGCGGATGAGCCCCTCGCCGCCGCGCGGGATGATCACGTCGATGTATTGGTCGAGCTTGAGCAGCGCGCCCACGGCCGCGCGGTCCGTGGTCGGGACCAGCTGCACGGCCTCGCCGGGCAGCCCGGCCGCCTCCAGGGCCTCGTGCACCAGGGCGGCCAGGGCCAGGTTGGAGTTCAGCGCCTCGCTGCCGCCGCGCAGGATCACCGCGTTGCCCGCCTTCAGGCACAGGATCGAGGCGTCCACGGTCACGTTGGGGCGCGATTCGTAGATGATGGCGATGACCCCGAGGGGGATGCGCATCTTGCCGACCATCAGTCCGTTGGGCCGCTGCCACATGGTCTCGATGGCCCCCACCGGGTCGTCCATGGCCGCGATCTGCTCGCAGGCCGCGGCCATCTCCTCGACGACGCGGTCCGTGAGGCGCAGCCGGTCCACGCGCGGCGCGTCCAGCCCGCGCTCCACCGCGGCGTCCAGGTCCTTGCGGTTGGCCTCGGAGAGTTCTGCGGCGCGCGAACGCAGCAGGGCGGCCAGGGCGGTCAGGGCGGCGTTCTTGGCCGCGGGCGAAGCCGCGGCCAGCTTTCGCGCGGCGGCCTTGGCCTTCTGCCCCAGTTCGGTGGCGAGTCGTTGCATGCTGGGCTCCTCGGGTGCGCCCGGGCGGCCTGCGCGGTCCGGCCCTGGCGAAGCGTCCCGTTCGCGGGTACCACGGTTTCGGCGTAGCCCGTGCGCAAAAAGGAACGGTTGCGGCGGGTACTGAACATTCCTGTCAAAACGCGCCGTCCGGTGGCGAGGCCCCGGCGGCGCGCGGTCGATGTCGGATGTAACCCCTGGCTCCGGAAAATGTCAAATTCCCTTTTGACATTTCTGTAACACAGACGTACAAGGAGCACTCTCCCCAAGCGGGGCAGGGGGAGATCCGCCCCATCATTTTGTAACCACCTGGAATTTCGGAGGAACACACACATGGATGCCAAGCAGCCCAAACCCGGCGACATCGCTGCCGCCGAACTGGGCCAGGTCAATGACGACCTTTCGCCGCTGCTCAAGACCCTCAAGCGCAACCTCAGGCCCATTCTTTTCGGAGTCGGGGTGGTGGTGCTCGTCATGGGCGCCTACGCCGGTTGGGACATCTGGTCCGCCAACCGGCACGCCTCGGCGTCCACCGAGCTGGGCAAGATCCTGGTGACCACGGACGGCGCCGAGCGCGTCAAGGCCCTGGAGGGGCTGCTCTCCTCCGCGCCGGACGCGCTGCGCACGCCGATCCTGCTGGAGATCGCCCGCGCCGCGCAGGAGCAGGGCGACAACGTGCGCGCGGCCAAGGCCTGGGCCGACGTGGCCGCCCTGGGCGAGCCCGCCCTGGTGCCCCTGGCCGCCCTGGGCCAGGCCGAGGCCCTGCAGGGCCAGGGCAAGAGCGCCGAGGCCCTGACCGTGGTCGAGGCGGCCGCTGCCAACGCGCCCGAGGCCTACAAGGGCGTGCTGGCCTTCCGCACCGGCGTGCTCGCCGAGGAGCTCGGCGACTGGGCCAAGGCCCGCGACGCCTACGAGCGCATGAAGTCCCTTTCGGACTCGGACCACGAGTTCTACGACTACAAGATCGCCAAGTTCCAGGCCCGCCTGGACACCAAGACGGACACCAGGACGGACGCCAAGAGTCCGGCGACGCCCGCGGCCCCCGCCGCTCCCAAGACCGAAAGCGGCGCGAAGGGCTAGTCCCGTCCCGCCACGCAACACAGGAAAACGCAACATGGCACATCCGCTTCTGGCCGGCGCGGCCGGCGAACGTCACCTGCTCCTGGGCAACGAGGCCATCGTGCGCGGCGCCCTGGAGGGCGGCGTCGGGTTCGTCTCCTGCTATCCGGGCACCCCGTCCTCCGAGGTGCCGGATACCTTCTACCGTCTCAGCCCGGACGGCGACTACTACTTCGAATACTCTCCCAACGAGAAGGTCGCCCTGGAGGTGGGCGGCGGCGCGGCCCTGGCCGGCGCGGCCACCCTGGTGACCATGAAGCACGTGGGCGTGAACGTGGCCGCGGACCCGCTCATGACCCTGGCCTACATCGGCGCTCCCGGCGGCCTGGTGCTGCTCTCGGCCGACGACCCCGGCTGCCACTCCAGCCAGAACGAGCAGGACAACCGCATCTACGGGCGGCTGGCGGGCATCCCCGTGCTGGAACCGGCCACGGCCCAGGAGTGCAAGGACATGGCCCGCGACGCCCTGCTTCTGGCGCGCAGGCTGGCCCAGCCCGTGCTCCTGCGCACGACCACGCGCGTCAACCACCTGCGCGGCGCGGTGGAGTTTGGCGAGCGGCCCGGCCCGGCCCCCCTGGCGGGCATCGGCAAGACGCCGATGCGCTACGTGCCCATCCCGGCCGTGGCCCGGCAGCGCCACGGCGCGGTGCTCTCCATCCTGGACGCCGCGCGCGAAGCGTCCGAGGCCAGCCCGTGGAACGTGGAGAGCGGCGCGGGCGACGTGGGCGTGGTGGCCTCGGGCATCAGCCGCGCCTACCTGGCCGACGCCCTGGCCGAGACCGGCCTGGAGGGCAAGGTCCGCGTCTTCGACCTCGGCTTCACCCATCCGCTGCCCATCGAGCGGCTCGCGGCCTTCCTGGCCTCGGTGCGCACCGTGGTCGTGCTGGAGGAGCTGGAGCCCCTGGTGGAAAAGGAACTGCGCGCCCTGGCCCAGGAGCGCTCCATCGCCGTGCGGATCGTCGGCAAGGGCGAGCTGCTGCCGCGCACGGGCGAATACACGGTGCAGATCGTGGCCCGGGCCGTGTGCGCCGCCGCGGGCGCGGACTACGCCGCGCCCGAGACCGCCCCGGCCACCGGGAATCTGCCCATGCGCCCGCCGAACCTCTGCGCCGGGTGTTCGCACCGTGCGGCCTACTACGCCGTGCGCCAGGTCTTCGGAGACGACGCCTACTATTCCTCGGACATCGGCTGCTACACCCTGGGCATCCTGCCGCCGCTCAAGGCCGCGGACTTCCTGCTCTGCATGGGCTCCAGCGTGTCCGCGGGCTCGGGCTTCGCCCGCGCCTCCGGCCAGACCGTGGTCGGCTTCATCGGCGACTCGACCTTCTTCCATTCCGGCATCACCGGGCTGGTCAACGCGGTCTTCAACAACCACGACGTGGTCGTCATGGTCCTGGACAACCGCACCACGGCCATGACCGGCCACCAGCCGCACCCGGGCGTGGACGTCTCGCTGATGAACAGCCCGCACGCGCAGCTGGACATCGAGTCCGTGGTGCGCGGCCTCGGCGTGAACCAGGTCTGGAAGGTCAAGCCCTACAACGTCAAGGCGACCATGAAGGCCCTTGAGGAGGCCAAGGCCGCCAAGGGCGTGCGCGTGGTCATCGCCGAGGAGCCCTGCGTGCTCTTCGCCCGGCGCACGCTGAAGAAATCCGCGCCCCAGGCCGCCTACGTGGCCGAGCAGGGCGAGGACACGCGCCGCGTGGTCGAGACCCTGGCCTGTCCGGCCTTCTTCAAGGACGAGAACGGCTACGGCGTGGACGAGAACGCCTGTTCCGGGTGCATGGTCTGCGTCCAGCTGATCAAGAACTTCAAGGCCCGCAAAAGGAGCGCATAGATGCAGCAGCGCACACGCATATATCTGACGGGCGTCGGCGGCCAGGGCAGCCTGACCGCCACCACGCTTCTGGCCCGCGCCGCCCTGGGGCAGGGCATCGAGGTCACGGCGGGCGAGATCCACGGCATGGCCCAGCGCGGCGGCGTGGTGGAATCCTTCATCCTGCTCGGCGGCTGGAAGAGCCCCAAGCTCGGGCTCGGCGAGGCCGATCTCTTCCTGGGCTTCGAGCCCCTGGAGACCCTGCGCGGCCTGCCCTACCTGAAGAAGGGCGGGGTGGTGGTCTCCTCCACCGAAGCCCTGCCGCCCGTGGCCGTGTCCCTGGGCGTGGCCGAGTATCCGGAGCTGGACAAGGTGCGCACGGCGGCGGAGTCCGTGGCCGCGCGGGCCTTCTTCCTGCCCTCCAAGACCCTCGGGCTCCAGGCCGGGGCCGTGCAGAGCGGCAACTTCGCCCTGCTCGGCGCGGCGTGCGCCGTGGGCGTGGCCCCGGTGAGCGTGGACGGACTCAAGGCCGCGGTGCGCGCCTTCCTCAAGCCCAAGCTCGTGGACATCAACCTCAAGGCCATCGACCTCGGCGTCGCGGCCGTGAACAACCAGTAACGTCATCCGAGAGAACCTAATGATCGCCTCTGCGCAGACAACCCGGGAGTTGGAGCCGTACCTGGGAACCCTACGGCGCATCGTCACCGAGATGGGTCCGCAAAGCTCCTTCCAGGGCGCGCTCAAGTCCATCCTCAAGCTCCTGTCGGACAACCACGGCTTCATCCGCCCCAACCTCGTGATCTTCGATCCCGAGACCAAGGTGCTCAAGCTCTCCCTGTCCGACGGCGCGCCCAAGAATTCCCACGTGACCTACGAACCCGGCCAGGGCGTCACCGGCCAGGTCTTTTCCACCGGCCAGCCGGTCATCGTGCCGCGCATGAAGGACCACCCGGCCTTCCTGAACAAGGCCTTCGGCCGCACCGACGACGAACTCGGCGACCTGGCCTTCCTCTGCGTGCCGATCATCTCCCCGGGCGAGGAGCAGAAGGGCGGCGAGGTCATCGGCACCCTGTCCGTGGACGCGCATTCGGCCCCGGTGGACGTGCTCGAGGCCCAGTGCCGCTTCCTGGAGGTCGTGGCCGGGATGATCGCCAACCAGGCCGCCTACCTCCAGGAGGAGATGGCCCGCCAGAAGCACCTCATGGCCCAGGGGCTGGTGGGCGGCGAGGCCGGCGGCGACCAGGGCGACATCGTGGCCACGTCCAAGGCCATGCGCATGGTCCTGGGCCAGGTGGGCCAGGTGGCCCCCAGCCGCGCCACGGTGCTGCTGCGCGGCGAATCCGGCACGGGCAAGGAACTGCTGGCCGAGGCCATCCACTCCGCCAGCCCCCGCGCGGACAAGGCGCTGATCAAGCTCAACTGCGCGGCCCTGCCCTCGGAACTCATCGAAAGCGAACTCTTCGGCTTCCAGAAGGGCGCGTTCACCGGCGCGGTGCAGCCCAAGAAGGGCCTTTTCGAACTGGCGCACAAGGGCACCCTGTTCCTGGACGAGATCGGCGAGCTCTCGCCCAACGCCCAGGCCAAGGTGCTGCGCGCCATCCAGGAGCAGGAGATCCAGCGCCTGGGCAGCGAGCAGACCATCTCCGTGGACGTGCGCATGATCTGCGCCACGCACCAGCCCCTGGAGGAACTGGTGGAAAAGGGCCTCTTCCGTGAGGACCTCTACTACCGCATCAACGTCTTTCCGGTGTTCATTCCGCCCCTGCGCGAGCGGCGCGAGGACGTGCTGCCCCTGGCCGAGCACTTCCTCGCGTCCTACTGCGAGGAATACGGCAAGTCCATCCGGCGCATCAGCTCCCCGGCCATCGACCTTCTCACCCAGTACCACTGGCCGGGCAACGTCCGCGAGCTGAAGAACTGCGTGGAGCGCGCCGTGCTCATCTGCGACGAGGAGGTCATCCGCACCTACCACCTGCCCCCGTCGCTGCAGACCGCGGAAAGCTCGGCCACGGACACGGACCTGTCCTTTTGCGAGGCCGTGGCCAAGTTCGAGCAGGAGCTGTTGGTGGACGCGCTGAAGAAGGCGCGCGGCAACATGCTCCAGGCCGCGCGCGACCTGCGCGTAAGCTATCGCATCGTCAACTACAAGGTGAAGAAGTACGGGTTGGATCCCAAGCGCTTCGCCGTGACCCGGGGCCGCTAGGCCCCGGGCCGGTCCCGCGGGCCCTTCCGCCGGCCCGGTCCGGCCCGGCCCACGGACCGCGAAACCCGAGGTAGCCATGTCCCTCCTGACCGTCGCCCTGGTGCAGATGGCCTGCGGCCCGGACGCCGGGGCCAACGCCGACCGTTGCGAGACCCTGGTGCGCGAGGCTGCGGCCGCGGGCGCGAACCTCGTGCTCCCGCCCGAGCTCTTCGCCCATCCCTACTTCTGCAAGGACCAGGACTCCGCGCACTTCGCCCTGGCCGAGGAGGCCGCGACCAGCGGGCTGGTGGCCCGCTTTGCGGCCCTGGCCGCCGAGCTCGGCGTGGTCCTGCCCGTGAGCTTCTTCGAGCGCGCGGGCCAGGCCTTCTACAACTCCGCGGCCATGATCGATGCCGACGGGACCGTGCTCGGCGTGTACCGCAAGTCGCACATCCCCGACGGTCCCGGGTACCAGGAGAAGTACTACTTCTCGCCCGGCGACACGGGCTTTCGCGTCTGGCCCACGCGCGTCGGCCGCGTGGGGCTGGGCATCTGCTGGGACCAGTGGTTCCCCGAGGCCGCGCGGGCCATGGCCCTGCTGGGGGCGGAAATCCTGCTCTATCCCACGGCCATCGGTTCGGAGCCCGCGGACGAGGGGGCCTTTACCCGCGACCGCTGGCGGCGCGTGATGCAGGGCCACGCCGTGGCCAACCACATGCCCGTGGCCGCGGCCAACCGCGTGGGGAGCGAGCGGGGCGCGACCTGCGCCATCGAATTCTACGGCTCGTCCTTCGTGGCCGGGCACGACGGCGCGGTGGCCGCCTCCCTGGACGAAACCCAGGAGGGCGTGGCCCTGGCCACCTTCGACCTGGACACCCTGGCGCGCGGCCGCGCGGAGTGGGGCTTTTTCCGCGACCGCAGGCCCGGGCTCTACGGCCCGCTGCTTACGCGCGACGGCGTGATCAGCTGTTCGGGGCAAGGGCGTGCCGGACGCGGCCACGGCCCCGAGGGCGACCGGGAGAAGTGACGTGATGCTGCGCAGCGGCCGGACAGGGGAGGTGGCGTGACCGGTTCCGTGCCCCTGGAAATCGTCTCCATCCACCACGACTGCTTCGTGCTGCGCGCCGCCGGGCGCGCGCTGCTCTTCGACCATCCAGCGCCCGAGCACCTGCCCGGCCCGGCTGCGGCCGCGCTCGTCCCCCTGGTGCGCGGCGCGGACCTCACGGTGCTCATCTCCCACAGCCACGCCGACCACTTCGGCCCGCAGGTGCTCGATCTGGCGCGCACCGCACGCCGCGTGGACTGGATCGTGTCCTACGACGTGGCCGACCTGCATGCGGCGTTCGCCGGGCCCGAACTGCTCGGCGGTGCGGTGCGCGTGGCCGAGCCGGAGGAGCCGCTGGAACTGCGCGACCTGCGCGTGCTGCCCGTGGAGTCCACGGACCTGGGCGTGGGCTTCTGCATCGAATGGCTCGACCGGCGCATCTTTTTCGCGGGCGACGTGGCCGAATGGGACTGGGGCGGGGCGGACCCGGCCGCGCGCGCCTTTGCGCGCGACTTCTATGCCGCGACCCTGGAACGGATCGCCGCCTGGCTCGGCACCGCTCCGCTGGACCTGGCCCTGCACAACGCGGACGCGCGGCTGGCCAACTGGGCCGGGGCGCTGCGGTTTCTGCGCGCGTTGTCCCCGCGCTTCTTCGCGCCCATGCACGATTTCGGCGACCGCGCCGTTCCGGCGCGCTTCGCCGCGACGGCCAAGGCCGAACCCGGCCTCGGGCCGCTCCCGGAATTTCTGCTCTTCGATGCGCCGGGCGCATCGCGCGAGATCGACCTCTAGGGCGCTCCCCGGCCGCATCCGGCGGCCGGGGCGCGCGTTCCTCCCTTCGCGGCGCCCCGCGCGCGCCGCGCCGAACGCCACAAACCACAGCAAGGAAGTATCATGAGCATCATCGGCAAGAACCGGATATTGCAAGACTACCTGGACGAGCACCACAACGCCCTGGCGGCCCGCGAAAACGTGGACAGTGCACTCCTGCGCCAGGGGCTGGACAAGGGCACCGTCACCCTGCTGGCCAACCCGGCGCACCCGGACGTGCTGCCCACGCTCATCGGCCGCCCGGCCACGGTCAAGGTCAACGCCAACCTGGGCACCTCGCCCTTCTGCTGCGATCCGGCCGTGGAGATGGACAAGCTGCGCGCGGCCGAGCAGGCCGGGGCGCACGCGGTCATGGACCTGTCCACGGCGGGCGACCTGGACGAGATCCGCACCGGCATGATCCGCGCCTCGCGGCTGCCGCTGGGCACCGTGCCCCTGTATTCCCTGGCCCAGCGCTGCGTGGCCGAGGGCCGCGATCCGGCCGGGTTCGAACCGTCCGAACTGCTCGACGAGATCCGCAAGCAGGCCGAGCAGGGCGTGGATTTCATGACCGTGCACTGCGGCCTGACCCGGCGCGGCGCGCAGCTGGCTACCTCCGGCAACCGGCTCATGGGCATCGTCTCGCGCGGCGGCTCGATCCTGGCGCGCTGGATGCGCGACCACGACGCCGAGAACCCGCTGCTCACGCACTACGACGAGGTGCTCGACCTGGCCCTGGCGCACAACGTGACGCTCAGCCTGGGCGACGGGCTGCGGCCCGGCGCGGGCGCGGACGCGGGCGACGCGGCCCAGTGGGAGGAGGTGCTCGTGCTCGGCGAGCTGACCCTGCGCGCGCGCGAGCGCGGCGTGCAGGTCATGATCGAGGGCCCGGGCCACGTGCCCCTGGACCTGGTGGAGGCGCAGATCCGCTCCATCAAGCAGGCCACGCACGATGCGCCGCTCTACGTGCTCGGCCCCCTGGTCACGGACTGCGCGCCCGGCTACGACCACATCGCCGGGGCCATCGGCGGCGCGCTGGCCGCGCGCAGCGGCGCGGACTTCCTCTGCTACCTCACGCCCGCCGAGCACCTGACCCTGCCCACGCGCGAGGACGTGTGGAACGGCGTGATGGCCTCGCTGGTGGCCGCGCATGCCGCCGAGGTCTCCCTGCGGCGGCCCGAGGCCGTGGCCCGCGACCACGAGATCTCCCGCGCGCGCAAGGAGCTGGACTGGGACGCGGTGCGCGCCGCGGCCCTGGACCCGGAGCTGGTGGAGCGGCGGCGCGGCGAGCACAAAAAGGAAAAGGAATGCGCCATGTGCGGCAAGTTCTGCGCCGTGCGCATGCTCGACGAATAGACGCGGCGCGCGTCCGGCCGGGCTCCGTCCATTTCCGGAGCATTTCCGGAGCATTTCCGGAACCGGGCCGGGCGGGCCTTGCCGGGCGCGCGCACATCCCGTATACAATGGCGTGGAAAAACCGCCGGTTCCGCGTTGTGTCGGTTTTTCCGGTTCCGCATGCGGTTGCGCTCGTCGCATGATCGCTGGCGCATGGCCGCACGTCGCACAGGCGCACCGCGCCGGGGGGAGACATGGCCCAGATAGACGCGTTCTTCCGGATGATCCACGAGGTCGGCGGCTCGGACCTGCACCTGGCCGCGGGCTCCCAGCCCATCGTGCGGCTGCACGGCGAACTGCAGCGCATCAAGTACAAGGTCCTGCAGCACGACGAGCTCAAGCAACTGCTCTACGAGATCACCCCGGAGAGCAAGGTCAAGGTCTTCGAGGAGACCGGCGACGTGGACTTCGCCTACGAGGTGCCGGGGCTGGCGCGCTACCGAGCCAACTTCTTCATGCAGCGCCGGGGCATCGGAGCCGTGTTCCGCGAGATCCCCCAGAAGATCCTCACCGTGGAGCAGCTCGGCCTGCCGGCCATCGTGCAGAGCCTGGCCCTGCTGCCCAAGGGCCTCGTGCTCGTCACCGGCCCCACGGGCTCGGGCAAGTCCACCACGCTGGCCGCGATCATCGACTACGCCAATTCCCGGCGCAAGGACCACATCCTGACCATCGAGGACCCCATCGAGTTCGTGCACGAGCCGCGCAACTGCCTGATCAACCAGCGCGAGGTGGGCCGCGACACCAAGAGCTTCCACGCCGCCCTGCGCGGGGCCCTGCGCGAGGACCCGGACATCATCCTGGTGGGCGAAATGCGCGACCTGGAGACCATCCAGCTGGCCATCGAGGCCGCCGAGACCGGCCACCTGGTGTTCGGCACCCTGCACACCATCTCGGCCTCCAAGACCGTGGACCGCATCATCGAGGTCTTTCCCGGGGACCTCCAGGGCCAGATCCGCAACGGCCTGGCCGAGTCCATGCGCGCCGTGGTGGCCCAGAACCTCTTCCGGCGCGTCGACAAGCCCGGCCGCGTGGCCGCCCTGGAAATCCTCGTCGGCGTTCCGGCCGTGCGCAACCTCGTGCGCGAGCAGAAGACCTTCCAGCTCGATTCGGTCATGGAGACCGGCTCGCGCCACGGCATGCAGACCCTGGACGCGGAAATCCTCAAGCTCCTGGAAAAGAAGATCATCTCGCCCGAGGACGCCTACTCCAAGGCCGTGGACAAGAAGAAGTTCGAACAGTTCCTGAGCAAGGCGCCGGACGCCCTGGGGGCCTGACATGCTCCGTTCCCAGCTCGACCACCTCATCGGCCAGGTGCTCGACTTCGAGCCCGGCACCTCGGACATCATCCTCACCGCGGGCAAGCGCGCCCAGGCCGAGGTGCACGGCAAGCTCGAGGACGCGCCCCTGGCCCCGGACCTCGGGCCCCTGACCCCGTTCCAGACCGAGGCCATGGCCTGGTGCCTCATGGGCCGCAGCCGCCGCCTGTTCGAGGACCTGGCGCGCCAGGGCTCCTGCGACCTGGCCTACCAGCTCGCGGGCCGGGCGCGTTTCCGCGTGAACATCTTCAGCCAGCGCGGGTCCCTGGCCATCGTCATGCGCCAGCTCTCCACGAAGATTCCCACGGCCAGGCAGCTCAACCTGCCCGCCATCTTCGAGAAGATGGCCAACGAGAAGTTCGGCCTGATCCTCGTGACCGGCGGCACGGGCTCGGGCAAGTCCACGTCCCTGGCGGCGCTCATCGACGCCATGAACGAGCGCTTTCCCTACCACATCGTCACCCTGGAGGACCCCGTCGAATTCGTGCACCCGCACAAGGCGGGCACCGTGAACCAGCGGGAGATGGGCGCGGACTTCGACACCTTCGCCTCGGGGTTGCGCGCGGCCCTGCGCCAGGCCCCCAAGGTCATTCTGGTGGGCGAGATCCGCGACCGGGAGACCATCGAGATCGCCCTGCAGGCCGGAGAGACCGGCCACCTCGTGCTCGGCACGCTGCACACCTCCGACGCGGGCCAGACCATCGGCCGCATCGTGGGCATGTTCGACATCTCCGAGGAGCAGTTGATCCGCTCGCGCCTGGCCGAAAGCCTCAAGTACGTGGTCGGCCAGCGGCTTTTGCCCAAGGTCGGCGGCGGCCGCGTGGCGGCCTTCGAGGTCCTGCGCAACAACCTGCGCATCAAGGAGCTGATCCTCAAGGGCGAGACCGAGGACAAGACCTTCCACGCCGTGCTCTCCTCGGGCGGCACCTACGGCATGGTCACCTTCGACCAGTACATCGCGGACCTTTTCCGCGCGGGCGCGGTCACCGAGGAGGCGGCCATGCTCGCGGCCAGCGACAAGTCCGCCCTGGGCCAGCTCCTGGACCGCATCAAGAGCGAGCGGGGCGAGAAGGTCTCGGACATCGAGGGGCTCGGCCTGGACGCGGACTACGGCAGCGGGGCCAAGGAGTAAGCCATGCAATTCACCTGCGCCTGCGGCAAGAAGGAACTGCGGCTGCCGGACGGCAGCCTTCCGGCGGCGGACCGCTTCGCCATCGCCTGCCCGTTCTGCAAGGAGCGCATGGTCGTGGACAAGAGCGACCCGGCCGACGTGCGCGCGACGTTCGCCGTCTCCGCCGGAGGCTCGGCCTCTGCGGGAGGCTCGGCCTCTGCGGGAGGCTCGGCCTCTGCGGGAAGCGCGGCCTCTGCGGGAGGCTCGGCCTCTGCGGGAAGCACGGCTTCTGCGGGAGGTACGACCTCTGCGAGAGGCGCGGCTCCGTCCGCACCGGCGGCTCCGGCCAAGCCCGCGCCCACCGCGCCTGCGCCGCAGGGCCAGGCCCCGGCTTCCGGGCTGGAGCCGGAAATCTTTCCGCCCGGGGCCAAGGTGGCCTTCGTGGCGCTGGACGACGAAACGTGGCGCGCGGTCGTGGAGCGGTTCTTCCAGGACAACGGCTACCACGTCAGCGACGGCGGCGACGCGGCCACGGCCCTGGCCAAGCTGCGCCTGAACAGCTACGACGCCGTGGTCGTGGACCAGGGCGGGCGCGGCGCGGCCGTGCTCGCGGAGATCGCGGCCTGGCCCGGTTCCCGGCGGCGCGACGTGTTCGTGGCCCTGGTGGGCGCGCGCGGCGCGAGCCTCGATCCGCGCCCGGGCTTCGAGCTGTCCGTCAACGCCTACCTCAACGGCGCCGACGTCACGCGCGCGTCCGAGCTGCTGGCCGGAGGACTGGCGGAATACGCCGCTTACTACGATCTCTGGCGTACCGCCGCCGCGGCCCGAGCCGCGCAGGAGTAGGTGGGGCGCGGAGCGAGCGACAGGCGGCAGCGTCAGGGCATGGCCGCAAAAAAAGCCCCCTCCGCAAGGAGGGGGCTTTTTTGTGGCTTGGGGCAGGCGGCGGTTAGTCGTAGACGTAGACGATCGCCTTGGCGTTGGCCCAGTCGGTGACAGGGGGTACCTGAACCAGGCTTGGTGCCGTCCCAGTCGTGGCCATTGTGATCAGGCCCTCGGCGGTAAGCGTGAAGTTGTCATGGCCGATCAGGGCTCCTCTCGCTACATCGTCGGTGCCATCCATGGAGACATCGACGGATTGCGCGAACAATCGAGCCGTATCCGAAAGCGTGCTCGGATCGGCCGTGCTGTCTTGGTCAGTGGCCGCCACTATGGCGAGGAAACGGTTCGTCGAGTTGGTACCAAATTTCACATAGAACGTCTGTCCGCCAAGCGCCAGCGACTGATTGAAATTTTGGACTGTGCTCGCATCGAGCGTATCCGCATCAGCGGCGAACGTCCCGGTGCGGTCATAATAGGTCCATTGCGCGACTTCGGCTTGACGGACGAAGCTGGTCATGCGTTTGCCCCGAGCGTTGCTGATCAGGTCCTGACCCTTGAGCACGGCTCCGATGATCAGGCCGATGATGATGAGCACGATTGCGAGTTCTATCAGGGTGAAGCCGGACCGACCGTCACCCCCCCGGCACTTCTTCATTACGGTGTCCATATACCCTCCTTGAAAGAATGGACGCAGACTAGGATTGATTCCTCAACAGGTCAAGTTCAGCGTTGGTGAAGAGTTGTAAGGTAGGCGCCAAGCGCCCTGATTCGCTGGTCTTCTCCATGATCCTCCAACAACGGACGAAATATCTTGCGCGCCTCGTCCACCCGTTCCGTGCGCGTGAGCGCGAGAACCAGGTTGTAGCGCGTCTCCACGTCGCCCGGGGCCAGGGCCAGGGCCCGGGACAATTGGGCGACCGCCGTGGACCAGCGGTCCTGCTTCATGGCCAGAAAGCCCTGCCATTTGATCACCGACACGCTCTCCGCGCCCACGATGGCGGCGAGTTCCTCCACGTCCTTCTGCATCCCCCCCACGTCGCCGGTCTTGGCCGCGGCCGTGAGCGTGCGTTCCAGCGTGCGGATGCGCATGTTGCGCTGGGCCTGGCTGGTGAAGTGCTGGGCGAGCATGCGCTCGCGCTCCTGGGCAGAGGCGGGCGTGGCGGAGGCCGCGTCCTGGGGGGCGGAAAGGGCCGCGCCCTCCTGCATCCTGCCCGGGGGCGGCGGCGCGTCCATGGCGGCCAGGCGCGCCGTGTCCTCCAGGGCCTTCTGTTCGGCCGCACGCCTGGCGACGTCGGCCTCCTTGGCCTTGCTCTTGGCCTCCAGTTCGGCCAGGGCCTTGGCCTGGGCCTCGGCCAGAGCCTGGGCCTCGGCGGCCTTCTTCGCTTCCTCCTCGGCCTTGCGCTGCGCCGCTTCCTCGGCCTTGCGCCGTTCCTGGGCGCGGGCCTTGATCTCCTCGGGGCCGGGGGCGCCGCTGCGCGCCACCTCGCGCGGGGCGGGCGCACCGGGCGCCCCGGGCAGCCGGCCCAGTTCGCCGTCCAGGTACCAGGCCACGCCCATCATGCCCACGCCCATCAGCACGAACAGGCCTGCGGCGATGAGCACCAGGCGGCGCATGCGCCGTCGGCCCGACGGTTTGGGTTTGGCCGCGGCCGCCGGGGGCAGGCCGCCGGGTTCGGCGGCCGCCTTCTGGCGGCGGAGCTGTTCGAGGCTGCGGTAGATCAGGCTCATGAGCAATCCCTAGATGACCTTGACGTGCATGAGGATGACCAGTTCGGTGGCGGACTCGGTCTTGACCTTGTCCTTGAAGAGCCAGCCCAGCACGGGCACGTCCATGGCCCCGGGCAGGCCGCGGTCCGCGTTGGAATGGTTCTTCTCGATCATCCCGCCGATGACGATGGTGTCGCCGCTGTGCACCTTCAGGGTGGTGCTCACGTTCTGCACCTCGGTCACGGGCAGGGTGATGGTGTCGTCGCCCACGGTGGCCGTGCGCGTGAGGTCCGAATCGCTCTTGATCGGGAAGATCTGCAGGTCCACTTCGTTGAGGTCGTTGACGAAGGGATACACGCCGAGCATCACGCCGGAAAAGGCGCTGGCCGTGGTCGTGGAATAGTTGGTGTTGCTGTTGTCGTCCGTGGTGCGGGTGATCTGGCTGATGTACCGCTCCGTGGTGCCGGAGGTGATCAGCGCGGGCTGGCCGTGGCGGGCGCGGATGTGCGGGTTGGAGATCACCTTGACCCCGCCGAAGGTCTGCAGGGCCTCCACCGTGGCCTGGATGGCCTCCTCGCCGCTGGAGCGCGTCAGCTGCATGACCCCGGCGGGCTGGTCGCTGGAAACCACGTAGGCCGACTGGCCGCTGCCCACGGTATGGTCCGCGGCCCACTGGACCCCGAAGCCGTACTCGCCGATGCGGTTCATGACCCAGCTCCACTGGATGCCCATGCTGAAGTTGTCCGAGAGGGTGACCTGGAGGATGCGCGCCTCGATGATCACCTGGCGCGCCATCTTGGCCTTGAGGTCGTTGACGAGCTGGGCCACGCTGGCCATTTTCGAGGGCGTGGTGCGCACCAGGAGCGATCCGGCCACCGGGTCGAGCACGAACCGTTCGCCGTTTTCCCCCTTTACGGCGGCCTCCTTCGGGACGATTTCCTCCAGGCTTTTTTTCAGGAAATCGTACAGGGAATCGGACTCGATGCCCTTGCCGTAGGTGGAGGAGATCTTGAAGTTGCCCTCCAGCCCGCCGGCGCCGGAGGTGTCGCTGGCCGAGCCGTAGATGTCCCCGCCGTTGTCCAGTTCCACCTCGGTCTTGGCGTTGATGAAGTCGAGCTTGAACATGCGTTCGGCGTAGCGCTGCACGAACAGGGTGTTGTCGCTGACGTCCCAGGCCAGGTCGTAGGCCTTGAGCAGTTTGCTGACGACCACGGAGGAGGGCGTGTCCACGAAGCTGATGGTGATGGTGTTCTCCAGGCTGATGTCCGGCTCGATGACCAGGTTCAGCCCGGCGTTGCGCGCGACCACGTAGAGCACGTTGTGCAGGGTCTCGCCGCGCATGGTGATGGTGATGGGGATCTCCTCCAGCGGATTGTAGGTCGGCGTCATGGGCTCCACGGGCGCGGGCGGCTCGACGTTGCGGGATTCGAGCTGGTGTTCGAGGTCGCGCAGCCGCTGGGCCTGCTCCATTTCCGTGCGCGTGGCGTTGGCCAGGGGCAGGTAGGACACGTCGCCCTTGAGGCGGTCGTTGCCCGCGGCGCAGCCGCCCAGAAGCACGGCGGCGAGCAGCGCCGCGCACAGCGCGCGCCAGGGGCGCGCCGGGCGTCTGCCGGGCCGGGGCGGAAAGAATCGGGTTCGCATCGTGGTCCTCGCTATGGCTTCCAGCGGCGCGGCGCGCTACTGGCTGGTGGTTTTTCCCAGGAGCTTGGCGGCGTCCTGCGCCTTTTGTTCCGCCGTGCGCGTGGCCTCGGCGGGCTTTTCCTGTTGCTGGGGCTCTTCCTTCTTGGCCGTGCCGGGCTTGAACAGGCTCACGGAATGCAGCGGCGACCAGGGGATGCGTTCCTCCTGGCCCTCGATCTCCAGGACCACTCCGTCCGGCTCGATGCTCGCCACGCGGCGGCCGTCGGCCAGGAGGCTGCCTTCCTCGTAGGCCACGCCGTTGAGCACCGCGAAACGGCCGCCCGGGCCGACCATGATCAGGCTCAGGACCACGGCGCGCGAGGGCTGCTCGCCGGGCGTGGCGGCGGCCTGGGGCTGGGTGGCGAGCTTGTCCACCAGCAGGCCGCGCACCGGGCGGATCTCCGGGTGCGGAGCGCGGCGCTGGGTGTCCCGGCGCAGGGCCGTGACCGTGGATTGCAGCGAGGCCATCTCCTGGGGCGAGGGCAGGGGCAGCTCCTTGCGCTTGACCGGGCGGTTCGGCGTCTCGCGCAGCAGGGTGGTGCCCGTGTCCGTGCCCACCCAGCTCAGGGCCGCGATCACCACTCCCAGGGCCGCGATCCAGCGCCAGACGATCTGCCTGCGGTACGGGTGCACGTCAGTTGCCCCCCTTGGCCGCGTTTCCGGTCGGGTTCGGGGCCGTGTCCGCGGGCATCTCCGCCGGCAGATCGAGGGCCACATTGAACTGGTTGCCCTGGATGTCCAGGCGGATGGACTGGGCCACGAGCCGGAAGCCCGCGTTCTGCAGGGCCTCCAGATACTCCGCGTACACGCGTTGCGCGTGGGCCAGGCCCAACTCCACCTCGCCGCGCAGGGCCACGTCCGTGCCGGCCAGCCTGTAGGTCGCGCTGACCTCGTCGATGCGCACCGCCGTGGGCTTGGTGGCCGCGAGCCGGTTCCATAGCTCGGCGGGCGAGGGTGCGTAGGCCGCCAGGTTGATGGTGTCGGCCATGGCCAACACGGGCTTGAGGTCCTTGGATTGGTAGTGCGGCAGCTTGGGCATGCGCTGCTCCACCATCTTGATCTGGCGCAGCAGGGCCACGTTGGCCTCTTCCACCTCGTTGGAGGTCCGGAGCAGGTAGACCATGCCCGCGCCCAGTCCGATGACCAGCAGCAGCAGCGCGGCCCAGAGCCATTTTTCCCCGAGCTCCAGGGGACGCAGGACGCGCTCCTCCTTGGGCCCGAGGGCGGTGGTCTTGTTCACGCGGCCCACGATGGTGGGCAGGGCGGAGTAGTAGCGGCCCTCGGGGTTCTCGAGCTCGACCACGGGCCAGAGCTTGAGCGGGACCTTCCAGGCCGGATGCGGCTTCCACTTCAGGCTCCGGGTCAGGGGTTCGATCCAGTCGATGGCCTCGATCTCGTCGCCCAGGGCGTGGCGGATGGGCTCCATCTCGCGCTGCAGGGCAAAGAGCCCCTCGGTCAGCGAGTTCTCGTCGTCGCCGAGCATCATGATGCGCCGGGCCGAAAGAACGTTCTCGCCGCGCCCGGCCACGAGCACGATGGATTCCCGCATGCGCATGGCCAGCACGCGCGGCTGCTTCTTGCCCAGGCTGCGCAGGAGGCCGAAGAGCAGGCCGAAGCTGTCCTGGATGGTGAAGCCGGGGTCGTAGCCCTCGTAGGCCTGGAGCAGGGCCTGGTAGCGCTGGCGGGGATAGACCTGGTAGAAGACGTTCGTCTCGTTTTTGCCCTTGCGCGACTTGGCGTAGATGTGCGCGACGTCGTCGCGCCCCATTTCGCCCTGCTCCTCAAGATGTTTGCGGAGCATGACGTCGGCGTACTTGAGCTCGGAGTGCAGGTCGGTGACGCCCACGGAGAGGGATTCCTGGAAGTCCAGCACGTAGGTGAAGTGGCGGTAGTACTCGTTGATGGACTTCATCTGGCGGATGGCGTTGTCGGCCATGAGGAATTTCTCGCCGCCGTACTCCAGGACCGTCGGGGGCAGCTTCTTCTGGCGCAGGACCGCCCAGGCGGAGTCGTCCGGGCTCGGTTCGGCGCGCTTGGGGGCGGCGGCGTCCGCACCGCCCTTGCCACTCGGGCCGTCGCCGCTTGCGCCGGATGCTCCGCCTGTGGCGGCGGCCGGGGCGGACTGGCCGGGTGCGACCCGGCCGGGGGCAGACGGGCCAGGGGCGGCCGGGGCCGGAGCGGGCTGGACAGGCTCGGTCGTGGCGTACGCAGGCCGGTCCTCGCGCCTGCCGTCCAGGGACGGCGGGGCGAGCTGCACGGCCGGGCCGTTGAAATCGGCCTCGGCCGTGGGCAGGGTGGAGCCGGAAAAATCGTCGGCCAGTCCGTTGTCGTCCGTTTCGCTCGCGGCGGCCTTGGTGGCGGTGGTTCTGCCCTGGCCCGTGGAGAGGTCCAGGTCCGGGAAGAGTTCCTCGGGCGACGGCAGCCGCCGCGCGGCTTTCCGGGCGTCTTCCGGTTCGGCCTCGGCCCCGGTTGCGGCCTCCATTGTGGCTTCCTGCGTGGCTTGGAGGGCCTCCACGTCCACCTCGACCACTTCCGCTTCGGCCGCCGCCAGGTCGCCGGAAATCCCGTTCGCCGCCCTCCCGTCCGCAACGCCGGGTCCGGAAGGCGCTCCCGGCGCGGTGCGCGCGGCCGCTTCCGGGAACATTCCCTCCGTGTCGGCGGGGATTCCGTCGGGAATTCCGTCCGCCAATGCGTCGGGGGCCGGACCGAAGTCCGCGCCCAGGTCCGCGCCCAGATCGGCCCCTGAATCGGCCACCGGACCGGTTCCGAAATCCGTTTCCGAATCCGCGCCCGGTGTTGCCGACGCGCCGTAATCAAGATGCGCGTCCATTCCCGGCCCGCCGAATTCCGCCTCCAGGCCTCCGGCGGCGACGTCGCCGAACGGTGCGCCGTCCGGCGCAGCGGCCGGAATGTCCGCACCGGAGGACGGCGCGGCCGCTGCCGCGGCCGCGGAAAGATCGAAGGACGCCAGCCCGGGAATTTCCAGGTCACCGTCCACCGGGCCGTCGGCGCTGGTCCGGTCCAGGTCGCGGCCGTCGCCGTGGAGCGGCCCGGCCGTGGCCCGGGCGTCGATGGGCGGCGTTCCACCCGGCCATTCCAGGTCCGCGGGCAACTCCTGGTACACGGGCTCCGGCCGGTCTTCGCGGCCCAGCCCCTGCGGGGGGACGGCTTCCGCGCTCTGCGCGGGGATCGTTTCGGCCGGTAGGACGGCGGCGGGCGAGGGCGGCGGGCCGGGTTCGGGCCCGTCGTCCACGATGGTCGCAAAGGCGGGTTCGTCGTCCGCAAGCATTCCGGCCGGGGTGGGGCCGTCGGCCGCGGCCGCGCCGGGCCCGCCCGGGTCTTCGGGGGCGTCGTCCACGATGGCGGCGTAGCCCACCGTGTCCTCGCCCACCGTGACCGTCCGCTCCGGGCCTGCGGCGATAGGCTCCGGCGTCCCGTCCACGATCTCGATGGCCGCCGGGTCCACCTCCACGACCTCGATGAGTTCGGGGGAGATGTCCAGGACCTCGGGAAGGACCTCGGGTTCGGCGTTCGGGCCGTTGTGGCGGTGTTCGTCGCTCATGAAACGGATTCGCTCGTTGTGCCGGTTCACGGGCTACAGGCCGCCCAGTTTGGGGATCAGGAATTCGCCCTGCACGGTGACGCCGAAATGTTGTTCCCCAGCGCCGACGGGCGTGGCCGCCGGGGCCGGCGCCTTGGCCCCCTTCGCTCGCGTGGCAGGAGCCGGGCCGGCCACATTGGCGTCGCGGCGGATGGCGAAATGCTCGGGCTTGAACCAGTAGCCCGTGGTCTGCGGGTCGCCGTTGGACAGGAACACGAGCAGTTGTTCCAACTCGGGCCAGGAAAGGTTGCGCTGGATGTCCACGTGGTTGGAAAACCAGTTGGAGGGCTCCACGCGGGCCTTCTGGACGTCTTCCCACAGGGTGTTCCAGGCCTGGATGCGCTCGGCCTCGCGCGTGAGCTGGCGCTCCTGCTCGCGCAGGTCGGCGAGCTGCTTTTCCAGCTGTTTCTGGTAGCCCTGCTTGCCCTGGAACCCCTTGTAGAGTTCGTTGATCTGATAGATCCCCCCTGCGGCGAGCAGGGCGAGGAGCAGGCTGGCTATCCATTTCATGCGCATGGCGGCTTCCTATTTGATGCTGGACATCAACTGGTACACCGGCATGAGCACGCCCGCAATGACCAGGGCGAAGATGAGGCCCAGGAAGACGATCATGGCCGGTTCCAGGGATTTGCCCAGCACCTCCACCAGGGCGGAGAGCTTGTCGCGATAGATGGAGGCCACGTATTCGGTCTGTTCCTCCATCTTGCCGGTCTGCTCGCCCACGGCGATCATGCGCACGGCGAAGGGGTGCATGGCCTTGGTGGCGCGCAGGGCGTTGGAAAGGGTCTGCCCGGCGCGGATCTCCTCCTGCACCAGCCCCAGCCGTTTTTCGTACACCGCGTTGGAGACCGTTCCGGTGATGATCTCCAGGGTGCGCAGCACGCCGATGCCCGCGGCGAGCATGATGCCCAGGTATTCGCTGACGCGCGCGATGAGCGATGTCTCGATGATCGAACGGATGACCGGCATGTGGAGCATGACCAGGTCCTTGGCGTAGCGCAACCGCTTGAATTTTTTCGTCAGGAATTGGAGGACCAGGACCGCTCCCACGGCCGAGCCCAGGGTCATCACGAAGTAGTTGGCGAACCAGTCGGAGATCATGATCAGCAGGCGCGTGGTGAAGGGCAACTCGATGTTCATCTGCGTGAACAGGCTGACGATCATGGGCACCACGAACATGAACCAGAAGGCCGACGCGCCGATGACCACCACGCCCAGGAACGACGGATACATCAGCGCGCGCTTGGTGGAGCCGATGATCTCGTCCAGGTGCAGGAGGTGGTCGCCGGACTTCTTGAGCATGTTGTCGAGCTGGCCGGTCTCCTCGCCGATGCGGCACATGTTCTGGATCAGGGGGGAGAAGACCTTCTCGTGGCGCTGGATGGCCTCGGAGAACGTCTGGCCGGACTCGATGTCCGTGACGACGAACTTGAGCGTCTGCTTGAGCGCGGGGTTCTTGATGTCTTCGAGCACGTCGTGCAGCGAGGTGAGCACGGGCACGCCCGCGGAAAGGAGCATGGAGAGGTTGTTGAGGATCTCGGCGATCTCCTTGCGGGTGATCTTGGTCATGGCCCGCGACAGGCGGGTGAAGATCGTGAAGATGGCGGGCACGGTCTGGACGCTGAGCACCGTGCCGCCCTGGCGCTCCAGGTAGCGGACCGCGGGCGGAACCTCGTCGAAGGGCAACTCCACCGTGCCGCGGACGGTCTTGCCCTTTTCGTCGAGGATCTTGTAGCGGAAGGAGCGGATCGTGGCGGCCATGGGATCAGTACCTCGTGCGGCCCAGCACGCGCTGCAGTTCTTCCACGGTGGTCTGGCCCTTGACGCACTTGATCACGCCCACGTCGAAGAGGGTGCGGAAGCCCTTGGACAGGGCGTTTTCGGTCAGCGCGGCCAGGGGCGCGTCCTGTTCGAGCATGTCCCGCAGCTCCTTGTCCAGCACCAGGATCTCGTAGACCAGGGTGCGGCCCAGGTAGCCGGTGTGGTTGCAGGAATCGCACCGCGCGCCCTTGTGCAGGGTCTTCACGTCCACGCCCAGGTACTCCAGTTCCTCGGGCGTGGGCGTATACGCGGTCTTGCAATGCGGGCAGATGGTGCGCACCAACCGCTGGCTGACCACGCAGACCAGGGATTCGGACATGGTCAGGTTGTCCATGTTCAGGCCCCTGAGGCGCGGGATGGCGCCCAGCGCGGTGTTGGCGTGCAGGGTGGAGAGCACCAGGTGGCCGGTGGTGGCCGCGGTGAGCGCCGTGCGCGCGGTCTCCTCGTCGCGCATTTCGCCGATGAGGATCACGTCCGGGTCGTGGCGCAGGAAGTAGCGCATGGCGTTGGAGAAGTCGTAGCCTGCGGCCTCGTTGACCTCGGTCTGGCGCGCCAGGGGCACCTTGTATTCGATGGGGTTCTCCACCGTGAGCACGTTCTTGCCCAAGAGATCCAGGGAGATGAGCCCGGCCACCAGGGTGGTGGACTTGCCCGAGCCCGTGGGGCCGGTGAGCAGCACGATGCCGAAGGGCTCTTCGAAGGCGCGGTGCAGCTTGTCCACGTCCTCGGGCAGAAAGCCCAGGGCCGTGAGGCTGAAGCTGGCCTTTTCCTGGGAGAGCAGGCGCAGGACCAGGTTTTCGCCGTAGGGCGTGACCACGGAGGAGACGCGGATGTCGTAGCGGCGCTGGAGGATGTTCACGGACCAGCGGCCGTCCTGGGGCAGCCGCTGTTCGGAGATGTCCATGCCCGCGGTGAGCTTGATGGCCGTGATGATGCGCGCGAGCTGCCGGGGCAGGAAGAGCTCGTTGCTGAGCACGCCGTCCACGCGGAAGCCGATGCTGATGCCCGACTCCATGGGCCGGATGTGCACGTCGGTGGTGCGGCGCTTGACCGCGAGCAGCAGCAGGTACTGCAGGAAGTTGTCCGGCGGAACGGTGTTGGATCCGTCGTTGGTCAGGGTGTCGATCTCGCGCTGGAGCAGGGTTTCGACGGGGTTTTCCAGAAAGAAGAAGTAGTTGTAGATGGAGGAAACCACGCGGGTTTCTTCCGCGAGCACGAACTTGGGGCGCAGCCCGGCGGTGCGCATGGCGGCCTGCTCCAGGGCCGGGCCCGGCAGGTCGCTGGTGGCCGTGAGCAGGCGGCCGTCCTCCACGCGGATGGGAAAGATGCGGTGGTTGAGGCAGACGTTGCGGTTGAAGCGGCGCAGGATGTCGAAGTCCGGCTCCACGCGCGTCAGATCCATGTAGTCCAGGCCCAGCTGCGCGGCCACCGTGCTGACCAGGTCGTACTCCGACACCAGGCCCACCCGGGTGAGCACCGAGCCGAGCTTTTCGCGCGTGACCTTCTGCACCTGCAGGGCGTAGCGGATGTGCTCGTCGTCGATGTAGCCCTTTTCCTTGAGCAGGTCGCCGAGCCGGATGGGTGCGCTCATGATGCTTCCTTGCCGCCGCGCTGCGCGCGGCGCAGGTGTCGGACAGGGGGCGTGCCCGAAAAGGGAGGAACAGTGCCGCACGGAGACGGCGGCGCGGTGATCCCGCTGCTGACCGCCCGCCAGCGTACGTCCGATCTGGCCGAACGCACGGTCGCGGGCAGGTTCGAGCCAGGGCGCGCCATGTTCCCCCGGAACACCCTGATTCGTCCTTTTTTAGATAATTTTTAGACTTTAGTCGCTCCTGTCAGGCGCTGTCAAGGAGTTCACAAGACCTTACCAGCCGCGCCGCAGGCGCGGCCGACCTCGCCCGGAGGCGGCATGTCCGGCACCTGGACGCTGCGCGTCTCTGCCCGGGCTCTGCGCGTTCTTGCGCCGGGCGTCACTTCTCGGCGGCCAGGGCCTCCAGCCAGAGTTGGGTGGCCGCGTCCGGCGCGCCCGTGGCCTGCAGGCCGTGCTGCACCTGGAAGGCGTGCACCGCGCGCCAGGTGCCCGAGCCCACGGAGCCGTCGATGGACCGGCGGTAGAGGCCGAACCGTTTCAGGTAGCCCTGCAGGGTGCGGATTTCCGGGCCCTTGTAGTCGGGATAGTAGTCGTCGAGCACGAGCTTGGGCCGCCAGAAGGCCACGTAGGCCGGGCCGGTGCCCGTGACGGAATTCCAGTCCATGGCCTGGTAGGCCGCGCCGCGCCCGGGCGGCAGGGTTTCGAGCCCGGCGCACATCCAGCCCGCGGGCAGGGCGGCGGTCACGCCGCCGAAACGGCCGGTGTGCGCGGCCTCGACCAGGGGGCCGCGCAACGCCTCCAGGCCCAGGGGCGGCAGGAAGGCGTCCAATGTTGCGGCGAGTTCCGCGGTGGGCGCGGGGGAGGAGTCCGTGGCGGCCGTGCTCTTGTCGGTGGGCGCAGGCGCGGGCGGCGTGGCGGCGTGGGGGGGCAGGGCGGCGGCGGCCGGCTTGGCCGTCGCGGGCGCGGCCCGCTGCGCGGGGCGCAGCAGGTCCAGGGGCGGGGTGCGCGAAAAGGCGAAGAGCGCGGCCACGGAGACGATCACCACGGCCACGAGGGCGGCGGCCGTGCGCCACATGGCGCAGCGGAAGCGGTGGCGCTGCATGCGCTCGGCGATCTCCACCTGGCAGGGGGTGATGTCCTTGAGCGCCTCGCGGACCACGGCCAGGGTGATGCCCCGTTCGTTCAGGGCGACCATGGCGTAGAGCGCCTTTTCCATGATCAGGTTGATCATCCGCAGGTTGCCCAGGGAGGCCGTGTAGACCATGTCCAGGGCCTTGCCCTCCAGCTCGTGCTGGGAGCCCGCGCTCTTGAACTTGAAGTTCACGTAGCCGCCGGTCTCCTCGCGCGAAAGGTGGGGCAGTTCCTCGAAGATGTTGATGCGGCTTCTGAGCTGGCGCAGTTCCGGCTGCCAGAGCCGGGCCTTGAGCTCGGGCTGGCCCACGAGCAGGATCTGCACGAGCTTGTTGCCCTCCAGTTCCAGGTTGGAGAGCATGCGCAGCACTTCGAGGGTGGACAGGTCCAGGTTGTGGGCCTCGTCGATGATGATCGCGCAGTTCTTGCCCGCGCGGTGGTTTTCCAGGAAGAACTGGTGCAGGATGTCGATGGTCGCGGAGATGTTCGAGCCGGGCGGCACGTCCAGGCCGAAGTCGCGCGCCACGGCCTGCAGGATCTCGTCCTTGGAGAGCACGGTGTTGAAGATCCAGGCCGTGGCGAGGTTCTCGCGGCCCAGGGCCCCGAGGAGCTGGAGCAGCAGGCTGGTCTTGCCCAGGCCGACCTCGCCGATGAGCACGAGAAAGCCCTTGCGCGAGGTCAGGGCGTAGAGGAACTCGTCGAGGATGCGCTTGGTGGCCGAGGTGTGGAAGTAGTGCACGCTGCACGCGCCCGCGGGAAAGGGGTTGCTCTCCAGGCCCAGGGCGGTCAAGATTTGCGAGGACATCCTGTCTCCGGGCAAGGGTGCGCGCCTTGCCAAACGGGGGTCGTTGGGGCATGATTTACAAAGTTGGACAACTGCTGAAGCGGACGATAATGCATCCAGGAGCGCTTTTCAACGCATTGTGCGCCGCGGGCGGCAAAACGCCCGCGCCCGGTCGCGGAATCACGTCCTGCGGAGCCCGCGTCCATGCCCGGCGCGCGGGCCATGTCCGGCGCGGCTTCACGCTCCTCGAGTTGGCCATCGTCATGGTCATCATGGGCGTGCTGATCGCCGTGGGCGTGGGCTCGTGGCTGTCCATGACCGAGGGGCGGCGCATCGCCAAGACGGTCTCGGACCTGGCCAAGGTCAAGGAATGTCTGGTCAAGCGGGCCTACTACAGCGGGCGCTACCCCTCCTACAGCGCGAACCTGGACTGCTCCGGCTCCTATTCCCACGACGCGGACGTGGACGAATGCCTCTGCGGCGTGGGCGGCAAGGACGCCTGGGACGGGGACCTGTACTTTCTGGAAGGGGTCCGCTCCGTGAACCAGGGGCTGCATGATCAGGCCCTGGTCGCCGACAAGGCCGAGGGCGTTAGCCGGACCACCCCGTCGTTGCTGGATTCCTCGGTGCTGGACAAACAGGGGCCGCGCTACGACGTGGCCTTCGTGCTCATCAGTTGGGGCAAGGACGGCGCGCCCGACGACACGAGCTACGGCGCGCGCCTGTCTGCCACCGAGCAGGCGAACTACATGACCGCGCAACCGGATTTCAGCGGCAACACGGACGACATCCATCTCGTGGTCACGTCACGGGAACTGCTCGCGGCGCTCAAACGCTAGGCCCGCCGGGGCGCAAGGGGGGATCATGCATCGCCGAGGCTTCACCCTGATAGAAATGGCCATCGTGCTCGTCGTCATGGGGGTGATCACCGCCATTCTCGTGCCCACGGTCGTCAACGTCATCCGGCGCGAGAAGATCTCCCAGGGCAAGATCGGCGTGGCCTCGATCCGCGACCAGCTCATCGGCTACGCCATCGACGAGGAAAAGTTGCCCGACGACGCCGGGGCGGCTCCCTACGCGGGCGTCGCCGACCTCGGCAACCCCGTGGACGTGTGGGGCAAGAGCTATGCCTACCGGGTCAATCCCGAGCTCGACAAGACGACGCTGGAGGCCAACTCCAAGACCCTTTGCGACATGGTTTCGACCAACACCGCGGTCCAGGATGGACTGCAGGTGACAAACAGCGGCGGCACGGTCAAGGCCGTGGCCTTCGTGGCCGTGAGCGGCGGGCCCGACGGGGTCATCGATACCGATCTCACGGACAACACGTCGCCCTATGTCGTCGACATCCAGTCCACGGCCGTGGACGACGACCTCGTGGAGTACGTGACGCTCACGCACCTCAAGGCCCTGCTGAACTGCGGGACCACGGGCGGCAGCGGCGGCGGCGACATCGGCGGTGAACCGCAGGTGACCTTCGCCGACAACATCGACGAGTTCAACAACCCCACGAACAACGATGCCATCGGCGGCATCAACGTGGACCAGACCGCCAAGACCATCACCCTGCAGCACAACTACTGGGGCGAGACCAGCTCCTGCATCTGGTACGAGGGCGACAACGCGGACGGCGACTGCACCTCGGGCAACTGCGACTTCGACAAGTCGATCATGGTCTATTTCAAGTTCAAGTCCGACACCGATATGTGGGACCAGATAACCACGGGCATGGACGACGGCGGGTTCACCTTCGCCCTGATCTCCACGAACGACATAGCCACCTATCTGCCCTGCGGGTCCAAGGACGCCGCCGACCTGGGCTTTGCCGGGTACCGTTCGGGCACGGACGCCATCGACCCGCCCAAGATCGCCGTGGAGTTCGACCTGCACCCCAGCGGCAACGACAAGGGGGAGTTCGCCGACACCTGGTATACGGACATCCGCCGCCATTACGGCATCGTCTACTGGGGCAACACCAACACGGATAACGACGACAACCGCCACGGCGACGACGGCGATTCGGACGGCGGGGCCAACCCCGCTTTTCTGACGACCGGCGATTACGTGGGCTACGCGGCCACGGACGCCATCTACAAGTTCGACAACCATCCTTCGACCACCAACCAGAACATCGCCGACGACTGGTTCACGGACACCCGCGAGTACGAGACGCGCATCCAGTTCACCAAGGACGGCAGCGTGGTCAACGCCACGGCCTGGCTGCGGCGCGACCCTTCGGACACGACCCTGTCGGACATGACCTCGCCGTACTCCTCGGACGGCAACTACAAGATCTTCTGGTCCAAGACCTTCCCGGCCGAGACCATCGCCAAGCTGGGCCGGGTGCGCTTCGGCTGGACCATGTCCCGCGGCCAGGCCGGCGGCAACATCGTCATCAGCGACTTCGCCCTGCGCTTCGACTAGCCCACGGAGTACGCCATGCCCCGCCGCAGCCATTTTCCCGCAACGCCTTCCGTCCCGGGCGCGCGCGGTTTTTCGCTCATCGAGATGGCCGTGATCCTGGTCATTCTCGGCCTCGTCCTGGCCACGGTGCTGCCCCGGGTGGTGGAGACCATGCAGGAGGAGATCGCCAAGGGCGAGCGCACCGACGTGCAGGCCGTGCGTGACGAGGTGGTGGGCTACGCCATCGACAACTGCGCCCTGCCGGACGACCTGGAGGCGCTCAAGGACTATTCGGCCCACGCCGCCGCCAAGTTCGGCGGCGAAATCTATTATTATGTGGACGGCAACTTGACCAAGACCGCCCGCGATACGAATGGTACTACTATTGATAATACCAGCGACGGCGCCTTCACGGTGAGCAAGGGGGGCGAGAGTACCGACGACGTGGCCTTCATCGTGGCCTCCAAGGGCAGAAACAAGAGTGTCGACACGACCCTTGCCGCCAACACGCTCACGGTCCCGGCCTACGAGAAGAACGTCAGCGACGACATGGTCGCGTTTGCCACGCTTTCGTATCTCAAGGGCGTGACCGCCAACTGCGAGGGAGGCGGGGGAGGATCGTCGAGCGGCGACGTGAGTTTCGACAGCAACATGGACGGGTTCACGGCCAACGTGGGGTTCACCACCTCCTCGCCCACTTCGCCGACCATCACCGTGGACACCTCGAGCAAGACCATCAGCCTGGGCAACAACATCTACAACGGCGCGGGCTGCGCGTGGTACCAGGGTGAATCGGCCTCGGGCAACTGCGACAACGGCAACTGCACCTTCGGCGCGGGCATCCGCGCTGTGTTCGAGTTCGAGTTCGATTCCTCCTCCAACGGCGACGGCTTCGTCTTCGGCATCATCAGCGGCGAGCACAACAACGCCACCTCCTGCGGCGGCAACGCCGGATCGAGCCAGGGCGAGCTCCTGGGCTGGGCCGGAGACGGCGTGGACGACCGGGGGCTGGTGGCCCCCAAGCTGGGCATCGAGTTCGACACCTACTACAACGACTGCGGCGGCAACCTCTGCAACGCGGGCAGCCGTTGCGACTACGCCGCGCGCGACCACGCGGCCTACGTCTACTGGGGCACCAACGCCCCGGACTGCGGCAGCGGAAGTTTTCAGGACGACAACCGCCACGGCGCGGGCTCCGGCGCGGCCGACCAGCCCGCCAACGACCGCAATTCCGACTGGAGTTCGGGAACGAACACGGGCCTGGACGGCTACCTGCAGCTCAGCGGTTCCTCGGACTGGATGGAGGACGCCTCGGAGCCGTGGGTGCTGCGCATCGACGTCTTCCGCAACCAGACCGCCAACGCCGACGGCAACTACGGTTACGAACTGCGCGCCTGGCTTTCGGCCAAGAGCGCCATGCCGGACGGGTTCGACGACATGAGCACGGACTATGCGCAGAGCCCGCAGATCTGGGACTCCATCGAACTGACCCCGACCCTGCACCACGCCCTGAACTACGTCTTTTTCGGCTGGACCGAGGCCACGGGCGCGGCCACCCAGGTCATCACCCTGCGCAATTTCCGCCTGGGTTTTCGCTAACAGGCCCGGCCGCGCCGCGCGCAAGAAAGGCCCCCTCCCGTCGCCGGGAGGGGGCCTTCTTCGTTGCGTCGCACGCGCGCCTTCGCCGCAGGCGCGCCAAAAGGTTTGGGAGAGTCCGGAGAACCCTTTTCAAAGGGTTCTCCGGCCGCCGGAGGCCTCCTCTCTAGGGTTCGCCGCCCCACTTCTTCAGCGCGGCCATGCCGCCGTGCAGGTTGGTGCTGCGCACGCCCTTGTGGTCGAGCATGATCTGGGCCTCGTAGGAGCGCGCCCCGGTGTTGCAGACCAGGATGACGTCCCTGTCGCGCGGGATCTCGTCCAGCCGCTCGTAGATCTGGCCCTGGGGGATGTTGTGCCAGTGGGCGGGGTGCTTTTCCATGTACTTGTTCGCGTCCCCGGCCTCGCGGCAGTCCAGGAAGAAGTACCGGCCGGATTCGCGTTCGTTCCACAGCTCGCGGAACTTGTCCGGGCCCACGCCGCGGTTCAGGCCCGCCAGGGCGTTGTCGGCCATGTTGGCCAGGGTGTTGAGGATGTCCACGGCCGAGGAGAAGGGCGGCGAGTAGGCCATTTCCAGGTTGGAGATGTCCGCCACCGTGGGCCGGTACTTGAGGGTCGCGGCCACGGCGTTGATGCGCCCGACCATGGCGTCGCCCGCGCTGCCGAAGCCCTGGATGCCCAGGATCTGGCGCGTGGTGCGGTCCACGACCAGCTCCAGGGTCATGAGCTCCTTGGTGGGATAGAAGTGCGCGCGGTCGAGCTGGACCAGGAGCACGGACATGGCGTCGTAGTCGCTCATCAGCGCGGTTTCCAGGCTCATGCCCGCCCCGGCCATGGAGGATTCGAAGATCTTGCAGACCCAGGAGCCCACCGCGCCCTCGAACCGGGCGTCGCCGCCCGCGAGGTTGGTGCCCACCACGCGGCCCTGGCGGTTGGCCATGGAGCCCATGGGCAGATAGAGGGTGGACCCGCTGATCTGGTTCTTGACGACCACGCAGTCGCCCGCGGCGAAGATGTCCGGGTCGCTGGTGCGCATGCCCTCGTCCACCAGGATGCCGCCGCGGTCGTGACAGGCCAGCCCGGCCTCGCGCGCCAGCACGTCGTTGGGCACCACGCCCGCGCTGATGATCACCACGTCGGCCTCGATGGTCCGCTTGCTGGTGATCACGCGGCGCACGTGGCCGTCCTCGCCTTCCAGGGCCTTGACCTGCTCCTCGAAGTGGAAGGTGACGCCGTTTTCCTCCATGTGCGTCTGGCCCATGTGCGCCAGGGCGGAGCTGATGTAGCGCGGCATGAGCTGGTCCGCGATCTCCACCACCGTGGTCTCGATGGACCACATGTCCGAGAAGGCCTCGGCCATCTCCAGGCCGATGAAGCCCGCGCCCACGATCACGGCCTTGGACGCGCCGTTCTTGGTGACCTCGTCGCGGATGCGCACGGCCTCGTAGGGGTTGGAGACGTAGCTGACGCCCTTGAGCCCTTCGCCCGGGAGGTTCAGCCTGCGCGGGGCCGCGCCCGTGGCGATGACCAGCTTGTCGTAGTCCAGCGCGCCGTCCTTTCCGGTCTTGTGGTCGCGGATGTAGACCTTCTTGGCCTCGCGGTCGATGGACGTGGCCTCGACCATGGTCATGGTATCCACATCCTTGCATTCCTTGAAGAACTTCTCGTCGCGGACCATGTGGAAGCTGGTCGTGCGCAGCTGCATGGCCTCGGAGACGTCGCCGGAGACGTAATAGGGGATGCCGCATCCCCCGTAGGAGATGACGTCGCTCTTGTCGATCATGGTGACGCGGGAGCCGGGCTCCAGCCGCTTGAAGCGGCAGGCGGACTTGGGGCCCGCGGCCACCGCGCCGATGACCACTACGTGTTGGGACATGGGTACGCTTCCTTGTGTTCGCCGACCGGGTCGGCGTTTGGGGTGCGATCCGTGGGGCGCGCCGGTCGGTCGCGGCGCGCGCGGAGAGACGTTGGGTGTCGGCGGGATGCTACCATGACGGGAAGTGCAAGTGAAGGGTCAAGAAAAACAGACCGTTGCGGTCTGGTACCCCGTCCCGGTCAGGAGGCGGCCCCGGGGCCCGGGCCGCCCGGGGAAGCGGGCGCGGCCGGGGGAACGGCGGGCGGCACGGGCCGCGTGGCGGCCAGCTCCATGCGCGGGCAGCGCCGCGCGTCGGCGGCCAGGTCGGCCAGGGTCACGGAACGCAGGTGGTCGTACATCACGGCCGAGGCCCGCGACCAGATGGTCCGGCACAGGCACACGGCGCGGCGTTCGCAGCGGCCCTCGCCCCGGCCGCAATCCAGCAGCCGCGAGGTGTCCTCGCCTTCCAGGGCGCGCACGATGTCGCCCACGGTGATCTCCGCGGCCGGACGGCTCAGGCGGTGGCCGCCCGTGGGCCCGCGCTTGGAGCGCAGGAATCCGGCCGCCTTGAGCTCATGTACGAGTTTTTCTAGATATTTCGGAGAGATATCCTGACGGCGCGCGATGTCCTTGACGCGCACCGGGCCTTCGTCGGAGTTGAGGGCGATGTCCAGGAGCAGGCGGGTGCCGTAACGGCTTTTGGTGGTCAGCTTCATCTGGTGTCCTTGAGCGCGCCGGGCGCTCGCAGGGGCTTGCGGAAGGGGCGGAGGTCCGGCCGGGCGGCGCGGGGCGACCGCGGCGGAGCCCGGAACGCAGGCGGGGCGCGGCCGCGCGGGCCGCATCACTCGTCGTCGGCCATGTCTCCGATCCAGGCGCAGTAGGGGCGGTCCCCCTTGCCGTTTCCCGGGGCGCCCGCCTTCGGCGCGGCGGTCTTTTCGGCCGTCCCCGGCTCCTCGTTCGCCGCGGCCGCGATCTCGTCGGGGTCCTCGCCGCGCAGGCACTCGGGCGGCACCTCGCGGGGCAGGCGGATGGTGAAGTTGGTGCCCTGGCCCGGGGTGGAGTCCACGGCGATGCTGCCGCCGTGCTGGCGCACGACCTTGTTGGCGATGTACAGGCCCAGGCCGGTGCCCTTGGACCCCTTGGAGGAGAAGAACAGGGTGAACATGCGGTCCAGGGTCTCCTGGTCGATGCCCGTGCCGTTGTCGTGGATGTCGAAGACGACCCATTCGTGGTCGCCGCTCACGGACAGGACCACGGTGTGGGCCTGTTTGGTGCGGTCCGCGATGCAGGCGTCCACGGCGTTCTCCAGGAAGTTGACCAGCGCGCTGGACACGGCCTTGACGTCGATCAGGAAGGTGTCCAGCTCCGAGGCGATGTCCGTCATGAACCGGACCTTGTGCAGGTCGGCGCGGGGCTTGACCAGGGCGGCCAAGTGCTCGGCGAAGACCTCCACGTCGCTGGTCTCCAGCTCCAGGGCGCGGGACTTGGCGTAGTAGAGGATGTCCAGGACCATGCTCTTGATGCGCCCGACCATCTGGCCCACGGCGGCCGTGGCGCTCGCCACCTGCTCCATGTCGGCCTTGCGGATGCCCGATTCCAGGCGGTACATGCCGCCGTCCAGGGCCGTGAGCATGCCCTTGACCCCGTGGGACATGGATCCGACCATGAGCCCCAGGTCCGTGAGGTGACACTGCAGGCGGCGCACGGTGGTGATGTCCGTGGCCATCTCCATGACCTGGACGATCTCGCCCGCCGCGTCGCGGATGGGCGCGGTGCGGATGAGCACGTTGCGGTGCGTGCCGTCGGCCGTGGTGACCACGGTCTCGGTCTCGCGCGAGACGCCGTCGTCGAAGGTCTGCATGGCCTTGCAGTCGCCGCAGGGGGCCTGGCGGTGGCGGAAGGCCTGGTAGCAGGTGCGCCCCCCCGGCTCGCCGAACTGGTCGCGGAACTGGCGGTTGGCGGAGACGAGCATCTGCTCGCGGTCGATGACCGCGATGGCGCAGGGCGCGGCGTCGAAGAGTTCCTGGTGCAGGGCGGTCTTCTCGCGGACCATCTCGCCCAGGTGGGCGGTGTGGCGGCGCAGCTCGCGGCGCATGGCGGCCTTTTCGGACGCGTTGCGCAGGGCGGCCTCGAGCATGTCGTGGTTCACGGGCTTGGTCACGAAGTCCGCGGCCCGGTGCTTGAGGCTCTCGATGGCCAGGTCCAGGTCGCCGTGGCCCGAGATCATGATCACCTCGGTGTCCGGCGCGCGCGCCTTGAGGGCCTTGAGCAGCTCGATGCCGTCCATGACGGGCATCTTGATGTCCGTGAGCACGATGGCCGGGTCGAAGGTCTCGAAGACCTCCAGGGCCTGGCGGCCGTTTTCCGCCGTGGCCACCTCGAAGCCCATGTCCGTGAGATAGATGCCGAGAAATTTGCGGATGCCGACTTCGTCGTCCACCAGAAGGATTTTCTCGTTCATGTCGTGCCCGGGTGCTGAAGTGCTTGGGGATGGGCCGGGGCCGGGCGGCGTGGGCCCGCCCGGCCTGGGTTGCCGTCGTGTGTCGCGGCCTAGCCGATGGCCTCCTTGACGGCCGCGATGACCGTGGCCGGCTCGAAGGGCTTGTTGATGGTCGCCACGGCCCTGCGGATGGCCAGGTGGATGCCGGAGAGTCCGCTGATGACGATGACCGGGGTCTCCTTGAGGCCGGGATCCTGGGACATCTTGCGGTAGAACCGGGGGCCCCACTCGTGGGGCATCTCCAGGTCCAGGGTCACGAGGTCGGGCTTCTCCGCCTTGGCCACCTCCAGGGCCTCGCCCCCGTCGGTGGCCGTGCAGGTCGCGTAACCGTTGTCTTCGAAGACGCTTACGAGGTATTCCACGATGCTCGGATCGTCGTCAACAACCAGAATCTTCTTAGCCATGGCCAAAGCCTCCGTTGTGTTTCCAGAATTTCCGGTTTCCGGCGGCGCGTGCGGCTTGCGCGCCGGTTCATTCCAACGTCCTCGGGTCGTGCGGGGTGCGGGTCCGGCATCAGTCCACGATCTGGCGCACGGTGGCCAGCAGTTCCTCGCGGTCGAAGGGTTTGCTGAAGTTGGCCGCCGCCTTGGGCACGGCGTACTTGGTGGCGTTGAGTCCGCTGATGACGATGACCGGGATCTTCCTGAACTCCGGCTCCTGGGACAGCTTGCGGTAGAAGCGCGGGCCCCATTCGTCGGGCATCTCGATGTCCAGGGTGATGCAGTCGGGCCGCTCGGCCTTGACCACGTCCAGGGCCTGGGCGCCGTCGGCGGCCGAACAGGTCGCGTAGCCGCTGTCCGTGAACAGGTCGGTCAGATAGGTCACGATGTCCGGATCATCGTCGATGATCATGATTTTCTTGGCCATTTCCATCCTCTCTCGGTATGTTGCGCGCCAAGCCGAGCGGCCCGGCGCGTCGTGTCTCGTTGGTCGATCCCCGGGTTTGTCCTCAGATCTTGTCGGGCCGGTTCACGCTGAGCACCGGGCAGTTGGCGCGCAGGATGACCTGCTCCACGGTGGAGCCGATGCGGGCGCGTTCCGGGTCCAGCTCGCGCGTGTTGTGGGCCATGACGATGAGGTCGGCCTGCTTCTCGCGCGCGAACTTGACGATCTCCACGTAGGGCACGCCTTCCCAGACCTCGACCTCGTAGTTGGTGAAACCCTCCAGGTTGGCCACGTATTTGGCGCGGATGCGGTCGCGGGCCTGGATGACCTTCTCCTCGATCTCGTCTTGGCTCAGCGCCACGGACGAGGCCAGGGAGGAGATGTCCAGGGCGTGGAAGATGTTCAGTTCCGCGCCGAGCTCGCGCGCGGCCTTGAGCGCGAAGCGGAAGGCCGAGTCCGAGGCGCGGGAGAAGTCCGTGCCGAAGACGATGTTGGACACGCCGCCCCAGTAGGAGGCGGAAGGGCGCGCCACGGTGAGCACCGGGCAGCGGGCGGCCTTGGCCACGCGCTGCAGGGTGGAGCCGGTCACGCCTTTGTGGTAGGTGCGCGGGCCCTCGGAGTCGTCGGACGCGCCCATGACGATGCAGTCGGCGTCCATTTCGCGCGCGGCGCGCAGGATTTCGCGGTGCGTGAAGCCGACCACGGTGTCGATGGTGCAGTCCGCGCACTCGGCGAGCTGCTTGGCGTAGGTGGTCTTCAGCTCCTCGCGCACCAGGTCCAGGTAGTTGTCGTCCAGGCTGACCTCCTCGCCGGTGCGCATGTCCACCACGAGCTGGCTGAAGGCGCGCGTGGGCGCGCCGAGCACGTGGAAGACGCGCAGGCGCGCGCCGTAGCGCCGGGCCATGTCGAAGGCCACGCGGGCCGCGTCGTCGCAGGCCGGGGACGCCGAAGTCGCGAACAGGATATTCTTGAACATGGTAACCTCTTTCTGCTGTCCTTTTCAGGAGTTGCCGGTCCGCGCCCGGAGGGCGCTACTCCTCTTCTTCCTTGGGCTTGAGGTGTTCCGGCACCTCGACCATGCTGATCAGCAGGGGCTTGAGGAAGGACCAGCGGATGCCGATCTCGTACTCCTCCTCCAGGTCGCGGATGGCGTCCCAGCAGTTGTGGCAGGGGGCGATGACGAGCTTGGCGCCGGTGGCCAGGATCTGGTCGCGCTTGGTGCGCAGGGCCTTGTTGCGCTGGGGCCGGAACCGCCCGATGCCGTTGAAGCCGCCCCCGCCGCCGCAGCAGTAGTTGTATTCCTTGTTGGGCGTCATCTCGATGAAGTAGCCGGGCTCGACGATGTAGCTCATGATCTCGCGCGTGACCATGGCCAGCCCGTTGTTGCGCACGTAGTTGCAGGAATCCTGGAGGGTCACCGGCTCCTTGATGCGCTTGGCCGGGTCGATCTTCAGCTTGCCCGTGCGCAGGGCCTCGGCCACCCACTCCACGTAGTGCAGACACTCCACCGGCGGCTTGCCGTCGGGCCGTCCGGCCCAGTAGGGGCCCTCGACCACGGTGGCGCGGTGGGCGTGGCCGCATTCGGTGCCGACCATGCGCCTGGGCCTGAGCCGCTCCATGGCCGAATAGACGCTCTTGACCTGCATGGTGCAGGCCTCCCAGTCGCCGGCGAACATGGCCAGGGAGGTCTGCTCCCAGCCCTCGCTGGGCACGGTCCAGTTCTCGCCCGCGATGTGGAAGAGGATGGCCGCCTCGGCGATGTCCTCGGGATAGTGCTTGGGCTCGCGCGCGTTGCAGGTATACATGATGTCCGCGCCTTCCTTGTCCACGGGGATGGTCAGGCCCGGCCACTCCTCCTCCTGCTCCTCGGCCATCCATTCGCACGTCTCCACCCAGTCCTCGTTGGTCACGTCCATCTGGGCGCGGTAGACGCGGTGCATGCCCGCGCCGATCTTCAGCTCCCAGGGCACGAAGCCCTGCGCGTAGAGCAGGCCGCGCAGGTAGCTGAACATCACGCCCATGTCGATGCCGTGCGGACAGAACTGGCCGCAGCGGTTGCAGCAGGTGCACTGGGCCCAGGCCACCTCCATGCAGTGGCGCATGAACTCGTTGTCCACCTTGCCGTTTTTGCGCACCATCTCGCCCAGGGTCGTCTGGATCTTGTAGGACGGCACCTGGGTGGGATCGCAGTCGTTGACGCGGTAGAGAAAGCAGCTGTCCGCGCACAGGCCGCAGCGGGCGCACATGGACAGCCACGTGCGCGTGCGCGACTTGCAGGTGTTCTTGAGCGCGGCGGCCAGCTTGTCCGTGTCCACGTCCAGCTGCTCCATTTCCTCGTAGTATTGGGTTCCCCGGGAGTCGGAGAGCAGCTCCTTGAGCGCCTCCTCCGTGCCGATGGGGGTCGTGTTGCAATATTTGCCTTCGGGCATTGCTCTTCTCCTGTTCGGTGATGCCGATATGAAGCGAACGTGTGGCGGCCGAGCCGCTACCAGGCCAGTCCCCGGCCCTTCCGGCCGCCGCGCTTGGTGCCGTAGTCCAGGCCCAGCTGCATGCGCGAGCAGAAGAACAGCGCCACGTGGGCGAGCTTGGTGAAGGGCGCGGCCAGGAGCAGGATTTCGCCTGTGAGGATGTGGGCGTTGATCCAGAACGCGTAGTTTTCCGGCTGGTGCGCGGCCACGTAGCCCGTGACCAGCGGGGCCAGGCTGAGCGCCATGACCGCCAGGTCCTGCGGGCCGGTGATGATGCGGATCTCGGGCAGCGCGTAGCGCCGCAGGAGCATCAGCACGCCCGCGCAGATGGCCAGGATGGTCAGCGCGTCGGCCAGCCCGGCGGGCATGGCGGGCCAGGACACTCCCAGCCACTGCTTCAGGAACATGGTGTGGCCGGTGTAGAAGAGCGGCACGAGCACCAGGCCGAAGTGCAGCAGGAAGAAGAGGGCGGCGAAGCCGGGCTTGGTGCGCCAGCTGCGCGAGCCGAAGGGGATCAGCCAGAAGATCACGCTCTTGAGGGCCCACAGCCAGCCCGTGGACGTGAGGTGCCCGTAGGGCACGCGGTCCAGGTTCCAGCGCAGGCCCTTCACGTACCAGACGACGCGCGCGGCCAGGCCGCCGAAGAACACGGCCAGGGACAGCCACAGCATGGGTCCGGTGAGGAAGTCGTACATTTCGGTCTCCTTGCGGGTTGTCGGCTAGAACAGCCGCTTCTTCTCGTCCTTGTCCGTGAGGAACCACCACCAGAAGACGTAGAGCAGGAGCCCGAGGCCCATGAGCACGTAGGTCACGCTCTTGGAGTGGAGCAGGAAGTCCTGCAGCGTGTAGAAGACGGTATCCATATGCGCTCGGCCTCCTTTAGTGGGATTCCTTGTAGTCGGGATGTTCGTAGAAGATGGGCATGCGCGTGCAGATGAAGCGGTAGGCGAGCACGCCCACGGTGACGACGAACAGGCTGATGGCGATCTCCATCCAGCTCGGGAAGTAGCGGTCCGCCGACGGCAGCTGCCAGTTGAAGGCCACCAGGCTGACGTTGAAGCGGTTGAAGACGATGCCCAGCACGGTCCACACCGCGGTGAAGCGGATCAGGGTGCGGTTCCTTTCCCGCGCGCCGATGGCGTAGAGATAGGCGGGCAGGGCCACGAAGCCGATCAGTTCCACCAGGAAGAGCACGCCGTAGCCCGTGGCCAGGTAGTGCCACTTGTTCTCCAGGGCCAGGCCGAACATCTTCATGATCAGGTAGCCGCACATGACCACGGAGCAGGCCTTGGCAAAGCCCGTGACCACGCCCGGGGCCTCCTCCAGGTGCGTCTCGTCCATGAGTTCGTGGAAGTTGCGGTGCGCCAGGGTGCCTTCGAAGAGGACCATGGACATGCCCGCGAACATGGAGGAGACGAAGAAGAACAGGGCCAGGTACGGCGAGTACCAGAGCGGGTGCACCTTGCTCGGGGCGATGAGGTAGAGTGCGCCCAGCGAGGACTGGTGCAGGGTGGAAAGGACCACGCCGAAGATGGTCAGGACCAGGGTGAGCTTGACCAGGACCTTGCGCAGCTTGTCCAGCCTGAGCCATTCGCAGGCGGCCGGGAGCCATTCGATGAACAGCACCGTGAGGTAGAGGAACACGCACAGGCCGACCTCGAAGAGCAGCGAGGTGGTGCCCTGGGAGAGGAAGATGGGGTAGGTCAGCCGCCAGGGGCGGCCCACGTCGTAGTGCAGGGCGAAGACCACCAGGGCGTAGCCCAGGAAGGCGGTCAGGATCGCCGGGCGCACGGCCGAGTGGTAGCGCTTCAGGCCGAAGAGGTAGCACGCGGCCGAGGTGGTGTAGCCGCCCGCGGCCAGGGCCACGCCGCAGAGCAGGTCGAAGCTGATCCAGATGCCCCAGGGGTTGTTGTCGTCCAGGTTGGTGACGGCGCCGATGCCCTTGGTGAAGCGCAGGAACGTGATGACGAGCCCCACGAGCACGATGACGCCCGCCACGACGTTGAACGGCGTGAACAGGGATTTCCTGGGAGCGGTGGAAGCGGTGGATTCCTGGGACATTAGCCTTCCTCCTTGGTGTCGTTGAGGCCGGCCTCTTCCAGGGCCCGCTTGACCTCGACCTCGATGCGCCGCCTGTTTTCGACCTCGGCCTTGGACAGCGCCGCCGAGAGCTTGGACTCGGCCTCGGCGCTGGCCCGGGCCACGGCGTTCTCCACAGCCTCGCGCTTCTCCTGCCTGGCGATCTTCTCCTTGCGCTTGTTGATGGCCCACAGGCCGCCCAGCAGCGCGGGCCACAGCCCGGCGACCACGGGCACGGCGGCCAGGGCCCCGGAGGTCAGCTCCGGCGCGCTGGCGTAGCCCAGGTCCTCGCGCAGGCCGATCTGGGAGAAGGGCACGCCGGAGATGTACAGCCAGCTCGTGCCGCCCATCTCGCGCTCGCCGTAGATGTGGTCGAGGTAGCGGTCCGGGTATTTCTCGATGCGCTTGCGCGCGATCTTGATCAGCTCGTCGCGCGTGCCGAAGGTCAGGGCCTCCTTGGGACAGGCCTCCACGCAGCCGGGCAGCCTGCCCTCCAGGATGCGCGGGCGGCACATGGTGCACTTGCGCACGCGCGGGCTCAGCGGCTCGTCGTATTCGTAGGTGGGGATGTTGAAGGGACAGGCGATCATGCAGTAGCGGCAGCCCACGCACACGCTGGCGTCGTAGGACACCGCGCCCTCGGGCGTCTTGGCGAAGGCCTTGACGAAGCAGGCCGAGGCGCAGGCCGGCTCCAGACAGTGGTTGCACTGCATCTTGCGGTACACGGGACCGCCCGAGGGGGTCTCGTACTTGTTGACCACGGTGAAGGTCTTGGCGTCGGTGCGCCGGCTGCGGTCGAGCACGGTCAGGTCGTCGAACTTCTCCGCCGGGGCGGGCAGTTCGTTGACCGCGTTGCACGCGGCCTCGCACTTGCGGCAGCCGATGCAGCGGGTGGCGTCGAAAAGCACGCCCTTGGAGCCGGGGTAGCCGTCGAAGTGGGCATTGCCCGCGGCGCGCGCCCCGGTGCTCGCGACGGTGACCCCCGCGGCGCCGATCAGACCCAGAAACGTTCTTCGTTTTATGGACATAAGCACCTCAACAGGATTGCCGGTTTAGTTCTTCTTCTCGTGGCACTCGGCGCACTTGGTGTCTGCGGGCTTTTCCAGCTTCATGGCCTTGTGGCAGCCCATGCACTGCTGGTGGTAGGCGCCCTTGAGCCCGGGCTTGCCCGCGACGTCCCCGCCGAAGGGCCTGCCGTGGCAGCCGGCGCAGCGCGGCGGCGTGAGCGAGGCGGGGCTGTTGTGGTGGCAGCCCCGGCATAGGGTGGCCGGGTCGCCGTGGAACGCACCGGCAAGCCTGCTCTCCTTGACGCCCTCATACAGGGCCTGGACGATCTTGCGGTGCGGCAGCTTGGCGGGCTGGAACTCGTCCGCCAGGGCGCCGATGGTCACGGTCTCGGGGATGTCCTTGAGGCCGGGCAGCCCGGAAGTCACGGGCCGCGCGGCGATCATGTCCGCGGCCACTTCCCGGCCGGCCTTCTGCAGGGCATCGCCGGAAAGCCCGGCGAGCCGTTCCTTGGCGGAGCCGTCCAGGGACTTGTGGCACTTGGCGCAGGATTCCTGCGGCAGTTCGGTCCTGGGCATGGCCGTGTGGCACCCGGCGCACTGCGGCTGGGCCGTGCGCGCGGCGTGGCAGCCCACGCACGACTGCATGGAGCCCGTGGCGTGCATGGCCTGGGCCAGCAGCACGCCGCCGCCGTTCTCCACGTTCGCGCCCGGGTCCGCCCAGGCGTTCGTCGCCGTGTTCGTCGCGGGGCTCGGGGCCGCGGGCTTGTCCGCGTGGCACTGGACGCAGGAGCCGATGCGCTCGTGGTGGCAGGCGCGGCAGGTGTCGTTGGCCGCCTCGTGGGCCTTGTGGTTGAAGGCCACCGGGGCCATGCCCGTGGCCGGGGCGTCGGCCGCGGCCTTGGCCGGAACGGGCGGCATGATCAGCGCGGCGTCGGGCTGGCCGCGCTCCATGCGCTTGATCTCCTTGGGCCGCTCGAAGGCCAGCTGCTTCTCCAGGCCGTGGCAGCCCGCGCACTTGGTCGGGCCGGTCACGAGCTTCCTGGCGGCCATGTCCACGTGGCAGCCCAGGCATTCCTGGTGCGCCGCGGCCGGGAAGGAGCGCACGGCCACGGCGTAGTCCTTGCCGTTGACCGTTTCGCCCAGCGGGGTTTCGGCGCTCTTGTGGCAGGCGCGGCAGGAATCCTCCGCGCCCTTGGCCGCCACCAGCTTCCTGGCCGTGGCGTCGAAGTCGTGGTGGCAGGCCGCGCAGTTGGCGGAATCGCCGGGGACGGCCAGGCCCGCGGGGGGCGCGATGGCCTCGGAGGCCGCGTGGCGCGCGTGCAGGAACTTGTCCAGTCCCATGGGGCGGCGCGCGGAGAGGATCTTGCCCCGGGCGTGGCAGCCGCCGCACTCCGTGGGCCCGGCCGCGCGGCCCTGGCGCGCGGTCTCCTCGTGACAGGAAATACAGTTGTCGTGGTAGATGTCCGTGGTCTGCTGCCGGGACACGTCTTCCAGGCGCATGAACCTGGCGGATTGGACGCCCCTGTCGTTCTTCTTGTGGCAGGCGGAGCAGTCCTTGCCCGTCTGCTCCACGACGTCCGTGTGCTTGTCGTGCAGGAATTGCACGGGCGCGGCTTCCAGGTCGCCGAAGGTTTTCAGGCCGTCGATGACGATGACGTCGGCCCTGGCCTGGCCAATCGGGCCGGATGTCTCCCCCGTGCCCGAGGCCACGATCGCGTACAGGCACATCGCGGCGACCACGCTGGCGCCGAGGGCCCATCGTACCAGTGATCTTCCGTTCTCCATACCTTCCTATCCTTTGAGGTTGGTGGATCCTTCCGCTCCAGACTCCCTGACCGGTGCGCCCGGAAAGCCCTCACCCGCTGCCGCGCCGCCCGTCGCGTACGGTTCCGCGGCCCTTGCGTCCCGGTCCGCCCGGCTGCGCCGCCGGTCCGGAACGTTTGCCTGTTCCAAATGGTTCTTGTTGTGAAATTTACACCTAACTAGGGTGTATTTATTCACCCGCGACAAGTATGAAAATGTCCTCTGACCGTCAAGGTGAAAAAGGGGATTTTCACCCTTGAAAGGGATGTTTTTAATTTATCAGTTTAGAATATAAAGGGAAAAAATTTTATGCAGCCCCCAAAAATCCTGCTCGGAAGGGGTAAATCCCGGGCTTACGCAGGCGAAAAACTCGCCCCTTGTGCAATCCGGCACAAGGTGTGTGGTGGCGGGAAGGGCTAGCTGCCGAGGGGGCCCATTGCCGGTTCACGGGTGTCGGAGGCGCGCGCGAGGGCCTTTAGGCGTTGGGCGATGCGAAAAGGGACGCCCCGGGCGGGGCGCTGTGGTGCGGCGGTTGCGCAGGAGCGTTCGGAAGGGACCCACGCAGGGAAGGGGGGGGAGGGGGCCGAGGTCGGTGCGGCGTCAGGCCTCCGGGCCGTTTTGTCCGGAAGGCGGGGCGTCGGTTCCGGCTCCGGACGTAGGGCCGTCGTCGGCCCCAAAGGCGGCCCCGCCGTCGGTCCCCAGGCCGGCTCCGTCGCCGGTCACTTGGGCGGACTCGCCGTCGGCAGCCCCGTCCGGCCCGGGGACCTTGGGGGCCTCTTTGGGGGCGTCGTTCGGCGTGTCCCCGGGTGTCTCGTCCAGGCGCGTCAGGCGCGCCCGGGGCAGGGAGATGACGAAGCACGCGCCGCCGCCGTCGGCCGCGCGCGCGCGGATCGTGCCCCCGAAGTCCTTGATGATGCCGTAGCTGATGGACAGCCCCAACCCCGTGCCCTTGCCCACTTCCTTGGTGGTGAAGAAGGGCTCGAAGAGCCGGTCCACGATCTGTGGGTCGATGCCCGTGCCCGTGTCGCAGACTTCGGCGCAGACCATTTCGTCGCAGACCCGCGTGCGCAGGGTGATGCGTTTGACCCCGTCCGCCGGAGCCTCCCTGGCCCAGCGTTCCTCGATGGCGTCGCGCGCGTTGATGAGCAGGTTGATGCAGACCTGTTCCAGCCGGTTGGCCTGGCCCAGGGCCGGGGGCAGCTTCTCGTCCAGGTCCCAGGCCACCTCGATGTTGCGCAGGGCGAGCTGCTGGCTGAAGAGGTCGAAGGCCTTTTCCAGCACCTCGTTGACCTGCACGGGCACGAGCCGGATGTCGGCCCGGCGGCCGAATTCGCGCATGTGGTTGATGATCCGCGCGGCGCGCTCCACGTGCGCGTCGATGCCCTCGGCTATCTCGGCCAGCAGCTCCGGGCTCACGGGTTCGTGGCGCGCGACCCTGCGCTGGAACAGGGAACTGATGGTCCGGATCACGGACAGGGGCTGGTTCAGCTCGTGGGCCACGCCCGTGGCCATCTCGCCCAGGGTGGCCATCTTCGAGGCCTGGATCAGCTGCTGCTCGGTCTCGAGGCGCTTGGTGATGTCGCTGGTGGTCACCAGCAGGGCCTTGCGGTCCGGGTAGTCCGAGGGCGAGACGCGCACGGTGACGATCAGGCGGCGGCCGTCGCGGGTGATCTGCGTGGCCCGGGAGATCACGGCGCAGGAGTGCAGCGTGGAGGCCAGCCCGCGCCGCTCGTCGGCCGGGAAGAACTCGGCGAAGGACGCGCCCACCAGCCCTGCGGGATCGCCCGGCGTGTACAGGGCCCGGGCGCTCTCGTTGCATTCGAGGATCTCCAGGGTCGCGGCGTCGAGCACGAACACGGCGTTGGGAATGTTGTCGAAGATGGCGTGGTATTTCTTCTCGCTGCGCCGGAGCTTCTCCTCCAGGCCGCGGCGGTGGGAGATGTCCAGGCACATCTCCATGGCCGCGACGACCCTGCCGCGCGCGTCGCGGATCGGCGTGGTGGTCACGATCCAGTGGGCCGTGGTGCCGTCGGGCAACAGCGCCTCCTCCTCGCTGGTGTGCGAGAGCCCGTCGGCGAAGGTCTTTTCCACCGGGCAATTGGGGCATTTGGAGTCGCGCCCCTTGTAGGCCTTGAAGCAGTAGTCCCCGGGCTGGGGCCGGAACTTCTCCCCGAACTGGCGGTTGTAGCGCAGCATGCGGAAGGCGCGGTTCTGCACGGTGACGATGCAGGGCACGCCCTCGAAGAGCGTCTGGAACTCGTCGCGCTGCTTGTTCAGCTCCTGCTGCTTGTCCGTGATCTTGCGGCTCATGTCGTTGATGGCGTCGGCCAGGAGGCCCATTTCGTCCTCCTGGTTCACGTCCACGCGGGTGAAGCCGCTGCCTCCGGCGATGCGGTTGGCGCCCTCGATGAGCTTGCGCACGGGCACGCCGACCACGCGGTGCACGAAGACGAAGATCGTCAGCGAGGTGATCACGAAGGCGAACCCCGCGATGGCCATGGTCCTCCGGCGGAAGATCGTGAGCTTGTCGTCGGGTTTTTTCAGGGACACGACCACGTCCAGCAGGCCGAGGACCTTCTTGTCGCGCGGGTGCACGTGGCAGGGGTCGGCCGAGCACTGCGCGTCGTTGTAGATGGGCGTGAGCACGCCGAGCAGGCGCGAGCCGTCGGCGGCGGCGAAGATGCGCGTGCGCTCGTCCAGGGCCACGTGCGCGCTGGGCGGGGTGGCGCGGTGGCACACGTAGCAGGCCTCGGCCATGATGTTCGTGGTCCGGTCCAGCTCGCCGTCGAGGTTGGAAAACTTGATGGCCCCGCGCTTGTTGTAGATGCGGATGCTCTTGATCTCCTCCTGCTTGCTCGTGTTGTGGATGATCTGGCGGATGTCGTCGCGCGAGTTGAGCATCATGGCGTAGTGCGTGCCCAGCATGATGGTGTTGGACAGGCGCACTTCGGAGGCGACGACGTGCTCCATGGCCGTGGTGCTGTGGAACTGGATGGAGAAGTAGGCCCAGGCCGTGATGCACCCGAGCAGCGTCAGGCCCACGGCGAAGATCAGCTTGCCGGCCAGGGAGGCGTGGAGGTGTCGGGAGTGGGGCATGGCCTTGGGGCTCCGGGTGCGACGGCGCGATGCTAAATGCATACTCTTGGAGGGAGAAATTGGCAACCGTCATGGGGCCGCGCACTCCGGAGCCGGAAGGAGCGGGAGGGGGCGGTGGCGTGCAAAGGAAGGGGGGCCGCGACGAACGTCGCGGCCCCCGGGTAAGGGACGGGGCCTGGGGGAGGGCGGTTCTCCCATGCCGGAGGGCGGTCGGCCGACCCCGTCATGGCGGTCAGGGGCAGAGGGAGTGCCTGCTCGCCAAATGTGGTTACGGGCCCGCCGCGCCGTCGCGGCGGGCCCGGGGATTACTTCAGGCGTTCGGCCAGGGACTCGGCGATGTGCCGCACGTTCAGGCGCATGCCGCGCCGCTCCGCGCCGCCGCGCAGCTGCATGACGCAGCCCGGGCAGTCCGTGACCAGTTCCTGGGCTCCGGATTCCTCGACGATCTTGAGCTTGCGCTCCAGGGTCTCGGCGGAGAGTTCCGGGAACTTCATGGAGAAGGTGCCGCCGAAGCCGCAGCACACGTCCTCCTCCTCGGTGGGCACGTATTCCACGCCCGCGTCGCGCAGCAGCTCGCGCGGCTGGTCGATGACGCCCAACCCCCGGCACAGGTGGCAGGGGGAGTGGTAGGCGGTCTTCTTGCCCGTGCCGGTGAAGGCCTCCTCGCCCACGCCGAGCACGTCGTGCACGAAGGAGCTGAAGTCGATGACCTTGTCCGCGAACTGCTGGGCCTTGACCTGGCCCTCCTCGCCCGCCAGGCGCGGGTAGGCGTGCTTGAGGTGCGAGGCGCAGGAGGCGCAGGAGGTCACGATGTAGTCGTAGTCCGCGGCGTCGATGGCCGTCATGTTCAGCCGGGCCACCTCGCGCGAGGCCTCGGTCTCGCCCATCATCTGCGCGGGCAGGCCGCAGCAGGTCTGGCCCATGGGGAACTCGACCTGCACGTTCTGTCCGGCGATGACGCGCACCGCGGCTTCGAGCTGTTCGGGGTAGACGAAGTCCTGCACGCAGCCGGAGAAGAGCGCGATCTTCATGGTCGGCTTGTCCACGCGGGGCCTGATCTCCGGCCAGCGGTCCCGGAAGGCCTTGGACGCGATGGCGGGCAGGGCGCGGAAGTTCTGGCTCTTGTCGAAGATCAGCGGCAGGTGGCGCAGGAAGCCGCCCTGGGTCTTGAAGGGCCGCTGGGCCAGGCGCGCGGTGCGCAGCAGGGTGTGGAACAGGGTGCGGTTCTTGAGCACCTTGCCCAGCAGGGTGGACTGCGTCGGGTGGCCGTCCTCGTCCAGGATGCGCGCGTGCACGTCCTTGATCAGGCGCGGCAGGTCGATGCCCGCGGCGCACACGTGCTTGCACGCGCCGCAGTTGATGCAGTTCTGGACCAGGTTTTTGGCCGCTTCGCGGCCGTGGAAGAAGTAGGTGAGGATCAACCCGATGGCGCCGATGTAGATGTGGCCCATCTGGTGACCGCCCACCAGCCGGTAGACGGGACAGACGTTGGCGCACGCGCCGCAACGCACGCAGCGCAGCACCTGGGAGAAGATCGGGTCCTTGGCCAGGGCCGAGCGGCCGTTGTCCAGGAAGACCACGTGCATCTCCTTCTTGCCGTCCGGCGAGGCCTGACACTCGCTCGGGCCGGTGATCCAGGTCACGTAGGAGGTGATGGCCTGGCCCGTGGCGTTGCGCGGCAGCACCTTGATGACGCGCAGGGCGTCCTCGAGGGTGGGCGTGAGCTTGTCCAGGCCGGCGATGGCCACGTGCACGCGCGGCAGGGTCGTCACCAGGCGGGCGTTGCCCTCGTTGGTGATGATGCCCAGGGATCCGGTCTCGGCCACACAGAAGTTGGCCCCGGAGATGCCCATGTCCGCGTCCACGTACTTTTGGCGCAGCTCACGCCGGGCGACCTTGACCAGCCGCTCGATCTCCGCGTCCTGCTCATGGCCGGTGACGCCCGTGAACAGGTCCGCCACCTGGAAGCGCGAGAGGTGGATGGCGGGCATGACCATGTGCGTCGGGCCTTCGTGGCGCAACTGGATGATCCACTCGCCCAGGTCGGTCTCCGTGACCTCCATGCCCTTGGCTTCCAGATGGTGGTTGAGGAGCGTCTCCTCCGCGGTCATGGACTTGGATTTGACGATCTTCTTGCAGTCGGCGTTTTCGGCGATGCGGCCGATGATCTCGTTGGCCTCCTGGGCCGTGCGGGCCAGATGCACGTGCACCCCGGCCTTCTCCGCCTTCTCCTTGAACTCGGCGAAGAGCTGGTCCAGGCGGCTGATGGAGGCGTCCTTGGCCGTGGCGATCTGGGAAACCAGGGTCTCCACGTCGATGCCGGTGAAGGCGCGCACGCGCGACCCGCGGTAGGCCACGGCGAAGTTGTCCATGGCCTTGCGCAGGAACTCGTTGCTCAGCGCGCCCTTGAGCTCGTCACGATACTGGGTGAGGTTTTGGGCGGTTTGCATGTCAGTCCTCCAGGAGCAGGATGTGGAGTTCCAAGGGGCCGTGCACGCCCAAGGCCAGTACTCGCTCGATGTCCGCGGTGCGGCTGGCTCCGGTGACGAAGGCCGTGTAGTTGGGCGTCTTGCGCATCAGGGCGACCTGCTGCTTCATCTGGGCGGCCGTGTCCGCCACGATCTTGGAGATGGGCAGCACGGCGACGTGGATCTCGCTGATCATGGTCGCCAACCGCAGTTCCTCGCTGGAGGAGTCGATGACCAGGGTGCCGGTGTCGGCGATGCCCCAGTCGGCCACGGTGAAGCCGATGTCGATGCCCCCGAGGTTGTCGCGCATGCCTTTCTGCAGCAGCTTGAAGCCGCTCTCGTCGCAGCGTTTCTTGAAGGCCTTGAACTGGGCCGCGGGCAATGCGGGGGCGGCCACGACCTTCTCCTGCTTGGTTTCGCACAGCCCTTCGGCCGGGGGCGAAAGCGGCTCCCCGCAGCCGGAGATGAGCAGTTTGCAGGCCTCCTTCTTGGCGCACAGGTCCACCGTGTAGTCGAAGGCCTCTTCAAGGCTCTTGACGGTGGAGACCACGGCCGAGACGAGCTTCGCCTTTTCGGCAAAGGTATCGGCGAGAGTGGCGGTTGCTGTCATGTCGTCCATCCCTTGTGTTGCGGGCGCCCCTGGCTAGGCGTCCCTGTTGTCGAGCACCTCCAAGGTCTGGTTGGCGATCTCCAGTTCCTCGTTGGTGGGTATGATCCATATCTGCACGCGGCTTTCGTCCGCGTGAATGGCCTTGGGCCCGCCGCGGCCCTTGTTGCGTTCGATGTCGATCACGATCCCCATGCCCTCCAGGCCCTCGAGGATGCGCCGGCGGGCGAGAATGTCGTTCTCGCCGATGCCCGCGGTGAACACGATGCCGTCGAGGGTGCCCAGGGCCGCGAAGTAGCTGCCGATGTATTTGCGCACGCGGTAGGCGTACATGTCCATGGCCAGGGCGGCGCGCTCGTCGCCCGCGGCGATGCGCTCGCCCACGTCGCGCATGTCGCTCACGCCGCAGATGCCCTTCATGCCGCTTTCCTTGTTCAGCACGGTGTCCACCTCTTCCAGGCTCATGTTCTTGTTCTTGGCCAGGAAGGGGATGATCGCCGGGTCGATGTCGCCGCAGCGCGTGCCCATGATCAGGCCGGCCAGGGGCGACAGGCCCATGGAGGTGTCCACGCACTTGCCGCGGTCCACGGCGGCCACGGAGCCGCCGTTGCCCAGGTGCACGGTGATGATGCGCGCCTCCTTGGGCGTCAGGCCCATGCAGCGCGCGCCCTCGCGGGCCACGTAGCGGTGCGAGGTGCCGTGGAAGCCGTAGCGGCGGATGCCCAGTTCCTCGTAGTAGTCGTAGGGCAGGGCGTACATGTAGGCCTTGGGCGGCAGGGTCTGGTGGAAGGCGGTGTCGAAGACCGCGACCTGCGGCGCGTGCGGGAAGAGCGCCATGGCCACGCGGATGCCGATGAGGTTGGCCGGGTTGTGCAGCGGGGCCAGGTGCTCCACGCCCTTGACGGCCGCGAGCACGGCGTCGTCGATCAGGGTGGGCTTGTTGAAGGCCTCGCCGCCGTGCACCACGCGGTGGCCCACGGCGTCGATCTCCTTGACGTCGGCCACCACGCCTGCCTCGGCGTCGGTGAGCAGTTCGGCCACCAGGCGCATGGCCGCATCGTGGTCGGGCATGTCGCGCCCGGCCTGGAACACGGCCTCGGCCTCGGTGTCCGGGTTCTTCTTGTGGCGGTAGGCGCCGCCGGTATCGCCGATGCGCTCGATGAGGCCGGAGCACAGGGGCTTGCTGGAGCCCATGTCCATGAGCTGGTATTTGAGAGAGGAACTGCCGCAGTTGATGACCAGAATCTTCATTGTACGAATCCTTGTGTTGCCTGGGTGTTGCTTGATGTGCCTCGACGGGGCGTCGGTCCGCTACGCCTTGGCCTTGGCCTTGGCCTCGGCCTGGGCCTGGATGGCGGTGATGGCCACGGTGTTGACGATGTCGGGCACGGTGCAGCCGCGCGAGAGGTCGTTCACGGGCTTGTTGAGGCCCTGGAGCACCGGTCCGATGGCAACGGCCTGGGCCGCGCGCTGCACGGCCTTGTAGGTATTGTTGCCGGTGTTCAGATCCGGGAAGATGAAGACCGTGGCGTGGCCCGCCACTTCGGAACCGGGCATCTTGGTCTTGGCCACTTCCGGATCGATGGCCGCATCATACTGAAGCGGACCCTCGATGGCCAGATGCGGAGCCAGTTCGCGCGCGATCTGGGTGGCCTGGATGACCTTCTCCACCTGCTCGCCCTTGCCGGAGGAGCCCGTGGAGTAGGAGAGCATGGCCACGCGCGGCTCGATGCCGAAGACCTTGGCGGTGTCGGCCGAGGAGATGGCGATCTCGGCCAACTGACGCGCGTCCGGATTGGGGTTCACGGCGCAGTCGCCGAAGACCAGGACGCGGTCCTTGAGGCACATCAGGAACACGCTGGAAACGATGGAGGCGTTGGGCTTGGTCTTGATGAACTGGAAGGCCGGGCGGATGGTCGCGGCCGTGGTCGTGACCGAGCCGGAGACCATGCCGTCGGCATCGCCCTTGTAGACCATCATGGTCCCGAAGAAGGTCGGGTCGCACATGGCGTCGCGGGCCAGCTCCGGGGTCACGCCCTTGCTCTTGCGCAGTTCGTAGTAGGTCTCGGAGTACTCCTCGAACAGGTCGCACTTGTCCGGAGTGAGGATCCGGGCCCCGGCGATGTCCAGGCCGTACTGGGCGGCGCGGGAGCGGATCACGTCCTCGTCGCCGAGCAGGGCGATGTGCGCCACGCCGCGGCGCAGCAGGATGTCCGTGGCGCGCAGGATGCGCTCGCCCTCGCCCTCGGGCAGCACGATGCGCATCTTGTCGGCCTGGGCCTTCTGGATCAGGCTGAACTCGAACATGCGCGGGGTCATCTTGGTGGACACGCGCGAGATGAGGCGGTCGGCGAGCCGCTTCTGGTCCACGGCGCGCTCGAAGGCGGCCAGGGCCGCGGCGATCTTGGCCTGGTCGTCCACCTCGATGCGGCCGTAGAGGTCCTTGAGCATGTCCATGGTCTTGAAGGTGTTGGTGCGTACGCCGAGCACCGTGGTGGGCCGGTCCGTGAGGCCCTCCATGAGCCGGGTCACGTTCTCGCCCGGGGTGATGCCGCCGGTGAGCAGGATGCCCGCGATGGGCGGATAGTTGCGCGACAGGCGCGTGGCCAGGCTGGCCAGGAGCACGTCCTCGCGGTCGCCCGGGGTTATGATCAGGCTGCCGGGCTCCACGTGGCTCAGGAAGTTGTGGACCTGCATGGCCGCGATGACGTGGTTGTCCACGCGGGCCTTGATGCCGGCCTCGCCGAAGAGGACCTTGGCGTCCAGCCACTTGCGCACGTCCTCCATGGTCGGCTTGCCCAGCACGGGCTCCTCGGGGATGACGTAGAACAGCGGGCAGTCCTCGCCGCAGACGCTGGAGGCCAGGTCGGCCGCGATGGTCTCGTCGCCTTCCTGCACGCGGTTGACGATGACGGCGGCGATGTCCACGCTCTTTTCGTAGAAGGCGTCCATGGCCTGGCGCGTGGAACTGATGGTCTGGGCCGTGGACTTGCCGAAGGCGTTGATGAGGATGCACACCGGGCAGCCGAGGTTGGCCGCGATGTCGGCGTTGACGTCGAATTCGAAGGTGATGTCCTTGCTGGAGAAGTCCGTGCCCAGGGTGAGCACGAAGTCATAGCGTTTCTGCATCTCTGAGAACTTGACCAGCACTCCGTCGAGGAATTCGCCGTAGCGTCCCGCGTTGATCATGTCGCGGGCCTCGAAGGTCGTGTAGGCGTGGCAGCCGCCTGGCGGGACTTCCAGACCGAAATTCCGGATAAGCAGGTCGCTGAAGTAGTCCTTGCCGTCGTTGGGGTCCACGGTGATGACGGGGCGGAACACGCCCACGTTCTGCACGTCGCGCAGAAGCATCTGCATCAGGCCGAGGGACACGGCGGACTTGCCGCTGCGGGGTTCCGTGGTGGTCAAGTAGAGGCACTTTGCCATGGTACTGCTCTCAGGTTGTGGGTTCGGCGCGGCGGTTCGCGGCCGGGCGGGACCACCCCGCCCGGCCGCGTTCCGCTCCGCTATGGTAGTGTTTCCGCATATATCTCGACAGGATGACGAACCGGCTTATTGTCCCCCGCTTGGGACAGCATGTCGCTGATCTGCATCATGCAGGCCGGGCATCCCGTGGAGACCATTTCCGCGCCGCTGGCCACGATGTTGTCGCGCTTGCGGCGTCCGATCTGCTTCGAGATCTCGTAGTGATAGAGGTTGAAGCTGCCGCCGTTGCCGCAGCAACGGTCCGCTTCCTTCATCTCCACCACCTGGTAGTCCGGATTGGCCTTGATCAGGGTCCGGGGCTGGGCGGACACGCCCAGGGACTTCTTCAGGTGGCAGGAATCGTGGAAGGTGACCGTGTGGGTCGCCTTGCCGTTTTCGACCGCCTGCACGCCGATCACGTCCACCAGGAAGGCGTTGATGTCCATGGTGCGTTCGGTGATGGAGGAGATCCGCGCCTTGAGTTCGGCCGGGTAGGCGTCGGACAGCTTGGGCCAGATATCCTTGATGGTCGCCGTGCAGGTGCCGCAGGGCGTCACCAGGTAGTCGAAGTTCTCCTTGGAGAAGAGGTCCACGTTGTAGCGCACCAGCTTGTCGTAGGAGTCCTGGTCGCCGGAGGCCGCCGCGGGAATGCCGCAGCAGGCCTGGGCGTCGGGCAGGTACACGCCCACGCCGTGATGGGCCAGGACCTTGAGGACCGCATGGCCCACGCGCGGGAAGATCTTGTCCACCAGGCAGCCGGGGAAGAAGGCCACCTTGAGGCCGGAGGCCCCGGGCGCGGTGTTCATGGGCTTGACCGCGTTGTGCAGCGGCGTCTTGGCCAGGGGCAGGAAGTGCCTGTCGCCGATCACCGGCGAGAGCATCTTGGAGCACGAGGAGCCGATGACGTCGTTGACGGGCTTGGTGAAGAGCCCCTGGAACGTCTCGGCCATGCCCAGCAGCGCGTTGAACAGGCGCGGGCGGGTGAGCATGCCGCGCAGCACGGCGCGCTTGGCCGGGGACAGCCCCATGTAGCCGTTGACGATGGCCCGGGCCTTGAGGAAGATGTCCATGATCTTCACGCCGGACGGACAGCTGGCCGCGCAGGAGCCGCACAGGAGGCACTTGTTGAGCTTGTCCTGCACGCCTGCGGCGTCCTTGATCATCTCATGGGCCAGATTCTCCAGCAGGGCGATCTTGCCGCGGGTCACGTCCGCCTCGCGCATGGTTTCGGCGAACACCGGACAGACCGCCTGGCACATCCCGCACTTCATGCAGGTGGCCATCTGGTCATCCAGCTCCATGAGCAGTCGGGCGAGTTGCTTGACGTCGGGCATGTCGCTACCCCCTTCCCGCGATGATCTTGCCGGGATTGAGGATGCTCTTGGGATCGATGGACTTCTTCATGCGCCGCGAGTACTCGATGGTCGCACGAGAGGTCTCCTTCTCCATCCACTTGGACTTGGCCAGGCCGATGCCGTGCTCGCCGGACAGGGTGCCCTTGAGGGAGATGGCCACGTCGAAGATCTCGTCCACGGCGGCCTCCACGCGATGGAACTCTTCCTTGTCGCGGCGGTCGCACATGATCGTGGGGTGCAGGTTGCCGTCGCCCGCGTGGCCGAAGGTGCCGATGTCCAGCTTGTACTTGGCCGCGATTTCGTTGATGGCCTTGATCATGGCCGGAATCTTGGAGCGCGGCACGGTGGCGTCCTCGAGCACGGTGGTGGGCCGGGCGCGGGCCAGGGCGGGCAGTGCGGCGCGGCGGGCGGTCCACAGCGCGTCGCGCTGGGCGGCGTCCTCGGCCATCTTCACTTCGCTGGCGCCGACCTTCTTGCAGAGCTCCACGACCTTGGCGGCGTCCTCCTCGACCTGCACCGGGTGGCCGTCCACCTCGATGAGCAGAACGGCCTGGGCGTCCGTGGGCAACCCCGCCTTGCAGAAGTCTTCTACGTAGCGGATGGTGGCGTTGTCCAGGAATTCGAGGGTACAGGGCACGATCTTGTTGGCGATGATCGCGGCCACGGATTCGGAAGCCTTGTCCACGTTGTCGTAGATGGCCATCATGGCCTTCTGCGCGGCCGGCGGCGGCACGAGCTTCAGGGTGATCTCGGCGAAGACGCCCAGGGTGCCCTCGCTGGCGATCATCAGGCCGCCCAGGTTGTAGCCGGTGACGCACTTGACCGTGCGCGAACCGGACTTGACCAGCCCGCCGTCCACGTCGAAGAAGTCCACGCCCATGACGTAGTCCTTGGTCACGCCGTACTTGAGGCCGCGCAGGCCTCCGGCGTTTTCCGCCACGTTGCCGCCGAGGGTCGACACGGCCTGGCTGCCGGGATCAGGAGGATAGAAGAGGCCGCGCTTGGCGACCTCGGCGGCAAACGTGGCGGTGACCACGCCGGGCTGAACCACGGCGTAGAGGTCCTGCTCGTTGATCTCGAGAATCTTGTTGAGGCTGTTGGTCAGGATGACGACGCCGCCCCGCGGATCGGGGATGGTGCCGCCGGAAAGATTGGTGCCCGCGCCGCGAACGGTGAGGGGCCTATCGTTGTCGTTGCAGAGTTTGACGCACTTGCCCAGGGCTTCGGTGGTCTCGGGGCGCAGCACCAGGGCGGGCACCACGGGCTCCAGAACGGCCGCATCGTAGGAATAGGACTGGCGATCGGCCTCGCTGACCATCACGTTTTCGTTGCCCACAATGGCCTGAAATTCCTTTGTCAAAGCGTCAGTGGTCATTGCGTTTTTCTCCTGGCATGGGGCTGTGGCCCCGCCTTTTGATCTCTATGTGCTCCCGGCGTCGGGCGCCGGCCTTGCTTTTTGTTGTATGGCCCGGGGCGGGACCCCCCGCCCCGGGCCGTTGGCACACGGTTCCTAGAACACGTTCGGGAAGAACACGAAGCACAGCAAGCTGGCCACGATGCCCACGATCACGCCGTAGAGCAGGAAGGGCCAGAAGGTCTTGCGCATGATCATGCCTTCCTTGCCGGAGAGGCCCACCACGGCGCACACGGCCACGATGTTGTGGATGCAGATCATGTTGCCCATGGCGCCGCCGACGGCCTGCGCGGCCACGATGATCTGGTGGGGCAGCTCCAGGGTGGAGGCCACGCCCCACTGGAATTCGGCGAACAGCAGGTCGGAGACCGTGTTCGAACCGGTGATGAACGCGCCCAGGCCGCCCACGTAGGAGGCCACGAAGGGCCACGCGTTGCCCGTGATGGCGGCCACGACCTTGGCCATGGCCAGGGGCATGGACGGATAATTGCCCGGGTTGAGCGCGGCGTCGGCGATGCCGGAACCACGGAAGATGGAGACCAGGGCCACGGCGAAGAACAGGGCGATGGTCGGGTTCTTCATCTTGGCGAAGGACTCTCCCCAGGCCTTCTTCACGTCGTCGCCCTTCATGCCATGCAGGCCCACGGTGATCAGGGCCACGAGCACGAAGGGAATGGTGCCGGGCAGGTACAGGTACTGGATGGAGCCGCTGACGGACTTGAAGCCCAGGATGTTGGTGAACTTGATCGCCGGGGCGGCCAGAAGGCCCTTGAGGCCCAGTTCGGGGATACGGGTGATCACGAGGATCAGGCCGATGAGGATGTAGGGCATCCAGGCCTTGAGCTGGCTCATGTGCGCCTTGAACTCGCACACGCCCTCGTTGGCGATGGTGCCGGTCCATTCCGGATCCCACTTGGTGTTGTCACCGAAGGTCCAGACGTCCTTGGGCACGCAGATGCCGCGCTTGGCGCCCCAGATGACGATGCCCAGACCGACCAGGCCGCCGATGAGCGACGGGAACTCGGGGCCGAAGGACCACGCGAAGATCAGGTAGGGGACGGAGAAGGCCACGGCCGCGAACATGCAGAACTGCCAGGCCTTGAAGCCGTTGGACCACTTGCGCTCCGGACCAAAGAAACGGGTGATGAAGCCGAGCATGAACACGGGCAGGATGAAGATCATGCCGATGTGCATGACCGTGGCCCACTGGCCGATGACCGCGTTGAACTGCTCGAGGTTGGAGAAGTTCAGGCCTGGAATGCCCGCTGCCACGGCCTGGTCCACCAGGCCGCGCAGGAACTTCAGGCCCAGGACGATGGGCGTGCCCACCGCGCCGAAAGTCACCGGGAAGGAGTTGAAGACCAGGCAGAGCACGGCCGCGGCCAGGGGCGGGAAGCCCAGGGACAGCAGCAACGGCGCGGCCAGCGCGGCGGGGGTTCCGAAGCCGGCGGCGCCCTCGATGAAGGCCGCGAACAGGTAGCCGATGATGATCGCCTGGACGCGCATGTCGCGGCTGACGTTCTGCATGCCGCATTGGATGGTTTCCATGCCTCCCGAGTATTTCAGGGTATACAGGATCAGGAGGGCGCCGAAGACGATGATCAGGATGCCGATGGCCGTGATGAAGCCCTGAAGGGTCAGGGCGGCCACGTAGCTGACCGGCAGTCCCCAGGCGAAGACCGCGCCCAGGGCGCAGACCAGCCAGGCCAAGGGCATGGCCCTTGTGGCGGGCCAGCGCAGGCCGACCATCAGCACCAAGGCCAGTGCGATTGGCAAAAATGCAACCAGTGCCAAAACTCCAAGTGACATAGCAGGCTCCTTGTAGGTTGATGATTGGTGAGAAGGCTGGCCTGCTATGAACAAGTTGCGTGCCAAAGCGCGCGATGATTTTTTTATATGGAAAACCGAATTGTTACAGAATCGTTGTCCTTGTTTCGATTTTGTGGCGCCCCGCGAGTCCGGGAAAAAGGACACATCCGGGGTGCCGGAATGCAGCGTATCGGACAGCCGGCCGGGCCAGGGCAGCGCCATGGCCGGAGCAGCCTGCATATATCCTATTGGAAAAAAGAAATTTATTGGCGAAAACACGGAACATGGCCGTGTCCTGTTTTCCGGACTGGCGCAGGCGGCCGGGCACAACGCCATGCAGGCGCGCGCCGCGCACGTGGGTGCGGGCGAAGAGGTGCGGCTGTGTCCGGGGTACGGCTTCATGGACTTTGTGCCGCCGACCGGCGGCTGGCCGCGGCGCAGGACGCCGGGGGGAAGGGGGTTGCGGAAAAGGGCGGGGCGTCCCGGGGTGGGACGCCCCGCCGTGCTTTCTACGACGTTTGCGTCGAGCTACCTGCTACTTGCCGGACCGGCCGTCGTCGCAGGGCTCCTGCTTGGCCGCGGTGCGGGTCTGCTCGGCCGTGGCCGTGGCCTCGCAGAACTCGCCCTCGCCGGCCTTGGCGGCCGCGGCGGGAGAGGGCTCCACGTGCGCGTACGCCGTGGAGGCGGCCATCTCCTCGAGGATGCGCCAGCGCTGCTGGTAATCGCGCTCCAGGAAGCCCTGGAGACGGTTGGCCTCGTCGGGCATGGCCTTCTGGAGCATGGCGTAGCGGTTCTCGCCGGCCAGGAACTCCTTCAGGGTGCCGTCCGGGGCCTTGGAATCCAGGGTGAAGGGGTTCTTGCCCTCGTCGGCCAGCAGCGGGTTGAAGCGGTACAGCGGCCAGTAGCCGGAAGCAACGGCCAGCTTCTCTTCCTGCTGGGACCGGCCCATACCCTTGCGGATGCCCTGGTTGATGCACGGGGCGTAGGCGATGATCAGGGACGGGCCGGGGTAGGCCTCGGCCTCGGTGAAGGCCTTGAGCAACTGCTGCTTGTTGGAGCCCATGGCCACGGAGGCGACGTAGACGTAGCCGTAGGACATGGCCATGCGGCCCAGGTCCTTCTTGGCGGTCTTCTTGCCGCTGGCCGCGAACTTGGCCACGGAGCCGAAGGGCGTGGCCTTGGAGGACTGGCCGCCGGTGTTGGAGTAGACCTCGGTGTCCATGACCAGGACGTTGATGTCCTCGCCGGAGGCGAGCACGTGGTCCAGGCCGCCGTAGCCGATGTCGTAGGCCCAGCCGTCGCCGCCGAAGATCCACATGGACTTCTTGGTCAGCAGGTCGGCCATGGAGGCGATCTCCTTGAGGGCCGGCTCCTTGGCGTCCTTGACCAACGTCCTGATCTGGTCGCCGTAGGTTTTGGAGGCCTCGGGATCGTCCTTGCCCGCGAGCCAGCCCTCGAAGGCGGCCTTGAGCTCGCCCTTGGCGTCGGCGGCGGCGGCGGTGATCGCCTCGGCCAGCACGGTGCGGCGGTGGGAGAGGCCCATGTTGATGCCGTAGCCGAACTCGGCCGCGTCCTCGAACAGGGAGTTGCCCCAGGCCGGGCCGAAGCCGTCCTTGTTCACGGTGTAAGGCGTGGTCGGCGCGGAGGCGCCCCAGATGGAGGAGCAGCCCGTGGCGTTGGCCACGACCATGCGCTCGCCGAAGAGCTGGGTGAGCACCTTGACGTAGGGAGTTTCGCCGCAGCCCGCGCACGCGCCGGAGAACTCCATCAGCGGGCGCTGGAACTGGCTGCCCTTGAGGCTGTCGCGCTGCATCAGCGTGTCCTTGTCGGGCAGGGCCTCGGCGTAGGTCCAGTTTTCGGCCTGGGCCAGTTGCTCGGTCAGGGGCTTCATGACCAGGGCCTTTTCCTTGGCCGGACAGATGTCCGCGCAGTTGCCGCAGCCCAGGCAGTCGAGCACGTCGACCTGGATGCGGAACTGCATGCCCTTGAGCTCCTTGCCGTTGGCGTCCACGGTGCCGAAGCCCGCGGGTGCGGCCTTCTTCTCGGCGTCCGTGAGCAGGTAGGGCCGGATGGCGGCGTGCGGGCAGACGAAGGCGCACTGGTTGCACTGGATGCAGTTTTCGGCGATCCACTCGGGCACGTTGATGGCCACGCCGCGCTTTTCGAACTGGGCGGTGGCCACGGGGAAGACGCCGTCGGGCTCAAAGGCGGAAACCGGCAGTTCGTCGCCCTTCTGGGCCAGGATCGGGCGCATCACGTCCTTGACGAACGCGGGCACCTTTGCCGCGCCGGAGTCCTTCTCGTCCTTGGCCTGCTTCCAGGAGGCGGGCACCGGAATCTCCACGAGATTGCCCGCGGCCTGGTCCACGGCCTGGTTGTTCATGTTGACGATCTTGTCGCCCTTCTTGCCGTAGGTCTTCTTGATGGACTTCTTGAGCAGGTCCACGGCCTGGTCGAAGGGGATGACCTTGGCGAGCTTGAAGAAGGCGGTCTGCATGACCATGTTGATGCGTCCGCCCAGGCCCGCGGCCGCGGCGATCTTGACCGCGTCGATGGTGTAGAACTTGAGGTTCTTCTCGGCGATGGTGCGGCGCATGGAGGCCGGAAGCTCCTTCTCCATGTCCTCGGCGGTCCAGTGCGAGTTCAGCAGGAAGGTCCCGCCGTCCTTGATGCCCTCGAGCACGTCGTAGATGCGCACGTAGCTGGGGTTGTGGCAGGCCACGAAGTCCGCCGTGTTGATGAGGTAGGTGGACTGGATGGGCTTCTTGCCGAAGCGCAGGTGCGAGATGGTGATGCCGCCCGACTTCTTGGAGTCGTAGGCGAAGTAGCCCTGGGCGTAGAGGTCGGTGTTGTCGCCGATGATCTTGATGGCGGACTTGTTCGCGCCCACGGTGCCGTCGGAGCCCAGGCCCCAGAACTTGCACTGCACGGTGCCCTCGGGAACGGTCTCGAAGGTCTCGCCGATGGGCAGGGAGGTCTTGGTCACGTCGTCTTCGATGCCCACGGTGAAGTGGTTCTTCTTGCCCTTGGTCATGTTGTCGAACACGGCCTTGACCATGGCCGGGCGGAACTCCTTGGAACCGAGGCCGTAGCGGCCGCCGTAGATCTTCGGCGCGTCCTTGGCGCCGAGGTAGGCGGTGCACACGTCCTGGTACAGGGGCTCGCCCAGGGCGCCGGGCTCCTTGGTGCGGTCGAGCACCGTGATCACGGTCGCGGTCTTGGGGATGGCCTTGAGCATGGCCGCGGTGGAGAAGGGACGGAACAGGCGGACCTTGACCAGGCCGACCTTGGCGCCCTTGGCGACCATGCGGTTGACGACTTCCTCGATGGTCTCGCAGCCGGAACCCATGGCCACGATGACCTGCTCGGCGTCCTTGGCGCCCACGTAGTCGAAGAGTTTGTACTTGCGGCCCGTGATCGTGCCGACCTTCTTCATGCACTCGGTCACGATGTCCGCGACCTTGTCGTAGTACGGGTTGGCGGCTTCACGGCCCTGGAAGTAGATGTCCGGGTTCTGGGCCGTGCCGCGGATGTTCGGGTGCTCGGGGTTCATGGCCCGCTTCCGGAAGGCCGCGACCTTGTCGTAGTCCACGAGCTTGGCCATGTCCTCGTAGTCGATGACCTCGATCTTCTGGATCTCGTGGGAGGTGCGGAAGCCGTCGAAGAAGTGCAGGAACGGCACGGAGGACTCGATGGCGGCCAGGTGCGCCACCAGGGCCAGGTCCATGACCTCCTGCACGGAGCCGGCGGCGAGCAGGGCGAAGCCGGTCTGGCGGCAGGCCATGACGTCGGCGTGGTCGCCGAAGATGGACAGGGCGTGGGCGGCCAGGGCGCGGGCCGAGACGTGGAACACGCCCGGCAGCAGCTCGCCCGCGATCTTGTACATGTTCGGGATCATGAGCAACAGGCCCTGGGACGCCGTGAAGGTGGAGGTCAGCGTGCCGCCGGCCAGGGCGCCGTGCACCGCGCCGGACGCGCCGGCCTCGGACTGCAGCTGTTTGATGTTCACCCGTTGGCCGAAGATGTTCTTGCGGCCCTGGGCCCCCCACTCCTCGGCGATCTCCGCCATGGGCGAAGAGGGCGTGATGGGGTAGATGGCGGACGTCTCGCTCATGGCGTACGCCACGTGAGCCGCCGCAGTGTTCCCATCCATGGTCATCATTTTCTTAGCCATTTAAGATCACTCCTTATTCATGATTGCCAGATTGAGCGCCGGGGTCGCCTGCTCCCGGCGCGCCGTGCGTGGCGCGGCGCGCCGGACGCACCGCAAGGCGCCCCACCCCCCGAGGGCGGGACGCACCGGAAAAATGTCGCGAAGCGGACGTCGGCCGTGCGGCCTCGCAAGGGTATGCACGGCGTAGGGCGGACCATGTCCCGTGCAGACCAAAAAACATGCCAAACCGGTATGTTGTGTCTGTTTGCATGGGATCGCGGTAGGTTACGTCCATGCGCTCCTGCCTTTGCCTGGGTGGCGCCGCGCGCCGCGTCCGAAAAGACGGACGCCCTTGGTCCAGCCGGTGCCTCGCGCCGGAGGTGGCGGCGCCGACCGCACCAGGGGACGGTTCGTAAAACTCTGTGACATTCCTGTGAAAAAACCTTTTCATTCCGTATCCGTCCCGTTGCATCGGGGACCGGCGAACGGAGGCGTTCGCCTTGTCCGAAAAAACGGACAGCCCCGAAGGCACAAGCAGGGCCCGGGGAGCAGGGCCGCTGTTCCCTGCGGGCCGGGGCCCGAATGCGAAACCGGGCCTGCATCCGGTCCCGTTTGGCGCGCTACGTGGCGAGATCATACTTCTTCACCAGGGCGTAGAAATGCGACCGGGAGAGCCCGGAGATTTCCAGCATACGCTGCACGTCGTGGCCGTGACGGGCCATGAGGTCGTTCAGATAGGCCTGCTCCATGCGGGCCTTGAACTCCTTGAGACTGCCCGAGGTGTCCAGGCGCGTGCGCGGTGCGGGCGAGGCCGAGGCCGTGGCCGGGGCGTCGGCCGCGCCGTTTTCCGCCGGGGCCTCTGCGGCCGCGCGCGGAGCGCCGGGGGCGGAGGATTCCGCTCCCGCGCCGAAGGAGCGGGCGGACGTGCCGCCGTGCTGCAGCGAGAACCGCGCCGCGTGGATGCGGATGTCGCGCGGCAGGTGCATGGCGAAGAGCGTGCGGTCGCGGCCCGAGGCCACGAAGGCGCGCTCGAGCACGTTGAAGAGTTCGCGCACGTTGCCGGGCCAGTCGTAGCGCTGGAGCACCGGCAGGAAGTCCGCGTCGAATTCCTTTCCCGCGAGGTCGTATTCCCGGCAGAGCATGTCGATCTTGTATTCGGCCAGCAGCCCGATGTCCTCTTCGCGTTCCCGCAGCGAGGGCAGCTCGATGTTGATGGTCTTCAGCCTGAAGAGCAGGTCGCGGCGGAAGGTGCCTTCCTCGACCAGGGCCTCCAGGTTGCGGTGCGTGGCGGCCACGAGGCGGAAATCGCTGGTGATCTCCGCGGTGGACCCCACGGGCCTGAACCGTTTTTCCTGCAGCACGCGCAAAAACGCCCTCTGGATGGACATGGGCAGTTCGCCCACTTCGTCCAGAAACAGGGTTCCCTTGTCGGCGAGCTTGATCAGCCCTTCCCGGTCGCGGTCCGCGCTGGTGTAGGCGCCCTTGCGGTGCCCGAACAGCGTGGATTCGACCAGGGTCTCCGTCAGGGAGGCGCAGTCCACGACAACGAACGAACCGCCGGAGCGGGCCGAGTTGGCATGGATGGCGCGTGCAAACAGTTCTTTGCCCGTGCCGGTTTCACCGGACACGAGCACGTTGGAATTCGTCTGCGCTGCGAGCGCAACAAGGTCGAAGCAGGCCTGCATTCTGGGACTTTTGCCAACCACGTCGGCTAGGTCCAGATCGTCGGGGCTCCTCTCCTGGCGCTTTTCACGGCGATAGGCCAGGGCCCGCTTGAGGGACAGCATGGTCTGCTTGATGGGGGACGGCTTGACGAGATAGTCCCACACTCCTCCCTGAATTGCAAGCTCCGCTCCGTCCGGATCGCCCTGTCCCGTGAGAATAATGACCTCGGGCGCGCCCGGGGCGTTCTTGATGCGCGGCAGGGCCTCCAGCCCGTTGCCGTCGGGCAGGCGCACATCCAGGAACACGACCTCCACGTCGCCGGCCTGCAGCTCGGCCATGCCCTGGGCCAGGGTGTACGCCGCGGCGCAGTCCAGGCCCATGCGCCGGGCCAGGCTCTGCATGGTCTCGCAGATCTCCACGTCGTCGTCGATGATCAGGAATTTCATGCCTCGGCTCCTTGTTGCGCGCCGGGCTGGGCCATGGGGGCGGGCCCAACCGGATCGGCGGCCAGGGTGGCGCGAACGGCTTCGGACAAGAGCACCTTGTTATAGGGTTTGAGCAGCACCTCGCGGATGTTCGGCGAGGCAGTGGCCGCCTCCTGGGCCTTGCGGCGGCCCGAGATGAGCAGGATGCGCATGGACGGATCCACGGCGGCCACGGCCCGGGCCAGGTCCAGCCCGGTCATGCGCGGCATGTCGTAGTCGGTGATGATCAGGTCGTAGGCCTCGGGCGCGGCGCTGAATTCGGCCAGGGCCTCGTCGCCGCCCGGCCGCGCCGTGACGCGGTAGCCCAGGCTGCGCAGCACGCGCGGCACGGTCACGAGCTGGTCCGCGTCGTCCTCTACGAAGAGGATGCGCTCGGTGCCGCGCAGGGCGCGTTCGCCCGCCGCAGGGATGACGACCTCGCTCTGCGCCGCGCGCGGCAGCAGGATCTCGAAGCGCGCGCCCTGGCCGGGTTCGCTGGTCACGGTCACGGTGCCGCTGTGCGCCTTGATGATGCCGTGCACCACGGCCAGCCCTAGCCCCGTGCCCTCGGTCTTGCCCTTGGTGGTGAAGAAGGGGTCGAAGATCTTGTGCAGGATTTCCGGGGGCATGCCGGGCCCGGTGTCGGCCACGGTCAGCTGCAGGTAGGGCCCGGGCGCCACGCCCATGGCCGGGGCCTCCTCCGGGGGCACGTCCACGTCGCGCAGGGACACGGCGATTTCGCCGCCCGTCTCGTGCATGGCCTGGTAGGAGTTGGTGCACAGGTTCATGACCACCTGGTGCAGGTGCCCCGGGTTGGCCGTGCAGAGGTTGGGCGTCTCGGGGATATCCAGGGATATGCGGATGTTGGCCGGAGTGGACGCCTTGATCAGCTCCATGTCCTCGCGCACGATCTGGGCCAGGTCCACGGCCTGGAAGCCCTCTCGTGTGGGCCGGGAGAAGGTCAGGATCTGCGTCACCAGCCGCGAGCCGCGGCGCGCGGCCTTGAGCACGCGGCTCAAATCCTCCTGGCCCATGTCCTCCTCGTCCATGTCCATCTGGGCCAGTTCGGCGGAATTGATGATCGACGTGAGAATGTTGTTGAAGTCGTGGGCGATGCCCCCGGCCAGGGTCCCGATGGCTTCCATCTTCTGGGACTGCAGGAGCTGGCGCTCCAGGTCGATGCGCTGGGTCACGTCCTCGCCCGTGGTCAGGGTGCCCATGATGTTCTGGTAGGCGTCGCGCAGCGGGACCTTGTTGACCTCCATGCAGACCGTGCCGCCGTCCCGGTCCTTGATGTTGCAGCGCACCGAGCGCAGGGGCGCGCCGGACTGCAGCACCTCGCGCTCGCGGCGCAACGACCAGGTCGCGTAGTCCGCGTCGGTCACGAAGTCGGCGTCCGTGCGCGAGAGGATGTCCTCGGGCGAGGCCAGCCCGAAGAAGGTGGTGAAGGCCCGGTTCGCGCCCAGGTAGCGCTGCTTGCGGTCCTTCCAGCACACGTGCAGCGGCACCGTGTCCATGAGGATCTCCTGGAACGAGAGCTGCTGCTTGAGTTGGCTCTCCACCTGGCGGCGGCGCATGATGTTGTTGATCAGGAAGACCGAGAGCAGGGCCAGGAAGAGCAGGCTGACGATGATCGTCCAGAAGATGGGCTTGCCCAGTTCGTAGAACGCCTTGGGCCTGTTGATGATTTCGCTCCCCTCGGGCAGGGCGCTCTCGGGGATGTTGAAGCGCTTGAGCACGTTGTAGTCGAAGCGCAGCACGGATTCGGGCTCGGTGATCACCGGGATGTCGGCCACGCGTTCGCCGCGTATCAGGCGCAGGGCCATCTGTGCGGCCTGGCGGCCGTGGTGCTCGCCCGCGAGCAGCGCGCCGCCCACGATGCCGTGGCCGAGCATGAAGTTCCAGTTGGAGTAGAGGGGCACCTTGGAGACGCGCGAAACCTCTTCAAGAATCTTCTGCGTGTTCAGGAACTTGCCCATCACGTTCTGGTGGAACGGGATGAGGTAGTAGATGACGTTGTCCGTGTTTTGGCGCACGCGCTGCAGGAATTCGTCCAGGCCGTAGCTGTTCCAGAATTCGAAGGTCAGGCGTCCCTTGTACTTCGGTATGACCTTGGCCACCTGGTTCTGGATGGCCCGGCTGGTGATGGACTGGTCGCCGATGCCGATGACCTTGGTGAACCCGGGAGTCAGGCGCAGGGCGATGTCCAGGGTCCGGCCGATGTCGAAGTTCTCCACCACGCCGGTGAAGTTGCGGCCCTTGATGGAGTTGGGGTCGATGTCGTTGACCCCGCAGAAGACCACGGGCACGCCGGGAAAGAGCGTGTCCCCGAACTCGAGCATGAAGTTGAATGCGTCGTTGTCCGAGGTGATGACCACGTCGTAGTAGTCGTACTGGAATTTGTCGGAATAGAGCTTGAAAAGGATGTTCTTGGTGGACTGGTAGTCGTACTTCTTGTTGTCCATGTATTCGATCTGCAGATCGATGTTCAGCCCCGGCCCGGTGAGCACCTGGCGGATGCCGTCCAGGATGGAGTCGGACCAGGCGTATCCGTCGTGGTAGGAGTTGAGATAGAGGATGGTGGCTGAAAGCTCGCCTTCCTCGGGCGTGGCGTGGAATTCCGGCCGCGAGTCCGGCCGCACGGGCCGCGCGGCCCGCGCGGCCGGAGCGGTGGAGCGGTCCGCGTCCGGGGCGGCCGCCGCGGCGTCGGCCGCCGAAGGAAAGGCCATGGCTGCGGTCAGGAGCAGGACCGCAACCAGGCGGGAGCAGACGTTTTTCATGGTCACCGTCCAGTTTCCGTGGTGCTCGCGCGCCTCCTGGCGCGCCTCCCCGCGCGCCAGCGGAATGCGGCCGTAGGGGCCGCCGTCGTTGCCCGGCCGGGCCGGAGCGTCGAAACGGACTTTCGAGTCCGATTTTTCGGATTTTTTACACCCTGTCAAACGGGCATGGCAATGAAATGTTGCGCGTAATCCTGGCCGCGCTACGGCATCGGGGCCTGTCGATATGTTTGATGTCGTGGTATTCATGAGGGTTGTACTCCGAAAAAAACTTTTCCCGGGCCGGCCGGCACCCGTCCGATCCAGGCACTGTGCCCGACACAAAGCAAAGCCTGTGCCGGACCGGTGCAGGGCGGATGGGAGCGGAGCGTCGGGGCGGGGTTGGTGAGATTTGTTGGAAAGGGGGGCTAGCCGGGCAGGACGATGCGTTCGCCCGCGATCCGGGGTTGGGCGTCGGCCAGGTCCCGGGCCACGTAGCAGAGCGTGCCCCGGTGCGGCGAAACGATGCGTCCGTGCAACAGGCGCATGGTCGGCGCGAGCAGTTCGTCGATGGCCCGGCGGTCTTCCTCGGAATGGAACTCCAGATAGATCAGGCGGCAGTCGGCCAGGAGCGCGCCCAGGGAGCGCAGCACCGCCAGTTCGCAGCCCTCGGTGTCGATCTTGAGCACGTCCGGCGCGCCCGCGTCCAGGGAGCGCACGAAGTCGCCCGCATGGCGCAGTTCCACGGTCTCCGTGGCCCCGGCCGTGTGCGCGTGCGCCGCCAGGGAGTTGTTCAGGCTCGAATGCGCGCCCAGGCGCAGCTCCGCGCTGCCGTCCTCCGACCACAAGCCCACCTGGTGCGCGCGCACGGCCAGCCCCTCGGTGTTGTGGCGCAGCAGGGCGAAGGGCTCCGAGGCGGGCTCGCAGGCATGCACCGTGGCGTCGGGGTACTTGGCCGCGAAATACACGGCCGAGGCCCCCACGTTGGCCCCCACGTCGAGCACGGTGCGCACGTCGTCCACAAAGGGCACGGACGGATAGGTCCGGCCCTGGAGGATGCGCAGGGATTCGCCGAGCACCAGGCGCGGGGCCACGAAGCGCCGCTGCCCGGCGGCCGTTTTCAGGGTGACGGTCTGCAGGTCCTGGGGCATGCGCGGGCCGGGGCCTCCGGCGGGGCTGAAGGTTGCGGGAACGGCTTACGGGCGCGCGGCGACGGACCGGCGCGCGTCATTGGGCCGCGATTGAGCAGCGAGCGCAGCACGCGCCGCGGGCCCCCGAGGGGGACGGTTGGTTATCACCCGATCCGTCCCGGCCGTCAACCGGGCACGGCCCGCCTGTCCCGGCCCGGCTCGGCTCGGGGCCTATATCCAAATAGAAAAGATCGCCCGCGTTCCGGTCCTGGCGTGCGACGCGAAAAGGCGGGGGCCCGTGGGCCCCCGCCTTCCTGCGCGTCGCCGCGGCGCGTCCGCCCGGCGGCCCGGGCTTCCGGGCCCCGCAAGGGGCGGCTACATGGCGATGCGCGCCACCTCGGGGTTGAGCCTCTTTTCCAGCCGGGTGGCCAGGCGGCTCATGAGGTAGCAGAAGATGAAGTACATCACCGCGATGGTCGTATAGATCTCGAAGGGATAGAGCATCAGGCGGTTGTTGATGGAGTAGGCCGCCGTGGTCAGCTCGGTCACGCCGATGATGTAGGCCAGGGAGGTGTCCTTGAACGCGGCGATGAACATGCCCACGATGGCCGGGAGCATCTGCTTGAGGGCCTGGGGCAGGATGATGTGGCGCATGGTCTGGAAATAGCCCAGCCCCGTGGACTTGGCCGCCTCCACCTGGCCGGGCGGGATGTTCTCGATCCCGGCGCGCACGATTTCGGCGATGTAGGCGCCGAAGAAGATGGTCATGGCCCAGGTGGCGGACCAGAACACGTTGAGGTCCACCTTGAGGATCACGGGGATGAAGAAATACATCCAGAAGATGACGATGATCAGCGGGTTGCCGCGGATGAGTTCGATGTACAGGGTGCAGGGCACGCGCACGGCGCGGTTGGCCGAGCAGCGGCCCATGCCCACGAACAGGCCGATGAAGAAGCTGCAGGTGATGGCGATGACGGCCATGAGAATGGACATGGACAGGCCGCCGAGCCCCAGGAAGACCTCGGTGTTTCCGCCGTTGGGAAAGCGCCAGATGAGCAGGGCGCGCAGGTTGTCGGCGATGACCTTGAAGTCGAAGGAGGCCACGCCCTGGATGGTCTTGAACACCAGCCAGGCCAGCATCAGGACGAAGGCGACCTTGCTGCCGAGCACGATCTGCTTCTTGGCCTGCTGGACGAAGCGGGCCAGCGGCGTGAGCGTGAGCGAGGCCTTGCTGCGCCGCCGCGCGCGGCGAATGGCGCGGCCCGTGCGCTCCCAGGCGAACTCCAGGGGCGCGAACACGGCGTCGGCCACGCGGCGCATGGTCGGCGTCTTGCCCAGGGGGATGATCTTCAGCTTGACGTTTACCAGGTTGAGGATCGCGGCGATGATCAGCGACAGCGAGAGGTAGATGATCGTGGCCGCCACCGTGGCCTCGAAGCCGTGGTAGGTCAGGGACTCGATCTCCTGCATGGTCCAGCAGACCTCGGTCACGCCGAGCGTCATGGCCAGGGAGGAGTTCTTCATGTTGTTGAGGAACTCGCTCCCCAGGGGCGGGATGATCTCGCGGAAGGCCAGGGGCAGGATGATCTTGCGCAGGGTCTGCGAGAAGGTCAGGCCCGAGGAGTAGGCGGCCTCCAGCAGCCCCTTGGGCACGGACTGGATGCCCGCGCGGATGATCTCGGCCATGAACGCGCTGGTGAAGATGCCCAGCCCCACGGTCGCGGCCCAGAACTCGTAGTGGAGTTCGAAGAGCTTGAAGCGGATCTCTTCGGGGATGGCGTTGGGCAGGGCGAAATTCCAGAAGAAGAGCTGCACCAGGAGCGGCGTGTTGCGGAAGAATTCCACGTAGGCCGTGGCGAAGGCGTTGACGGGCTTGAAGGTGGACAGCCGCGCCAGGCCGAAGAGGGTGCCCAGGCCCAGGGCGATGGCCGCGGAATAGAGCGTGATGGTGATGGTCAGCCCGAGCCCGTCCAGGAGCATCAGGCCCATGTGTCCGTAATGGCTCTCTTTGAAGAGGATGGACCAGTCGAAATTGTATTTGAACTCGAAGACGAAGCCGAAATAATGGATGGCCAGCCCGATCAGGACGGCCAGGGCCACGTTCTGGACCCAGATCTTTTCGAACAACCGCTGGAGCATGATTTCCCGGTGGTGAACGGGCCCCGGGGATTGCCCCGGGGCCCGATGGTTCTAGAGGCGCTGTAAGCCTACGGCCACATCTCGACCTTTTCGGTCATGGGGAAGGGGGTCTCGGAATCGGGACCGAACCACTTGTTGTAGATCTTCATGTAGGAGCCGTCCTTCCAGATGTCCTGGATGGCGAAGTTGACGGCGTCGCGCCAGGCGGAGTCGTCCTGGGGCAGGCCCACGCCGTAGGGCTCGTCGGAGATGAACTCGCCGACCAGCTCGTACTTGCCGGGCTCCTTGGCGGCCAGGGCGATGAGCAGGGTGGAGTCGGTGGAGATGGCCTGCACGCGGCCGGAACGCAGGGCCTCGAACATCTCGACCTCGTTCTGGTAGCCGACCACGTCGGGGTTGGCGTCGCCCATCTTCTGCAGGTAGGCCTTGGCGTTGACGATGGAGGTGGTGCCCTGCATGGAGCCGATCTTCTTGCCGGCCAGTTCCTTGCCGCTCGTGAACGCGCCCTTCTTGGCCAGGAACTTCTGGCCGTCGAAGAAGTAGGTGATGGAGAAGTCGATCATCTGGTCGCGGTCACGCTTGTGGGTCATGTTGGAGAGGACCATGTCCACCTTGGGCGGGGTGGTCTGCACGAAGGAAACGCGGGTCTTGTTGTTCACGACCACGGGCTCGAGCTTGCAGCCCAACCGCTTGGCGATCTCGGCGGCCATGTCCATGTCGAAGCCGACCCACTCGTTCTTGTCGTTGATGAAACCGAACGGTTTGCCCTTGTTGGAGATGCCGGCGCGCACGACCTTGTTTTTCATGACGTTGTCGTACACGGGTCCGGCCAGGGCCAGGGACGCGGTCACCAGGAGCATGGTCGCGGCCATGAGGCAGGTTTTCAACACGCGCATAGTGTCCTCCAAATGGTTGAGGTGTCGGTTGTGGTGAACCATCCGTACCATATTCGGCCCGCTTGTGGCGGGCCGTTCGGGTCTAGTGCGACAGGATCTTGCTCAGGAAGTCCTTGGTGCGCTCGCTCTTGGGGTTGTGGAAGAATTCCTCGGGCGTGTTCTCCTCCACGAGCAGCCCGCCGTCCATGAAGATGACGCGGTCGGCCACCTCGCGGGCAAAGCCCATCTCGTGCGTCACGCAGATCATGGTCATGCCTTCGCGCGCCAGGGACTGCATGACGTCCAGGACCTCGTTGATCATTTCCGGGTCCAGGGCGCTGGTGGGCTCGTCGAAGAGCATGATCTTGGGCTGCATGGCCAGCCCGCGGGCAATGGCCACGCGCTGCTGCTGGCCGCCGGAGAGCTGGGTGGGGTAGGCGTGGGCCTTGTCGGGGATGTTGACCTTGCCGAGCAGGCGCATGGCGGTCTTCTTGGCGTCCTCGTGGCGCTCCCCGCGCACCAGGGTGGGCGCGAGGATGATGTTCTCCAGCACGGTCATGTGCGGATAGAGATTGAACTGCTGGAAGACGAAGCCGATTTCCGCGCGCAGCATGGTCAGGTTGGTCTTGGGCGCGTAGAGGTCCTGGCCGTCGACGATGATGCGGCCCTTCTGGATGGGCTCCAGGCGGTTGATGCAGCGGATCAGCGTGGACTTGCCCGAACCGCTGGGGCCGCAGATGACCACGACCTCGCCCTGCTTGACGTGGAGATTGACGTCCTGGAGGACGTGCATTTCCCCGTACCACTTGTTGACTTGCTCGAACCGGATCAAAATTCACTCCCCTTCCTGGTCTGGCCTTCGAAAAAAGACAGATAGTCCTAGCAAACCAGAGAGGTCGGGGCAACGGCAAATTTTGTCTCTATTTCCATACTTGCTCAAAAATGTTGAAGGAATTCATCTGAAGGCGCGTTGCGTTTTTTGTTGAAAACAGGGCGCGCAGGGGCGGGAGGCCGCGCGGGAAGCGGCGGCGCGGAAAAGGGCGGAGCCGGATTGCGCATCGTGCGGCGCACACGCGAAGCGCCAACCGGATTGGCGGGGGACGGCTTTGCCCTGGACGCTGCGCACGGTTCGCCAACCAAGTGGGCATGTCCCCCCTCCTCGCGGGGCATGTGGCCTTTGCGCGTCGGGTTCGGCACGGTTGCACCCGCCCGTAACCGGCTTGTTTGCTTGCGGCAACCTCGGCTGGCTTAATTCTTGCTTTTTTGCTACCGAAAGGCGGAAGCCCCCGGCATATTCATGCCGGGATGTCCGCGCCTGGAATGGTGGTCGTTTCCTGGGTTTTTTTCGGGCGGATTCCGGCGCGGTTCCGCACGGCCCGGGCCGTTGCCGGCCAGGCCGGGATTGCAGGATGATCGCAGGATGGTTGAGGCTGTGTCGGCCGATTCGGGTGGCCCTTGGCATGGTGCCGGGGCGCGGGGCCCGGGTCGGCATGAAATCCCTTCGGCGTGCGCTGGTCGAAACCGGGCGAATCGTTCGATCCGCACACCCAACGGCAAGGAGCACATATGCGCACTCTGTCCCCCATTTTTGTCGCTTTCGCGGTGGCGGCCTTTTTCCTGTGTGTTCTGGTTCCAGTCAAGGCCTATAGCTACAACAACATGAGCATTTATCTGGCAAAGACTCTCTGCGCCGGCAATGCCTATAGGATGAATGGCTGCTACGCGTACTTCGAGGGGCGTATCGCCTCCCGCAAGGGGGCCTCCGACTCCCTGGCGTATTGCAATGGGAAGTGCGACTCGTGGTATTCTGATGCAAACAACGCAGTAGCCAGACAGACGTGCAGGAACGGCTGCGACATGATGCATTCGCACGAATAGCCGAGGCACGACGGGGCACGGTTGTCGGACTCCACATGCCGGAGCCGTGTGACGGCAACGGCGTGTGGGCCTGTGTCCACGTCGCCGCCCCGCCCCCAGGGTGGGGGCCATCGTCAGGGGAGAGTGCGCCGGGTTCGAGAGAGCGCGTCGAGCAATGAAAAAGGCCCCGTGTCGTTTCCGACACGGGGCCTTTCGTTTTCTGGTGGGCCATCAGGGACTCGAACCCCGAACCAATTGATTAAGAGTCAACTGCTCTGCCAATTGAGCTAATGGCCCGTGGTGCGACCGGCGCCGTTTGGCGTTCCCCGTCGCAGGAGTGGACTTCTATGCGATGGGACCCGGGGTTGTCAAGCGCGAGTCGAAAAAAAGCGATTTTTTTTTCAACAACCTGAAAAAATGGCTGAAAATAGCCGATGACTGCCGACTTCCTGGACACCGGACGGCGCGGAAAGTCCATCGAACCCGCCCGATTGCGCAAAGGCCCGTGTTTATGACCGTGCGCGGACCCGCCAGGGGCGGGCCAGACCGGAAAACGAAAAGGCCCCCAGGTATTCCTGGGGGCCTTTGTCTTCGTGGTGCGCCCGGCAAGATTCGAACTTGCGGCCTACGGATTCGTAGTCCGGCGCTCTATCCGCTGAGCTACGGGCGCGATCGAGAAAAAGGCTTTTACGGAGGTGGGCCGGTTTCGTCAACCCCTTCCTTACCCCTTTTCCATAATTTTTTGCAAATCCCCAATTTACCCCGTCGCGCGGCTCGCCCGCGGCCGCTCCGCAGCACCCGGTCCGCTCCGCAGCGCCCGCGCCTTCTCGGCCGCCCCGTCCCCCGTCCCCTACGCCTCCTTCTGGCGCTTCAGGTGGCGGCTGAGCGCGGGCTGGGTGATGCCCAGGTAGCGCGAGGCGATGGACTGGTTGCCGCCCGAACGGCGCAGGGCCTCGCCGATGAGTTGCTCGCGCGCCTCGTGCAGCGTGGGCAGCGTGTCCACTCCCGTGAACACGTTGGCCTCGTCCCCGGCATCGCCGCTCTCCGTTCCGCCCTGCGTCCCGCCCTGGGCCTCGGCCTGGGTCGCGGCGTGCGCGAAAATGCGCTCCTTGATGGCCGTGAGCGACAGCACCCCGCCCTTGTGCTTGCCCACGGCGTCGAAAAGCATGGTCTGCAGCTCGCGCACGTTGCCCGGAAAGGCGTAGCTCGCGAGCAGCGAAAGCAGCTCCTTGGGCGCGCGCGGCGGCTTCTTGTCCAGCCGCGCCGCGGCCGTCTCCAGGAAGTGGTTCACCAGCAGCGGCAGATCCTCCTTGCGCTGGCGCAGGGGCGGGATGTGCACCATGTGCGTCTGCAGCCGGTAGAAGAGGTCGCGCCGGAAGGGGGGGCCGCCCGCCTCGGAGCGCAGGTCGCGGTGCGTGGCCACGACCACGCGCGCGCGGGCCTTCTGCGGCAGGTCCGAGCCCAGGGGGTAGTACTCGCCCTCCTGCAGCAGGCGCAGCAGGCGCACCTGCAGCGCCGGGGTCAGGTCGCCGATCTCGTCCAGGAACAGGGTGCCGCCCTCGGCGGTCTTGAGCAGCCCCTGGCGGTTGGCGTCCGCCCCGGTGAACGCGCCCTTGCGGTGCCCGAAGAGCGTGTCCGAAAAGCTCTGCTCGTCCAGCCCGGCCACGTTCACGGCCACGAGCTTGCCCTCGCGGCCGCTCAGGGCGTGGATGGCGCGCGCGATAAGCTCCTTGCCCACGCCGGTCTCGCCCGTGACGAGCACGGCCTCGGGCGAGGTGGCGATGGCCTCCACGTACTGGAACAGCGAGAGCATGGCCGGGTTGCGCGTGATGATCCCGGCAAAGGCCTCGGGATGCTCCAGCCGGTCCGTGAGCACGCGGTGCTTGAGCGCGCGGTTCTCGCGCACGATGCTCTGGTGCTCGTGCGCGCGCTGCACGCAGGAGACCAGCCGGATCTTCTCCACGGGCTTGACCAGGTAGTCGAAGGCCCCGGCCTTCATGCACTCCACCGCGGTGGTCAGCTCGTCCAGGGCCGTGATCACGATGACCGACAGCTCCGGATGCGCCTCGCGGATGCTTTGCAGCAGGGTCTGGCCGCTGACGTAGGGCATGATCAGGTCCAGCAGGACCACGCCGATGTCGCGGTCCTGGTCGAGCTGGGCCATGACCTCGCGGCTGTCCTGGCACAGGAGCACGTCCTGGATTCCGCCGGAGAGCAGGGTCAGCCGGAAGCTTTCCAGCACGTCGCGTTCGTCGTCCACGACGAGTACCTTGAATTTTTCGAGCTCAATTTGCGCCATGGTGCGTTCCCTGGTGTGCGTCCTTCTTCAGGGGGAAGGAGAGGGTGACGGTGGTGCCCCGGCCTTCGGCGGACAGGAAGTTCATGGTTCCGCCCAGGTCGTGGACGATGGTCGAGGACACGGCCAGGCCCAGGCCCGTTCCGCCGGTTTCGCGTTTGGTGGTGAAGAAGGGGTCCATGACCCGGGCGATGTTCTCCTCGGCGATGCCCACGCCCTGGTCCACGACCTCGACCACTGCCAGGGAGCGCGCCACGTCGGTGTGCGAGGTCACGCGGATGGAGCGGTCCGGGTCGGGCAGGGCCTGGCAGGCGTTCTGGATGATGTTGATGAGGACCTGCTCCAGACGCTGGAAGTTGCCCTGGATGAGCAGTTCGTCCTCCTGCAGGACCATCTCGAAGTGGTGGGTGCATTTCTTGATCATGCTCGAAAGCAGGATCTCGGAGGTGCGCAGCACGCGGTTCACGTCCACGGTCTCGGTGGTGCCGATGGATTCGCGGCGCGAGAACACGAGCAGTTCCTTGACGATGCGGCCGATGCGCCGCGAGCCGTCGAGGATGCGGCCGTTGAGCGAGGGCAGCATGTCGCGCAGGGTGGAGTAGGGGATGCCGCCCATGACGAAGTCGCCGTTCTCCTCGTAGTACTCGTCGAGCACCACCGCGGCCTCGCGCCAGACGTCGGAAAGGGTCTGGGCCGAGGAGAGGATGTAGGTGTTGGGATTGTTGATCTCGTGGGCCACGCCCGAGGTCAGGATGCCCATGGCGATCATCCGGTCGGCCTCGAAGAGCTGCTGCTGCTGCTCGGCGGCCTCCTTTTCCGTGCGCACCATCTTGGTGATGTCCTCGTAGACGAAGACCATCTCGGCCACGCGGCCCTCGGCGTCGAACATGGGCGCGATGCTCACGGACACGAGCACCTCGCGGCCGTCGGGCCAGCGCAGCATGCAGCGGTCGTTGCGCGTGATGCGCCGCCGGGACAGGGCGCGGGCCGTGGGCGTGTCCTCCGGGGCCATGGGCTCGCCGTCCAGGGTGCACACGTCGTAGCGCGGCCGGCTGTAGCCCCACGGGCTCTCCAGCAAGGGGTGGATGTCCAGGAGCTGCTCGGCGTGCGGGTTGGCGAAGCTGACGTTGCCGTCCATGTCGCAGAGCACGATGCTCGCCGGGCTGGTGGCCATGATCCGCGAGAGGATGTCGCGCTCGCGGCGCAGGGCCTCCACGGCCTCCTTCTTCTCGGTCACGTCCAGGCAGAAGCCTTCCAGGAACTGCTCGGAGCGGTCCGGATCGCGGGCCAGGCGGCAGGAGAGCGAGACCCAGATGGGCTCGCCGTTCTTCTTCAGATAGCGCGTCTCGAACCCGCTGAACTCCCGCTTTTCGTTGAGCAGTTGCAGCCAGACGTCGCGGTCGCGCGGATCCACGTAGATGTCGCGCATGTCCTGCACGGCGTCGATGAGGTCCGTGGGGCTGTCGTAGCCCAGGATGCGGGCCATGGACGGGCTGGCCTCGAAGAACCGGCCCTCGGGCGTGCTCTGGTAGACGCCCATGACCGCGTTCTCGAAGATGCTGCGGTACTTCTCCTCGGTGCGGCGCAGCATCTGCTCGGTGCGCTTTCTGTGCAGCACGTTGGCGCCCAGGAAGAAGATCAGCGTGGCCAGCCCGCCGGTCACGGCCAGGCCCAGCTCCCACAGGAAGCGCTGCAGCGAGGGCAGCGGGTCCAGGGGCCGGTCGCGCTGGCAGGAGAGGATGGACCAGCCGGGGATGAACAACGGCTCGCGCACGATGTTGTAGGTGTCGCGGTCCAGGCGCACGCGGTTGCCCGTGAGGTTGATGGGCAGGGGCTCGATGACGTCCAGGGCGAACTGGCGGGTGGAGGCCAGGGACTCCTGGGTTTCGGGCGGCAGGATGCGCAGGGAGTGCAGCATCCAGTCGGGCCGGTTGGTGGAGAGGATCACGCCGTCCGGGGAGACCATGGCCAGGGCCTCCTCGCGGGTGTTGAAGATGTCCTCGATCTCCATCATGTCGATCTTCATCACCAGCACGCCCTTGGGCGGTTCGTCGGCGCTCTTGATGATCGGCACGGCGATGTGGATGCCGCGCTTGTGCGTGAACGCGCCCACGGCCGGGTAGAGCGCGATCTCGCCGCGCATGGCCTGGTGGAAGTAGGGGCGGAAGTTGTAGTTCTTGCCCACGAGCAGGGCCTCCTGCGAATCCGCGCTGGCAAAGGTGCGGCCCGTGGGGTCCAGGGTGTAGATCAGCGCGGTGTCGGCCATCTCGTTGACCGTGTTCAGCAGCGCGCGCGTATCCAGGTTGTTCAGCGGCCGGTCGTACATCTGGATGATCGTGGGGTTCCTGGCCAGCCGCTTGGCCATCTGGATGCGCTCCTGGAGCGTCACCTTGATCTGCTGGGCGATGAGCTTGGTGGAAAGCTCGTGGCTCTTGCGCTTGTTTTCGAGCTGCAGCAGATGGGCGGAACTGTACCCGGCGACGAAGAGGAAGGCGGACAGGAGCACGAGGAAGAGCAGGGTGCCGTGCAGGGGCGCGACCTTGCGCCGGGCGGCGTGGGAGCGGGCGCCGTCGCCGTGCGGCGCGGCCGGTCGGCCCGGGGTGGCGGCGTTCGCGGAAGCTGCGTTGGCGTCGGAAGGGTTCGTGCTCATGGTGTGTCGGCTCTCGGGTCTGCGGCGCATGGCGCGTTCCGGCCGTTGTGCCGCGCGGCCGCGCGTTTCCCGCAAGAGGGAAAATATAGCATACCGTGCAAAAGTGTACAGTCCTATGACTTTTGTAATAGCAATGCCCTGCGGCATGCGCCCGGGCCGCGGGCGGTTCGATGCAGGCGGCACGGCATCTGAGCGGGCCTCTCCGGCCCGGCCGCCACGAGGGCGTATTACATCTGTAATGAATCCGCAACATGGCTCCGAAGCGGGCCTAGTTGCGGATTTTTTTTTATTTCAAACTGTTGCCGTCAGAATGGAGAGCTGGCACGGCCCTTGCCTAAGGGGGGGAAACCACAAGGAGTACTTTCTCATGAAAAAAACGACTCGTCTTCGCAATCTACTCGCGGCCAAGGAACTGCTCGTCGCCCCCGGCGCCTACGACATGCTCAGCGCCAAGATCATCGAGGCGGTGGGGTACAACGCCGTCTACCTGACCGGCTACGGACAGTCCGCCAGCGTGCTGGGCCAGCCCGATGTGGGCCTGCTGACCATGAGCGAGATGGCGAAACGCGCCGCGGACATGGCCGAGGCCGTGGATGTGCCCATCCTGGCCGACGGCGACACCGGTTACGGCAACCCCCTCAACGTCATGCGCACCGTGCGCGAATACGAGAAGGCCGGCGTCTGCGCCATCCAGCTCGAAGACCAGGTCTTCCCCAAGAAGTGCGGCCACATGCTCGGTCGCAAGGTCATCCCGGCCGAGGAGATGGTCCAGAAGATCAAGGCCGCGTGCGATGCGCGCATGGACGATGACTTCGTGATCATCGCCCGCACCGACGCCCGCACCAACTTCGGTCTGGACGCCGCCCTGGAGCGCGCCGCCCTGTACAAGGAAGCTGGCGCGGACCTGCTCTTCGTCGAGTCCCCGGAGAACGAGGACGAGATGCGCAAGATCAACCAGGCGTTCCCCGAGGCCTTCACCCTGGCCAACATGCTCGAGGGCGGGCGCACTCCCATGCCCACCGTGGCCGAGATGGAGGAAATGGGCTTCAACATCGCCATCTACTGCACCGGGCCGCTCTACGCGGCGGCCAAGGCTGTCCAGACCTATATGGAGGTACTCAAGAAGGAAGGAACGACCAAGAGCATCTGGAAGGATCTGCTGACCTTCCAGGAGTTCAACTCGTTCATCGGGCTGCCGCAGTACTACGAGATGGAAAAGAAGTACGCGTAGGCACTTTCATCAACCCAAGAGGAGGAGACCATGTTGCACGTCACACGGCGTCTGTTCGTCGTTGTCATCGCCTGCGTCCTGCTGGCCCTGCCGGGTGTCAGCCAGGCCAAAACGACCTTTAAGCTGGGGCACATTTCGCCCCTGGATCACCATTATCACACCGGTTCGGTGATGTTCGCCGACCTGGTGAACAAGAAGACCAACGGCGAGATCGAGATCAAGATCTTCCCGGCCAACCAGTTGGGCAAGCAGCGCGAGGTGGTCGAAGGCGCGCAGCTCGGCACCGTGGACATGGTCCTGACCTCCGACGTGCTCCTGTCGAGCTTCGAGCCGAGCATGGGCGTCCTGAACATGCCCTTCCTGTTCCGCGACATCAATCATGTCGGCACGGTGCTCGACGGCAAGGTCGGCCAGATGCTCTCCGACAACCTGGCCAAGAAGGGCCTGGTCGTGCTCGGCTACTGGGAGAACGGCTTCCGCCACATCACCAACTCCAAGCAGCCCATCAACAAGCCCGAGGATCTGGCGGGCCTGAAGATCCGCACGCCCAGCGGCTACATCTTCATCGACACCTTCAAGGCCTTCGGCGCCTCCCCGACGCCCATGGCCTTCGGCGAGCTGTACTCCGCCCTGCAGCTGGGCACCGTGGACGGCCAGGAGAACCCCCTGGCCCACGTGGAGCACCAGAAGTTCTACGAAGTGCAGAAGTACCTGTCGCTGACCAACCACATCCACGTCAGCGAGCCGCTGGTCATGAGCAAGATCATCTACGACACGCTCGCCCCCGAGCAGCAGAAGATCCTGCACGAGTGCGCCCAGGAAGTGGCCGTGTGGATGCGCAAGGAAGTGGGCAAGCTCGAAGCCGGCCAGCTCGAGGACCTGAAGACCAAGATGACCGTGAACACCGCGGACTACGCCGCTTTCGAGAAGGCCGCGGAGGCCGTCTACAAGCAGCACGAGGACCAGTTCGGCGCGATGATTCGGGAGATCAAGGCCGTCAAGTAGGCCGTGTGGCATAGGAGTACCTCCATATACCCGGCACGGGGGGCGGTCGACCGCCCCCCGGCCGGCCCCGACCGCGAAAGGAGTGCGCGATGCAATTGCTGCGAACGGTCAACGGATTTTTCAACAAGTATATCACCACATTCATTACGGCGATTTTCGGCATCATGACCGTCGTCATCTTCGTCCAGGTCTTCTGCCGCTACGTGCTCAACGACGCGCTGTCCTGGTCCGACGAACTGGCTCGGTATCTGTTCATCTGGCTCACGTTCCTCGGAGCGTCCGTGGCCTTTTACGACGACACGCACATCAAGGTGACCCTGTTCGTGGATTCCATCCGCAACCCGAAGCTGCGCGCGGGTATCTACGCCCTGGCCGACGCCCTGTGCCTCTGGTTCCTGTGGGTTTTCGTGCAGGACGGCTTCGTGGTCTCCTCGCGCGTCCTGGCGCTGGGGCAGCTGTCCTCGTCCATGGAGTTCATCCCGGTGGGCGTGGTCTATCTGGCCGTGCCCCTGGGCAGCCTGTTCATGGGCCTGAACGTCATCTACCACGGGATCAAGCATCTTCAGACCGCCTTCGGCAAGGAAGCATAGGGGGTAGGCAATGGGAACCACGCTGTTTCTCAGTTTCTTCGTTCTGGTCGTGCTGGGCGTGCCCATCGCCGTGGCCCTGGGGCTTTCCTCCCTGGTGGCGCTGCTGCTGCACAGCCACGTGCCTTTGATGGTGCTCGTGCAGAAGGCCTACGGTGGCGTGGACTCCTTCACGCTCATGGCCATTCCCTTCTTCATCCTCGCGGGCAACATCATGTCCACGGGCGGCGTCTCGGCGCGGCTGGTCAACCTGGCCAGCTGCTTCTTCGGGCGTTTCACCGGCGGCCTGGCCCACGTGGCCACCGCGGCCTGCACCTTCTTCGGCGCCATCTCCGGCTCGGCCCCGGCGACCACCGCGGCCATCGGCTCGGTGATGATCGGCCCCATGCGCCAGAAGGGCTACTCCAAGCCCTTTTCCGCGGCCTGCGTGGCCGCCTCGGGAACCATCGGCCTGCTCATCCCCCCGAGCATCACCATGGTGCTCTACGGCGTGGTCACGGGCGCGTCCGTGGGCAAGCTCTTCCTCGGCGGGGTGGTCCCCGGCCTGCTCATGAGCGCGGCGCTCATGGCCGCCAACTACGTGGTGGCCAAGCGCAACGGCTACGGCAGCGAGGCCAAGGTCGGCGTGGCCCAGACCTTCAAGGCCGTGAAGGACTCCTCCCTGGCCCTGCTCATGCCCCTGATCATTCTCGGCGGCATCTACGGCGGCGTGTTTACGCCCACCGAGGCCGCGGTCGTGGCCGTGGCCTACGGCCTGTTCGTGGGCATGTTCATCTACCGCCAGCTCAAGGTGAAGGACGTCTGGAACGTGCTCCAGGCCACGGCCAAGAGCACGGCGATCATCATGATCCTGGTGGCCACGGCGCACTGCTTCAGCTACCTGATGGCCAGCGAGCAGATTCCGCAGGCCCTGACCGACGCCCTGCTGGGCTTCTCGCGCGATCCTGAGGTTCTGCTTATCCTCATCTGCTTCTCCCTGCTGGTGGTGGGCACCTTCCTGGACAACGCCGTGGCCGTGGTGCTCATGGCCCCGATCTTCTACCCCGTGATCGTCTCCGCGGGCATCGATCCGGTCTACTTCGGCGTGCTGCTCGTGCTGACCCTGTCCATCGGCCAGATCACCCCGCCGGTGGGGCTGTGCCTCTTCGTGGCCTGCAACATCGGCGACGTGAGCATCGAGAAGCTCTCCGTCGCGGTGGTGCCCTACCTGCTGGTGTTGCTCGTGGTCATGTTCATTCTCATCTTCTTCCCGGACCTGGTGCTGTTCATACCCAACCACATGATGCAGTAGCTCGTCTCGGCACGTGCCCGCGCACTCTCCCCGGTGCGGAACGTGCAGCCTTACGCGCGGGCGGGAATCGGTCCCGCCCGCGCTTCCATTTGCGGGATGGGGGACGGCTTACCTCCTGAACGCGCCGCCATGGGCGGCACCGGGCCCGGTGCGGCAGCGCCGGGCCCCTCGCGTTGCGGTCGTCCTGGTCCGCCGTTCCGTCGCTCCATCGCCCCCCGTCCTCCCGTCCCCTTGTCCATCGTCTTGACGCGCTCCGCATTCGGGACGTATCCCGGGAGAGTGGCGGAAGGTGCGAAACCGAGGAGAACGGTATGAAACAATGGCTTTCCGTACCGGGTCTGGCGGCCCTGGCGTTCGTGCTCCTGGCGGTGCTCGCGGCCCTGAGCCTCTGTCCGGTTTCCTGCCCGGCCGAGGACGCCGGTCCGCGGGCCGGGCTGCTGGCCGCACCCCACGCTGGGGATGCGGGCGAGCCGGGCGACAAGGACCAGACCGAACGGCCCGAGGGCTACGCCTGTCCCGACGAACTCAAGTGCCGCCAGCGGATGATGGACAACTACGGCAACGTCAGCCAGCAGACCATCGGGACTCTGCACGCGGCCAGCTGCTATAGCTTTCCCGTGGGCTGCCGGCCCTGGCACTGCAAGGGCGACACGACCACCTGGGAATACTGGCAGGCCCGCTGCGACGAGAAGTTCCCGTCCTGCAAGGACGACCACGCGGGCTACACCGAGCCCTTCTGTACGCCGCATTTCGTGACCTATTAGACGTGCCGCCTTTCGGGGCCCCGGGCGCGGCGCGTTCCGCTCCGCTTATGAAAAAGACATCGGCCGTCTCCCGCATGGGGAAACGGCCGATGCTCGTTTCATGGGCCCGCGCCGGGCGTCGCCGCCTTGTTAGCGGCAGAGGGCGTCCCACACGGTCCAGTAGTTGGCGGCCGTGCCGCCGGGCTGGGCCACGATGCCGACCATGGCCTGGCAGTTGGAGTTGCAGCCCACGTCGGCCTGGCTCCCCGCCGAAGGGGTGAGTTGGGTTTCGGGCATCTTGGGGCCCGAGGCCGTGACGCGCACCTTGAAGACGCCGGAGAGCCCGGGCGTGCAAAGCGTCTGCCGGGGGGCGTCGGACGTGATGGCCCCGGTCCAGTTGCCGTCCTTCTGGGTGATTTCGATGCGCCAGGCGGTGACGGCGTGGGCCGTGTCGTTCTGGGGCGAGACATAGCCCCAGAAGCAGGCTCCGGGCGTCGTGGGCGCGGGGTCGGCCGCAAGGGCCGGGGCGGCGCAGAGCGCCATTCCGATCAGGACGAGCGCGACGAGACGGCATACACGTTTCATGGTGCCTCCCGAGGTTGGGGTGGTGCGCCGGACCGTGGCGGCACGGCGCGGATGAACGGCGATCATGACCGTTTATACCGGTTTTGCTATAGCGTCAATGAGGGTGACGCGATTGCATGGTCCGGCCCGTAAACCCGCCGTGCGGGCCGGTGCCGCTTACAGGCTCGGCTCCGGAGCCGAATCCGTGCGGTCGGGGGCCGGGTGGGAGACGGCAGGATTGGCCGGCAGAGGGGCGAAGCCCTGGCAGCCGATGCGCTCGGTCTGTTCGTGGGACAGGGGAAAGCTGCGGCACTTGAAGGGCCGGACGGCGTGGATGCGGCACAGGGCGCGGCCCTCGCGGTAGCGGCCCAGCCAGGGGCAGCGCGTGAGCCATTTGCCCGTGACCGGGTGCACCCAGGCCTTGTACAGGGTGTAGTCGGGCCGCTCCACGCGGGCCACGAAGCGCAGGATGCGCGTCAGCCCGAGCCGTTGCCAGGCCTCGACTTCCTCCACGGACACGTGGCCCTGCCAGGCGTCGCGGAACATCGTGCAGCACTTGCCGCACTCGCGGCAGGAAAAGCCCGGATGCGGCAGCAGGAGTACGTTGGCGGCCTGCAGGGCCACCAGGGCCGGATCCTGGCGCAGCACGGCCGCGGCGTCGGCAATGGCGCCGCGCGTGTCGGCCGCGCGGTCCTGGTCGTGGAAGTGGTAGGCCGGGTGCGGATAGACCAGGCTCTCGCCGTTCTCGGGCGAGGTGGCCACGGTCCGGACTCCGCCGCTGCGCGGATCGGTCAGGTCGCGCAGGGTGAAGCCGCGCTTGAGCAGGTATTTTTCCAGGCCCGACAGGGTCGGGCCGGTGACGAATGCGTCCGCGACGCGAACGCCGAGGGGGTCGGACATGAGGATTTTCCGCTGGAAAGAGGGAAGACGACGCCAGGAACCGCCGCAGCGCCCTGGGGCCACGCCGGAAACGCCGGAAGAAGGCGGAAGGTCAGAGGAAATCGTCGGTACGACAGGTGTAGTGGATCATGCGATCCGTTCCCGGAATCGGAAGTTTTGCGCATCTAACGCCGCGGCCCGGGGGCCGTCAAGGGGTTCGTTGCGGACCCGGCGCAAGGCGTGCGGAACGGCGCTGGCGGCGGTCGGCGGCACGGCGGTGGTGGCGGAAACTCGGGAAAGACGTCGGGCGCGGGTGAACATACGGCGGAAGCGGCGCAAAGACGGCGGCGGCATGCACCGGACACGAACCGTCCGGCATCGGAGGATGCTGCAGGGGCAGACGGCCGGGACCGCACAGGCCCGGCGCGCGACCGCCTGATCAAGAAGCCCGGCCGGACCGAGAAGCACGTCCTGGCCGAAAATCACGGCCGGACCGGAAGAGGCGATCGGACAGACTGAGAAAAGAGGGGCGCGTCTGGGGCGGTGCCCCCGCATCGGCCGATCCCGGCACCCGGAGCCGGGATCCTTGCGCTACTTGCTCCTGCTCTGGCGGACGAAAAACATCACGCCGATAGCGACCAGGACCACAAGCAGCCCGATGGGGAGTAGGTAATCCATGACGCATCTCCTGCTGTCCATCTTGTCGCGGCGATCGCTCCCGCCCCGCCTTCGGGCTTGGCCCGCGGCCCCGGCGTGGGGTCTTATGGGTGGACCGCGTCTCCGCGTGTTCTTCACTTCACAAGAGAAGGCTAGCACTCTTTTTTATGAAAGTGAATACTCGCATCGGCTTGAATTCAGATTTTTCTGTGGTATGTGTGCCGGGAGCGGATCGCGCGGCGGCGCGCGGGGTTGGTCCGGAGCCGCACCCGGTTCCGGAGTCTTCGCCCGGCCGCGCGACCGGTGAGGAGCACATGCGCAGCAGACGTCGGGAAGAGATCATCGCCGCGGCCACGCGGCTGTTCGCCGAAAGGGGCTACGACGCCACGCCCGTCTCCGAGATCGCCCGTTCCGCGGGGATTTCCGAGGGCGGGCTGTTTCGTCATTTTCCCAACAAGGAGTCCCTGCTCACGACCATCTTCCGCCAGGTGCGCGAGACGTTCCTGGGCGACCTGGACAAGGGGTTCCGCTTCGACCCGCAGGAGAGCGGCCTGGACATGCTCCTGCGCCTGCTGACCCAGTACTGCCATTTCTACGAGGAGCGCGAACTGGAGTTCGACTGCATCCACCGCAACAACCCCTTCCTCATGCCCGGCGTGGGCGGGGCCTGCCGCGAGGAGATGCAGCGCATCCACGACAAGATGCTCGAACAGCTGCGCATCGCCGTGGCCCTGGGCATGGGCGACGGCACGGTCCGCTCCACGGACGTGGACGCCGCGGCCCACCTGGCCCTGTCCCTGCTCTGGGGCAGCGTGCGCATGCGCCTCTACGCCAACCTGCACATCAAGGACCTGGAAACCCACCTGCTGGAGTTCGCCCGCAGGGCCCTGGCCGCGGCGGAGCCGGAACTCCCCTAGGACGCTCCGGTCCGCCGCCCCTTCGAACCTCGGCCGTGCGCGCCGCCCGGCGGCGCGACCCGCGCCCCAACCCGTGGAGGAACCATGGGCATCACCTTCAGCGGACCGGCGATCCTGGTCCGTGACATGACCGCTGCGCGCGGCTTCTACGAGAACCTGTTGGATCAGACGGTCCTGTTCGAGGTCGGCGGGGCCTATGTGGCCTACGTGGGCGGCCTGTGCCTGTGGCAGGTGGAGGGCGCACTGTCCATGATCCGGGGCTGGGAGGGCGGCGCGGCGGTGCCGGAGTCCGGTCCCGGCGGCATGGAGCTGTATTTCGAGGCCGAGGACGTGGACGGGGCCTGGGCGCGGATGGCGGCGGCCGGGGTGCGCGCGGTGCACCCGGTCCTGGAGCAGCCCTGGAGCCAGCGCTGTTTTCGCGTGCTGGACCCCGAGGATCGGCTCATCGAGGTAGCCGAGCCCATGGGCGCTGTGGCGCGGCGGCTGCTGGAGTCCGGCCTGACCCCGGAGGAGGTGGCCGCGCGCACCATGCTGCCCGTGGCCATGGTCCGCGGCCTGGGCCCGAAGGACTGAACCGCGCGCGCGGCGCACGCGGACGGCCGGGCGCGGAGTGCTTCCGCGCCCGGCCGTCTGGTTTGGGGCTCGGGGAGGCGGCCCGGGCCTGCGGGGCCGGACAGCTCCGCCGGGACGCTCGGCGCCCCGCGGTGGGAATCCGTCTCCGGGCCTGCCTTCCCCTGCCGGCGGTCTTTGCCGTCGGGCCGGTCCTTTTCCGCGCTTAGTATTCCCCTTCCGGATCGATGCCGAACTTCTCCCACTGCGCGGCCGCGGTGGCCTCGGCCCTCTCCAGTTCCTCGCCCTCCAGCGGGTCGATGACCAGGGCCTCGGCCACCAGCTGCCAGATGTACTTCACCTCGTAATTGAGGCCCTCGTAGAACTTGGGCAGCCGCTTCATGATCTGGTCGCGGCAGTTGGAGCAGCCGACCACGACCACGTCCGCGCCCGTGCGCCGGATCTGGTCCACCTTGAAGCGGCCGTGGTAGGCGGCCTGCTCCTCGAAGGGCATGGGCCACATGCCGCCGCCCGCGCCGCAGCAGTAGTTGGCCTCGCGGTTGGGGGTCATCTCCACGAAGTCGTCCACGCACTGGTTGATGATCCAGCGCGGCTCGTCGAAGAAGGCGTCGCCGAAGTGCTTGAGCAGTTCGCGGCCGTGTTTGCAGGAGTCGTGCCACGTGAAGGTCTTGCCCGCGTGCACGGACTTGTCCAGCTTGATGCGCCCCTCGCTGATGATCTCGCGCAGGTATTCGTAGAGATAGATGAAGTTGATCTGGTTCTCCGGGTTCTCGGAGAAGCAGCGCTTCAGGCCGGTGCGGCAGCCGTAGGACCCGCCGCCGCAGTCGGGCATGATCATGCGCTTGATCTTCTTTTCCTTCACGTAGTTGATCTTGCGCATGGCCAGCTCGCGCGAGCCGTCGTAGTTGCCGGAGAACAGCGCCCAGTCCACGGCCTCCCAGCCCTCGCTGGGCACGGTCCACTTGGAGCGCGCGGCGTAGAAGACCTTCCACCACCAGAACTGGTCCTCGTAGTCGCCGTAGACCTCCTTGGAATTGGGGAAGAAGAGGATGTCCGCGTTCTCCACGTCCACGGGCACGTAGAACCCCGGGCACTCCTCCTCGGCCAGCTCCACGCCCAGCTCGGCCATGCCCTGGAGGTAGTCCTCCCTGGCGATGGCCAGGTTGTTGCCGGTGAGCAGGTTGTTCATGGCCCCCTTGTGCAGGGTGCCGGGCACGGCCTCGCGGTCGCGCAGGTGCTTCATGTGCGCGAGGATGGGCACGATGTCGATGCCCATGGGGCAGGACAGGGTGCAGCGGCCGCAGCCCGTGCACAGCCAGGGAAAGTTGGATTTGACGACCTCGTCCACCATGCCCAGGGTGAGCATGCGCAGGACCTTGCGGGTGTTCCATTCCTCGTTGCCGGGCGCGCCCGAGGAGGGGCAGCCTGCGGAGCAGCTGCCGCAGGACATGCACCGGCTCAGGTCCAGCTTGGCCAGGTGGGCGCGGATTTCCGAGGGCAGCTCCCGCGGGGTGACCACCTCTAAGGCTTCCATGGCCGACTCCTTTGCGCCGCCTGGGCCCGGGCCGGGATGCGGCCCGGGCGCGGCGCGGTATGCGCGCGGTAGGCGCGCGGTCGGGGGCGCGGCCGGGCCGCGCCCCGTGCGGCTACGCCGGTGCGTGTTCCCTGGTGTCCACCACATCGCCGGACTGGTCGTACATCAGGCCGCAGCGCAGGTCGAAGTGGCGGTTGATGCTCATGGTCGGGCACAGGGAGTTGAGCGAGACCTGGGCCACGGTGGAGCCCAGGAAGGCCTCCTCGGGGTCGGTGTCCTTGCTGTGGTGGGCCATGAGGATCAGGTCCACCCGCTCCATGCGCGCGATCTTGAGGATCTCCATGGACGGGCGGCCCTCCCAGCACTCGTAGGTGAGGTTCTCCATGCCCGCCAGCCGCGCGCCGTACTCCTCGACCATGCGCTGCTTGCAGTCGGCGATGCGCCGCGTGATCTCCTCCTGTCCCAGGTCGCTCGCGTCCAGGGCGTGGAAGAGGATCATCCGCGCCTTGTACTGCCGGGCGAGCTGCGCGCCGTACTGCACGGCGCACTCGGCCTGCTCGGAAAAGTCCGTGGCGCAGAGGATGGTGTCGAACTTCTGCTCGCCGTAGGGCGCGTCGCGGGTGACGATCATCACCGGGCAACGGGCCTTGCGGCTGACGCGTTCCAGGGTGCTGCCGGCCATGCCCCACATCTTGGAGCGCTTCTCGGCGTACTCCTTGGTGTGCGGGCCCATGATGATCAGGTCCGCGTTGACCTTGCGCGCCACGCGCAGGATCTCGTTGTGCGGCATGCCGGGGACCACGTGGATGCCGTAGTCCGCGAGGCCCTTGAGCTTCTCGCTGTAGAACGTGCGGATGTTCTCCTTGATGCGTTCGGTCTCGCCGCTGGCCTCCAGATGGCGCACCTGGCCCCATCCCTGTTCCATGCCGGTCACGTGCAGGATGGTCAGCTTGGCCTCGAAACGCTGGGCAAAGGCGAAGGCCTTGTCGGCCGCGCATTCGCAGACTTCGGACGGGGTGACCGCGAGAACGATGTCCTTAAACATGGCTGATACCTCCTGCTAGAGGGTTGTTGTCCGTTACGCGGGCTCGGTTTCGGGCTCCGCTTGGGGCTCGGCTTGCGGCGCGTCGGCAAAGCGCCGGGCCACCTTGTCGCGGAAGCGGCGCGTGAGCTCCATGTTGCGCGCGAGCAGCAGCGCCTCCTCGTCCAGGCCGAAGGCCAGCCCCATGAGCTGCGGCAGGTAGGCCACGGCCACGCGCTCGCCGCCGCCCACGGCGGCCAGGGCCTCGGACTGGTAGGCCTCCAGGTTCATCTGGCACATGGGGCAGACCGTGACGATGACGTCCGCGCCCTGGGCGTCGAGCAGGATGCGGCCCGTGGAGCGCAGGGCGACCTCCTTCTTGGTGGCCATGAGCGAGGCCCCGCAGCAGCGCGCGCCCGAGGACCACGCGTAGGTCTCGGCCCCCAGGGCCTCGATGAGCGGCTCCATGGAGCGCGGGTGCTCGGGGTCGTCGAACTTGGGGTAGGGCCGGAGGATCTGGCAGCCGTAGTAGGGCGCGACCACCAGGCCCTTGAGCGGAGCGATGACGGCCTCGCGCACCGCGTCCGCGCCCACGTCGTTGACCAGCACGTCGAGCAGGTGGCGCACCCGCGCCGCGCCGGACCAGTGCATGTCCTCCACGGCCAGGACCTCGTTGATGTTTCCGGCCAGGGCGCGGTCGCGCCCGGCCTCCTCGCCCACGCGCAGCAGGTTCAGGTAGCAGGCCGCGCAGGGCACGAGCACGTCCGGCACCCGGGCATCGCGCCCGGCCGAGGCCGCGGCGCGCTCCACCAGGGCCAGGTTGCGCGCGGGCAGGGTGTAGGTCAGCAGGCGGCTCACGGACTCCACGGCGCTCGCGCCGCAGCAGGTCCAGTCCTCGATCTCCTCGACCTGCGCGCCCAGGTCGGCCATGACCAGCCGGGTGGACGCGTCGTACTCGCGCGCGCTCTCGGTGAGCGAACAGCCGGGGTAGTAGGCGTACTTCATGGCTTTTCCTCCATTTCCCTGACCTTTGCGAAGAGCGGGCCCAACCGGCCGCGCTGCGGGGATCCGTGCAGCCCGGCCTTGCCCTTGGCCAGCATGCGCAGCCCCAGGGGCATGAACGAGAAGGGCGCCAGGGGGTCGCGCAGGGCCACGAAGTAGTGGGCCATGAGGTCGGTCTCGTTGACGCGGCCCAGGCGCCGCACGTTGTCCACGAAGGTCGCGTAGAAGGCCCCGTGCCTGCGCTGGCCTGGCCCGCCGCGCAGGATGGAGGCGCGCTTGAGCGCGGCCATGGCCCGGGTCAGCGGCAGCCCGCGCGGGCAGCGCAGGGTGCAGCCGTAGCACGAGGAACAGAGGTAGAAGGTCTTGGAGTCCATGACCTCGTCGGCGTAGCCGTGCAGCAGCAGCCGCCACATCCGGCGCGGGGTCAGGTCCATGGCGAACTGGTTGGGGCACGAGGCCGAGCAGGTGCCGCACTGCATGCACCCGGCGACCATGTGCCGGACCTCGTCCAGGGCCGCCTCGAGGGCCTGGGCGCGAGGATCGGGCGCGGGGGCCGGGGCGGCCGCCGGTGCCCGGGGGGCCTCGGGAGCCTTGGCCGTTGCGGCGTCGGCGTGTTCGGTTGCGGGAGCCATGCGCTTCTCCTTCGCTTACGCGGGGTCTTCGGTTGGGCCCGTGTCGGCGGCGTCCGGGGCCGCGGTCGCGGGTTCGGGGTCGCTTTCGGGCGTGGCGGCCGCCGGGGCCGGGGCCGTGCGCGGCGTGGGCAGGTTGCCCAGGGCCGCGTCGATGACGCTCATGACCTGCACGTCCGTGAAGCCGCGCAGGACGGAAGCGCCGTTGGGGCAGGCCGCGGCGCAGGAGCCGCAGCCCTGGCAGAGCAGTTCGTCGACCACGATGCGGTCGCGGTCCAGGTCCAGGCTGCGCGCGCCGTAGGGGCAGACGTCGATGCACCGGCCGCAGCGCGAGCACAGGGAGTCGCGCACCTCGGCGACCACCGAGCCGCAGACCAGCCGCTTTTCCGAGAGCACGCGCACGGCGCGCTGGGCCGCGGCCTTGGCCGAGGCCACGGTCTCGCCCATGGAGCCCGGCGCGCGCGCCAGGCCGCAGACGAACACGCCCTGCTTGAGGAAGTCCACGGGCCGCCACTTGTAGTCGGCCTCCTGGAAGAACCCGTTGGCGTCCAGGTGCACGCCGAAGATCTCGGCCAGCTCCCAGTTCTCGTTGGGCTCGATGCCCGTGGACAGGGCCAGGAGGTCCGCATGCACGCGGATGGGCGCGGCCAGCACCGGGTCGTAGGCCGTGATCACCGGCCTGCCGTCCTCGAATTCCACCTGCGGCCGGTTCTCCGGCGAATAGCGCACGAAGATGGCCCCGGCCTCGCGGGCCTTGGTGTAGTACTGCTCGGAGAAGCCGTAGCTCATGATGTCGCGGTAGAAGACGTAGACCGGCAGGTCCGGGGCGCGCTCCTTGAGCAGGAGCAGGTTCTTGAGCATCCCGGCGCAGCAGACCCGGCTGCAGTAGTTGCGGTGTTCGTCGCGCGAGCGCCAGCACTGCATCATGGCCACGCCCGACAGCGCCGAGGCGTCGATCTCGCCCGAAGCCAGCCGCTGTTCCAGTTCCAGCTGGGTGAGCACGGACTTGTGCACCCGGAAGCCGTAGTCGTAGATGCGCGATTCGTGGCCGCCGGTGGCCAGCACCGTGACCCCGTGTTCCACCGGGGCCGAGCCCTCGTCCAGGGACACGACCGAGAAGAAGCGCCCGGCGCGGCCCATGGACAGGGCCACGCGCGCGTCGGTGTGCACGGTGATGTTCGGGTGCCGCGTGACCTGGCCCACCAGGTCCTCCATGAAGCGCACGGGATCCTGGCCGGAGAGGGTGCGGCGCAGCTTCATGGCCGTGCCGCCCAGGTGCTCGGCCTCCTCCACCAGGGTCACGGGGTAGCCGTGGTCCGCGATGGCCATGGCCGCGGTCATGCCCGCGAGGCCGCCGCCGACCACCAGGGCCGCGCGGGTGACCTCCTGGGGCTCGGGCAGGGGCGAGGGGTCCGCGCCCATGAGGCGCATCAGGGACATGTGCACGCGGGTGAAGACGTCCTCCTCGGCGCGTTCCCGGACGGCGGCGTCCGTGGGGTGCTTGGTGCTCATGGCGCCCATGACCAGGGAGTGCACGTCGACCACGTCCATGAGCGCGGGGTTCAGGCCGATGGCCGCGCCCAGTTCGCGCAACCGCGGCACGTAGGCGTAGGGCATGCACGCGCCGATGAGGATGCGGTTGGGCTCCAGTTCGGCGGCCGCCTCGGCCACGGCCTTCCAGCCTTCGCCCGTGCAGGCGTTGTCAACGCGCATGACCCGGACCACGGACTCCACGCCCTCCAGGCGGCGGGCCAGGTCGTCCACGTCCAGGGCGCGGTCCAGGGTCGGGCAGGAGGAGCACAGGGCCGCCAGGATGCGCGGCTGCTCGCGGGAGACGTCGCGGTAGCGCGGTTCGGGCTCGGGCCCGCGGTCCTTGATGGGCGCGAAGAGGTTGACCAGGCGCGAGGCGTTGCAGGCCGCGGCCCCGGACTGGATGACCGATTCCGCGATGTCGCGCGGCTGGCCGAAGGCCCCGCCCGCGAACACGCCCACGCGGCTGGTGCGCGCGGGTTCGAAGTAGTCCGTGGCGCAGAAGCCCCACTCGTTGGTCTCGATCCCCGCGGCGCGGGCCAGCCGCTGCATGGCCTTGGGCGGCCGAGCGCCCACGGCAAGCACGAGCATGTCGAAGGTCTCGGTGGTGATCCTGCCCGCGTCGTCCACGTACTGCACGCGCAGCGCGGCCGGATCGTCGGGGTCGGGCAGCACGGTGTGCAGCCGCGCGGGCACGAAGCGCACGCCGTTGGACTCGGCCGTGTCGCGGTAGGACTGGTACTCCTTCCCGAACACGCGCATGTCCATGTAGAAGACCGTGCACTCGGCCGGACCGCCCTTGCGCCCGAAGGTGCGCTTGCGCGCCAGGTTGGCCTCCTTGAGCGAGATCATGCAGCAGACCGAGGAACAGTAGTCGGCCTTCTTCTGCAGGTCGCGCGAGCCCACGCACTGCAGCCAGGCGATGCGCTTGAGCTCCTGGCCGTCGTGACGGGCGAGCCGCCCGCCGGACGGTCCCGTCGACGAGCACATCCGCTCGAATTCCAGGGAGGTGACCACGCCCGGCAGGCGGCCGTAGCCCAGGGTCTGGCCCGCGCCGTGCAGCGGGTCGCCCGGGTCGTAGCAGTCGAACCCGGCGGCCAGCACCACGGCGGCCACGTCCACCTCGATGCGCTCCTCGCTGACCAGGCGCATGTAGAGCTTGTCCAGCCAGGGCACCAGGGTCGCGGGGTTCAGGGGGCCCACCACGTAGTCGCGCGCACCGAGGTCCACCAGGGCGCGGGCCTCGTGCTCGCGCTCGGGCGGGCAGGAGGCCACCACGGGCAGGGTGGGCCGGATCTCCTGGGCGCGCTCCAGCAGCCGCTCGGCGTCCGGATCGTCGATGCGCACGTCGATGACCAGCAGGCGGATGGTCTCGTCCTTGGCCAGGGTGTCCAGGGCTTCCTGGCCGGTCTTGGCGTGGAGGAAGGGGAAGTTCTGGTGCTTGAACCACCCGGCCAGGCGTTCGGCCGCGTCGGGCCGGGGGCTGGCCACCAGGATGCGGAAGTCCTTGCGCTCGCTGAAGCGGAAGTCGATGGCCCGGGTCGGGCAGGCGTCGTGGCACTGCCAGCAGCGCTCGCAGGAATCCAGGTCCACCACGTAGTGGTTGGGGATGGCGTGGGGCACGGGCAGGTGCACGGCGGTGCGCTGCGTGAGCCCGGCGTTGAATTCGTGCGGCACGCTCACCGGGCAGGCCTCGGCGCACAGGCCGCAGCCGATGCACTTTTCCGGATCCACGAAGCTGGACTGCCTGGAGAGCACGGCCTTGAAGGTGCCGGGCTCGCCGGAAAGCTCCAGCAGATCGGTGTGCAGCAGGATGTCGATGTTCTTGTGGAAGAGCCCCTTGCGCATGCAGAACTGGCTGGAGGAATCGCGCTCGGTCAGGGGCAGCATCTTGCACATGCCGCAGTGGTCGTTGGGGAACTGGTAGTCGAGCTGGGCCAGGAGCCCGCCGATGTGCGGGCGGGTGTCCGTGAGGACCACCTTGCGGCCCGTCTCGGCCAGGTCCAGGGCGGCGCGAATGCCGCCGATGCCGGCTCCCACCACCAGGGCGTCGTAACTCTTGTTCATGGTTCGCTCCTGCGGCTTGCTCCCGCTCGTTTGGCGTGGTTCAGTCCGTTCCGCCCGTGACCTCGGCGAACTCCTTCTCCCGGAACACGGTCAGCGGCGGGGCCTCCTCGGCGTTGCGGCCCGCCTCGTAGCCGAAGGCCCGCTGGGTGCGGTCGCCCACCAGGCGGAAGAGCTCCATGACCGGCACTCCGTTGGGGCAGGCGTTGGAACACTGGCCGCAGCCCACGCACGAAAGGGACATGTGCGAAAGGCGCGTGAGGTGGAAGAAGAGGGTGTCCGTGGGCATGCGCAACTGGCCGTTCTTGCGCGCCCAGCCCATGTACTGCCAGGGCTTGTGGTCGAAGACGTCGGTGAGGAAGACGCACTCCTTGCAGTAGCAGACCGGGCAGGCCGCGCGACAGTTGTAGCAGCTGATGCAGTTGGAGAGGTAAGCGCCCAGCTTGCCCAGGCTTTCGGTGGCCGTGGCGGTCTCGGCGAACATGGTGTCGCGGTACTCGCTGCGCGCGGCGATCAGCTCTTCCAGCGCGCTTTCGCGTGCCTGGGCGTGGGCCGGATCGGTATCGGAAAGGGCCAGCCGGTTGAGCAGCCCCTCGCCGCGCGGCGTGTTGGCCGTGATCAGCAGCCGCTGGCCCGTGTCCACGCCGAAGAGCCCGATGTTCAGGTCCGCGCCGCCGGCTGCCGGGTGCTCGCAGGCCTTGCAGGCGCGGGCCAGGGTGTAGCCCTCGCCGTCGGTGAGTCCCTTGGAGGCCGCGGCCAGGAAGGCCAGGGTGGCTTCGTCGGGAGCGCGCGAGGCGATGAACCGGGGGTAGTCGGCGTTGGGATAGGCCCCGTAGCAGTCGAAGCCGATGAGAATGACGTTGTCCATGGCCCCCTGGTTGAGCTTGACCAGTTCGGTGAAGGCGCGCACCTCGCAGGGGCGCAGCACCGCCGCCAGGCTTCCTTCGCCCTCGCCGCGCGTCAGGCGGGAGACGAGCCGGGCCGCGTTCAGGGGAAAGGACGGGGCCAGGGGGTCGGTGGTCTCCAGCAGGGCGGGGTCCGTGACCAGGGTGGGCATGACCGCGCCCTGGGGGCCGCCGTTGGCCGAGAGATGCTTGCCCGCGAGCACGCCGCCGGCCAGCCCCTCGGTGAGCAGGCGCGCCAGGAATTCGCGCAGGGCCTTGGTCGGGTTCGCGTCCCGGACTTCCAGGCTGACTGTGGTCGCCATGTCTTCCTCCAGCAGTGCCGTCGCGCGCGCGACGGGTCAGATGACCATCATCCGGCTCGTTTCGCCGGGCCCCAGCTCGCGGATGTCCTCCACCAGCTCGTTGACCGTCTCCGCGAACTCGTTGCCCTCGCTCGCGCCCACCCAGGTGAGCTTCACGCGGCGTTCGTCCACGCCGAAGCCCGTGAGGATCTCCTTGAGGAGCTTGACGCGGCGGCGCGCCTTGTAGTTGCCGTTGATGTAGTGGCAGTCGCCCGGGTGGCAGCCGCTGATGAGCACGGCGTCCGCCCCGCCGAGCAGGGCCTTGAGCACGTACTTGGGATCGACCATGCCCGTGCACATCATGCGCACCAGGCGCACGTTGGGCGACTGGATCATGCGCGCGGTGCCCGCCAGGTCGGCGGCCGTGTACGTGCACCAGTTGCAGACGAAGGCCACGATGGTCGGTTCGAAGCGTTCCATGGAGTGTCTCCCTTTGTTCGGCGGGTTGCGGTCAGGCCTGGGCCTCGGCCGTCTCGGTTTCCTCGGCGCCGTTCGCGGCTCCGGCGGTCCCGGGTTCCGGTTCGGTCACCGGAATGCGCACCGGCGCGAGCAGGCCGTCCAGTTCGGCGAAGATCTCCTTTTCCGTGAAGTGGCGGATCTGGGCCGCGCCGCTGGGGCAGGCCCCGGCGCAGGAGCCGCAGCCCTTGCACATGGCCTCGTTGACCACGCTCACGCCCCGGCGCGCGTCGAACTCGATGGCCGAGTAGGCGCACAGGCCGATGCAGGTCTTGCAGCCGATGCACACGTCCGGGTCGATGTGCGAGACCGTGGGCGAGATGGTCACCTTGCCGCGCGCGGCCAGGGCCAGGGCCTGGGCCGCCGCGCCCGCGGCGTGGGCCACGGCGTCGGGAATGTCCTTGGGCCCCTGGCAGGTCCCGGCCAGGAAGATGCCGTCCGTGGCCGTGGACACGGGGCCGAGCTTGGGGTGCTCCTCCAGGAAGAAGCCGTCGAGTCCCTGGCTGATGCCGAAGACGCGGGCCACCTCGGCCACGTCCGCGCGGGGCTCCATGGCCGTGCAGAGCACGACCATGTCCACGGGCACGCGGATCGTGCGGGCCAGCAGGGTGTCCTCGCCGATGACAATGAGCTTGCCTTCCTCCTCCGGGGTCAGCGCCTGGTCCGTGACCTCGGCGGGGCGGCCCCGGATGAAGGTCACGCCCTCCTCCTGCACGCGGCGCAGGAACTCCTCGTAGCCCTTCCCGAAGCAGCGCAGGTCGATGTAGAAATTGTAGACCCTGGTGGCGTGGCCGACCTTGTCCTTGATCAGGTGGTCGTACTTGAGCGCGTACATGCAGCACACGCGCGAACAGTACTCGTGATGGTTCACGTCGCGGCTGCCCACGCAGTGGATGATGGCCACGGACTCGGGCTTTTGGCCGTTCTTCATCACGATCTTGCCGCCCGTGGGGCCCACGGCGTTGTTCAGCCGTTCGAACTGCAGCCCGGTGTAGACCTCGGGGAAGCGGCCGAAGCCGTACTGGCCCAGGGGGGTGGGGTCGAGGGTGTCGAAGCCCGTGGCCAGCACGATGGTCCCGATGTCCAGCTCCACCTCGCGTTCCCGCTGCTCGAAGTCGATGGCCCCGGAGGGACAGAACTTGGCGCACACGCCGCACTTCTTGCCGTTGAGCACGCGGCAGGCCGAGGCGTCGATGACCGGCTTGTTGGGCACGGCCTGGGGCGAGTTGCGGTGGATGGCGCGGCGCTGGGCGAGGCCCTCCTCGAATTCGCTGTCCACTTTGGTCGGGCATTTCTCCAGGCACAGCCCGCAGCCCGTGCACTTGTCCATGTCCACGTAGCGGGGCTTGAGGCGCACCGTGGCCTTGTAGTTGCCCACGAACCCGCTGACCTCCTTGACCTCGGCCCAGGTCATCAGGTTGATGTTCGGCTCCTGGGACACGGCGACCATCTTGGGCGTGGAGATGCAGGCCGCGCAGTCCAGGGTGGGAAAGGTCTTGTCGAACTGGGCCATGTGCCCGCCGATGGAGGGCGAGCGCTCCACAAGGTGCACGCGGTGGCCCGAGCGGGAGATGTCCAGGGCGGCCTGGATGCCCGCGATGCCCGCGCCGACCACGAGCACGTCCGGGTGCACGTTCTCTTCGCGCGAGTAGAGTTCCTCGTGCCAGTTGACGCGGTCCACGGCCGCGGCCACAAGGCGCATGGCCTTGGCCGTGGCCTCTACCGGGTCCGGATGCACCCACGAACAGTGCTCGCGGATGCAGGTCATCTGGAAGAGGAAGGGATTGAGCCCGGCGCGCAGCACGGCGTTCTGGAAGGTCTTCTCGTGCAGCCGCGGCGAGCAGGAGGCCACCACCACCCGGTTGAGCCCGAGCTGGCGGATGTCGTTGATGATCATGTCCTGCCCGGGGTCCGAGCACATGAACTTGTAGTCGCGGCCCACGACCACGCCGCGCAGCCGCTGTGCGAACTCGGCCACCTTGGGGGAGTCCACCCTGGGGTAGATGTTCGATCCGCAGTGGCATACGTACACGCCGATTCGGTTGGCCATGGGGCGCTCCTTTGGCTTGGGACGGGTTCCGTTCTCTCGCATCCCAAAGACCAAGAAGCGTACCGGCTTTTATAATCCCTTTTTTCCCGATTGGTTACTTGCAAAAACGGGCACCCCAACCCCGCCCGTTTTGGGGGAAATACGTCCGGCGGGGCGAGACTTTTCTTGTTTTTCAAGACGTGTCGCGCCAGGGGAACGCGCACAGGTGTAAAATGCCCTGTTCAAGCAGGGCATTGAGCGTGATTTTCCGCTGCCGGGCCGGGCTGCCGGACCTTGCGCGAACGTCTCGGAAAACGGGACGCGCCGGGCCCCGGCCCGCGCGGCGCGCGTCTTGGAAAAGTGGAAGCAGAGAAAAACGATACGGTTGCGCGGGGAATGGGGGCGTGGTACAGTCGCCCAAAAAACGGCCGCCGCCTCGCCGTGGGCGGGTGCGGTTTCGGTCGCGTGCGCAGGCGGTGTCTCCATGGAGACCATCTTCAAGGAACTGTTCAGCGCCACCACGGACCTCGCCCTGCTCGTGGATCGCCAGGGAGTGATCCTGGCCAGCAATCCGGCCATGGCCCGGCGGCTGCGCCTGACGCCCGACGAACTGTTGGGCGAGAACATCTTCGACTTTTTTCCCCTGGAACACGCCCTGCGCCGCAAGCGCTACCTGGACCTCGTGCTGGAGACGGCCCAGACCGTGACCTTCGAGGAACTGTCGCACCTGGGCGGGGTGCTCGAGGTGCGGCTTACGCCCGTGTCCTCGGAGTCCGGCCAGGTGCGTTCCGTGGTCGTGCTCGCGCGCGACATCACCGAGCGCAAGCAGGCCGAGGAGGAGCGCATCCGGCTGGTCACGGCCATCGAGCAGGCCGCCGAGGCGATCATCATTCTGGAGAGCGACTTCAGCATCGCCTTCATCAACCAGACCTTCGAGGCCATGACCGGCTATTCCCAGAGCGAGATCCGCGGGCAGTCCATCGCCGCGCTCTACCAGGGCGCCAACCAGCAGCGCCAGTTCCGCATGCTCGTGGAAACCCTGGAGGCCGGGGACGTGTGGACCGGCCGCTCCTACAATACGCGCAAGGATGGCACGGTCTTCCAGTGCGAGAAGACCGTCTCGCCCATCCGCGGCCAGCGCGGCGTGGCCCTGGGCTACGTCAGCCTCTGGCGCGACGTGACCGACACGGCCGAGTTGGAGCGCCAGCTGCGCACGGCTCAGAAGATGGAGGCCATCGGCACCCTGGCCGGGGGCATCGCCCACGACTTCAACAACGTGCTCGCGCCGATCATGCTCCACGCCGAGCTCGGCCTGGAGGCCCTGGACGAGGACCATCCGGTGCGCGCCTCGTTCGCCGAGATCCTCGCGGCGGCCGAGCGCGCCTCGGCCCTGGTGGAGCAGATCCTCAACCTTGGCCGCCGCCGCGAGGGCGACGAGCCCGTGCCCTTCCGCCTCTCCAGCATCGTGCGCGAGTGCGTCAAGCTGCTGCGGCCCTCGCTGCCCGCGACCATCCGCATCGACTTTCAGGACGCCAGCGGCGACGGGCTGATCCTGGCCGACCCCACTCAGGCCCACCAGGTGGTCATGAACCTGTGTACCAACGCGGCCCACGCCATGCGCAACAAGGGCGGGGTGCTCGGGCTATCGGTGGCCGAGCGCGACGTGCGCGACGAGGACTTTCCGGCCTATCCGGAACTGGTCTCGGGCCGCTACGTGGAGTTGGCCGTTTCGGACACCGGCACGGGCATGACCCCGGAATTCATCGAAAAGATCTTCGACCCCTTCTTCACCACCAAGCGCAACGGCTCGGGCTCCGGCCTGGGGCTGGCCGTGGTGCGCAACATCGTCACCTGGCAGGGCGGGGCCGTGCGCGTGCAGAGCGAGCCCGGCGCGGGCAGCACCTTCCGCGTGTTTCTGCCCCTGGCCCCGGAATGGGTCGGGGCCGAGGGCGAGGGCGCTGTGCGGCGCGAACGGCCCACGGGCACGGAATGCGTGCTCCTGGCCGACGACGACCGCGCGCTCACGGCCTCGGTGCGCATGGCCCTGGAGAGCCTGGGCTACCACGTGACCGTGGCCCGCGACGGCGACGAGGCCCTGGAGCGCTTCCGCCAGTCGCCCGAGGGCTTCGACCTGGTGCTGGCGGACGTGACCATGCCGGGCATGACCGGCGTGGACCTGGCGCGCGAGCTGCTGCGCGAGCGGCCGGACCTGGCCGTGGTCCTGACCTCGGGCTACACGGAACTGACCTCGCCCGAGGAGGCGCGCTCCCTGGGGGTCCGCTCCTTTCTCAAGAAACCGTGCTCCATCGACGAACTGGCGCGCGTCGTGCGCGACGCCCTGGACGCGCGGCACGGATCGGGCGCGTCCAACGGGCCCGCCGGAGCTTCCGGGGCCGGGAGGGGGGCGGGGCCCGCAGGGACCGGGGGCTCTGCGGGGCCGCCCGCGCCGCGCGGCGGCGGGGCATAGGCGGACGCCATGGCCAGGATCCTGATTCTCGACGACGACGCGCAGCTCTGCGATGCCCTGGCCCTGGTGGTCGGCAAGATGGGCCACGAGGCGCGCAAGGCGCACACCCTGGCGCGCGGCCTGGAGCTCATGGCCCGCGAGCGCTACGACGTGGTGCTCCTGGACATCCGGCTGCCCGACGGCAACGGCCTGGAGGCCATGCCCGCCATCCGCGAGCGCGGCGGCGAGCCGGAGATCATCATCATCTCCGGCGCGGGCGACCCGGACGGCGCGGAACTTGCCATCCGCTCCGGCGCGTGGAGCTACATCGCCAAGCCCCCGACCATGAACAAGATCCAGCTCCCGGTGCAGCGCGCCGTGGAGTACCACGCGCACAAGGCCGAGCGCAGGCCGCCCGTGGTGCTCAAGCGCTCGGCCATCGTGGGCGAGAGCCGGGCCCTGCAGGAGTGTCTGGACATGGTCGCCCAGGCCGCGGCCACCGAGGCGGGCGTGCTCGTGGAGGGCGAGACCGGCACGGGCAAGGAGCTCTTCGCCCGCGCCATCCACGAGAACAGCGCTCGCGCGGCCGGGCCTTTCGTGGTCGTGGACTGCGCGGCCATGCCCGAGCGGCTCGTGGAGAGCGAGCTCTTCGGCCACGAGAAGGGCGCGTTCACCGGCGCGGACCGCCGCTCCGAGGGCCTCGTGCTCCAGGCCCACGGCGGGACCCTGTTCCTGGACGAGGTCGGCGAACTGCCCATGGCCATTCAGAAGGCCTTTTTGCGCGTGCTGCAGGACCGCACCTTCCGGCCCGTGGGCGGGGTGCGCGAGGTGCGCAGCGATTTCCGCCTGGTGGCGGCCACCAACCGCGACCTGGACGCCATGGTCGCCAACTGGGCCTTCCGCCAGGACCTGCTCTTCCGGCTGCGGACCATCTCCGTGCACCTGCCGCCCCTGCGCGAGCGCGGCGGGGACGTGCGCCTGCTGGCGCGGCGCTTCACGGCCGACCTGTGCCGGCGCATGGGGGTGGAGGAGAAGGGGCTGTCGCTGGACTTCACCCGCGCGCTGGAGGAGTACGACTGGCCGGGCAACGTGCGCGAGCTGATCAACTGCCTGGAGAGCGCCATCGCGGCCTCGGCCGCGGAGTCGGCGCTGTATTCGCGCCATCTGCCCATGTCCATCCGCGCGGCCCTGGCCCGGCGGCAGATCGACGCGCGCCGCGTCGGAATCGGGGGCGCGGGTGGGGGCGGAACCGGGCGGGCCGAGACGGGACCGCCCCCGGCCGTCGGCAGCGGGGCGGGCGACCAGACGGGCGTCGCGCCGGGCCCGTCCGGAGCGCCGGGCGCGGCCCCATCGACCGCAAGCGCGCCCCCGGGCGTGTCTTCCGGGGGCGCGCAGGGGCCTGCGGGCGGCCCCGTGCCCACCTACAAGAGTTTTCGCGCTTCGGCTCTGGCCGAGCTGGAGCGGCAGTATCTCACGGATCTGATGGCCAAGTCCGGCGGCGACATGCGCACGGCCTGCGCCCTGTCCGGACTGTCGCGCGCGCGGCTCTACGCGCTGCTCAAGGAACGCGGGGTTCCGCGCGGCTCGGGCTGAGGCCGGACACGACCTCGGGCCGGACGCCGCCGCGAACCGGGCCGCCGGGCCGGACCGCCACGTGCCGTGGGCCGGGACGCCGGGTTCGCCCCGGCCCCTGGCCGCGGATCGGTCCAGGCCCTCGGGCCTAGATCGGGCGGATGGTCAACACCGGAATCGGCGAGGTCTTGACCACCTTTTCCGCCACCGATCCGAAAAGAATGCGGTCCACGCCCTTGCGGCCGTGCGTGCCCAGGATGATGAGCTGCGCGCCCTCGGCCTTGGCCGTCTCGATGATGCCCTCCGGAGCGTAGCCCTTCTTGACCTTGCCCTTGGCCTCCACGTCCTGGAAATGCTCGTCCAGGCAGGCCTTCATCTTCTCCTTGGCCCCGTGGGCGATGGAGCGCACCACGCATTCGATGTCGCCCTGGGAGACATAGAGCTGGGCGTACTGGTTGAGCTTGGGGGCCACGTAGACGAGGACCACGTTGGCGCCCGTGAGCTTGGCCAGGTAGGCCGCGTGCTTGGCCACCACGGGGGTCATCTCCGAGAAGTCGACGCCACAGAGAATGGTGCGGATGGGGATCATGAGCTCCTCCTGCTGGTTGTGCGTTCCGGCTGAGGCCGGAGGCACGAGGGCCGCCCCGACGGCGATCGGCCTCTTCCCGTACCCGGTTGGGAATTCGCAAGGAGTGTGCCGATGCGAAATCGGCAAACCGTTTTGCAATGCGATGAAATAATGGCATAAAAAATCCGCTTTTTCGGACTGCGTTGGCCGGGGGTGTCGGTTTTTGTGACACTTCGTCCATTCGCCGGACACGGCTTCGACCGCGCGGGCCCCTGGGAAATCGTTTGAGCCCGGCGGGCGAATGCAGTATGAAGTCCGGTGGACGCAACAGCCCCAAAGGACCCATGAAGACATCCACTCTGCGACGTATACAGCTCCTCGTCGTCTCCCTGTTGATCCTCGTGCTGGCGCAGGGGTTCAACGCCAGCCTGTCGGTCTCCTCCTTCGAGAAGATCTACCGGACCTCGCTCATCTCCATCTACCGCATGCTCGGCCACGACCTGCAGCGGCACGTGGAGGGTGCGATCCGTTTCGGCAAGCCGCTGTCCAAGTTCCTGGGCCTGGACAACCTGGTGCGCTCGCGCGCGGCCCAGTATCCGGCCGTGGCCGACGTGCTCGTGGCCCTGCCCGACGGCGCGGTGGTGCACAGTCTCAAGCCCGGGCGCGCCGGGCGCAACCTGTCCGAGTTCGTGCCCGTGCGCTTCTCCGCCGCGCAGGCCCGCGACGCGCATTTTTCGCCCAAGCCCGTGACCGTGGGCGGCGACGTCTACGTGCTCACGCCCCTGCGCGGCAAGCAGGGCACCTGGGAAGGCACCATCGCGGTCTCCTTCCCCGAGTCCCTGCTCGACGCCAAGCTGCACGCCCAGGTGCGCAGCAGCCTCGTGGACCTGGCCTGGATGACCGGGCTGGCCGCGCTCGTCCTGCTTCTGGGGCTTTTCGTCTTCGTCCCCGTGGGCGCGGACGGATCGATCAGCCGCAAGCGGGTCTTCCTGGTCCTGGCAGTGGTCCTGGGCGCCGCCCAGGTGCTCAGTTCCTGGTCCACGGTGCGCCAGTTCTCGGACAACTACCGCGCCGTGGTCCTGGAGCAGACGCGCTCCCTGGCCTCCATCCTGCGCGGCGACGTGGAGTTCTTCCTGTCCAAGGGCATCCGCATCGACCGGCTGCGGCGCATCGACTTCATGTTCGGCGAGATCGTGGACGCGGATCCGGAAATCGAGGACATCCGCATCCTGGACGCCGACGCCAGGCCCCTCTACATGGCCGACCGCCAGGGCGCCGTGGACCTCGCCGCGCCCGGGGCCCAGGCGCGCGCCAAGACCGCCGCCAGCCCGGACTACGACGTGTTCATGACCCTGCAGGCCACGGACCGGGACACCGGCGCGCGCGAACGCAAGGGCGTGCTGCGCGTGCACCTCTCCAAGCCCTACATGGACTCGGTGATCCGCTCCATCGTGCTCGACTGCGCCACCGTGGCCGTGCTCTCGCTCATGCTCCTGTCCGAACTGATCGTCTTCCTCTCCGTGTTCCTGGGCGAGGGCATGCGCCGCAGCGGCGCGCCGCCGCGGGACGCGGAGTTCGGCACCTACGGCGTGGTCCGGCCCATCGTCTTCATCCTCCTGGTGGCCACGTCCCTGTCCCATTCGTTCCTGCCGCTGTACATGGAGGAGCTCTACCAGCCGCTCCTGGGCCTGTCGCACGAGATGGTCGTGGGATTGCCGATCTCGGCCGAGATGCTCTGCGCCGGACTGATGATCGGCGTGTCCGGGGCCTGGATCGACCGGCGCGGCTGGCACGAGCCGTTTCTCGCGGGGTTGCTTCTGTGCGCGGTGGGTTCGCTCCTCTCGGCCCTGGCCGGGGGGCAGATCGCGCTGATCCTGGCGCGCGGGGCCTTCGGCCTGGGCTACGGGCTGGCCTGGATGGCCGGGCAGGGGTTCGTGATCAACCACACGGACTCGGCCACCAAGGCGCGCGGCATGGCCTGTTTCGTGGCCGCGGTCTATTCCGGCAGCATCTGCGGCGCGGCCACCGGCGGCATGCTCGCCGAGCGCATCGGCTATTCCCATGTGTTTCTGGCGGCCATGGGCGTGTGCCTGTTCGGCTTCGTCTTCACCATGCTGCTCATGCGCGGCTATTTCCGCCGTCCGCAGCGCACCGGCGCGGGCTGGGCCATCGACTTCCGGGCCATCCGGCAGCTGATGTGCAACCGCAACGTGGTCCTGCTGCTCGTGGCCCGGTCCATTCCCACGGCTGTTGCGCTCATCGGCTTCCTCTACTACTTCTGTCCCATCTACCTGGATTCCTATGGCTTCTCCCAGGCGAACATCGCCCGCGTGCTGATGGTCTTCGGCCTGTTCATGATCTACGTGGCCCCGCTCATGAGCCGCTGGGTGGACCGCTCGGCGCGCAAGAAGCCGTTCATCGTGGGCGCCGGCCTGCTGGGCGGAGCGGGGCTGGCCTCCTTCTTCGTGCTCGACGGCATGGTCGGCGTGCTCGCGGCCGTGACCCTGTTCAGCCTGTCCTTCAGCTTCGCCTCCTCCTCGCACGTGGTCTTCTTCCTGAACCTGGAGCGGACCATGTCCGTGGGCGCGGGCGAGGCCATGGGCGCGTACCGCGCCCTGGAGAAGATCGGCCAGGTCCTCGGGCCCATCGCCGTGGCCGCGTTCTTCGGCCTGGCGGGCGTGGAAAAGGGCGTGGCCTGGCTCGGCGTGGCGACCATGGCCGCGACCCTGCTCTTCGCCCTGGGCGCGCGCGAACCCTCGCCCGGACGGGGCCGGGGGTAGGGCGTCGTGCCCGGCTCCGGCTCCCGGCGCGCACCGTCGGCCCCCGGCCCCGGCTCCGGCTTAGGATCCGGCTCCGGATCCGGCGATCCGGGCGCTTCGTGCGTGACCCGTCCCAACTGTTCCTCCGGTTCGGCCATTCCCGACCATCCGGTGCTGCGCCATGCCGTGCGGCTCGTGCCCGCCCTGGGCGAAATGCTCGCACGCCACGGCGAAAAGACCCTGGTGGAATACGATCGCCATCTGCTGCGCTGGTCTCCGGACCCGGTGCAGCCGCCCGACGACTTTTGCGCCGAGGTCGCGGCCCTGGCCGGGGATCTGCTCGGCCCGGCGGCGGCCGAGGCCGCGCGCGCGGCCCTGGCCCGCGCGCCCGTGGTCGTCACCGGCCCGCACCACGGCTTCGACACCATGCCCGTGACCGTGCAGGGCACCCTGGCCTTTTCCCTGGGCGTAGCAGGGAAGGGCGGCGACGGCGGCGCCCTGTTCGTGCTCGGGTCGGGCAACGTGCCGCTCAGCAACTACACCACGCCCGGCGGCCTGGCCCTGGCGCGGTCGCGCGCCGGGGGCCAGGGGCAGGGTTCTGGGCAGGGGCCTTGGGGTACGGACGCCGGGGCGCACACGCGCGTGCATTTTTTCCCGGCGGCCGAGCGCGCACGGCTGGTGCGCGGCTGTGGCCCGCTGGACGAGCGCATGGTCGAGCGGGCGCGCCGTCGGGTGCAGGCCCTGTTCCAGGAAGGCACCCTGACCCTGGCGGAAAAGCGCGGCGTGGACGCGCTGCTGGCCGAGGTCTTCGGCGCGCCCGAGGTCCTGGCCCGTTCCTCGCTCTCGGCCCAGGCCACGGTGGCGGCCGCGTCGCTCTGGACGCGGCTGCGCGCCGACGCGGCGCGGCCGCGCCTGCTGCACCTGGAAAAGGACGAGATCGTCTGTCGGCTGCTGCGCCGGGATCTCGAACAGAGCGCGTCGCTGGCGCACCGGGTCTTTTTCGACGCGCGGCTGCGCGCGCGGGTGGTGGCGCTGCTGGACGGGGCCTACGGATGCTGGTCCGTGCAGCGGCTGGAGGCCCTGTCGGACCAGGAGGGTTCCTCGGGACACGTTTTCTCAGGGCACGGTTCCTCGGGGCACGACCCGGCCCCGGGGGGCTACGGCACGGCGTTTTTCTGGGGGTTGGACGAACGCGGGGCGCGCGTGCCCATGCTCCTGGACGAGCCGGAGCGCGGCGAGCCCGTGCTGCGGCCCGCGCCCGCGCCCGAGGGTGCGGTCGGGCTGCCCGAGCCCGTGCCCTTTACGCCCGAGGGGCTGGGCCGGGCCCTGGAGGCGCGCGCGCTGCTGCCCAACCTCTTCACCACCTTCCTGACCGTGGGCTTTGCGCGCGGGGTGCGCTGCGTGGGCGGGCAGTTGCAGGCCGGGTACCTGCCGGTGATGCGCGAGGCCCTGGCCGAGGCCCTGGCCGCCACGGGGGCGGCCGCGGACGCTGCGCGCGTGGCCGCGCTGCCCGTGCGCGCCGTGACCACCGGGCTCATGGGCGTGCTGCGCGGCGACCCGGCCGGGACCGGGCGCATGGCCGGGGCCGTGGAGATGGCCCTGGCGGGCGGCCTGGACGGAGCGGCCCTGGCGCGGCTGGGGCGGCTTTCCGTGGGCCGCGCCGTGCTCGCTGGCATGCTGGAGATGTATCCGGTGCTCGCGGCCCCGGCCGAGCGGCTGGAGAACTGGGAGGCGGACCTGCGCGCCGCCGTGGCCCGCGAGGCCGGGGACGGCCTGGTGCTCCTGCCGGAGTAGGGCGTCCTGCGCACGGGTCCGGCGGCTCCGCCAAGACGCCAATGAAAAAGGCCGACGTTCGTCGGCCTTTCCTTTTTTTTCGTCGTTGTCCCGCGCGGGGTGCGGAGCGGCGGGGCTACTTGCCGCCGATGGAGTCGTAGATCTCGTCGGCCGCGGAGAGCAGGTCCATGGGCGGGTCGAAGCCGATGGCCTCGGCCTCGGCCAGGTTGATGGCGATGGTCGGCGGGTGCTCGAAGATCATGGACAGGGCGCGCGGCTTGGTCCCGCGCAGCATGGCCGCGATGGCCCGGGCGTGGAAGCGGCCCGGGTGGACCATGCCCGCCTTGGAGATGGACAGGAGCACGCCCTCCTTGACCTCCTTGGACCCGGCCTGGGAAAAGGTCGGGATGGAGTGGGCCGTGAGCGGGGCGAGCAGGGCGGGCAGGCTGTGCGAGTTCACGCCGCGCTGCACCGTGATGTAGACCGCGTCCACCTTGTCGGCCAGTTCCTTGTGGCAGGCGATGACGCTGGCTTCGGCCTCGGCCACGTCGGGCACGTTGTTCTTGGTCAGGCAGGAGACGATCTTGAAGCCGCGCTCGGCCGCGACCTTTTCCACGTCGCTCACCGCGGCGTAGCTGCGGCCCTCCACCGTGTCCTCGAAGGTGATGCCCAGGGTGCGGAAGCCGATGATGTCGTGAAAGAGCTCCACCTGGCGCTGGAAGCGCGTGGCGTCCACCAGGGCGTGCAGGTTGTCGTGGCCGGAATCCTCGGGGCTGGTCACGATGCCCGCCTTGATCGGGTCGGAGGTGGAGAGGACCTCGATGGGCGTCTTGACCGGGGCGTCGGCCAGGTCTTGTCCGGCCCAGGTGCCCATGGCGATGACCAGATCGACCTTGCCCGCCTTGAGCGCGGCCACGACCGTTTTCAGGGTCGCTGCGCGGCGTGCCTTGTCCCAGTCCGAAGTCCAGAAGGCGTCCTTGGGAAATTCCAGGTAGTCGCTTTTGGCGTCCGTGGCCAGCGCGTTCCAGACCCCGCGCGTGTCGCCCGCGTCCGTGGTCGCGGGCAGGTCCATGGGCTCCATCCAGCCCAGTTCGGCCAGCCCCGCCACCGTGGCCTTGAGCGTGTCCTGGTAGTCCACGTAGGGGCCGCCCTCCATGTAGCCGATGCGCCACTTGCCGTTCTTGGGCTTGACCGGCGTGGTCTGCTCGGCCCCGTCGGCGGCGTGGGCCGCGGGCGCGAGACAGGTCGCGGCCGCCAGGAACAGAACCCCCAGAAACAGGACTCCCAGATACAGGGCTCCCTGGTACGGGGAGGCCCCGCGGGTTCCCAGGGGCGGGGTTTCCCGGCGTCTGGCCGGGCGGGTTGGCGGAAGAAGACGGCACGGACGGGCGGACATGGGGCATCTCGCGGGTTGAAGTGGACGGGGCAGGCCGCAACGGCAGACCCGAATAAGTATAAAGAAATGGCACTTGTCCCGCAACCGCGATATGCTGGAAACGGCCGTGCTCCGCGGGGGGTTTGACAATCCGCGATGTTTCGTAAAGAGTATCGGCATGTTGTCATGCCGTAGGGACGCGGCGGGCAGGAGGATGGATCCAGCATCATGAAGACCATCGCCGTTATGGGCGGCACCCGGTTCGATACGGGCATCGGTTGCCGTCTCGTGGAGTCGTTGGGCGCCCGTGCGCTCCCCGTTCCGATCATGGGCGCGCCCTCGGAACAGAACGCCATGCAATACGCCCGCCCGGCCACGCTGCACGCGGCCGTGCAGGACCACTGCGCGGAACTGGTGGGCCAGGGCGTGGGCTCGCTGCTGCTTTTTTGCAATTCCCTGTCCGTGTCCATCGACACGGACCGTTTGGCGCTGGGCAGCGGGCTGCGCGTGGTCACGCCGCTCACGGCCCTGCCCGCCCTGGCCGGACGCTGGGACCGCTTCCTGGTCCTGGGGGCCAATGCCAAGAGCGTGGCGGGCATCGAGAAGATCCTCTACGGCCTGCGGGAGGACGTGCGCGTGCAGAGCTACGCCAGCCTGGCCATGGTCGAGCTCATCGAGAGCGGGGCCGCGCCCGCGGAGGTCTGGGAGCGCTCGGGCGGCGACGCCCTGCTGGAACTGGCCCGCCGGGGCGGGGCCGAATGCCTGGTCCTGGGCTGTACGCACCTGACGGCCATCGCCGATTTCCTGGCCGGGATCAGCCCGGTGCCCGTGGCCGACACCGGGCGCATGGCCGCGGAGCTGCTGCTGGACAGGACCCCGGGGTAGGGCGGCCGGTCGTTTCGTCGGGCACCCCGGCCCGAACGGCGTGGCGCATCCGCTCCGGGCGACGGCGCCCGATACTCACAGCGTGGGAGCGAACGTGTTCAAGTCCCTGAAGGCAAAGATTTTCGTCATGGTCGGGGCCATTCTGTTGCTGGTGGCCGTGCTCGTGATCCTGCTGACCAAGCGCGACGTGGAGGATGCCATGTTCCGCGCCGAGGACCGCTCGGCGCGCAACGTGCTCAACCTCGTCACCCTGGACATCCAGGGCCGCTACCGCAACCTGCTCAAGGACAACATCGCCTCCATCGGCTCGCGCAAGGCGCGGCTGGCCAACCTGAGCGACGTGGTCGTCTCCGGGCTCAGGCGCCACGCGGCCCTGGCCGCCCAGGGGCTGGTCGGCCCGGCGCGCGCCCGGACCATGGCCCTGGAATGGCTGAGGGACCTGCGCTACGGCGACGGCGAGTACTTCTTCGTCTACGGCCCGGACTTCAAGGCCCTGGCCTACCCGGACCCGGCCATGCTCGGCCGCGACCTGACCGCCTACAAGGACATGAAGGGCCGCAGCGTGGTCAAGGCCATGTACGAGGACGCGCGCCGCTACGGCGCGACCTTCTCCACCTTCCGCTGGCCCGCGGCCGACGGCGCGCGCACCGTGAAGAAGTTCGGCATCTTCACCTACTTTCCGCAGTGGGACTGGATCGTGGCCTCGGCCGTGGACATCGAGGCCTTCGAGGCCGAGCGCGACCGCAACCTGGCGGACATCGTCCGCGTCCTGGGCTCGAGCATGGGGGAGATCAAGGTCGCGGACACGGGCTTCGTCTTTCTCTTCGACCGCGACGGCAAGCTGCTCGTGAGCCCGCCCGAGGGTCACGAAACCATGCTCGCGGCCGTGAACGCGGCCACGGGGCATCCGTTGCTCAAGGATATCGAGGAGGCCGTCGCGCATCCCGAGAAACAGCCCCTGGTCTTCACCCTGGCGGGCGAGGACCACGAACGCGAGGCCTACGTCAGCTATTTCAAACCGCTCAAGTGGTACGTGGTGGCCACGGCCTACCTGCACGAGATCCAGGGCCCGGCCAAGCGGCTGATCACGCACCAGACGGCGATCATCCTGGCCGTGTTCGTGCTCAGCCTGCTCGTGGCCTATGCCGTGGCCTCGCGCATCGCCCGGCCCCTGGGGCGGCTGGCGGGCTACGCCAAGGCCCTGCCTGAGCAGGACCTGACCGCCGAGCCCGAGGGCGAATCGCCCATCGCCGACCTGCCGCGCGTGCTCCATGACGAGGTCGGGCGTCTGGCGCAGTCCTTCCTGTTCATGGAGGATTCCCTGCGCGCCAACGTGCGCAGCCTGATGGAGACCACGGCGGCCAAGGAGCGCATCGAGAGCGAGCTGTCCATCGCCCACGACATCCAGATGGGCCTGCTGCCGAAAATCTTCCCGCCCTTTCCCGAGCGCAACGAGTTCGACATCTTCGCCAGCCTCGCGCCGGCCAAGGAGGTCGGCGGCGACCTCTACGACCTGTTCCTCATCGACGACGACCATCTCTGCTTCGTGGTCGGCGACGTCTCCGGCAAGGGCGTGCCCGCGGCCCTGTTCATGGCCATCACCAAGACCCTGGTGAACAACGCGGGGACCGAGGCGCGCGGCAAGGGGCCCGCGGACCCGATGGACCCGGCTGTCATGATGGGCGCCATCAACAACGTGCTCAGCCGCGACAACCCCAACTGCATGTTCGTCACCCTGATCGTGGCGATCATGACCATCAGCACCGGCGAGGTGATCTACTCCAACGGCGGGCACAACCTGCCCGTGCTGCTGCGCCGCGGCGGCGGCGCGGAGTACGTGGCCGGGGTCAGCGGGCCCATGGTCGGAGCCATGGAGGACCTGGACTACAATCCCCTGCACCTGACGCTCGCGCCCGGAGAAGCGCTGCTGCTGTATTCCGACGGCGTGACCGAGGCCATGACCGAGGACCTGAAGCTCTTCAGCGACGAGCGGCTTGTGGAGATGTGCGGCGGGTTGATCGACCTCGGGGCCCAGGAGGTGGTGGACGCCGTGGTCGGGGCGGTCAAGGCCCATGCGGGCGAGGCCGAGCAGTCCGACGACATCACGGTGCTGTGCCTGCGATATAAAGGGATCTAGCGAATTGCCGATCATGGTGGCAAAGGGGCGGCGCAGCCGGCCCGCGCACGACCGTCTTCGCGGCGGGGCGCGGTCCGTTCCGGCGCGCCCCCGGCACAGGTGAATCCATGGCGGTCATCCTTTCGGACATAGTCACCCAGGGCGGCACCAAGATCGTCGCCCAGTCCATCCGGCTGCGTGCGCAACTGACGCACCGGCTCATGGTCGCCGACCAGATCGTGGCCGCCTATCTTTGGTCCAAGCAGGTCACGGATCAGTACCCCAACATGGTCAATACCGCGGTCCAGACCACGGTATCCCACGAATACGCCATCGGACTGCTCAAGAATCTCAAGGTCTGACGGGTGCCGGGCGCTTCTTGCGCGGCGAGGGCCTTGAACCCGTCGCGGACCCGCGCTACACTGGGGCGTCCCGGTCACGCGCCCGCGCTCCCACACGCCACGATCCGGCGTCCGGAGCGCGCCGCCGCCCGCGCAGAGCGGCGCACGCGCGCGCCGGGACCACGTTCCGGGGGTCTTGCGATGTTCCTGCGTTTCGTCGTCCGCGCCGCCCATTCCAAGTGCGGTCCCATCACCATCCAGGCGTCCAGCGCCGACGAGGCCGCCGCGCTCTACCACGAGTGCTGCGGCTACGATGACGACGCCATCCTGGTCTGGCACAAGCAGGACTACCATCTGAGCCCTGAACGGCGGCCGCCGCCGCTGCGTTTCGAGAGCTCCAAGCTGCCCCATTCGGACTGAGCGGCGCGGCCCGGGGCGGGAAATGTGTTCGGCAACGCCTGAAAAACACTCCCGAACACCTTAACAACGCAAGTTTTCTGTGGCATGACAGAAGCGCGAGTGGGCGCGCAGGTCTGCACAAATCCCGGGGGGGATTCCTTTACCCATGGTCTTTTGATGGGGCAACACCCTGATTATGAAAGTTTTTTTTGAAGACACCCCTGCGACGGGCAGTGCGCTTCCGGCTTGTCGCCCGGTCGCCTCGGGCCGTCGGGGGCGGGGCAGGACTTTGGCCGTCGCGGTGCTGGCCGTGGCGCTGGCGCTGCCGGTCCTGGCGCAACCGGTCGTGGCGCGCGCCGCGGAGACCGGCCCGGCCGGAGGCGCCGCCAACGCCACCATCCGCATGACCCTGCAGGACGCGGTCATGCTCGCGGTGCGCAACAACCGCTCCATCCAGTCCACCTACCTCTCCGACGTGCTCAACAAGTTCGACGTGATGCAGGACCTGATCAAGTTCCGGCCCAACCTGAACTTCGACGGCACGGCCACGGCCTCGGGCACCAACACCTATACCGACGGCCAGGGCTCGGACGTGGACGATTATTCCGAGGCCCAGGGCGTGACTTCCAAGCTCCAGGGCGAGGTGACCCAGAAGGTGGACACCGGCGGCCAGCTCACCTTCACCTGGGCCGAGCAGCACAACTGGAACTGGGACGACAAGGCCGGCACGCACACCACCACCGAGGACGGCATCTCCTCCTGGACCGTGGAGCTCACCCAGCCGCTGCTCAAGGGCGCGGGCGTGGAGCTCAACCGCGCCTCGGTGGAGCGCGCCCGGCTTACCGAGATCGAGCGCAAGCTCGGCCTGCGCGATTCCGTGGCCAGCAGCGTGCTCCAGGCCATTTCCTACTACTACACCTACCTGCAGTCCTATCGGCAGGTGGAGATCTCCAAGGCCTCCCTGGAGCGCACGCGCCAGAACTACGAGACCAACCAGCTGCTCATCCAGGCCGGGCGCATGGCCGCGGTGGATATCGTGCAGACCGAGCTGGAAATCGCCTCCCAGGAACTGGACTACGAGTCCATCCTCAATACCTTGGACCAGAACCGGCTGGCGCTTCTGGATTTTCTGGATCTGGACAAGTCCACGCGGGTCGCTCCCGTGGAGGAGGTCACCCTGCAGGAGGAGACCCCGGTGCTCTCCCGCTGCATGGAGCTGGCGCGCAGGAACTACACGGCCTTCATCACGGCCCGTGACAACGTGCGCCGTGCCGAATTGACCATGCTCGAGGCCGAGGACGCGCAGAAGTGGTCCCTGGACCTTACGGGCCGCTACACCGAGCAGTACAACGGCCGGGCCTCGAACACGGACTACCGCCAGAACGAGATGTACGGCGAGGTGGCCTTCACCCTGCCCTTCGAGGTCTACGGCGACCGCTATTTCACCAAGAAGCGCCAGCTCGTGGCCGCGCGCGTGGGGCTCAAGCAGAGCCATCTGTCGCTCACGGACGCCGAGGTCTCCATGAGCACGACCGTGCAGAACGCGGTGCGCAACGTGAACTCCAACCTCAAGCAGGTCGGCCTGGCCAAACGGCGCACCGAGCTGGCCCAGCGGCAGCTCGAGATCGAGAACGTCAAGCTCAAGACCGGGCGCACCACCAACTTCCAGCTCCTGTCCTACGAACAAAGCCTGCGCGACGCGCAGAACTCCGAAGTCAGCGCCATCATCACCTATCTCAATTCGCTCTATTCCCTGGACCAGATCCTCGGAACCCTGCTGGACACCTGGTCCATCGAATACAAGGACGACGTGGAGCGGCTTTCCAGGGAATACATGGGCGAGACCGTGTACGACCGCTACAAGATAGGCCGCGAGGACGTCGAATAGCCCCCGCCCGCCGGGGGCTCAACCACTGGGAGACCACATGCTCGACGGGACCGCCTTCTACAAGGGCATCCTCGACAACATGACCGACGGGGTCATGGCCCTGGACTTCAGCGGCCAGATCATCATGTTCAATCCCGCGGCCAGCGAGGTGCTGGGGCTGACGGCCGACCAGGTGCTGGGGCGCCGCTTCGCCGAAGTCTTCATGATGGAGCTCGAGGGCAACGACGACTTCAACCAGACCGTGCTCGACGCCATCTACAAGTCCGGCGTGGGCGAGACGGCCGAGGTCGCCTTCCAGCGGCCCGACGGCGAGGCCAAGTCGCTTTCCGTGGTCTCCTCCTATCTCACGGGCGAGGGAGCCGGGTCCGGGGCGGACGGCGAGGCCGGGCAGGGCGGCGAAAGCCAGGGCGTCATCGTGGTCTTTCACGACATCACCGCCACCAAGCTCATGCAGGAGCAGGAACAGGAACTGCACCGCAAGATCCGCGACGCCTCGCTGAAGATGGAGGAGACCAACCGCGACCTCAAGGCCGCGCTCAAGAAGGTCCAGGTCATCCGCATGGCGGCCACGCTCTTCGTGCTCGTGCTTTTTTTGGGCATCGGCTTCTGGGCCTGGGCCAACACCTCCATCGTCTCGCGCCTGGGGGCCATGACCTCCTCGTCCTCCTCGGACCAGAAGACCCTGCCCACGGTTCCCGTGGTCGAGCAGCCCGTCACCAACTCCATCTCCCTGGTCGGCAACCTGGAGCCCATCAAGGAAGTCAATGTGGTCAGCCCCTTCTCGGGCAAGATTCGGGAAAAGATGTTCGAGTACGGCGACGCCGTGAAGAAGGGCGACCTGTTGTTGCGCATGGACACCTCGGAGATCGAGGTCAAGCTGCGCGACGCCGAATCCGCCTACATCACCGCGCGCCAGGAGTACGAGGACAAGGTCAACTGGTCCCAGGGCAGCGAGGTGGCCCGCGCCAAGCGCACCCTGGCCAGCGCCAAGGCCCGCCTGGACACCGCGGCGCGCAAGCTGGACGAGACCCAGTTGCTCTACGACAAGGGCATCGTGCCCCAGACCGAGCTGGAGAGCGCCCAGGAGTCGCTGCAGAGCGCCAAGATGGAGTTCCACTCCTCCCAGGACGACCTCAACTCCACCCAGGTCAAGGGCAATGCGGAGAACGTGAACATCGCCCGGCTCAAGCTGGCCAACGCGCGCACCCAGTTCGAGACGCTCAAGGAGGAGATGCAGCGCTTCGAGGTCTACGCCCCGGTTTCGGGCATCGTTGTCAAGCCCCAGGACCAGGGCAACGACAAGGCCAAGATCGTGGAGCGCGGCGTATCCTTCAACAAGGACGACATCCTCCTGGCCGTGGGCGACCTCGAGGGCCTCGCGGTCAAGGCCGAGGTCGACGAGGTGGACATCAGCCGGATCATGTACGGCCAGAAGGTCACCGTGTCCGGCGACGCCTTCCCGTCCATGGAGCTCACCGGCCGAGTCAGCTTCATCTCCTCCCAGGCCTCCAAGGGCCAGCAGAGCGGGGTGCCCATGTTCGACGTGCGCGTGGTCATCGACAAGCTCACGCCCGAGCACCAGCGCATGATCCGCCTGGGCATGACCGCCAACCTGCAGGTCGTGGTCTACGAGAACCCCAAGGCCCTGATGGTGCCCATCTCGGCCGTGCGCTCGGACATGGGCCGCCACTACGTGGTCGTGGAGACGGCCCCGGGCGTCACCGAGGAGGTCACGGTCAAGACCGGCATGACGACCATCGACTCCGTGGAGATTCTCGGCGGCGTGGGGGCCGGGCAGAAGGTCGTGCTCGGTCCGGGCGGGGGCATGGTCGGCATGCCCATGTCCGGCGGCGCTCCGGGCGGCCCCCCCATGCCCATCCAGTAGGAGGCGACGTGCTCATCAGCATTCGCGACATACGCCGCTCCTTCAAGGTGGGGGAGGTGGACGTGGAGATCCTCAAGGGCGTGAACCTGGACGTGGACAAGGGCGAGCTTTTGTCCATCATGGGCACGTCCGGCGGGGGCAAGTCCACGCTCATGAACATCATCGGCCTGCTGGACGCGCCCACCTCGGGGCAGTACCTGCTCGAAGGCCGCGACGTGACCAAGCTCACCGACGCCGAGCTTTCCGACTACCGCAACCGCCAGATCGGCTTCGTCTTTCAGCAGTTCAACCTGCTCCAGCGCCTCACGGCCCTGGACAACGTGGGGTTGCCCCTGGTCTATCGCGGCGTGTCCACCCAGGAGCGGCGCGAGCGGGCCATGGAGCTGCTGGACAAGGTCGGCATGGCCGACCGCGCTCACCACAAGCCCACGGAGCTTTCCGGCGGCCAGCAGCAGCGCGTGGCCATCGCCCGCGCCTTCGTGGGCCGGCCCTCGATCATCATGGGCGACGAGCCCACCGGCGCGTTGGACACCCAGGTGGGCCAGGAGATCATGAATCTCTTCATCCAGCTCAACAAGGAAGAGGGCGTGACCGTGATGCTCATCACCCACGACCCGGGCATCGCCAAACAGTGCAACCGCGTGGTCCGCATGAAGGACGGCGTGGTGCAGGAAGCCTGAGCCATGCAGATCGGAGCGAATTTCAAGGAGGCCGTGACCAGCCTCTACGGATCCAAGCAGCGCACCATCCTGGCCCTGCTCGGCATCGTCATCGGCATCGGCTCGGTCATCGCGATGGTCTCCATCGGCACCATCGTGCAGGAGGAGGCCCTGCGCCAGTTCATGGACATGGGCACGGACATCCTCTCCCTGCGCAAGGAATACCAGGGCGGGGATTCGGGCTTCGGCATGCGCACGACCAGCGCCGAGCTGACCCTGGAGCTCGTCAACGACATCCCCACCTACTGCTCCCAGGTCGCCACCGTGGCCCCGTACACCTCGGAGTACGGCACCATGAAGCACGAGGGCAAGAAGGAGAGCATCCCGGCCCTGGGCATCACCCCCACCTTTCCGGACCTGAACAAGCTCCACCTCAAGCAGGGCCGTTACCTCACGGACCTGGACAAGAACGAGTATTTCTGCGTGATCGGCGAAAAGGTCGAAGGGTTGTTGCGCTCCTACGGCGTGACCGAGCTCGTCGGCGCGCAGCTCTATTTCAAGGATAAGCTCTTCACCGTGGTCGGGGTCATCGACAAGGTCAACATGGGCACCATGCGGCCCTACGAGACCAACGAGGGCATCCTGATTCCCTTTTCCACGCTCACGCGCCTGACGGGCAAGAAGACCGTGCAGTCGGCCATCGCGCGCATGACGCCCAGCGGCGACCACATGCTGGCCACGCGGCAGATCACCAACTACGTGCGCATGAAGAATCCCAAGCTTTCCGTGCGCGTGCGCAGCGCCGAGGAGATCATCGCCCAGATGCAGAAGCAGATGCAGCTCTTCACCCTGCTGCTCGGGGCCATCGGCTCCATTTCGCTGATCGTTGGCGGCGTGGGCGTGATGAACGTAATGCTCGTGTCCGTGGCCGAGCGCAAGAAGGAGATCGGCATCCGCCGCGCCCTGGGTGCGCGCCAGGGCGACATCCAGGGCCAGTTCATCATCGAGTCCCTGACGCTGTGCCTGGTGGGCGGGTTGCTGGGCATCGGCCTGGGCGTGGGGGCCTCCTACATCATCTCCCGGTTTTCGGACTGGCAGTTCATGGTCTCCTATTCCGCCATCGTGCTCGGGGTGGGCGTGTCCGCGGGCGTGGGCCTGTTCTTCGGCTACTACCCGGCGCGCCAGGCCTCCCGGCTCAATCCCATCGACGCCCTGCGGGGGTCGTAAGTCCGCGCCGCGCGCGGCCTTCGGAGAGGTCCATGCAGTTGTTCACGCAGCGGGCGGCCTGTGCCGCCCGTTCGTTTTTCGCTCCCTGTTTCGACGTTTCGTGGGGCCGTGTCCGGCGTGCGGCCGCAGCCCCGGTCCTGGCTCTGGCCTTGGCCCTGGCGCTGGCGCTGCCCGTGTCTCCGGCCGCGGCGCGCACCCTGCGCATGGGCATCCTCCCGGTGCTGGACACCCTGCCGCTGCAGGTGGCCGCGCGCGACGGGCTCTTTGCCGCGCACGGGCTGGACGTGGAGCTGGTGCCCTTCGCCAGCGCCATGGAGCGCGACACGGCCATGCAGAGCGGCCGCCTGGACGGCTATTTCGGCGACATGATCGCCACCTTCCTGCTCATCCAGGCGGGCGTGCCCATGCGCATGGTCGCGGTGTCCTACCGTTCCGAACCCGGCCAGCCCATGTTCGGCCTGCTGCGCGCGCCCGCGGGGCAGGGCGGGGCCGCGGCCGACGTTCCGGACAGGCCCCTGCGCACGGGCATCTCCAAGAACTCGATCATGGAATACCTCCTGGGCCGCATGGCCGCCGCCGGTCCGGCGGCCGAGCTGCGCTTCGAGCCCACGGAGGTCCGCAAGATTCCCATCCGGCTGCAGATGCTGCTCACGGGCCAGCTCGACGTCGCACTGCTGCCCGAGCCCCTGGCCAGCCTGGCGCGCGCCAGGGGGGCGCGGCCCGTGACCACGGACGAGAAACTGGGCATGGTCCTCACCGTGCTCTGCCTGCACGAGTCCGTGCGCGACGACGTGGCCGCCTTTGTCGCGGCCTACGACGACGCGGTGCGGCGCATCGCGGCGGACCCCGACGGGCAGCGCGAACTGATGGTCGCGGCCTGCCGCGTGCCGCCGGACCTGGCCGCCGACTTCCCGGTGTACCGCTACCCCCTGTCGGCCGTGCCCGGCGAGGCGGACGTGGCCCCGGTGCAGGACTGGATGCTGGCGCGCGGCCTGCTCAGGAAGCCGTTGCCCTATGGCGCGCTGGTGGCGCGCTGACCGGGAGGCCGTGGTGCTGGAGGTCCGTGGACTGGAGAAATGGTACGCCCCGCCCGGCGCGCCCAGCGCCTGCGGCTGCGTCCCCGCGCGGCAGGTGCTCCGGGACGTCGATTTCCGCCTCTCGCGCGACCAGACCCTGGCCGTGGTCGGTCCCTCGGGCTGCGGCAAGACCACTTTGCTCTACGCCCTGTGCGGCCTGGCCCGGCCCGACGCCGGGCAGGTGCTCCTGGACGGCGAGCCCGTGCGCGGGCCCGGTCCTGGTTCCGGCCCCGGTTCGGGCGGAGAGATGGCCATCATCCTCCAGGACTACGGCCTGCTGCCCTGGAAGACCGTGCTGGAGAACGTGGCCCTGGGGCTGAAGATTCGCGGCGTGGGCCGGGCGGAGCGCAACGCGGAAGCCGCGCGCATCCTGGCCGACATGGGCCTGGCCGGGCGCGAGGCCGACTATCCGGCGCGGCTGAGCGGCGGAGAGCAGCAGCGCGTGGCCATCGCCCGGGCCTACGCCCTGCGGCCCAAGCTCCTGCTCATGGACGAGCCTTTTTCCTCGCTGGACGCCATCACCCGCGAACGGCTCCAGGAAACCCTGCTGGCGACCTGGCGGACGGCGGGCGTGCCCTTTCTGCTGGTCACGCACAGCGTGGAGGAGGCCGCCTTTCTGGGGCGGCGCATCCTGGTCATGGCCGGTTCCCCGGCGACCATCGTGGCCCGGTTCGACAACCCCGGCTGCGGCGCGCCCGGCTACCGCGGCGCGCCGGAGTTCTACGAGCGCGTGCGCGAGGTGCGCGCGGCCATGGACGCCTGGTGGCGGGGCGGCCCCGGCCCCAGCGAGGGGGAGGGCGAGGGCGGGACGGCGACCCCCGGCGCTCCGACGGGCCCGAACGCCGCGCAGGACGGTCCGGACGGTCCAGGGGCCCCAAACGGAGGGCGGCCGTGAGATCGCGCAAGCTCGCCTATCTGCTTACCGTGCTCGTGCTCGGGCTGGCCTGGGAGCTGGTCTCCCTGCAGGTCTCCTCTGTCGTGCTGCCGCCGCCGCTGGACGCGGTGTCGGCCTTTGGCCGCGCCCTGGGCACGGCCGCCTTCTGGGTCGATTTCGCGGCCAGCACGGTGCGCGCGGTCAGCGCCATGGCCGTGGCCTGGTGCGCGGGCTTTCCCCTGGGCGTGCTCATGGGCGCCTCGCGCCGTGTGGACGCCGTGCTTTCCCCCCTGGTCTTCCTCACCTATCCGGTGCCCAAGATCGTGCTCCTGCCCGTGGCCTTCCTGCTGCTGGGCCTGGGCGACGCGCCCAAGATCGCGATCATCAGCCTGATCCTCGGCTACCAGGTGCTCGTGACCACGCGCGACGGCGTGCGCGGCGTGCACCCCAAGTACGTGGACTCGGTGCGCTCCCTGGGCGCCGGGCCGTGGCGCGTGGCCTGGGAGGTGCACGTGCCCGCGGCCCTGCCGCACGGCTTCACGGCCCTGCGGCTCAACTCGGGCGTGTCCGTGGCCGTGCTCTTCCTGGTGGAGTCCTTTGCCACGCAGCACGGCCTGGGCTACCTGATCATGGATGCCTGGGGCCGCATGGACTACCTGTCCATGTTCACGGGCATCTTCGGCATGAGCCTGCTGGGCGTGCTGCTCTACGAGGCCGCCAATCTGCTGGAGCGGCGCGTGTGCGCCTGGCGCTTCGTGCGCTCGGTGCGCTGAGCGTGGGGGAGGGCGGCCGTCCGGGGCCGCGGCGGCGAAAAAACGCCCCTGACGGGGCGTTTGTGGTGCGGGCCGATGTCGGGGCTATTCGCAGGCCGGGTTGGGGTCGTTTTCCGAGCAGCCCTTGAAGGTTTCCTTGCCCTTGAGGAAGTCCAGGTCGCCGGAACCGTTCGAACTCCTTTTCGAGGCGGAGCCGCCCGGCGAGACGGCCGCCGCGCCGCCGCCCAGCCCGCCCGAGGGGCGGCCGTTGACGATCAGCAGGGGGATCTTGGACGCGCCCATGCGCGTCAGGGCCACGCGGTTGCGGAACAGGCGGATGTGCAGCAGCAGCCGGTCCCAGAGCCCGTCGTGTTCGGCGTGGTCGGCATCCTCGGCCAGGCAGGCCTTGAAGGCCCGGCGCATGTCCTGGCCGTCCTGCAGGTCGCAGTACAGGGCCTGGATGCGGTCGTAGTCCCCGGCGCCCTCGGCCACGGGGAACAGGGCGGCCTGGTCGGAGCGGTTTTCCAGGATCTCGAAGACCGTTTCCTTGCAGGCCGGGCAACTCGGGGAGAAGAAGACCTTCAGGGGCGCGTCGGCCGTGCCGTGGATGGCCCAGGGCCCGGCGGCCTCCTGGGCCACGGCGAACAGGCTCGGCGAGAAGAGGAACAGCCAGACCAGCAGCAGGAACCGGGCTCCGCCCGGAAAGCGGCTTCGGCCCGAGGCCAGCACGAGCACGATGCAGGCCATGAGCGCGGCCACGATGAGGCAGTTCACGCACGAGACCGACACGGACATGATGCCCAGGAAGGCGAGGTCGCCGGTGAGCAGCAGGCAGGCCAGGCCGTAGGCCAGGGGCGTCCAGCCGAAGAGCAGGGTCAGGGCCAGCAGGCCGAAATTCGCCGCGCCCCACCACCAGAGGGAGACCCCGAGGAGCTCGAAGCCCTTGAAGAGTTCGCAGCCGTCGGTGACGCACAGGGCGTCCGCGCCGCCCTGCCCGGCGACGATGCAGAACACGGTCCCGGCGGCGGCCAGAAGAAAGCCCAGCCAACGCGATTCGGAGGAGAGGAAATTGCGTGCCATGGCGCTCGGTGGTTGGGGTGGACGAGGCGGCCCTTGCGGCTGCGGCTCCCGTATGGCTTGCCCCGTATCCTTTCTGGTGTCAACCGGTTGGGGGCATGCTGCGGCGGGCGCGTATTGACACGCCCACGCGCCCGGCGGTATCCGCAACAAGGTATCGGAAGCCCTGAAGCAACGTTTCGGAGTGCGAGAACGTGGTCGATCGTCCCCCAACCATTGTCCTGCTGGCCCACGAAAACGAGAAGGTCCGCGAGTCCCTGACCCTGCTGCTGAAGCGTTCCGGCGCGCGCGGCGTGGCCTCCACGGGCACGGTCAAGGGCGCGTGGAAGGGGCTTCTCTCGGGCCGCGTGCACGTCGCCTTCGTCAGCTGGGCCCTTCTCGCGGCCGGGGATTTCACCCTCCTGCGCGCGCGGCGCAAGCAGCCCGCGGCGCTGGCCGTGCCCTTGGTCGCGGTCTTCGGCGAAAGGACGCCCGCCTCCCTGGACAAGCTGCTTTCGGGCGGCGTGGCCGCCTACGTGCGCTCGCCCTACGAGGCGCGCGGCCTGGCCGAGGCTCTGGACGCGGCCCTGAATTCGGCCTCGCGGCAGGCTCCGGCTTCCGCCCCCGCTTTCGCAAAAGACCAGGCCAAGGCCCATTTCCTCAAGGGCTACGGCATGCTCAAGCAGGAGCGCTACGACGAGGCCATGGCCGCCTTCACCAGGGCCGTGCAGACCTACGAGCTCTTTCCCGAGGCCTACCGCGGCGCGGCCAAGGCCTCCAGCGAGCAGGGCGACGACGAGGGCGCGGGCCGCTTCCTGCACAAGGCCGCCGAAACCTGCGTCTATCTGGAGCGCGACGACGAGGCCGAGGAGCTCTACGATGCGGTCATGAACGTCGCGCCCAAGGCCCCGGACCCCTTCAAGACCGCGGCCGCGCGGCTGCGCGAGGACGGGCGGCTGGACCGCGCCGCGCGGGCCTACGAGCGCGCCTTCAGCCACTCCCCCAAGGACGACGAGGTCGTGGCCGGGCTCTCGCGCACCTACCTGGACATGGGCGAGCGCGAGAAGGCCGAGGAGTTCCTGCGCGACGTGCTCGGCATGGAGGGCGAGTTCCCCCTGGCCGCCGAGACCTTCCTGGACATCACGGGCCAGGACTTTTACGGCAAGGCCGACGGGGACGCGGGCACCATGCAGATCCTTGGCGACCTCAAGGGCGTCAAGGCCGGGCCGAACACGCGTGGTGCCGCGCGGCTGCCCATGGCCGACCTCTCCCTGCGCATCGCCAAGCACAAGGACCTCTTCTCCGTGGTGGACGCCTCGGTCACCGGCGTCGGCTTCAAGCCCATGAGCTCGACCTTCACCGTGGGCGAACAACTGCGTTTCGACCTCATCGCCATGGGCGACCCCAAGCTGAAGAAGCTGGAGGCCGTGGTGCGCCGTGTCACGGACGCGGTGGTCGGCTGCGAATACGTCAAGCTCGGCTCCAAGCAGCGCAAGACGCTCACCGCCATGTTCGGCGTGGACGAGACGGCGCGGGCAGCACGTGAGGCCGGGGCGCGCAACGGCGCGCCCGGCGAACCGGGCCGCGACGCGGCCTGAACCGTCTTCCTTTCTTTTTCGTTGTCTGTGTTGCGGGCGCGGGGCCCGCGCCGCGCGGCGGCTAGCGTGGTTCCGGTTCGTTTGCGGAATCGGCCGCCGGGGCGTGCGCGTGTTCGCCGTCGTGCGCATGGGCATGGGCGTGCTCGTGGGGCACGCCTTCGGCGTGGTCGCCGGTGGGGTGCACGCCGTTGCCGTGCACGTGGGGCATGTCGCCGTGGGCGTGCACGTGGGCGTGGGTGTGCACGGCCATGGTCCGGTTTTCGATGCGCCCGTTCTTCATGCTGAAGGTGCCCGAGGTGGTCTGGGACAGGAAGTCCAGGTCGTGGGAGATGACGAACAGGGCCACGTCCAGGTTGCCGAGGATGCCGATGAGCCGCCCGCGCGTGGCCGGATCCAGGTCGTTGGTCGGCTCGTCCAGGAGCAGGGCCTCGGGCCGCATGGCCAGGATCGTGGCCAGGGCCACGAGCTTCTTCTCGCCGCCCGAGAGCTTGTGGGTGATGCGCTCCTCGAAGCCGGAGAGGCCGAGCAGGTCAAGGGTTTCGGCGGCGCGCTCGCGGGCCTGGCGCGGGGTCAGGCCCAGGTTCAGCGGTCCGAAGGCCACGTCCTCGAGCACCGTGGGGTTGAAGAGCTGGTCGTCGCTGTTCTGGAAGAGCAGCCCCAGGCCGCGGCGCAGGTTCCTGAGATCCTCGGCCGTGGCCACGGGCGCGCCCTTGAAGCGCATCTCGCCGTGGTCCGGGCGCGTCAGGCCCATGATCACGTTGAAGAGCGTGGTCTTGCCGCAGCCGTTGGGCCCGATGAGCCCGGCGCGCATCTGCGGGGCAAAGGCGAAGTCCAGGCCGTCGAGCACGGTGCGCGGCGCGGCCCCGGGATGCGCGGGGTAGCGGCAGGTCACGGAACGCAGTTCGAAGAGCGGTGTGGTCATGGTGTCGCCTGCAGGATGTTCCAGGCCGCGAGGGCCAGGGTCGCGGCGAGCATGAGCGCGCCGTAGGCCGCATCGGCCCGGCGCAGGGCGTATTCGTCCAGGGAGCGGAACGCGCCGTCGAACCCGCGCAGGACCATGGCGCGCTGCACGCGCTCGGCGCGGTCCAGGCTGCGCACCAGGAGCATGGCCGTCATGTGCGCATAGGTGCGGTAGGTGTGCAGGTTCGTGGCCGGGGCGAAGCCGCGGATGCGCGCGGCCGTGGACAGGCGCGAGAACTCCTGGCGCAGCACGTGCACGTAGCGGTAGGTGAAGAGCAGGAGCTGGCACAGGGTCGCGGGCACGCCCAGGGACCGCAGGGCCGCGCCCAGGGCGGGCAGCGGCGTGGTCGTGACCAGGGCGATGAAGGCCAGGCCGATGGCGTTGCATTTGAGCGTGATGGCCAGGGCCACGCGTAGCCCGGCGGCGGAGAAGTCCACGGGCCCCAGGGAGAAGGCGGGCGCGCCGCCGTAGGTGGCGGGCACCACGGCCCAGATGAAGACGATGAACCCGTTGATGGCGGCCAGGCGCCCCAGCACGGGGGCGAGCGGCAGCCGCGCCTGCAGCGCCCAGAACGCGGCGGGCGCGAGCGCGGCGGCGGCCGCCGCGGGCGAGGTCAGCACGGCCACGACCACGGAGAAGACCGCGGCCACCACCAGCTTCATGCGCGGGTCGGCGCGGTGCAGGTAGGAATCGCCGTGGCTGAAGGGTTCGTCAAACATGAAACGCTCCGGTCGGCCGCGTCGCACGCGGCGTCGGGTCTGGGATGCGATGTCCGTCCGTTTGTACGGACTCGGTCCGGAAAACGCAAACGATTCCGCGCGCGGTAACACCGGTCGGTCCGGTCCGGCCGCGATGCGCGCGCGGCCCTACTTGCAGACCCACATGGAGAAGTTGTCCAGGGTGCGCAGGAGCACGCCGCTCAGGGAGGCGGGGAAGAGCTTCTGCAGCGCATCGGGCGGGCCCGAGGCGCGGCCCACGGCGACCACGGCGTAGTGCCCGGTCTCCAGCTCGCGCTCGATGGCCCCGGAGATGCGCCGCGCCGAGAGCACCTTTTCGCGCACGCGCTCGCGCGCCATGCCGTTTTCCAGCAGCGCCGCGCGCGTGGCCTCCATGATCCGGCGGATGTTTTTCGTCTCCTCCTCGGAGTCGGACGTGGCCACGTGCAGGACGGTCACCGTGTGCCCGGGCGCGTCGGCCAGAAGAAAGCCGATGTGGTCGGCCATGCGCAGGGACTGGGGCGAGCCGTCGGCGCACAGGAGCACGTGGCGGCCCGCGTCGGGCAGGGGACGGCGGCAGATCCAGATGGGAAAGTCCACCTCCTGCCAGAGCATGCGGCGGCTCACGCTGTCGGTCATGATCGCCTCGGTCCAGACCGAGGCGCGCCGGCTGCCCATGACCACGGCGTCGTAGAGCCCGCGCTGCGCCTCACGGATGATGTCGCGGGTCACGTCCGCGTGCGAGGTGACCAGCTTGGCCTCGACCTGTTCGGGCGCGAAGCCCTGCTCCAGGAGCCATTCGCGCGAGCGCGCGAGCAGGGCGTGGGCGCGCTCCCGCTGGGCGTGCTCGATGCCGTGCTGGGTCACGGTGAATCCTTCCTGGGCCAGCTGCGCGGCGCTGATCGCGGCCTCGCCCGAGGCGGCGAAGAAAAGCGTGAGGCGCAGGTCCGGACGCGGCCCCAGGAACGCGGCCACGAAGCGCAGGGTGTCCGACGTGCCCGGCTCGTTGCCCAGGGCCAGAAGAAGCTGTTTTTCCACAGTGGTCCCCCGGAGAGATGGTCGGGGCGACGCGGAGCGGGCCGCGACGTCCGTTCGTCCGGCCATGCCGATCCGGCCGTTGCGACCCGTTCGCTGCGGCCTGCGCACCACCGCCTGTGCGCCGCCCTGCGGCCATGGTAGCGCATTTTTGAAGGATAGTGAACGGTTCCGGTTGGTTCTTGGGGCGGAAAGCGCGGCGCGGCGCGTCCGCCGGGGGCTGGCGCGCGCGGCCGGTCTTTGGTATCAGACCACGACCGGCTGCGTCCGGAGCAGGCCCGCCCGGCCGGGACTCGACGGGCCGGGATCCGCTCGGCAGCGTCGGATCACCACAAGGAAACCACCATGCCCCGCACCATCACGCCCCAGCGGCTGGCCCGCATCCGCTCCGTGCTCGCCCGCCGCCAGCCGGACCTGACCCTCGTGCTCTCCAACATCCACGACCCGCACAACGTCTCGGCCATCTACCGCAGCTGCGACGCCTTCGGCGTGCACACCGTGCACCTGCACTACACGACCACGGCCTTTCCGGCCCTGGGGCGCAAGTCCTCGGCCTCGGCGCGCAAGTGGGTGCGCACCGTGCGCCACGACGATGCGCGCGCCATGATCGACGGGCTCAAGGCCGAGGGCTGCCAGGTGCTGGCCACGGGGTTCAGCGCCACGGCGCGGCCCGTGCTGGACTTCGACTTCACGCGGCCCACGGCCGTGATCCTGGGCAACGAGCACGACGGCGTGGAGCCCGAGCTCAAGGAGCTGGCCACGGACGAGATCTACATCCCCATGCAGGGCATGATCCAGTCGCTGAACGTTTCCGTGGCTGCGGCCGTGACCCTGTTCGAGGCCTGGCGGCAGCGCTGGGAGGCCGGGTTCTACGGGACCCCCCGGCTGGACGCGGCCGCCTACGAGGCCGCCGTGGAGGAGTGGGCCGCCAAATAGCACTCCGCCGGATTGCGCGCTGTAGTGCGATCCCTCGCCGCGTTGTCCGATACGCCTGACTGCGCCCGCGCCGCTTTTGCGGCGCGGGCGTTTTTTGCGCGCGGGAATTCGCACGGCGCGGGGGAGGTGGGACATGTTGACAAACCCCTCGGCTTCGGCATAACCATTTGGCATGAGTGGGAAATTCATCCGCTATTCCGTGATCACGCCCACGCGCGGCAACCGGCCGCGTGCCCTGGCCCTGGCCATCGCCTCGGTGGCCGTCGCCGCGTTCGCGGCCTTCGACGAGGGGGATTTTCCCGTGGAGATGCTCGTGGGCTTCGACGGGACGAGCCCCGTGCTGCCCGACGGCATGCCGCCGGGGGCGGCCGGGACCCCGGGCGGTCCCGGCTTCGTGCGCGCCTTTGGCCTACCGCACGGCGGCAACTACGGCAACGCCGTGCGCCGGGCCCTGATCAAGGCCGCCCGAGGCGAGCGGTTTCTCTTTCTGGACGACGACAACGCCCTGACGCCGGAGGCTTTCCGCGTCTACGAGGCCCATCCGGACGCCGATCTGGTGGTCGCGCGCATCGATACCTCGCGCGCCTTTGACGTGTCCTTTCTGCCGCGCGACGACGGAACCGACCCCATCCGGCCCGCGAACGTGGACCCGCTGTGCCTGTGCGTGGCGCGCGAGCTGCTCGTGACGCGTTGCGGCGGCTGGGGCACCGAGGGGCGCTACGAATCCGACTACCGCAACATCCTGCGTTATGCGCGCCGCGCCCGGCGCATGGAGACGGACGCCGCCGTCGTGGGCGTGTACGACGCGGGCGCGCACCTGGACCCCGGGGCGCGCAACCCCCGCCAGGAGCGGCGTTCGTGCGAGGTAGGCGGGCCGGATTGACGGAAGAGCCGGAACGGCCAAGCGGAACAGGCGAGACGGGCGGGAGACGGGAAGCTAGGCGCTTTCGGGGGCGAAGCGGGCGTAGAGTTCGGCCAGCCGCGCATCCAGATCGGTCAGGGCGGCCTCGTGGTCGATGCGCGCCAGTTCGGCCTTTTGCGCGTCGTCGTAGAGGTGTTCCAGCTTGATCTTGTTGCCCAGGACGTGTCCGGCCCTGGCCGGGTCCGTGGCCTGGCGCAGGCTGGAATGCTGCATGTGCGGCACGGCCAGGCGGCCCTCGTAGAACGCGGGCATGCCTGCCAGGGCGGAGCGCAGGTCGCGTTCCAGGTCGTCGAACTGGCTGGGGCCGAAGCGCAGGTCGAACCGCCCGGCGCGCTCCAGGGCCGCCGCGCCGACCAGGTGGCAGCAGCCCGTGACCGACAGGCACGGCCGGGCGTAGGCGAACAGGGAGGTCTCGCGCGCGCCCAGGCCCGTGTCCGCCACAGGCAGCCCCTCGGCCATGTCCGCAAAGGGGGGGCGGCTGCGGGTGCCGGGAGCGAGCAGGTGGAAGTCCGCGGCCTGCAGCGCGCCGGGCGGCCGGTCGCCGACCACGCGGCAGCCCACGGCCCCGGCCCCGGGGTGCGCGCGCGCCGCGCCGAGCAGCCTTTCCAGCCAGTCCGGCGGCAGCAGGATGTCGTCGTCCAGAAACGCCAGCCACGGGCAGCGGCGCACTTCCTCCAGCGAAAGCAGCCAATTGCGCGCCGCGGGCGCGCCGATGTTCACGGGCAGCCGTTCGATGCGCATGGCGGGGCCGCGCCGTTCGCGCTCGGCCGCGAGCAGGGCGGCGGTGTCGTCCGTGGAGCCGTTGTCCAGCACCACGAGCCGCGCCGCGCCCGTGCGCGAGGCGCGCAGATGGTCCAGGGCGCGGGCCAGGGGCCCGGCCTTGTTCCAGGTGTAGAGCAGCAGGCAGACCTCGTCGGCGTCGTGCGGCGCGGCGGAAGCGGGTTCCCCCTGCGCGCGCAGCAGGGTGGAGAGGGTCAGGGCCAGGTTCACGTGCCAGGGCGCGGCGCGCCAGAGTTCGGCATACAGGGCCACGGCCCGGTCCGCGTCGCCGCGCGCCAGGGTCAGGCGCGCCAGGGCCGCCGCGCGCCACCAGCCGAACACGGCAGGCGCGGCCAGGACCAGGGGCTCGGCCTCGTCCGCTGGCAGGGCCAGCAGGGCCCATTCCGCGCGCAGCCGCGCGCACAGGGCGGCCAGGGGGGACGGAGAGGCCGTGGGCTCGCCGGACACCGCGCCGGGTGCGCATTCCAGGGGCGCGAGCAGGGCCAGGGCCGCGTCGAAGTCTCCCGCATCCAGGGCCGCGCCGAATTCTTGCGCCAGCAGGGAGAGCGGGCCGGGGGCGGTGCTGTCGGCGTCGGCCGGGCCCTCGTCGGCCAGCGTGCTGCGCAGGTGCGCGCACAGGGCCGCGGTTTCGGGCGGCAGGACCGCGCCCAGGGGCCCGGCCAGCCCGTCCAGCAACTCGCGGGCCAGGGGGCGTTGCTGCCAGGCCCAGTAGAGCAGGCAGGCCGCGGGCGCGGCCAGTTCGTCCCGGCCGTCGCGCACCGCGCGCAACGTTTCGTTTATGAGCCGCCCCTGGTTGGTCGCGCCCTCGGTGCCCAGCTTCCAGTTGGGCACGGCCGCGAGCAGGCGGCGGAGCGGGGCGTGGTCGAGGGCGGCGCGCATGGGGCTCCCGGAGCCGCGCCGGGCGCGGCGGAAAAGGATTGGCGATGGCGCGCGCGGCAGGCCGGTGGCTTTCGGTGCGGCTTGCGGCTTGAAGAACACCGGCCTTGTGGGCTAGGCTCGCGTCAGTCGTGGAATAGTGAAGTCGAACCGGTGCGTTGTCAATGGCCGCGCCCGTGCGGCCCGGCGCGGCGTTTTCTCCCGGCGGCGGATCGCCCCGGCGACGAACGGGCCGCAGCCGCGCAGTCGCGCGCACCTGCCCGCTCCGGTCCCGGCGTGGCCCGACCACGTCGGAGCGCGGCCGTGGGGCCGCTGCGATTCAGCTGGAATTCTTCAGGAACGTCGGCGCTTCATTCGAGGACGGATCGTGCGCGCACTGCCCATTCCCACCCAGGACCGGACCCTGGCCGAATTGCTGCTCGCGGGCTGCTGCGGCCCGGCGCATCTGACGGCCATTGCCGACCGCGCCCGGGTGGTCGCCCGCCAGAGTGCGCCGCGCTCCGGGGCCGGTAGCCCCGAAGCCCCCGATATCCCAGGCAGCCTTGATCCCGAGGCGGCGACCTGCGCCGTTCTGGCGCGGGACGCGGCCCTGGCGGCCTGGGAGGCCGATCCCCTGGACGCGGCGCGGGCCGCGCGGGTTTCGCCCGAATTGGCCGGGGCGTCGGAACGGGGCACGGACGGCCTGCGCGCGGTCCTGGCGGCCGTGGCCGGGACCGCCGCGCCCGCCGGTGCGCGCGAGTACGCGGCCCTGGCCGCCACGCGCGACGCGGACGCGGTGCGCGGGTGCCTGGACCGGGAGCTGGCGCGGACTCCGGGGAACCTGTTCTGGCTGCGCCAGACCGTGGCCCACGGGCTCTACCAGGGGGAGTTCGACCGCGTGCTCGCGGCGCTGCGCGGGGCGCGGGGCGCGGATCCCGCGCCCGCCGTGGTCCCCCTGTTGGACCGGCTGGCGGGCGAGGCCATGCTCATGGCCGGCGACCCGGAAGCCGCCCGGTTCCTTTTGCAACAATCCCTGGATTTCCTGCCCTTGCCCGCCACCCTGGAGCGGCTGGCCGAGGCAGGGCGGCGGTGCGGCGACCGCGACGCCGCCCTGGCCGCGTTGCGCGCCGCGCTGAACGCGCGGCCCTGGAACGTGTCTGCGACCCTGGCCGCGCACGACCTGGCCCGGGGCACGGACCGCGCTCTCTGCGCCCCGCCCGGACGCGGCGTCGTGCTCTTCTACACCTGGAACAAGGCCGAGGACCTGGACCGCGCCCTGGCGGCGGTCTTTGCCGCCGAGCTTTACGGCGCGCGCGTGGTCGTGCTGGACAACGGCTCCACGGACGCCACGCCCGACGTGCTCGCGGCCTGGGCCGCGCGTTGCGGCGAGCGCCTTTCCGTGCTGCGCCTGCCCGTGAACGTGGGTGCGCCCGCTGCGCGCAACTGGCTGCTTTCCTTAAAGGAGGTCCGCTCCGCGGACTGGGCCGCGTACATGGACGACGACGCCCTGGTGGAGCCGGACTGGCTGGGCCGCCTGGGCGCGGCCGTGCGCGCCTATCCGGCGGCCGGGGCGTGGGGCGCGCGCGTGGTGGACGGCGCGCGGCCGCACGTGTTCCAGAGCGCGGACCTCTTCCTGTTCGACCCGCCCGGCCCCGGGTCCGGAGCCGGGCGGGGTGGGGCCCGGGAGGGCCTACGGAACGACGCGGACCCGGAGCAACGGCTTTTCCGTGTGGGCGGGCTGCACGCCCAGGTCCTGGACGTGGGCCAATTCCGCCACCTGCGGCCCTGCGCCTCGGTCACGGGCTGCGTGCATCTCTTCAAGGCCTCGGTCCTGCTGGAAAACGGCGGCTTCGACGTGCGCTTTTCCCCGTCGCAGTACGACGACCTGGACCACGACCTGCGCCTGTGCCTGGCCGGGCGCGTTCCCGTGTTCCAGGGGCACGCGGCGGTGCGCCACGGCAAGCGCACGGGCGCGGCCGGGGTCCCGGGCGGCCCGGGCGATGCCGGAGCCCTGGGCAACATGTTCAAGCTGCAGGCCAAGCACACTCCCGAGACCGTGGCGCGCATCCGCGAGACGGTCTTCCGCGCCGCGCTGGAGGACTACGCTGCCAAGGTCGCGGCGCTCGGTTCCGGCCCCTCCGGGCAGGGGCGCGGCTGACGTGCGATGGCCCGGATTTCGGGGTCCTCACGCCGTGGCGCGGTCGGCACGCGCCGAAAGGGTCGCAACCCGGCTCCGTGCCTGTCTAAAAGTCCCTTCCTTATCAGCTTGTTATAGGAAATCTAGACTTTCTCTGCAGGGGGGATTGGCAACCCTCCTATATTAATGTAATGGGCTGTGGCGCACGCGGGGAGGACCGTACGGCGGTCCCCCCCGCGTGTGTTTTCCCCCTGCCCGGGGCGAACGCGGTTCGTGCTTCGGTCCTCATGGGTCGCAGGAGCGGAAACCGGGTGGCTGCCTGGGCATGCATCTGCCGGGCCGTTGCGATCTTGGATCGGGCCTGGGAGATAGAACGGAACGGGGCGTGTTTGTTCAGGAAAAAAAAGCTTTGAAAAGAGACGACGGGCGAGTATTTTTATAGGCTCGAAAAAATGTCCGGCGAAAGCTTGACATCCAGGAAGCCTTAGAATAGTTCAGTCCGTCTTTGCAACCTAATCATAGTGTATGACGGAGGGCGTATGCCGACCATCAACCAGCTCGTGAGAAAAGAGCGCAAGCTGCAGATCAAGCGGAAAAAGACTCCGGCCCTGCAGGCCTGCCCGCAACGCCGCGGCGTGTGCACCCGCGTGTACACGACGACCCCGAAGAAGCCGAACTCGGCCCTTCGCAAGGTCGCCCGCGTGCGCCTGACCAACGGCATCGAGGTCACTGCCTACATTCCGGGCGAGGGCCACAATCTGCAGGAGCACTCCGTGGTCATGATCCGGGGCGGCCGCGTCAAGGACCTTCCCGGTGTCCGCTACCACATCATCCGCGGCACGCTCGATACCGCGGGCGTTGCCGACCGCCGTCAGGGCCGTTCCAAGTACGGCGCCAAGCGGCCTAAGTAACAGGATTTTTACGGAGAGAAATCATGCCGCGTAAAGGACCCATTCCCAAGAGAGAGATCCTGCCCGATCCGATCTACCACAGCCGTCTGGTGACCAAGTTCATCAACCGACTGATGAAGGACGGCGAGCGCAGTGTTGCGGAAAAGATCTTCTACAAGTCCCTGGAGAGCCTGGCTGACAAGACCAGCGAGGATCCCTTGAAGGCCTTCGAGAAGGCCCTGGACAATGTGAAGCCGCACATGGAAGTCAAGTCCCGCCGTGTGGGCGGCGCCACCTATCAGGTGCCCATGGAGGTCCGTCCGGATCGGCAGATCTCCCTGGCCATTCGGTGGCTCATCGGCTATTCGCGCCAACGCGGCGAAAAGGGCATGTCCCTGCGCCTGTCCAACGAGCTCGTGGACGCCTACAACAACCGTGGCGGCGCAGTGAAGAAACGAGAAGACACCCATCGCATGGCCGACGCCAACAAGGCGTTCGCCCATTATCGCTGGTAGAGAAGGATTTCAGCAGTGGCACGGAAAGTACCCATTCCCCAGCAGCGCAACATCGGGATCATGGCCCACATCGATGCGGGCAAGACCACGACGACCGAGCGCATTCTGTTCTACACGGGTGTCTCGCACAAGATCGGCGAGGTCCATGACGGCCAGGCCACCATGGACTGGATGGTGCAGGAGCAGGAACGCGGCATCACCATTACCTCGGCGGCCACGACCTGCTATTGGCGCGACCATCGCATCAACATCATCGACACCCCCGGTCACGTGGACTTCACCATCGAGGTCGAGCGCGCCCTGCGCGTGCTGGACGGAGCCGTGGCCGTGTTCGACGCCGTGGCCGGCGTCGAGCCGCAGTCCGAGACCGTGTGGCGCCAGGCCGACCGGTACCACGTGCCGCGCATCTGTTTTGTCAACAAGATGGACCGCATCGGCGCGGACTTCTTCCGTTGCGTGGAGATGATCAAGACGCGCCTGAAGGCCAAGCCCATCCCCCTGCAGATTCCCATCGGCGCCGAGGACGGCTTCCGCGGCATGGTCGACCTCATCCGCGGCCACGCCATGATCTTCGACGACTCGACCATGGGCGCCAACTACGTGGTCGAAGAGGTTCCCGCCGACCTCAAGGACCAGTTCGACGCCATGCGTCTGGAGATGCTCGAAGCCGTGGCCGAGGAGGACGAGGCCCTGCTGGAGAAGTACCTCGGCGGCGAGGAGCTGGAGCCCGAGGAACTCATCGCGGCCATCCGCAAGGCCACGGTCTCCCTGAACATCACCCCGGTGCTCTGCGGCACGGCCTTCCGCAACAAGGGCGTGCAGCCCGTGCTCGACGCGGTCGTGGACTACCTGCCTTCCCCGGACGAGGTGCCGCCCATGAAGGGCGTCAACCCCGACACCGAGGCCGAGGTCGAGTGCCATTGCGACGACGACGAGCCCCTGTCGGCCCTGGCCTTCAAGCTGGCCAGCGACCCCTACATCGGGCACCTGACCTTCCTGCGCATCTACTCGGGCCACGTCGAGTCCGGCATGACCGTGGTCAACTCGGCCACCGGCAAGAAGGAGCGCATCGGCCGCCTGCTGAAGATGCACGCCAACAAGCGCGAGGAAATCAAGTGGGCCGGCGCGGGCGACATCGTCGCCGCCGTGGGCCTGAAGAACACCGCCACCGGCCAGACCCTGTGCGACCCCGCCCACCCCGTGGTGCTGGAGTCCCTGGACATTCCCGAGCCGGTCATCGAGGTGGCCATCGAGCCCAAGAGCAAGGCCGACCGCGACTCGCTCACCGACGCCCTGGCTAAGCTGGCCAAGGAGGATCCCTCCTTCCGCGTGCACGGCGACGAGGAGACCGGCCAGACGCTCATCGCCGGCATGGGCGAACTGCACCTGGAAATCATCGTCGACCGCCTCATCCGCGAGTTCGGCGTCAACGCCAACGTGGGCCGTCCGCAGGTCGCCTACCGCGAGACGATCACCCAGCCCTCCAAGGTCGACCACAAGTACGCCAAGCAGTCCGGCGGCCGCGGCCAGTACGGCCACGTGGTCATCGAGGTGGAGCCCAACCCGGAGAAGGGGTACGAGTTCGTCAACTCCATCACCGGCGGCGTCATTCCGCGCGAATACATTCCCGCGGTGGACAAGGGCATGCGCGACGCCCTGAAGAGCGGCGTGCTCGGCGGCTTCCCGGTGGTGGACGTGAAGGTCAACCTGGTCTTCGGTTCCTACCACGAGGTGGACTCCTCCGAGCAGGCCTTCTACATCGCCGGTTCCATTGCCATCAAGGAGGCGATGCGCAAGGCTTCACCCGAGATGCTGGAGCCGATCATGGCCGTGGAAGTGGTCACGCCCGAGGAATACCTCGGCGACGTCATGGGCGACCTGAACGGCCGCCGCGGCAAGGTCCAGAACATGGACGTGCGCTCCGGCTCCCAGGTCATCGACGCCCATGTGCCCCTTTCCACGATGTTCGGCTACGCCACGGACCTGCGGTCCAAGACCCAGGGACGCGCGACGTTCACCATGCAGTTCCATCACTACGAGCGGGTCCCTGCCGGGCTCGCCGACGAATTGATCAAGAAGAAAGCCTAGAGCAGGGAGAGCAGCCATGGGCAAGGCAAAATTCGAGCGCAGCAAGCCGCATCTGAACATCGGCACCGT
>JACCQO010000047.1 GCA_015709205.1 Desulfovibrionaceae bacterium
GCCGCCCGCGGCGCGCGTCCGGCCGCCGTCGCGGCTTTCGCGCGCGGGGCGGGCTGGGCGTCCCGGGCGTCCGGTCTGGCCCGGCCGGCAGGAACGCGGGGCGCGGGCATCGTCGTCCGTCGCGGCCGCGCCGCGCGCCTCGGCCTCATAGTCGAAGGCCTGCAGGCGGCGCCGCTCCACGCGTTCGCCCAGGGTGCGCTCGATGGCGCGCACCAGGGGCTGGTCCTCGCCGGTGACCAGGGTCAGGGCTTCGCCCGTGCGTTCGGCGCGGCCCGTGCGGCCGATGCGGTGGGTGTAGTTCTCCACCGTGTCGGGCATGTCGAAGTTGATGACGTGCGAGACGCGCTCGCAGTCGATGCCGCGCGCCGCGATGTCCGTGGCCACCATGATGCGGTAGTCGCCGCGCTTGAAGCCGTCCAGGGCCTCCTGGCGGCGGTTCTGGGACAGGTTGCCCTGCAGCGAGGTGGCGGCCCAGCCGCGCGCCGCGAGCTTGTGCGCCAGGGTCTTGGCGCGGTGCTTGGTGCGCGTGAACACGAGCACGGCGTCGTGGTCCGTGGTCTGGAGCAGGCTCTCCAGCAGCCCCTGCTTCTGGTGCTGGGCCACGGGGTAGAAGCTCTGGCGCACCAGGGCCGCGGGCGCGCTGCGGCCCACCTGCACGACCTCGGGGGCGCACAGGATGGATTCGGACAGGGTGCGGATCTCCTGGGGCATGGTCGCGGAGAACATCAGGTTCTGGCGCTCGCGCGGCAGCCGCGCGAGGATCTTGCGGATGTCCGGCAGAAAGCCCATGTCCAGCATGCGGTCGGCCTCGTCGAGCACCAGGGTGTCGGCGTGGCCCAGGTTCACCGCTCCGCGGGCCACGAGGTCCAGGAGACGGCCGGGGCAGGCCGTGAGGATCGTGGCCTTGGCCGCCTCGGCGCTTTGGCGGCCCAGGCCCACGCCGCCGAACACGGCGGCCGAGCGCAGGCCGGTCTGGCGGCCCAGATCCACGAAGGTCTGGTGGATCTGCACGGCCAGCTCGCGCGTGGGCGCGAGCACGAGCACGCGCACCGGGCCGCGCGGCGCGGCTTCGGCGTCCAGCAGGCGCTGCAGGATGGGCAGGGCGAAGGCCGCGGTCTTGCCCGTGCCGGTCTGGGCCAGACCCATGACGTCGCGTCCGGCGAGCACCGGCGGAATGGCCCGGGCCTGAATGGGAGTGGGGGTGGTGAAGCCGACGTTACGGATGCCGGCGCTGATGCGCCGGTCAAAGGAAAAGGATTCGAAGGTCAAAAAATGCTCCAAGGATGGGGGAAACTCGTGCGGGCCGTGCGTGAAAGACGGCCGCGGCGCCGGTCGGTCCGGCGTGCAAGGGAAGGGCTCCGGGACGAAGCAACGGGCAGGTCCGGCCGCTGGGGCCTTGCGGAACTGCCGGGCGGCGTTGGCCGCCGGGAAGGGGCTTGTGTCCGATCACGCTGAGTCGGGACAATACCTACGCACTTTTGCGCCGAAGTAAAGGGGAAAGTGGTGCGGCCCACTCGGCCCGCCCGTGGGCGGGCCTGGGCGGCCGCACGCCCGACGCGCTGCAGGCGCGTCGGGCGCAGGCGGAAGCGGCGCAGGCAGGCGCCGGGCGCTCCCGCCGTTCTGCCGTGGGTGTCGAGTGGCCGCTTCCTGCCGACGCGGCTCGCGGGTGCGAGCCCTTGCGCGGGCGCGCCCGCCCGGGGCGGACTAGTCGGGCTCGCCCGTATCCGTGCCGCTTTGGTCCGGGCCGCCTTGGGAGGGGCGGCTTTCGTCCGTTCCGGCCGCGTCCGCTCCGAGATCGTTCACGTCCGCCTCGGCCTCGTTCTTGTCGCGCTTGCGGCGGAGCTTTTCCTGTTTCTTTTTCTGCTTGGCCAGTTCCCGTTGCCGTTTCTCGAAGGAATAGTTGGGCTTTTTCGCCAATGGTTGCTCCATGTTGGGGATGAAGGGAATCGTTCTTGCCTGTTGTATTGCGCCAGCATAGACCGCCCGGCGCGCACAGGCCACAAAAAAAACCCCGGAGCCGCCGGGCCCCGGGGTTCGTTGTGCGTCGGCCGGGTCTTTCTAGAGGAAGAAGACCAGATCCGTGAGGATGAAGCAGGGGACCAGGATGCCTACGGACCAAGCCATGTAACCGAAAAAGCTGGGCATCTTCACGCCCTGCGACTCGGCGATGGAGCGGACCATGAAGTTGGGCGCGTTGCCGATGTAGGTGTTGGCGCCCATGAACACCGCGCCGCAGGAGATGGCCATGAGCGTGGCGTACTCGTGCATGAGCACGTGCGCGTCGCCGCCTGCGGTGTTGAAGAACACCAGGTAGGTGGGGGCGTTGTCCAGGAAGCTGGAGAGCGCGCCCGTGAGCCAGAAGTACATGGAGTTGATGGGCTCGCCCGAGGGGGTGGAGACCATGGAGATGACGCCCTTGAGCGCGCCGTGCATGCCCGCGCGCAGGATGGCGATGGCCGGGATCATGGAGAGGAAGATGCCCGAGAAGAGCTTGGCCACCTCCACGATGGGGAACCAGGTGAACTCGTTGGCGCGCCGCGAGGCCGGGTCCGTGAACTTCAGGGACAGTCCGGCCATGACCAGCAGGAGCAGGTCGCGCGCGATGTTCTGCGTCTCCACGTGCACGTGGTAGACGTCCACGCCCGTGCCCGGCTTCCACATGCCGCTCATGAGCACGCCGCCGATGATGCCGGCCAGGAACAGGAAGTTGACCTTGCCCTCGACCGAGATCTTTTCGCCGGAGTTGGTCGTGGGCGAGACCGGCTTGCCTTCCTTGGCGTAGAGGATGGTGTCCAGGACGAAGAAGCTGGCCAGCAGGATCGTGCCCACGAAGAGCATGGGCAGGATCAGGGCGTGCGTGGTCCAGAAGAAGCTGACGCCCTTGAGGAAGCCGAGGAACAGCGGCGGGTCGCCCAGCGGGGTCAGGGAGCCGCCGATGTTGGCCACCAGGAAGATGAAGAAGACCACGGTGTGCACGCGGTACTTGCGGTGCGCGTTGGCCTTGAGCAGCGGCCGGATGAAGAGCATGGCCGCGCCCGTGGTGCCCATCCAGCTCGCCAGCAGGGTGCCTAGGAACAGCAGCAGTGTGTTGACGATTGGCTTGCCCACGAGCGTGCCCTTGAGGCGCACGCCGCCCGCCACGGTGTAGAGCGCGAAGAGCAGGATGATGAACGGGATGTATTCGAGGAACAAGGTATGCGCGACGTTGTAGATGACCATGGGCAGGCCGTAGTTCAGCCCGAAGGGCACCAGGAAGGCCAGCCCCCAGAAGGCCGCCACCTTGCCGAAGTGGTGGTGCCAGAAATGGGGCATGGCCAGCGGGCAGATGGCGATGGAGAGCAGCATGCAGATGAAGGGAATGACCCAGAGCACGCCGAGCTCCTTGCCCATCTCCTCGGATTTGTGGTGGAGGCTGCCGGCCCCGCCGTGGTCGCCCTCGCCACCGTGTTCCGCAACGGCGGCGTGCTCGCCGCCGGCCGCATGATCTGCGGCCTCCATGGTGGCCGTCGCGTGGCCGTCGCCTTCGCCGGCCGCCAGGCATGCGGCCGGAGCGAAGTACAGGGTCATCACGGAGATGACCAACAACGTAGTAAGAAATTTACCGAAATTCACCTTCATGCCTCCCGTTTTGCATGCGTCGAACCGTTGCGACCCCGAAAAGCCCATGTCAGGCCCCACAAGGCCACACGGAAAGGTCTGATTCGCGCCTGCGTTGTCAGAGCGAACTCTTCCAAAGCAAACCGTATCCGTATAGAGCAAATACGTCGATTTTGCAAGATGAATGGGCCAATTTGACACGGTTGGCGCGGGGTTACGCAACATGTGCATCCGCCTGCAGAATAGTGCACAATCAGCAAACGGTGCCGCTGCCCGCGGGAGGTGTTGGAAGGGCCCGGAGGGCGCCCCGCGACGTGGAGGGGCCGGAGGAAGACCGCGACGGGGCCCGTGGCAGGGTGTTTTGAATGCCGAACAGGAACAGGCGCATGACCGAAAAGTCACGAAGTGTCTCGCCCGCAAGGGGGCGGTGCGCAAGAGGGCGATTCGGCGCGGCGGAAGCCGCGCCGTGGAGCGGTCGTGGCCGCGCGTCGTGGCGGTGCGTCCGGACCTGGGCCTGGGCGCTGGCCGCGCTGCTGCTCCTGGCCTGGGGCGGCGCCGCGCGTGCCCAGGTCGTCGCGCAGGCGGCGCTGGCGGCCCCTGCGCCGGTCCAGGCCCCGGGGGACGCTGCGGCCCAGGCGGCGCCCGGCGTGCCCTTCGGGCCCGGGGAAAAGCTGCACTTCGTGCTCAAGTGGGCGTCCATCCCGGCGGGCTACGCCCGGCTGGAGGTGGGCGAGCCCGTGGAGGTGCGCGGCGAGCGTGCCCAGCACCTGGTCATGACCGCGCGCACCAACTCCTTCGTGGACATCTTCTTCAAGGTGCGCGATCGCGTGGATTCCTTTGTGGACGAGGCCGTGGGCCGGAGCCTGCTCTTCAAAAAACGCCAGCGCGAGGGCGGGTACGAGCGCGACATCGTGGTCGATTTCGACTGGGACGCGCTCAAGGCGCGCTACACCAACCGCGGCGAACCCAAGGAGCCGGTGACCATCCTGCCCGGCACCTTCGACGTGCTCTCGGTCTTCTACCGCTTCCGCTTCATGGACCTGGAGGAGGGCGCGCGGCTGCTGGCCCCGGTCACGGACGGCCGCAAGTTCGTGCTCGGAGAGGCCTACGTGGTGCGCCGCGAGCGCGTGCGCGTGCCGGCGGGCGATTTCGACGCCTACCTGGTGCGTCCGGACCTCAAGCACCTGGGCGGGGTCTTCAAGAAGAGCAAGGACGCGAGCCTGGACGTCTGGGTCACGGCGGACGCGCGGCGCATTCCGCTTCTGGTGCGCAGCAAGGTCGCGGTCGGCCATTTCACCGTGGAGCTCACGGGCATCGAGCGGCCCGGGGAGGGCTTCGTGGGCGATCCGGATTATCCAACGGCCGCGCAATAATACCCTTGACGCGGCGGCCCGGCCATGGGAACCCTGCTACGTGCGGGGGATATCCCGCAAAATATCGCAAACGAGCAGTACATGAACACTTTTCCCCAGGACATGCCCGCCCAGGGTAACGCCATTCTGGTCGTCGACGACGAGCCCATCAATCAGCGCATTCTGGCCACCACCCTGGAGGCCGAGGGTTTTGCCGTGCTCATGGCCCAGAGCGGGGCCAAGGCCATCGACGTGGCCCGGCGCGAACACCCCGACCTCGTGCTCCTGGACATCATGATGCCCGGCCTGGACGGCCTGCAGACCTGCGCGCGGCTCAAGGAGGACGAGGCCACGGCGGACATCCCTGTGATCTTCCTCTCCGCCCTGGTGGATTCCGAAACCAAGTCGCGCGGCTTCGAGGTCGGCGGCGTGGACTACGTGTCCAAGCCCTTCGACTCGCGCGAGTTGGTGGCCCGCGTGCGCACGCACCTGACCATCCGCATCCAGGAGCGCCAGATCCGGCTCTACGCCGACAGCCTGGAGTCGATGATCAACGAGCGCACCCAGCGCCTGTCGCGCGCCGAGGACGAGCTCCAGCGCGACAACGACGTCCAGCGCGTGCTCAACTCCCTGCTGCGCGTCTCCCTGGAGGGCGCGACCCTGCGCGAACTGCTGCGCGCCTCCCTGGAGCAGGTCCTGGCCCTGCGCTGGATGCCCTTCGAGCACTGCGGGGCCGTGTACCTGCGCGCCGAGGGCGACGGCGAGGGCGGCGGCGAGGGTGGAAAGGACGGGCTGACCCTGGAGGCCTACGTGGGGGGGGCCGACGAGCATATCCAGCCCGCGCCGTTCATACCCAAGGACCAGTGCCCCGTGGAGATGCAGCGGGTCATGACCTGCACCGTGTGCACCGTGGACGCGCCCGCGGTCCAGGACGTGCCCGCGGGCACCCGCGCCGTGTGGGCGCCCATCGTGCACGGCGAGGCCCTCTACGGCGTGCTCATGGCCCGGCTCAAGCCCGGCCGCTCGCCGGACGCGCGCGAGGAATCCTTCCTGGCCGCCGTTGCCAACACCCTGGGCCGTCTGGTGCTCTTCAAGCGCACCGAGGAACAGCTCTTCTACCACGCCTACTACGATACGCTCACCGGGCTGCCCAACCGCACCCTGTTCCGCGACCGCGTGGCCGTGGAGGTGGAGACGGCGCACGCCGCGGCGCAGGGCGGTCCGGCGGCCACGGGCGGCTACGCCGTGCTGCTCATGGACCTGGACCGTTTCACGATCATCAACGAGAGCCTGGGCCACGAGATCGGCGACCAGCTCATCTGCTCCGTGGCCGAGCGGCTCACGTCCATGCTCGAACAGGGCACCACCGTGGGGCGCCTCGGCGGCGACGAGTTCGCCGTGCTCCTGTCCGGCATGGCCTCGTCCCAGGAGCCCCAGGCCCTGGCCAAGCGGATGCTCGCGGCCATGCGTCGGCCCTTCCGCCTGCAAGGCCAGGACTACTACGTGACCGCCTCCATCGGCATCGCGCCGGGGCGTGTCGAATACGCGCGCGCCGACCAGGTGCTGCGCGACGCCGACGCCGCCCTGCACCGGGCCAAGGCGCGCGGCCGTTCGCGCTTCGAGGTCTTCGACCATGCCATGCGCGTGCGGGCCGTGGACACGCTGCGGCTGGCCTCGGACATGCGCCGCGGCCTGGAGCGCCGGGAATTTCTGCTCCACTACCAGCCCATCGTGGCCCTGGATACGGGCCGGGTCAGGGCCTTCGAGGCCCTGGTGCGCTGGCAGCACCCCGAGCGCGGCCTGGTGCCGCCGGACGCCTTCATCCCCCTGGCCGAGGAGACCGGCTACATCCTGCCTCTGGGCGAGTGGGTGTTGCGCGAAGCCTGCGAGCAGATGGTCGCCCTGGCCCCGGGCGAGAACGGACCGCTCCTTTCCGTGAACCTTTCGGGCAAGCAGTTCGCCCAGGATCGGCTCTACGAGCGCGTGGCCGAGATCGTGTCCGCGACCGGGCTGCCGCCGCAGCGCCTCAAGCTGGAGATCACCGAGAGCGCGGTCATGGAGGACGTGGAACAGGCCGTGGAGCAGCTCAACCGGCTCAAGAGCCTGAAGCTTCGCCTGGCCATCGACGACTTCGGCACCGGGTATTCGTCGCTGGCCTACCTGCAGCGCTTCCCCGTGGACCTGCTCAAGATCGACCGGGCCTTCGTGGGCCGCATGGACTCCTCGGAGGACAACCGCGAGATCGTGCGCACGGTGATTTCCCTGGCGCACACCCTGGGCATGGAGGTCATCGCCGAGGGCGTGGAGACGGCCGCGCACATGGCCGCCCTGCGCGAGCTGGGCTGCGAGTACGGCCAGGGCTACTACTTCTCGCGCCCCGTGCCCATGGAGGAGGTCCGCGAGCTGGTCCTGCTGGACAAGGTCTGGTAGGCGCAGGAGCCGGGCTGGGCCCGACAGTGCCCAACGGGCCCGACCGGGCCGGATTCGACATGAAAAAGGCCACCGCCGAGAGGCGGTGGCCTTTTCGCGTCGATGGGGAAGGCGGCTAGGCGTTCCAGCCGCGGGAGGCCACGTTGGCGCCGGTGCGCGTGACCACGAGGCATTCGGCCCCGGGCAGGGCGTCGATGAACCCGACGCCCGCGCGCACGCCCATGACCATGGTCGTGGTGGACAAGGCGTCGGCCTGCATCACCGTGGGGGCGGTCACGGACACGGAAACCTCGTTGCGCGGGCAGATGCCCGAGCCGGGGACCACCACGTGGTGGTGGATCTTCTGGCGGTCGAAGAAGACCTCGTAGTTGCCCGAGGTGGCGATGGCGCCGTCGAAGATGCGGATGCGCGCGGGGTAGTGCCCGTGCTTTTCCGGGTCCTCCACGGCCACGGCCCAGGGCGTGCCCTCGGCGCGGCCGCCGCGCAGGCGGATGTCGCCGCCCGCGTTGACCATGGAGTGGCGCACGCCGCAGGCGGCGAGCACGTCCGAGGCGCGGTCCACGATGTAGCCCTTGGCGATGCCGTCCAGGGTCACGGCCATGCCCGCGCGGTCGAAGGAGATGCGGTTGCGCGCCACGCGCACGGCCGCGCCGTCCACCAGGGCCAGGGCCTCCTTCATCTCGGCCCCGGACAGGTTCAGGGACCCGTCCGGGTTGGAGCGGGCCTGCATGAGGTCCACCACCGGGGCCACGGTGACGTCGAAGTTGGCGTCGCTGATGGAGTACATGCGCGCGGCGCGGGCCATGACCTCGGCCATCTCCGGGGCCACGTCCGTGAGCGCCCCGGTCCTGTTGAGATGCGAGACCGGGGTGGCGGCGTCGTAGCGGTTGAAGACGGCCGTGAGGCGGTCGATCTCGGCAAAGGCGCGGGAAACGGCCTCCTCGGCGCGGTCCATGGACGGGTCGATGGCCGTGATTGTCACAAAGGTGCCCATCTGCACGCGGGTGTGCGCCACGGTGTATCCGGCCGCGCCGAGACGCGCGGCCCTGGCCGCGGTCGGGACAACTGCCGGAACCACGGCCCCGGCGGCCAGTCCCGCGCCCATCATGCCGCAGGCCTTGAGGAATGCTCTTCTGCTCGTATTCTTGTTCATGCTCTCGCTCCGTGCTTCCTTGAGTGGGCTGGCGTTGGGCCTAGGCGGCCTCTTCGGCCTTCTGCGCGCCGAGCTGCATCCTGCGCAGGATGGAGCGCGGGCACTTTTCGGCGCAGACTTCCTCGCAGGAGGGGCCGTATTCGATGCACTTGGCGTGGTCGATGTAGATGCGGCCGTTGCGTTCGGAGACGGCCCCGGCCGGGCACTTCTTCACGCACATGCCGCAGGCGATGCATCCGGCCTCGCAGACGTCCTTGACGGCCTTGCCCTTGTCCTGGGAGGAGCAGTAGACCTGCACCCGCGCGGCCTGGGGGATGATCTCCAGGATGTCGTGGGGGCAGGTGCGCACGCACACGCCGCAGGAGGTGCATTTTTCGGCGATGATCCAGACCAGGTCGTCGTGCAGGAACATGGCGTCGAAGGGACAGGCGCGCATGCAGTCGCCGAAGCCCAGGCAGGAGAAGCGGCAGGCGTCCGGGCCGTTCTGCAGCCGGGCCGCGGCCGCGCAACTGGTCACGCCCTGGTACGCGAATTTCTTCTTGACCTTGCCCTCGGTCTTCACACAGCGGCGGAAGGAGACCTGCGGCTCGCCCGCGCACACGGCCTTGCCCGTGAGCACGCCGATCTGCGCGGCGGTCTCCGCGTTGCAGGCCACGCACTTGTCCGGGCCGACCTTGGGGTCGTTGACCACGGCCGCGGCGTAGGAGTCGCAACCGGCAAAGCCGCAGCCGCCGCAGTTGGCGCCGGGCAGGGCCTCGGCCACGGCCTCAACGCGCGGGTCCTCCTCCACGCGCAGGACCACCGAGGCCACGGAGAGGACCACCGAGGTCACGAGGCCCAGGCCGAACAGCACCAGAACCGAATTCATCAAGATATCCATGGGGCTTCCCTATGAGGTAGCTGGTTTATCCCGCAAGCGCCCGCAGGCGCGGTCCTTACGCTTTCGCGCCTCTACGCGATCATGCCCTTGAAGGCGAAGAAGGCCAGGGACATGAGCCCGGCCATGACCAGGCCGATGGCCGTGCCCTCGAAGGCCTTGGGCACCCGGGCGATGGCCAGGCGTTCGCGGATGCCGGCCATGAGCACCAGGGCGAGCATGAAGCCCATGCCCGCGGCGAAGGAGTAGAAGACCGCGGTGGCGAAGTCGTACTCCTTGCGCTGCACCAGGATGGCGATGCCGAGCACCGCGCAGTTGGTGGTGATCAGCGGCAGGAAGATGCCCAGGGACTTGTACAGGGGCGGGACCATGCGCTTGAGGAACATCTCCACGAACTGCACCAGGCCCGCGATGACCAGGATGAAGACGATGGTCTGCAGGTAGCCCAGGTCGTAGGGCACCAGGATGTATTTCTGGATGATGAAGGTGAAGGCCGTGGCCATGACGGCCACGAAGACCACGGCGAAGCCCATGCCGATGGACACGCCCTTTTCCTTGGAACAGCCCAGGTAGGGGCAGTTGCCCAGGTACTGCGCCAACAGGATGTTGTTGACGAAGATGGCGGATATGAACATCAGGAAGTAATCCATGTCTCACGCTCCCTTAGGACTGCTGTTCTTCGGCCGCCGGGGCCAGGGCGCAGGCCGCGCAGGCCAGGCACGCGTTCTGGCCCGCGGCCTTCTTGCGGCGATTCTGCCAGGCGGTCAGGAAGTTCATGGCCCCCAGGATCACGCCCAGGCACACGAAGGCGCCCGGGGCCTCGACCATGAACTGGAAGGGCTCGAACCCGGCCCACATGACGTGGTGGCCGAAGAGGCTGCCCGCGCCGAAGATCTCGCGCACCGCGCCGAGAAAGGTCAGCGACATGGTGAAGCCCACGCCCATGCCCAGGCCGTCGGCCACGGCCAGGTGCACGGGGTTCTTGGCCGCAAAGGCCTCGGCCCGGCCCAGGATGACGCAGTTGACCACGATGAGCGGAACGAAGATGCCCAGGCTCTGGTAGAGCGGGTAGGTGAAGGCCTGCATGAGCATCTCCACCGTGACAACCAGGGAGGCAGCGATGGTGATGAAGCAGGCGATGCGGACCTTCTTGGGAATGATCTTGCGCACCGCGGAGATGATCAGGTTGGACAGGGCGAGCACGAAGATGACCGCCATGCCCATGCCGAATCCGTCGCTGGCCGTCTTGGTCACGGCCAGGGTCGGACACAGGCCGAGCACCAGCCGGAACGGCGGGATCTCGGCCCACAGGCCCTTGGTGAACTCCTTTACGATTCCAGCCATGTCATGACTCCTTGAAAGATGCGCCGGCCTACCAGGCCGCCAGGATCTTGTCCTTGAGGGATTGGTATGTCTTCACGGCCTGGGCCACGGCGTTGACCGTGGCCGCCGAGGAGATGGTCGCGCCGGAGATGGCGTCGATCTTGCCGCCGGAGGAGGCCAGCTTGGCCTGGTCCGGAGTCAGCCCCTTGAACTGGTTGGTGTAGGCGGGCTCGGTGGTCCGCATGCCCAGTCCCGGGGTCTCCTTGAGGGTGGTGATGCCGATGCCGGCCAAGTTGCCGGTGGCCGTGTCGATGCCGACCATCACGCCGATGTCGCCGCCGTAGCCGGCCGCGAAGGATTCCAGGGCCACGCCCACGAGCTTGCCGCCCTTGATGGCCGGGAAGACCGTGACCTCGCTGCCGTCGCTGGCGAACTTCTTGCGGTCGGCGATGGGGTCGTTTTCCGCGTCGCTGAACACGCCCTTGAGCGCCGGGCCCTGCACGTAGGTCAGGACCTGCTGCTCGATGAGCGGCGCGGTGGATATCTTCAGGTACGACAGGCCCAGTCCCGACGCTCCGCAGAGCAGGGAGAGGACCACGATCATCTTGATGATTTCCTTCATGACTCTTGTCTCCTTACTTCGCGCCGAACGGCTTGGGCTTGATCAGGTCGAACAGCGGCGTGAACAGGTTCACGAGGAGGATGGCGAAGGGCACCCCGTCGGCGTAGATGCCGTAGACGCGGATGATCACCACCATGGAGCCGCCGATGAGCCCGTAGAGGACCATGGCCGTGCGGTTGACCGGGGAGGAGGCGTATTCCGTGGCCAGGAAGAAGGCGCCGAAGATCGTGGATCCGGCCAGCAGGTGGAACAGGGGGCCGGCGTACGTGGCGGAATCGACGGAGGCGAAGATCGCCGCGGTGACCACCACGCCCAGCAGGAAGCAGGCCGGGATGTGCGGCCGGATGTGCCCGCGCGCGAGCAGGAACAGCCCGCCCGCGAGCAGCGCCGCCACCTGGGCCGAGCCCAGGCCGGAGAGCTGGTCGCCCACGAAGAGCTGGCCGAGGCTCAGCTGGTTGGCCGCGTCCAGCCCGAAGTACTTGAGCTGGCTCACGGCGTTGACCATCTCGGTCTGGAGCATGGAGGCGTCGATGTCCATGTGCGCGGGCCAGGAGATGGACAGCGCGGCCCAGCCCACCAGGGCCGGGTTGAGCGGGTTGGCCCCGATGCCGCCGAAGGCCTGCTTGGCCATCAGGATGGCGACGGCCGCGCCGACCATGACCAGCCACCACGGCGCGGACGCGGGCAGGAGCATGCCGAAGAGCAGGCCGGTGAGCAGCGCGCTGAAGTCGTCCACGCGCACGTCGCGGTGCATGAACTTCAGACACGCGGCCTCCACGACCACGGCCGTGACGCAGGAGAGCGCGATCACGCGCAGGGCGTCGAAGCCGTAGTAGTAGACCGCCATGGCCACGGCCGGAAGGAGGGCGATGGCGGTTTCCTTCATTATTCCCGAAACCGTGCGGCCGCAGTGGATGTGCGGCGGCGAGGCGACCGTGAGGAACGGAGCCTGCGGCAGGGTATCTGCTTTAGCCATGTGCGAATTCCCCTCTCTGCGTTTGATCGGAAGCCGCTAGGCTTCCTCGGAAATGGTTTCTTCCTCGGGGGCCGGGGCCGGCGCGTCGGCGGCGGCCAGGGCGAGCCTGGCCATGCGCAGGTACTGCAGCATGGGCCGGCGGGACGGACAGTAGTAGCCGCACAGCCCGCAGTCGATGCACGAGCCGATGTCGAACTTGGCGCACATGTCCCACATCTTGAACTCGGCGTAGCGGCCCAGCAGGTTGGGCATGATGCGCGAGGGGCAATGCAGCACGCACTCGCCGCAGTTGACGCACGCGCCGTCGGTGATGGGCGGGAAGGCGCCCGCCGGGATCACGGCCAGGGCCAGGTCGCCCTTGGCCACGCCGCGGGAAAGGTCGGCGATGGCCTCGCCGCGCAGCACGCCGCCGACCGCGACCGTGTCGCCGTCCGCGGGCGCGAGCCCGGCCTGGGCCAGGACCGCGGACACCGGCGTGCCCACCAGGACCTTGTAGTCGGCCGCGCCCACGGAGAGCACCGTATCGATGACCGGCAGGCCGGAACCGTAGGCCGCGCCCATGTCGCGCAGCTCGGCCACGCCGATCACGGCCACGCCCTCGGCCCGCTCGTTGCCCGCCACGGCGGCGGCCACCAGCAGAGCCAGGCTGTTGGGGTAGACCGGCTTGACGTGGAAGGCCGTGACCCCGGCCAGGGACTCGGACGAGCCCTCGGCCGTGACGAGCACCACGCGCGCGCCGGGCGCGAGCTTGGCCAGGACGGCCAGTCCCTTTTCCAGGGCGGGCTTGGCCTCCTTGAGCAACTGCTCGGCCACGCTCATGCCCGGTTCGGGGTTGAGGCCGTTGATGACGATGGTGGAGGCTCCGGCCAGGGCGGCCGTGGACACGCCCAGTCCCTTGAGCCCGGCGGCCAGCGCCGCTCCGTCGGCGGACGAGAGGTCGACCTTGGCCACGGAGGGCGGCACGGGAGGCTCCTCGCCTTCCTTCTTGGGGGCCGGGATGCCCGCGGCGATGACCACGCAATCCTCGGCGATGTCGGTCACGGTGCCGACGATGGGCGAATGCGCGTCGCCCACGCCCGCGTCGGGGTGGGTGGCGAGCAGGGTGCCCGCGGCGACCAGGGCCTTTTTCTTCGCGACCGGGGTATGGCCGCAAAGGGGAACGCGGACCTCAGCCAGTGCGGACTCCGCCGGGCCATCCTGGATGGCCCCGCCGGCGCCCGAAGTGAGTTGGAAGATAGCGCTTGTCATGGTCGTCACTTCATGTGGCACTTGGTGCAGTCTTCTTTCTGGTAGGGGCCCGAACCGAGATCCTTGTGGCAGCCCATGCACCCGTTGTGGAAGGCGCTCAGCTCCGTGGGCACAAGGGCCTCGATCTTTTCCTCATGACACGAACTGCAGGGCTCCGAGTTCTTGCCGTCAAAGCCCTCGTGGTGACACCGCTCACAGTACCGTTCGTCGGCAAAGGCCGAAATGTGGTTCTTGGCGAAGTTCTCGTCGAAGACCTTGGGGTGGCAGGAGCCGCACGGGACGGGGTTTGGCGAGGGCTTGTCGCTCTCGTGGTGGCATTCTTCGCACGCCACACCGTAGTCTCGGCTATGGGCTGCATGGGAGAATACGACTTTGCCCCCGTTGTTGTCGAACAACACACGGACGGGCATGGCCTGCGTGTCCTTGGGCTGCAGATAGCCGACGGCGGCCACCAGCCCGAGGATGACGCTAATCACGGTGATGGGTACGTATCGCTTTTGCAAGGGTCCTGTCCTTCCTGAAAACGTATGGTTTTAAGGGAGTTGACATTTTCGCTCCGGGATATTGCGCTAAAAAGGGACAAATCGCAAGGGGGGTGCATGGAAATGAAACAAGATTTTTCACAAGCGTTAAAACATGGTTGCACGTAAAGTCTTCAAAACCAGTGTGTTGCGAGTTTGCAACACGCCTCGGTACTCCGGCTTCACGGGATTTTTCGACATTTCCGTATGCCCCGAAGGCCCGCCGGGCGCGGCTTTGCGGGTGCCCGGGCCACGCGATCGGGGGGGCCGGGCGCACCGCCCGGGCGCGCCCGGTGGCCGGGTGGGGCAATATCCCGCAAGCGTTTCGGCATGTTGCACGATGCGACTGCCGGATCCTCGGGCGCATGTTTGAGGAGGCCGGGTTGTCCGGGCATTGTCGGCGCGGGATTCCGGGCTTATCATGGATAATGGGCCCGGCGGCAACGGGCCCGGCCGTGGGCCGGCGCGCCGCGCCCGGCGCTCGGCAACCCGCAACCCGCGAGGTGCGCGCATGCACGACGTCAGCCTGGGGATCACGGTTCGCGACTACCTGACCGGCGAGCAGTTGGAGGCCACGACCTACGAGGACCTGCGCCAGGGGCTGGCGCGGATGTTCGTGGAGGAACTCGGCTACCCGCGCGAAAGCCTGCGGCCGCGCGTGCCCGTGCGCTTTCCCGTGGAGGGGCGGGAGTATTCCCGGGTGGTGGACCTGGCCGCGCACGGCCCGGACGGCGCGGTGCTGCTCCTGGTGCTGTTCAGCTCGGGCGAGTGCGGCACCTATCGGCGCGAGGCCCTGGCCGCGGCGCGGCTGGTTCCGGGCGGGCCCGCGCCCCTGGTGGCGGTCACGGACTGCTCGGACGCGGTGCTCTTCGCAGCGGCCGACGGCGCGGAACTGGCCACGGGCATGGCCGCGCTGCCGCGCTGGTCCGCCCTGGCCGGTCTGGCCGCGGCGCACCCCGTCGCTCCGCTCCCCCCCGGGCGCGCCCGCGGCGAGGGCCGCATCCTCTACGCCTATTCCGAACTGCTTTACGGCTGCTGCTCCCATGCCGCCTGCGCGGTGCAGGAACGCGGCGGCCGCTGGGGCGGCGGAGACGAACCGGGCGAGGACGAACCGGGCGAAGACGAACCGGGCGAGGACGAACCGGGTGATGGCGAACCCGGGGGTGGCGACTCCGGCGGGGAAAAGGGGCGCGGCGTCAAATAGCCGGGACCGGATTGCGGGCCGCGCAACGCACCGGGGGGACGGGGCGGCGCACTGCCGCGCCGTCCGGACGCCGGATGCCCGGCCCGTGTCGGCAAGGGGAGGCGCAGCCGCCGGCGCGGCGGCCATTGCGCCCGTACGATGGGTTCTTCGAAGTTGCACGCCGTTCCACGACCTCCGTTCATCTTGGTACGACAGGTGAACAGTACTGCTTCGGCCGCCATGGCGTCTCCCCCGCGCTGGGATCGGGGGAACCGCTTGCGGTGCTCCTCGCGGAGCGCTTCCGCCAATCAATCCAGCGGGATGAACCCGCCTTCCAGATACTTGAGGGCCAAGTCCACATAAAGCTGCTTGCCCCAGGCCCAGAATTCGCGGTCCTTGTCCGCCAGGGGGCGGGCCGCGCGCGCCGGGCTGCCGACCATGACCACGGCCGGCGGCACCACCTGGCGCATGCGCACCACCGCGCCCTCGGCCACGATGGCTTCCTCGCCCACCTCGGCCCACAGGCTGACCACAGCGCCCATGCCGATGACCGAGAGGTCGCCGAGGGATTTGGCGTGCACGATGGCGCCGTGGCCCATGGTCACGCGGCGGCCGATGGTGCAGACGTCCTTGGGCGGGGCGTGGATGATCACCCCTTCCTCCACCGCGGTCTCGTCGCCGATGACGATGCGGCCGTAGTCGCCGCGCACGATGGCGCCGTGCCCCACGTAGCAGCCGTCGCCGATGGTCACGTCGCCGATGACGCGCGCGGAGTCGCTGACATAGGACCCCTTGCCGACGCGGGGACGTTTTCCGTCGAACTGGTAGAGCATGGCGGCCTCTCGGTGCGGCCCCGGCCTGCCCCGCGGGGCGGGCCGGAGTGCGGCGGGATTCCGGGTGTGTGCGCCACCGCGATGCGCACTTGGGAAGGAAACGCCGCGAAACGACTCTGCGGCGGTCCCGGGGCGGTGCGATCCGGCAGGAGCCGGATCGGGCGGTCCTTCCCGGCCGTGTGGACATGGCGGTCCTGGCAGGGATGGGGACGGGAACCGGTTGTACCGTATGGTACGACAAAGTGAACGTCAACAGGAAGTTGTGATCTTTTTTTTCGGACTGCGGGGCCGGACGGAACCGTGCTCCGGAAGGTCCGGTCCGGCCGGTCCGGGCGGGCGAAAACCGAGGCGGACCGGGGCTTGCGGGCGCGGCAGCAAGCATCGGCCCGCGCCGATTGTCCGAAAAAGAGGACGCCGCGCGCCGCCGGAAAGGGCGCTTTTCGGCCTCGGGGCGGATGCAGGTCGCGCGCGGCGGTCAGAGGGCGTCGTTTCGCGCGGGGTGCAGGTCGGCCCGCAGCTCGACGAGTCGCGCACGCAGCCGCCGGGCGCAGACCGGGCAAAGCGCGGCGGGCTTGGCGTCGTGCTCCTCCAGGCTGCGCGGGTAGGCCCGCGCGCAGTCGGGATCGTCGCAACGGGGGATGCCGAGCGTGAAGTTGGCCGAGGACACGGCCTGTTTGAGCAGCCTGTCGAGCAGCCGCCGTCGGTCCGGCGGCTCGCCGGTGAAGGCGGCCCGGAAACGGGCCGAGGAGATCACGGCGTAACCGGGCAGGGCCCCGCCGAACAGGAAGTTGGCCTCGCCGGCGAAGAGGTCGGTGTCCGTGACCGCGATGTAGGCCAGGGTGGGGACCGGATCGCCCGGGCGCTGGACCGGGAGCAGATCGGCGCGCATCTCGCGGAGCAGGCGGTCCGCGTCGATCTGGCCGTCCGTTCCCGGGGGCAGGAGCCGGCTCGCGGCCGCAGGAAGCAGATCGCGGAGCAGGCGCAGCTGCGAAAGCGCCGCGCGGTCCGGTGGGCCTGGGGAGTACCGGCTCAGGCCCACGCGCGCGGCCGTGCCCATGATTCGTCCCAGGTCGCGCGCCAGGTCGGGCAGGAGGTGCGCGCCGGAGGACCCGTAGTCCAGCAGCACGAACTCGAGGTCGGGAAAGGGCGGCTCGGGTGCGGCGGGCGGCGGGACGTCCGCGTCCGGCCCGAGGGCCGCCAGTCCGCGCCGGGCGCGCTCCTGGAGGTCGTCGCGCTCGGCGTGCCCGGCGACGATGCGGAACTTGGCCCCGGCCCGTTCGGTCTGGCCCATGGCCCGGAGCAGTTCGGCGTGGTCGCAGTGCCCCGGCCAGTCGCGCGGGCCGGCCGTCAGGGCTGCGTCGAACAGGGCGTCGGCCTCCCCGGCGCGGCCCTGCCCGGCCCGCAGGCGGGCCAGGGCGAGGATGGTCGCGGCGTGGCGGCCGCGCAGCACGGGATCGCCGGAAAGGATCTCCTCGACGCGGCGCTCCAGGGCGGCGGGATCCTCGGACCGGGGCGGGCCGAGGAAGTCGCCGTCGGCCAGGACCTGCCAGAGCAGGACCGCGATGACCGCAAACCCCACCAGCCGCGACCGCCAGGACGGGCGCAGCGCGGATTTGAGGCGGCCGAAGACGTTGTCGGGCGCGGCGCCGTCGGGGAGCGGACCGACTGGAGGCGGGCCCGAGGCCGGTCCCGGAGAGGGCGCGCCAGCCGGTGCGCTGCCGGGAGGCGCGCCGGGCCGCCGGGCGGGGCCCCCGGCCAGCCGCGCCAAGACGGTGCGCAGCAGGCGCCGGGCGGGTGTCCGCGGACGGATGGGCTCTTCCCGGTCGAACGGCATGGCGTCTTCCTGGCCGGTGGTTCATGGAGTCCCACAAGCTATAGGGAGGCGCCTATGCGCTGTCAACGCGCGGAGCGGGCCGTGCGGAACGGCAGGGACCGGGGCCTATTCGTCCTTGAGCAGGGCGTCGGCCACGCGGGTGTCGTAGAGCGCCAGGGGATCGGTCTCGCGGCCGCGCTCGCTGTACAGGGTCGCGGCCTGCTTGACCACGGCGCGCGTGATCCAGCCGTGGCGCTCCCAGATGTCCGGGTCGTCGGCGGACCAGAGGCGGAACTCGATCTGCCCGTCCGGGGCGCGGCGGACGTACATGCGCGTGCGCTTGTTGGCCGGGGCGGGGTAGAAGAATTTCCCCTTGGGTTCGTGCATGGCGGTTCTCCTGGGACGCGGGCTTTGGGGCACGGACTCGGGCCGCACGGATGCGGGGCCGGGCCCTGCATGTAGGCGTTTCGGCCACGAAGCGTCAAGGCCCGCGGCGGGTTGGGCAGGGGAGGCGCGCGTTCGGCCCCGGGAGGCGCGGCCCTTTCATATTTGGGGATTGTAATCACCCCGAACTTGCGTTAAAAATGAGCGAAGATACCCTGTGGCCGCTCGTTGTTGGGCCCCTTTTTTTCCGCCGCAGAACGGGCGGTCGGGCAGGTTTCGAGAACGCGTCGGGCCAGGAAGATCGGGCTCCACGCGGCGATCGGGGTTGACAAGAAGGGTGGATTTTTTTAGCTAGAAGCCCTATTTGTCCATTAATTCACGAAGGCCTGCAAGGCCGGTCGGGAATACCCGGGACACTTGGCAGGCGTAGCCCGCCCGCGCTGGCGCAGCCCCGCCCGCAAGGCGCGCGGGCCGCCCGCATGGACAGGCTGACCGCGTTCATATCATTGTCAACGCTGTCTGCAACCTTAACAAACCTATGTGGAGGTAAGGCAATGGCGAAACATCAGACTCCCCTGTTGGACCAGCTGGAGACCGGACCCTGGCCCAGCTTCGTGTCCGACATCAAACAGGAAGCCGACAGGCGTGCCGCCAACCCGGACGGCATCGAGTACCAGATTCCTGTTGACTGCCCCGAGGACCTTCTGGGCGTTCTGGAGCTGTCCTACAAGGAGAAGGAAACCCACTGGAAACACGGCGGCATCGTCGGCGTCTTCGGTTACGGCGGCGGCGTCATCGGCCGTTACTGCGACCAGCCCGAAAAGTTCCCCGGCGTGGCCCACTTCCACACCATGCGCGTGAACCAGCCCTCCGGCAAGTACTACACCACCAAGTTCCTGCGCGACCTCTGCGACATCTGGGACATGCGCGGCTCGGGCCTGACCAACATGCACGGCTCCACCGGCGACATCGTCTTCCTGGGCACCACCACCCCGCAGCTCGAGGAGATCTTCTTCGAACTGACCCACAACATGAACACCGACCTGGGCGGCTCCGGCTCCAACCTGCGCACCCCGGCCGACTGTCTGGGCCAGAGCCGCTGCGAGTTCGCCTGCTACGACACGCAGGCCGTCTGTCACGCCCTGACCAACGAGTACCAGGACGAGCTGCACCGCCCGGCCTTCCCGTACAAGTTCAAGTTCAAGTTCGACGGCTGCCCGAACGGCTGCGTGGCTTCCATCGCCCGTTCCGACTTCTCGGTCATCGGCACCTGGAAGGACGACATCCGCATCGACCAGGAGGCCGTGAAGGCCTACGTCGGCGGTGAGTTCAAGCCCAACGCGGGCGCCCACTCGGGCCGCGACTGGGGCAAGTTCGACATCGTGGCCGAGGTCGTGGACCGCTGCCCGACGAACTGCATGAGCTACGACGGCTCCAAGCTGTCCATCGACAACAAGGAATGCACCCGCTGCATGCACTGCATCAACGTCATGCCGCGCGCTCTGAAGGTCGGCAAGGAGACCGGCGCCACGATCCTGTGCGGCGCCAAGGCCCCGATCCTGGACGGCGCCCAGATGGCCTCCATGCTCGTTCCCTTCGTTCCCGTCGAGGATCCCTACGACGAGATCAAGGAAGTCATCGAGAACATCTGGGATTGGTGGATGGAAGAGGGCAAGAACCGCGAGCGCCTCGGCGAGACCATGAAGCGCCTGGGCTTCCAGAAGCTGCTCGAGGTCACCAACACCCCGGCCATGCCGCAGCACGTCAAGGAGCCCCGCAACAACCCCTACATCTTCTTCAAGGAAGACGAGGTTCCCGGCGGCTGGTCCCGCGACATCAACGAATTCCGCAAGCGCCACCTGCGCTAACTCCAGGGAGGATACAACATGGCTTTCGTTTCTTCCGGGTACAATCCCGACAAACCGATGGAAGGCCGCATCACCGACATCGGCCCCCAGCACTTCGAGCAGTTCTACCCCGAGGTCATTGCCAAGAACAAAGGCAAGTGGGCCTATCACGAGATCCTGGAGCCCGGCGTCCTGGTCCACGTGGCCGAGTCCGGCGACAAGGTCTTCACCGTGCGCGTGGGCACCGCCCGCCTGATGTCCATCACGCTGATCCGTGAAGCCTGCGACATCGCCGACAAGTACTGCGACGGCCACCTGCGCTTCACCACGCGCAACAACATGGAGTTCATGACCACCGACGAGGGCAAGCTTGCCGAACTGAAGAAGGAACTCATGTCCCGCAAGTTCGCCGGCGGCAGCTACAAGTTCCCGGTCGGCGGCACCGGCGCCTCCGTGTCCAACATCGTCCACACCCAGGGCTGGGTTCACTGCCACACCCCCGCCATGGACGCCTCCGGCCCGGTCAAGGCCGTCATGGACGCCGTGTTCGACGACTTCCAGAACATGCGCCTGCCCGCCCTGGTGCGCATCTCCCTGGCCTGCTGCCTGAACATGTGCGGCGCCGTGCACGCCTCCGACATCGGTATCGTCGGCATCCACCGCAAGCCGCCCATGATCGACCACGAGTACCTCGACAACCTGTGCGAGATCCCGCTGGCCGTGGCCGCCTGCCCCCTGGGCGCCATCAAGCCCTCCAAGGTCGAGGTCGACGGCAAGAAGCTGAACACCGTCTCCGTCAACGAAGAGCGCTGCATGTACTGCGGCAACTGCTACACCATGTGCCCCTCCCTGCCGCTGTCCGACGGCGACGGCGACGGCTGTGTCATCATGGTCGGCGGCAAGGTGTCCAACCGCATCTCCATGCCCAAGTTCTCCAAGGTCGTGGTCGCCTACATCCCCAACGAGCCCCCTCGCTGGCCGACACTGACCAAGACCATCAAGCACATCATCGAAGTCTATTCCGCCAACGCCAAGAAGTACGAGCGCCTGGGCGAGTGGGCCGAGAGGATCGGCTGGGAGAAGTTCTTCGAGCTCACCGGCATCGAGTTCACCCAGCACTGCATCGACGACTTCCGCGATCCGGCGTACTACACCTGGCGCCAGAGCACGCAGTTCAAGTGGTAAGTTAATTCCCTTCGTCGACGGGGCGGGCGCCATGCCCGCCCCGCCCGCGAAGGACAACAAAAGGATCCACCCATGTCCGAAGACGCGAAGAAGCAGATCATCGAATTCCTTGAGGGCAAGAAGGGTAAAACCAAATTCTACTTCAACGACTTCACCAAGATCTTTCCCGATATGAAGGCCCGTGAGGTCAAGAAGCTGCTGACCGAATTGGTCAAGGAGCAGAAGATCGAATACTGGTCCTCGGGTTCCACGACCATGTACGGACTGGCCGGCGCCGGCAAGCAGCACGCCACCGAAGAAGGCGAATAGCCTTCGCGCGCCGAATACGGTGTCGTACCGGCCGCGGCTGATCCTGGCGGGCCTCTCGGGAGGCTCGGGCAAGACCACCATCACCCTTGGCGTTGCCCGCGCCTGGGTCAGGCACGGCCGGAAAGTCAAGCCGTACAAAAAGGGTCCCGATTACATCGACGCCGTCTGGCTCGGGCTCGCCGCCCGCGCCACGGCCGCGAATCTGGACCCTTTTCTCATGTCCTCCGCAACCCTGCGCAACCTTTTCTTCGCCACCGCATCCCCTGACGACCTCGCCCTCGTCGAGGGCAATCGCGGCCTCTTCGACGGCAAGGACGTCGACGGCTCCTGTTCCACCGCGCACCTCGCCCGCACCCTCGACGCGCCCGTGGTCCTGGTCATGGACTGCACCAAGATGACCCGCACCGCCGCCGCCGTGGTCGGCGGCATCCAAAAGTTCGAGCCGGAACTCAACCTCGCGGGCGTCGTCTGCAACCGCACCGCCGGAGAACGACACCGCGCCATCCTGCGCCGGGCCATCGAACACTACACCGACGTGCCCGTGCTCGGCTGCCTGCCCAAGATCGATCCGGACCCCATCCCGGAACGGCACATGGGGCTGGTTTCGCACCGCGAGCACCACGGCGCGGACGCCATCCTCGACCAGCTCGCCGACGTGGCCGGACAATGGATCGACCTGGACCGGCTCCTGGCCGTGGCCGAAACCCCGACGCCCGGCCATACCCCGGATACGCCCGCCGCCACCGCTGCCAGCGATCTCTGGCCCGCCGCGATTCCCGGCGAACCCGTGCGCATCGGCTATGTGCGCGACGCCGCCCTGTGGTTCTACTACGAGGAAAACCTCGACGCCCTGCGCGCCGCCGGGGCCGAACTCGTCGAACTCTCCGTGCTCGACACCGCGCCCTGGCCCGAACTGCACGGCCTCTACCTCGGCGGCGGCTTCCCGGAAACACAGGCCGCCGACATCGCCGCCAACCACGGCGTGCTCGACCACATCCGCACCCTCGCGCGGACCGGGGCGCCCATCTACGCCGAATGCGGCGGCTTCATGTTCCTCGGCGAAAACCTCACCGTGGGCGACGTCACCTACCCCATGGCCGGCGTGCTGCCCGTGTCCACCACCCTGTGCGCCAAACCCCAGGGCCTGGGTTACACCGAAGCCCGCGTCACCCGCGAGAATCCCTTCTTCGCCAAGGATTCCCTGCTGCGCGGACACGAATTCCACTACTCGCGCTGCATCGCCGCACCCGACGCCGTCACCCTGCCCATGGCCCTGCACATGGAACGCGGCACCGGCATGCTCGACCACGACGATGGCCTGCTCCTGGACAACACCTTCGCCGCCTACAACCACATCCACGCCCTCTCCACCCCCCAATGGGCCCCCAACTTCATCGCCGCCGCCCGCGCCTACCGGGCGCGGCGGCGGTAGGCAGAGAGGAAGACGAAGAGCCGGGGGAGGGGCGGGGGAGGAAGAGGGGACCCTTTCCAAA
>JACCQO010000048.1 GCA_015709205.1 Desulfovibrionaceae bacterium
TTTTTTCGCCGAAAAAGGGTCCTTCCCCGCTCCTCCCCCTCCCCGCCTCTTCGTCTTTTCTTCCCGCCTCCGCCTCAGTAGAGCCCCCGACGGCGGTAGAGGGTGGTGAGCAAGGCGTCGGTGAGCAGGAAGAGGGCGACGGGGGCGACGAGGAAGAGCAGGGTCAGGAGCGAGGCCGTGGCGCGGTCCGAGGAGTTCAGGAAGGGGAAGAGGTAGCCGGTGTAGGAGGCGACCACGCCGCCGCCGATGAGAAAGACGAGGAAGTATTCGGAGAAGGCCACGAGGAAGACCACGGAGCCGCCCGCGACCACGGCGGGCAGCAGCAGCGGCAGTTCCACGCGCAGGAGGCGCGCGAGCGGCCCGGCCCCGAGGTTTTTGGCGGCCAGTTCGTATTCCTCGCCGTAGGCCTGGTAGCCGGCGATGAGCGCGCGGAGCATGTAGGGGTAGCTGAAGACGGTGAGCACGAGGACCACGCCGGTGGTGGTGTCGGCCAGCCCGAGCCGGATGAAGGCGTAGTGCACGCCCATGGAGAAGGTCATGGACGGCACCAGGGCCGGAGCCAGGAACACGGCTTCGAGCAGGGCCTTGCCCCGGAAGGAGCGGCGCGCGAAGTGGCGCGCCGGGCCGAGGCACATGGCCAGGGCCGCCGCCACGGCGCACAGGGAGTACCAGACCGAGGAGAGCATGTGCCGGGCGATGGGGCCGGCCTGGGAGGTCACGTAGTCCAGGGCGTGGGTATTGAAGGCGGTGGGCACGAGGTCCGGGAAGTTCCAGCCCGGGGCGACGGCGTAGAGCGCGAGCACGGCCACGGGCAGCCCGAAGAGGGCCCAGAGCAGGACCGGCAGGGCCAGGCGCGCGAGCCTTGGCAGTGGATGGCTGCGGATGCGCGGCGCGGCGGGGGTCACAGCTTGCGCTCCCGGCTGGGCTGGCCCGCCGTGGCGCGCACGTAGAGGGCGATGAAGGCCAGGGAGAAGAGGAAGAGGACCACGAGGATGGCCATGGCCTGGGGCCGCAGGGCGAGGTCGCGCTGGAAGTAGAGGTTGTAGGCCTCCACGGCGGGCATGGCCGGGGAGCTGTCGCCGATGAGGTAGGGAATTTCGAAGGCCCCGAAGGTGTAGAGAAAGAGGATGAGGAACGCGGCGTGCAGGGTGGGGGCCATGTGCGGCAGGACCACGCGCAGGAAGGTGCGCGCGTGTCCGGCCCCGAGCATTTGCGCGGTGCGCGCCAGGTCCGGGTTGAAACGCTTGAGGCAGGCCAGGGCCAGGAGCAGGACGAAGGTGGTCTCCTTGTAGACGTAGGCCAGGATCACGCCCGCGCCGTGGCCGCCGAAGAGCACGGAGGGGAACTCGCGCGGTTGGTCGATCCATCCGGCGTGGTGCGCCAGGGAGGCGACCAGGCCGGACTTGGCCCAGAACACGAGCACGAGGAAGGCCACGGCGATGTGCGGCAGCACCAGGGGGACGCGGTAGACCGTGGCCCAGCGCTGCGCGCCCACGGGCAGCCGCCAGACGCCGTAGGCCAGCAGCGCGCCCAGGGCCACCGCGGCCAGGGAGGAGGCCAGCGCGACCTTGAGCGCGAGCAGGAACGAGGCCACGAAGCGCGGCTCGGCCAACCGCGCGTAGGCGGCCCAGGGGGAGCCGCCGGAGGCGGAGAGCCCGCCGGGCCCGACGGGAGCGGAAACCGCGAGCCCGGGGCCGAAGCCCAGGGACTGCGCCACGGCCAGGCCGAGCCCGCCGACGAAGAGCAGCAGGAACGGCACCCACAGCGGCGCGAGCCGCAGCAGGGTGCGCGCCGGGCGCGCGGCCCCGGCCATGGCGCGGTTCAGGGCAGCACCTCCCGCTCCCAGCCGCTTTCCAGGGCCTCCAGCCAGTGCGTGCCGATCTCGGGCACGGCCACGGCGGCCAGCGCGGCCGAGGAGAGTGTGGCCGCGCCCAGGTCCACGGCCTCGAAGGCCGCGCGCTGGGCCGGGTCCAGCAGAGCCATGTCCAGCACCGGGAAGTCGCCCCAGTTGGCCGGGTCGTACTTGGAGAGCTGCGCCTCCGGGCTCATGAGGAAGTCGGCCGCGACCATGGCCCCGGGCGCGTTGGGCGCGTTGAAGGCGATGGCCGTGTAGTGCGTGTTGTAGATGGAGCCCTCGCGCAGGACCAGGGTGCGCACGGTGTCCTTGTAGGAGCCGTCCAGGATCTTCTGCTGCGCGTGCGCCGGGTGGTAGGACATGTTCAGGTCCACCTCGCCGCGGGCGAAGAGCGTGTCCAGGGTGGCGCTGTCCTTGGGATAGGTGCGGCCCTCCTGCCAGAGGTGCGGCTTGACGGCCTTGAGATAGGCCCACAGGGCGGGCGCGTTGCGGCCGAAGAGGATCTCGTCGAACGGCTTGAGATACTGCTGGAATCCGCCCGTGGTCGCGTAGAAGGCCTGGCGCACGAAGGCCGAGCCCGTGAAGTCCGGCGGCTGGGGATAGGTGAAGCGGCCGGGGTGGCGGGCGACCCATTCGCGCAGTTCGGCGAAGCTCGCGGGCGGGTCGGGGGTACGCGCGGCGTCGTATTCGAAGACGAACTGGGCCGTGCCCCAGGGCGTCTCGTACCCTTCGGTGGGCGTGCCGAAGTCGTAGGCCACGCGCGCGGCGGGCACGTAGCTCGCGTAGTTGGGGCAGCGCTGGGCATAGGGGCCGTAGAGCAGCCCGGTCTCCTTGGCGTTGCGGAAGTTCTCGCCGTTGATCCACATCAGGTCGATGGAGCCGGTGGCGCGGCCCGCGGCCTTTTCCGCGAGCAGCTTGTTCACGAACGCGGACGCGTCCAGGGGCACGCGCTCCAGGGTGATGGCGTAGCGCCTGGCCAGTTCGCCCGCCACCCAGGTGTCCACCCAGCGGTTCACGTGCGCCCAGCCGCCGTACATGTAGAAGCGCACCGTTGTGCCCCGGGCGGCCTTGAGCACGCCGGGCCAGCCCACCGTTTTCCAGTCCCTGGGCGCGTCCGGGGAGCAGCCCGCGAGCGCGGTCGCCAGGCCCGCCGCGAGCAGCAGGCACGTTGCCGTGATCGTGCGAAAGTTCATGCGCAGTCCCCCTGTGCGGAAGTGAGGTAGCGGCCCACGCGCACGCGCACGCGGTCCCCGGGCGCAAGCGTCCCGCGCAGGCCGTAGACGAGCACGGGCCGGTCGCCGACCCGCACCAGATACTTGACGTAGTGCCCGGCGAAGGACACGGACTCCACCACCCCGGGCCCCTGGGCGTCGGGCGCGATCTCCATGGCCTCGGGCCGGGCGAAGGCCGCGCAGCCGGCGGGCGGCGCGGCCAGCCCCAGGGCGCGCGCCAGGTCGGCGTCGAACTCGTTGACCGGGCCCAGGAAGCGCGCGGCCTCCAGGGTGGCCGGATCGTCGTAGACCGCGCCCGGGGTGTCGAAGCGCACCAGCCGCCCGTCGAGCAGGATGCCGATGCGGTCGGACATGGCGAAGGCCTCCTCCAGGTCGTGGGTCACGCTGACCGTGGCCACGCCGAAGCGCTTCTGCGTGGCGCGGATGAACTCGGCGGTCTCCATCTTCAGGCCCCGGTCCAGGTTGGCGAAGGGCTCGTCGAGCAGCAGCAGGGCCGGATTCACGACCATGGCCCGGGCGATGGCCACGCGCTGGCGCTGCCCGGCGGAAAGCTGGTTGGGGTAGCGCCGGGCCAGCTCCGCGATGCGGAAATCCGCGAGCATGCGCCCGGTGCGGGCGCGGATCTCGGCGCGCGGGAGGCGGCGCGCGCGCAGGCCGAAGGCCACGTTCTCGAACACGTTGAGGTTGGGAAAGAGCACGTAGTCCTGGAACACGAGGATCACGGGGCGCGCGGCGTCCGGCGGCTCGGCGAAGCGCACGCGCCCGGCGGACGGGGCCTCGAACCCGGCCAGGATCTTCAGCAGCGTGGTCTTGCCCACGCCGCTGGGGCCCACGATGGAGACGATCTCGCCCGCGTCCACGGCGAAGCTCACGTCCCGCAGGACCTCCTGCGCGCCGAAGCGCGCGCGGACGTTCTCTACGCCAACAACCATTCCATGCCGTCCAGGTAGTCGCGGATGCGCGCGAAGGTCTCCGCGTTGCGCAGGGCGCGCTCCGCGCGGGTGTATTCGTAGTAGGCCATGTGGCACCAGGACAGGGCGCGCAGCAGGATGGCGCGCTCCAGCACGCGCGTGCGCTCGCGCGCTCCGTCCAGCTCGTCGGGCCCGGGCGCGCGGCCCGTGAGCGCGGCGAGATAGTCGCGCAGAAAGGCGCGCTTGGCCGCCTCGTCGTAGACGTGGTCGCGCTTCCAGCGCGTGGTGGTGATCACGAGAAAATGACCCAGGTCCTGGTGGCGCGTGGAGAGCACGGCCTTTTCCCAGTCCACCAGAAAGCCGCCCGCAGGGGAGCGCGGCCCGGGCGCATCAGGCGCACCAGGCGCATCAGGCGAAGCAGACGAAGCAGGCGCGCCGCCCCCCGCCTCACTGCGGGGAATGAGAAAATTGTGCGAATTGACCTCGGTGTTCACGAGCACCGGGGGCTCGTCCGCGAACAGCGGGAGCGTGGCGTCGCGCAGGGCCAGAATCTCGTCGCGAAAGGCCAGGAGCCGGTCGCGCTCGCGTGTCAGGGGATGGTCGGGATAGCGCGCCAGGAGCCCTTCGCTCTCGGCCGCGATGGCGCCCACGGCGTCGGCCTGGACCACCAGGCCGTGGTCGGGCGGAATCTCCACCGCGTGCACGCGCGCGAAGATGCGCGCGGCCGTGGCCGTGTCGCGCGCGTAGTCCAGGGGGGCGCCGGGCAGGAAGTCCATGAGCAGCACCCCGCGCCCCAGATGCGGGTCGGCGGGCGCGGACTCCACGAAGAGCGGCCGGGGCGTGACCCCGGAGGGGGCGGCCAGCTCCAGCACTCGGAACTCGTAGCCGATCTGGTCATGTTGGCCGCGCTGATCCGCGAGGCCGAGCTGGGTGCCGTGGTTGATGCGCAGCACGTAGTCGCGCCCGCCCAGGCGCACGCGATAGTTCTCGTTGTATTCCCCGGCGGCCAGGAAGCGCACGGCGTCCGGCCCGTCCGGCCCATCTGGCCCACCCGGCCTATCCGGCCCATCTGGCCCATCCGGCCAGCCACCCGCGTCCAGCCCGCCCAGGGCCTCGGCCCAGCCGGAGCCGCGCAGGAAGTCGGCGGCGGCGCGGGCCGTGGCGCGGTGGCCGTTGGGCGTGGCGCGGTGGTCGTTGGACGTGGGCATGGGCATGATTACTCCGCACCCGCACGGGGCGCTTCGGCCAGCCTAGCACGCCTTTGCGCGTGGAAAAAGGGCAAACGGGGGCGGGTTGGATCGCGAAAAGTCCCCGGCCGGGGGTCAGAACACGCAGCCGATGTTCAGGGAGCCGAAGGACTGGGGCACGGTCTGGCCCTTGAACTCGCGCGAGCGGACCACGTGGGTGTAGGTGATCCGCCAGCGGTCCCAGAGCAGCCCCACGCCGCCGTAGAAGTCTGCCACCAGGGGCTCCTTGGTCACGCTGTGGCTGCTCTCGAAGGTGTTGCCGTCCAGGAAGATGTTCCGCCCCACGCCGCGGGCCTCGGCGCCCAGGAAGAAGAACATGCCCCAGCCCCCGTTGAGGCGCGGATCGTCGGAGGCGATGGGCGCGTCGATGGCCCCGCCGGGATGGAGGGGCGTGGTGCCGAAGCCCGCGGGCATGTTCCAGCCCACGCGCACCTGCATTCCGGCGTCCACGTAGGCCTGCGCGTTGCCCATCACGGCCCCGGCGTGGGGCACCAGGTCCCAGGACCACGGGCCCGTGCCCGGGGGGCCCTGGCCGAGCGGTCCGCCCTCGCGCCAGGAGCGCTGGAAGGCGAAGCCCAGGGTGGGCTCGTTGTGCAGCTGGTTGTCCCAGCCGTTGGGCACGTCGGCGTTGATGATCACGTGCACGTATTCCTGGGAGTATTCCGAAAGCGAGGCCGGGCCGACCACGCCCAGGGAGAGCTCCACCGTGTCCAGCACGTGCGCGGTCTTGGTGTGCAGGCCGAGGGCCAGGTAGAGCCAGCCCGCGTAGGGCCGGTCGTCGCGCACCAGGGACTCGGCCTCGGTGTAGCTGGGGGTGTAGATGTGCTGGCCCAGGGTCAGGGAGACGTTGTGGAGCACGTCGGGGTCGTTCGCGCCGGGCAGCTTTTCCGCGAAGCGCGCCAGCCAGTCGGGCAGGGGGCTGTCCTCGTGGCCGAAGCGGGAAATGTCCGGCGAGAGATAGATGAACTCCACGGCGTTGGTGTAGTGGCGGTCGGACCCGGCGAAGAGGTCGTTCTCCAGGTAGAACTCGAAGGTGCGCGCGTTGCGCGGGGTGAGCGGCGCGTCGGCTTCGGGCACGGCGGCGTCCTCCGGCGCGGCGGCCGCAAGGGCGGCCGGGGCCGGAACGCAGCACAGCAGCCCGGCGAGCAATAGCCCGAAGGGCAGGAAAAGAAGACGCGCCGTGGCGCGCGAACGGGCAAAGCGGGCGGGCATGGGGCATCGGTACACCAAGGCCGGGCCCGGCACAACACCGCCATTGCGGCGTTTTCTTTTCATCTCCCCGGAGCTGTGGTAGCCCAACGCATGTCCGGCGCGCGGCTTCTCGCGCCCGGACTTGGTGCTCGGACCTGGTGCACGGACCCACGGTGCACGGACCACGGCGCGCGCACCCGCCGCGCAGCAGGAGACAAGCGTGCTCACGGAGTTCTGGAAGACCCTGCCCGCCCCGCTGGCCGCGGCCCTGGCCGTGGGCTCGGTGGGCGCGCAACGGCTCACGGCCCTGGCCGAGGCCACCAGCCGCCTGCGCGCCGCGAACCCGGCCGAGGCCGCCGCGCTTTCCGCCCTGACCATGGACCTGCTCTTCGCCGCGTGGGAGGACGACCCGCTCAACGGCAGCCTGGCCCGCGTGCTGGCCGCGCCCGCGGCCCCGGGCGGCCCGGCCGCCCGCCCCGCGCCCGGGCTTGCGCCCGTGCTCGCGGCCGTGGCCGCGGCCTGGGCCCCGCCGCCGGACTCGCGCTACACGGACCGCCTCCTGGCGCGCTGCGACTTCGCCAAGCTGCGCACCCACGTGGAGCGCCAGGCCGCCGCCGCGCCGACCAATCCCTACTGGCCCCAGTTCGGCCTGCTCCTGGCCCAGCACGACGGGCACTGGGACTGGGCCCTGGAACTGACGGAACGCGGCGCGGGCGCGGGCGCGATCCCGGCCCCCCTGGCCGCCTTCCTGCGCGCGCGCGCCCTGCTCCTGCTGGACCGCCCGGCCGAGGCCGAACCCCCGCTCGCGGACCTGGCCCCCCTGGCCCAGGCCGCGCGCTGGGCCGCGCCCCTCGTGCTGCTGGGCGAGGTCCGGCTGCGCCTGGGCGGCCGGGACCAGGGGCTCGCGGCCTGGGGCGCGGCCCTGCGCGCCCGGCCCTGGCACGCCACCCTGGCCCTGGGCCTGGCCGACCGGCTGCGCGGCCTGGACCGCGACGGCGGCCCGCGCGACGCCGCCCCCCTGCCCGGCCCGGCGCGCATCCTCTACTACACCTGGAACAAGGCCGACGACCTGCACGAATCCCTGCGCTCCGTGGCCGCGTCCATGACCGCCCTGGCCCCGGGCGACGCGGCCCTGACCGTGCTCGACAACGGCTCCACCGACGCCACGGGCGAGGTGCTGCGGGCCTGGGCCGACCGCTTCGGGCCCGAAACCTTCGAGACCGTGCGGCTGCCCGTGAACGTGGGCGCGCCCGCGGCGCGCAACTGGCTGGCCGCCCTGCCCTCGGTGCGCGAGCGCGAGTTCGCCGTGTACCTGGACGACGACGCCATCGTGCCGCCGGACTGGCTGCGCCGCCTCGGCGCGGCGGTGCGGGCCTACCCGGACGCCGAGGCCTGGGGCTGCCGCGTGGTGGACCACGCGGCCCCGGCCCTGATCCAGAGCGCGGACCTGCACCTGGAGCTGGCCGGACGCTTCGGCACCCTGGCCGAGGATCCGGAGGCCACCCTGCGCGCGGCCTTCGACCCGGGCCGCATCACGGCCACGCCCTTCGACGTCGGCGACGCGCACGCCCTGGTGCCGGACACGGGGCTGTTCAGCTACGTGCGGCCCTGCGTCTCGGTCACGGGCTGCTGCCACCTGTTGCGCACCGCGCGGCTGCAACCGCCCGGCCCGGGCGACGCGCCCGGCGGCGGCGGCTTCAGCCTGGCCTTCTCCCCCTCGCAGTACGACGACCTGGAACGCGACCTGCGCGCGGCCCGGGCCGGGGGCCACGCCTGCTACCAGGGATTCCTGGCCGTGCGCCACATGCGCCGCTCCGGCTCCCAGGCCTCCCTGAACCGCGCGCAGCAGGGCAACTCCCTGGCCAACAAGTACAAGCTGCACCACCTGCTCGGGCCCGACGCCGTGCTGCGCATCGCGGCCGAGGACGAGGCCCGCGTGCGGCGCGACCTGCTGGAGCGCCTCGCCCGGATCGACGATTTCCTGACGCGCTGACCTTCCGCGCGGCGCGGCGCGCCGCGCCGCCCTCCCATCCCACCGGAAAAGCAGCCGCTTTCCCCATGGCACGGTGCGTGCAGACCTCCTGGCGCACCGGACCGTGGACCGCGCGCGGGCGCGCGCCGCACGGCCGGGGCCACGACAGCGACCGCGCGCCCGACGCCCCTGCCCTTGTCCGGCGCGACGCCAAAGGAGACCACCGACGTGCACGTGAAGAACCTGATCATCGGCGCGGGGCCCACGGGCCTGGGCGCGGCCCGGCGTCTGGCCGAACTGGACGAGAACGACTTCCTGGTGCTGGAGCGCAGCGGCCACGCGGGCGGCCTGGCGGCCAGCTTCCGCGACGGCGCGGGGTTCACCTGGGACATCGGCGGCCACGTGGTCTTTTCGCACTACGAGTACTTCGACCGCCTCGTCGAGGACGTGCTCGGCGACGAATTCCTGGAGCACGAGCGCATCGCGCGCGTGCGCATGGCCGGGGGCTGGGTGGACTATCCCTTCCAGAACAACCTGCGCCAGCTGCCGCCGGAACTGGCCTGGCAGTGCGTGCGCGGCCTGCTGCCGGAAAACCGGCCCCAGGCCAAGCCTCGGAACTTCGGCCAGTGGATCGACCACGTCTTCGGCCCGGGCATCGCGCGGCTGTTCATGCGGCCCTACAACTTCAAGGTCTGGGCCACGCCGCCGGAAGAGATGGCCTTCGACTGGATCGGCGAGCGCGTGAGCGTAGTGGAGCTGGCCGGGGTGCTGGAGAACCTGGTCCTCGGCCGGGCCGACGCGGCCTGGGGCCCGAACCGCACCTTCCGCTTCCCGCTCGCGGGCGGCACGGGCGAGATCTTCCGGCGCATGGCCGACCGGCTGGGCGGGCGCGTGCGCTACAACGAGACCGCGTGGAAGATCGACGCGGCCAAGAAGCTCCTGCTCACGCGCGAGGGCGGGACCTACACCTACGACAACCTGCTCTCCACCGGCCCGCTGGACAAGCTCGTGCTGGAGCTGCTCGACGCCTGCGGCGGCGAACTGCGCAACGCGGCGCGCGCCCTGGCGCACAACTCCGTGTACGTGGCCGGGGTGGGCGTGGACGGGCTGCGCAACGACCCGACCTGCTGGATGTACTTCCCCGAGGACGCCGCGCCCTTCTACCGGCTGACCAACTTCCACAACTACTCCCCGCGCAACGCGGGCCGCCCGGGCGCGTCGCGCGCGCTCATGGCCGAGACCTCGTTCTCCGAGCACAAGCCCGAGGACACCGCCAAACTCATGGACAAGACCATTGACGGGCTTGTAAACACGACCATGATGCACGGCGAGGAACGCGCCAAGGTGCTCTCCACCTGGGAAACGACCGTGGAATACGGCTACCCGGTGCCCACCCTGGAACGCGACGCCGCCCTGTCCGTGCTCCAGCCATGGCTCGCCGCCCGGAACATCTTCTCGCGCGGCCGCTTCGGGGGCTGGAAGTACGAGGTCGCGAACATGGACCACTCCGTGATGCAGGGCGTGGAGTGGGCCGAACGCATGGTCCTGGGCACCGCCGAAAGGACGTACACGGTGGAAGAGCATGAGCGATGCAACAACGTTTTCCGCGCGGCGTGAACGCCTGCGCAGGATGCTTCCGGAGCACGGGCTCGACGCCCTGCTCGTGACCTACGAAACCGACCGCTACTACCTGAGCGGCTTCGAGCTGCACGATCCGCAGTGCAACGAGTCCGCCGGGGCCCTGCTCATCGGAGCCGACGGCAGGGACTGGCTGCTCACGGACCCGCGCTACCTGGACGCGGCGCGGCGGCTGTGGGACGAGGAGAGGATCTTCATCTACTCCGGCGGAGGGGCGGGCGGAAAGGACGCGAAGATCCGCGCCTTTCTGCTGGACGAGGGACCGGGCGTGATCGGATTTTCGCCCGGGGCCATGTGCGTGGGCCAGCACGCCGCGCTGACCGCGGCCAAGGACGGCGCGCGGCTGGCCCTCAAGCCCGTCTCCGGGCTGGTGGAGCGGCTGCGGGTGATCAAGGACATGGACGAGATCGCGCGCATGGAACGCTCCAACGCCCTGAACCACCGCGTCTTCGCCATGGTCCCGGAACTGCTCGAACCCGGACGCACGGAAATGGACGTGGCCTGGGACCTGGAAAAACTCTTCCGCGACAACGGGGCCAGCGAGCTGGCCTTTCCCTCCATCGTGGCCGTGGGGCCCAACGGCGCGCTGCCGCACGCCATTCCGGGCCGGGACCGCGTGCTGGGCGAATGCCCGGTGCTCGTGGACATGGGCTGCCGACTGGACGGCTACTGCTCGGACCAGACGCGGACCTTCTGGGTCGGCGAGCACCCCACGGACGCCTTCCGCGCCACCCTGGAACTGGTCCAGGAGGCCCAGGCCCGGGCCATCGAACGCATGCGGCCGGGCGAGCCCGCCTCCGGGGCCTACAAGGCCGCGCGCGACTACTTCGCGCGGCACGGGGTGGCCGACCACTTCACCCATTCCCTGGGCCACGGCGTGGGCCTGGACACGCACGAGGCGCCCAGCGCCAACCCGTCCAACGACGCCCCGTTCCAGCCGGGCATGGTCGTCACGGCCGAGCCCGGGCTGTACTATCCGGAATGGGGCGGGGTGCGCTGGGAGTACATGGTGCTGATCACCGAGACCGGAGCCCGGGTGCTGTGAGCCGGACCGAGCAGACCGGAGGTCCGTCGGGCGCGGCTCCGGAAAGCGGAACCCCGCCCCCGGCGAAGAAGCGCCGCCGCCGCAAGCCGCGCCCGGCCCCGCCGCCGCCCGCGTGGTCCGAATGCGTGTACCTGCGCGTGGCCCCGGCGTACCTGGCGCGGCTGAAGTTCCTGCTCGAGGCCCACGACAACCTGGGGCTGCTCACGGTGGTGGACCGGCGCACGGCCGTCGCGCGCTTCGTGTTCTCGCCGCACTTCCGGGCCGAGGCCCTGGCCTTTCTGCGCGAGGCCGCGGAGCTGGCGCCGCACGAGATCGTGCTGGAACCGTAAGACGCGCCCCGTCCGGCCGGACCACCCGGACGAACGGGACGCGCGTAAACCGCGCCTTCGTGCGGGGCGCGGGTGCATGGTCGGGTCCGGCGCCTTCTCACCAACGCCAACCCGGGAAGGTGCCCATGCGAAAAGGACAATGCCCATGCAACGACACGTTCCCCTGAAACGGAAAACGCCCCTGGCCGCGGCCCTGGCCATCGGCTGCGTGGGCGCGGCGCTGCTGTTCCTGACCTCCGGGCGCATGCTGCTCGGCGGCCTGCTGCTGCTGCCGCCGCTGGCCTATGCCGTGCACCGCACCCTGCGGCCGCAGGAGCGCAGCCTGGAAAAGGCCCGCGCGCACATGGCCGTGCTCTCCACGGCCGGTTTCTCGGCGCACGACACCTGGGAGGGCGAGGCCGTGCTCGCGGTGGACCGCCGCCGCATGCGGCTGGCCGTGGCCGACGCGCACAGCGCGAACATCCACCCCCTGTGGCGCGTGGCCGGGCTGCGCGCGGAGGACGGCGCACCGGGCAAGGCCGACCTCGTGCTGGAAATCGCCATGGAATCCGCCGGAACAGGAGCAGGGACCGGGACCGAAGATGGAGCCGGGGCGGAATCCCCCGGCGCGCCGCGGGCCGTGCGCCTCCCGGGTTTCGCCCCGCGCGAGGCCGCGCAGGCCGCCGCGCTGGTGACCCGCCTGGCGCAGGAGGCGCGCGCGGCCGAGGCGGCCGCGACGACCTCCGCGCCCGATTCCGCCGTCTAGAACAGGGCGCAGGCCTGCCGACAGGCGCTCAGGCAGGCCTGATACGGCTTGCCCGGATCGGCGCACTGCACCACGCAGGCCTCGCACTGCGAGTAGGGGTGGGTGGGCCGGTTGACCCCGGCGGCCACCGCGGCGTAGCGCGCGCAGAAGAGCACCTCGTTCATGCGGTATTCGCCGCTTTCGCGGCAGGCCCCCATGATCTCGCCGCGAACCCGTTCGCCCGCCAGGGCGGCCCGCCGTTCCACCAGCGCCGCGGCGGCGCGCCCGGCGGGCCGTTCCGCGCCGTCCCCCAGGCGCACGACTCCGGCCGTCCCTCCGGCGAGCAGGGCGACGACGCAGGCGACGCGCAACATTCCGTACCACATGGCCCACTCCTTTTTTTCGCCGGGCCGGTCTGGACGACCGGCCCGGCCTTTGGCATGGTTGCCCGACCGTGGTCAGGCACCCTCCGGCAAGGTGCGACCATACCGCCGCGCACCACCCACTTTCCAATCGCAATGCGTGAACCAGTGCTTCAGGATTTCTGAAGGGCAGGAGATTTGTCATGGAACTCTATCAGTTGCGTACGTTCGTCAGCGTGGCCGACGAGGGCAACCTGTCGCGCGCGGCGAAAAAGCTCCACGCCAGCCAGCCGGCCGTGAGCGCACACATCAAGAGCCTGGAGGAGGAGCTGGGGGTGCTGCTCTTCGAGCGCACGCCCAAGGGCATGCGCCTGACCTTGGACGGCGCGCGGCTGAAGAAGCACGCCGAGCGCGTGCTGGCCTCGGCCGACGAGGTGCTGGACGAGGCGCGGGCCCTGCGCGAGCAGGTCGGCGGCACGCTGCGCGTGGGGCTGAACACGGACCCGGTCTTCCTGCGCACCGTGGAGTTGCTGGACTCGCTGACCGCGCACTGGCCGCACCTGGAGCTGCACTTCGCGCAGGACGCCTCGGGCAAGCTGCTGGACCGCATGGAGGAAACCGGCGGGCTGGACGGGGCCTTCGTGTTCGGCGACCAGGCGCGCACGGGGTTCGAAACCATGTTCCTGCGCAACGTGCCCCTGCTCATCGCCGCTCCGGCGGCCTGGAAGGACCGCGTGGAGGGCGCGAGCTGGGCGGACATCTGCGCCATGCCCTGGATCCGCACGCCGGAATACTGCCCGTACTGCGAGTTGCTCAACCGGACCTTCGCCAAACACGGGGTGGAGCCGAACCTGGTGCTTTCCGCGGACAACGAGATGGTCATGCTGGCCATGACCCTGGCGGGCAAGGGGTTCTCGCTGCTGCGCGAGGACGAGGCCGCGGGCCCGCGCAACGCGGGCCGCATCGTGGTCTGGGAGTCCGACACGCTGTCCATCCCGCTGCTGTTCACCTGGCCGCACGGCCGCGAGAACCACCGCCCGACCCAGGCGCTGCTCGGGGCCGTGCGCGAGGTCTGGCCCGAAGCCCGGCCCTACGATCAGGCGGCCGAGGCCACCGCGCTGTAAGGGCCGGGGCTCCGTCCTTCATCCGCAACACCCCGCACCACAAGGAGCATCATGTCGGTTTCATCGAGTATCCCGGTTTCCGGGCAGAAGGATGGCGAGTGCCCGAACGAGCGCCTGAACGGACAACTGGAATTCCTGCTGGCCCTGGACCGGCTCAAGGGCGTGGAGCGGCGCAACCCGGTGCTGGGCGGCGCGCGGCGCGAGAACAGCGCGGAGCATTCCTGGCACGCGGCGCTGCTGGCGCTGTTTTTGGCCGAGCACGCGGCCGGGCCGGTGGACGTGTGCCGGGTGGTGCAGATGCTGCTGCTGCACGACGTGATCGAGATCGATGCCGGGGATACGTTCTGCTACGACGTGGCGGCGAACCGGGACAAGGCCGAGCGCGAACTGGCGGCGGCGGACCGGATCTTCGGGCTGCTGGCCGCGGACCAGGGCGGCGAGTTGCGCGCGTTGTGGGAGGAGTTCGAGCACGGGGACACGCCGGAGTCGCGGCTGGCCAATTCCCTGGACCGGTTCCAGCCGCTGCTGATGAACTTCAACGCCGAGGGCGGCACGTGGCGCGAATACGACCTGGCGCGCAGCCAGGTGGAGGCGCGCATGGCCCCGATCCGCGAGGGCGCGCCGGGCCTCTGGCCCATCGTAGAACGCGTGCTCGACGCGGCCTGCGAGCGCGGCTACCTGCGCCGCGACTGATTTCTCCCAACCAGACCACCAAAGGGATCGGCCCGGCCCGGTCCCTTCTTTTTTTCCAAAAAACTCTCCTTCGACCCTGTGCCGCGCAGCGAAGCGAAGCGGCACGCGGCGGCGTGCGAGCGTTCCGGGTCGGCGGCGGGCGGGCCCGGGGGGAGGCCGTCTTCGGCCTCACGCCTGACCCGTCCGCCGCCGACCCGGGACTGTTCGTGCGCCGGAACAAACCCGGGCCACGAGCACCCACCTCCGCGTCCGCCCCGACCGGGGGGCCCGGGGGGGATGATCCCCCCCGGCGGGTCCAGGGCAGAGCCCTGGCAGGGTCTGGGGCAGCGCCCCAGCGGGGTGCGGGGCGGAGCCCTGCCGCGGCCGTCCGGCCGCGCCCGGCTACACCAACGCGGGGGCGAACTGGGCCAGGATGGTCAGGCCGCCGTTTCCGGCGCGCACGGCGTGTTCCGAGGCCTGGGGGATGACGGCCATGCTGCCGGGCGCGTAGTCCACGGCGCGGGAGCACAGGGTGCACTGGCCGTCGCCCTGGAGCACGACGTGCAGCTCGACCTGCGTGGGGTGCGTGTGGCTGAGCAGTGCGCAGCCGGGCGCGACCTGCACGAGGTGGCAGGAGAAGCGCCCGGCGGTTTCCGCGCCGGTGACGAGGTGTTTCATGCGCACGCCGGTGAAGGCGGGGTGGTCGTTCCAGGGCGCGTCCGCGCCGAGGGTCTCCCCGTTTTCGTGGGCGATGCGGGCCTGTTCCAGGCAGGTTGCGAGAGTATCCATGATTAGCCTCCTTGAGGTTTTTCCGGAGGCTAGCGCGCGCGACGCGGCGAATCTTGAACGCTCTTGCGATTTTTCGGAGCAGCCGCGACGGGCCCAGATGTCGCCGCGCCCGGGGGGGTCATCGGTCGGCGTCGTCCGGATCCTTCCCGTCGGCGGAGTCCGCAGGCCGCGCAGGACGGAAGAGGTGCGGGTGGTCGGGATCGTAGAGGTGCGAGCGATGGGGCGCGCCGTCCTCGCCGGGCAGGACGAGGAAGAGGGTCTGGCGGGTGATGGCGCGCTCGCGCACCAGGGCCGGGGCGTGTTCGAGGGTGGTCCGTTGCAGGAATTCGCCGTCCCAGCCCACGCGGTGGGCGACGATGACGGGCGTTTCCGGGGCGAGGCCGCCGGTCCGCAGGGCGTCGGCCATGGCCTCGGGTTCGGCGGCGGAGAGGTAGACGGCCATGGCCGCGCCGTGGCGCGCGAGGTCGGCGAGGTTCTCGGCCTCGGGCATGGGGGTGCGGCCGGGCGCGCGGGTGAGGATCACGGTCTGGGAGCGGCCGGGCACGGTGAGCGAGACCTTGGCGCGCGCGGCGGCGGCAAAGGCGGCGGTGACGCCGGGCACGACCTCGCAGGGCACGCCCTCGCGTTCGAGCAGGTCGATCTGCTCGCGGATCGCGCCGTAGAGGGCGGGGTCGCCGGTGTGCACGCGGGCCACGTCGCCGCCCGCGCGCACGGTGGCCATGATCAGGGCGTGGGTCTCTTCCAGGCTCATGGGCGCGGAGTCGCGCACCACGGCGTTCGGCGCGGCCTGGGCCACGATCTCGCGCGGCACCAGGGAGCCCGCGTAGAGCACCAGGGCGGCGCGGCGGATGAGCCGCCTGCCGCGCACGGTGATCAGGTCCGGGTCGCCGGGGCCCGCGCCGATGAAGGCGACGGAGCCCAGGGTGGCGGAGGCGGCGGCGGATGCGGAGGCCGTGCCGGGTGCGGGGGGGGTCGTGGCGCTCATCTGAAAAAACTTCCTTGGGATGCTCTTGGTTGAGAATGGCGTTCCGCCGCGTGTGACGCCGCGGGGCTCGAACGCCTAGCGGGGTAAGAGCCTTTGCCGGGTCAGACCGCCTTTTCCGCGCTCACCAGGAACACGGGGTTGAGGCCCTCGATGCGCACGTCGCCCGCGAGTTCCGTGGAGACGCCGCCGCCCGCCAGGGTGACCTCGAAGGGCCAGCCCTGGGCGGCGAGGTATTCCTTGACGCGCAGGAGCGTGCCCAGGAGCACGCAGCTGATCACGATGCGGCCGCCGGGCGCGAGGCGGCGACAGGCCTCGCGGAGCACGTCCACGTCCTTGCCCAGGCCGCCGCCGATGAAGATGCGGTCCGGGTCGGGCAGGTCGGCCAGGGCCGCGGGCATGACGCCGTAGAACACGTCCACGGAGAGCGCGCCGAAACGGCGGATGTTCTCGCGGATGTCGGCCACGCGGCCGGGGTTCTTCTCGACCACGAGCACGCGGCCGTTGTGCGCCAGGGTGGAGGCCTCGATGGCCACGGCGCCGGAGCCCGCGCCGAGGTCCCAGACCACGCTGTCCGGGGTGATGCGCAGGGCGGCGAGCGCGGCGGCGCGCACGGGCCACTTGGTGATCAGCCCCTTGTCCGTGGCGAATTTCTCGTCCGGGATGCCCAGGGTGAGCGGGCTGTCCGCGCCGCGCACGCGCTCGAAGAGCACCAGGCTCAGGTGCGAGAAGGTGCGCTGCGAGGCCTCGGCCAGGCTGAAGCGCTCGAAGCGCTCGTCGTCCGTGCCCATGTCCTCGAAGACCCAGAGGAGGTAGCGGTCGCCCACGCCCTTGTCCACCAGGGACTGGGCGATGGCCGCCGGGATGGAGGTGGGGTCGGTGAAGGCGGCGACCCAGTCGCGCTTGAGCAGGGCGGCGTAGAGCGGGGCGTAGTCCGAACGGCCGTGCAGGGAGACGGCGACCACGTCCTGCCAGGGGATCTTGATGCGCGCGGCGGCGCACTGCACGGTGGTCACGTTGGGCAGGACGATGACGCCGTCCGGGCCGAAGTGGTCCACGAGGGACGCCCCGATGCCGTAGTAGAGCGGGTCGCCGGAGGCCAGCACGGCGATCTCGGTGTTCTCGTCGTTGAGCGCGCCGATCTGCTCGAAGACCGCGGAGAGCGGTGCGGTGATGGGAATCTTCTGCGCCGGATGGTCGTCGTAGAACTCCAGGGTCCGCCGCCCGGCCACGAGCACGTGGGCCTGGTCGATGGCCTGGGCGTGGGTCTCGGGCAGGTTGTCCGGATCGATGCCGAGTCCGACCACGTAGATGGGCATGGCGCGCTCCCTTTCATCCGCCGTAGAGCGGGGTTCCGTCGAAATCGAACACGTGCAGCGACAGTTCCGGGCCCGGCCCGGCGAACCCGCGCGCAGCGGCGAGCGCCCGGCGCGCGAGGATCTCCATGAGCCGCGCGAACGCGGGGTTCGACGCACCCGTGGGCGCGTCCGCTCCCGCGTCTCCCCCTGCGGCCCCCGCCCCCCCTGTCATGCCCGGCCCCAGGGCGATCTGCAGGGCCTGGCGCGCGGTGTTGGCGCCCGCCACCTCGGCCACGGCGGCCCCGCAGGCCCCGGCGGCGGCGAAGTGCGCGGCCAGGGCCGCGAAGTCGATGTCCGCGGCGTGGGCATGCGTATATTCGCATCCCTGGGCCATTTTGACCAGCTTTCCGAAGAAACAGCTCACGGCGATCTCGCCGAAGCCGCGCGCGGCGGCCTCGGAAAGGGAAAAGGCGAAGAAGTCGGCCATCTGCACGAAGGCGGTCTCGGGCCAGGCCGGGCGGCGGTCCATGAGCAGCCGCTCGCTGCGCCGCCCGGTGGAAAGGCCCACACCCCGGCAGCCCGCGGCCAGGGCCACGTCCAGCCCCTGGCGCACCGTGGCCCGCCAGGCCTCGTGGCTGAAGGGCTTGACCGTGCCGCGCGTGCCCAGGATGGAGATGCCGCCCACGATGCCCAGGCGCGGGTTCATGGTCTTGCGCGCGATGGCCGCGCCATCGTCCACCTCCACCACCACCTCGGCCGCGCCGCGAAAACCGTGCGCGGCGAAGACCTCGCGCACGGCCGCGACGATCTGGGCCAGGGGCGCGGGATTGATGGCCGGGCGGCCCACGGCCACGGGCAGCCCGGGCAACGTGGCGCGGCCCACGCCCGCGCCGCCGCGCACCACGACCCCCCCCCCGGGCCCGCCGGGCGCCAGGCGCACGCGCGCGCGGATCACGGCCCCGTGCGTGGCGTCCGGATCGTCGCCGCCGTCCTTGACGACCTCGGCGGCGGCCCAGGGCGCGTCGGGGGGAAACAGGACGTCTTCGGGGGAGTCGGCGGCAGCATCCGTGGAATCGACGCCGGACGCACCGGTCGCGCCGGTGGCCGGGGCCGAGAGATCGGCGGCGTCCGGCGGGTCGGCCGGTCCGCAGCGCGCCACGGGCACGGCCAGCCGCCCGCCCGGCGGCAGGGGCACGTCCGGCCGGTCGGGGCACTCCGCGCCGAGCAGAACGCGCACGGCGGTCGCGGCCGCGGCCGCAGCGGCGGTTCCGGTGGTGAACCCCTCGCGCAGCGTGCGTTCCGCCTCGGCCATGCCGCCTCCGGCCCCGCGCCTAGCCGGCCTGGGCCCCGGCCAGATCGCCGGAACGCGACTCGGCCGCGGCCCGGCGCGCGGCCTCCAGGCCGGCGAGGCGGCGCGCGATCTCCAGCAGGCCGTGCACGAAGGTGAAGAAATTGATGATCTCGTCCAGGGGATAGCGGCTGCTCATGCGCTCGTTGCGCAGCCGCTGCAGCGCCTCCTGAACCCGCTCGATGCACGGCTCCAGCGGCGGCGGGGCCAGCGGCTCCGGCCCCTTGCGCAGGGCCATGGACCGGGCGCGGATGGCCAGATGCTCCAGATGCTGGCAGACCACCTCCACGAGCACGTCCATGGGCGCGGCCATGTGCGTGCGGTAGCCGGAAGGGTCCAGGACGCGGGCGGCCTGGGCCATGGAAAGAATGTTCTCGTAGGTGGCGACGGACAGATCCAGGAGCCTGCCCAGGGTCTCCACCTGCCCGCCGCTGGGCTCGCGGCGCGCCTCGCCGATGAGCCTGCGGTTGAGCAGCCGCGCCTTGATCACGTCGCCCTTGAGGATGGACACCAGCCTGGCCGGGTACTCTGGCTCGGACGCACCGCTGTACACGGTTTCCAGCAGGGCCGCGTCCAGGGCCAGTTCGTCGGCCAGCCCCTGGGCCGCGTCGCGCGCCGCGCGCGCCGGAAACACGAAAAAGGAGACCAGCAGGGCCACCACGATGCCGAGCACGATCTCGAAGAACCGCTCGATGCCCATGATCAGCGGCGTGGTGCCGGGCAGGTGCGCGAGCATGACGATGGCCACGGTCACCGCGCCGATGCGCATGGACTGCCGCAGCCAGGGCACGGCCTGACAGACGGTCACGGCCGCGAATGTGCCGATCATGAAGGAAGCGAGGCCGGTGCCCATGAACTGGACGCAGAGCACGCCGACCACCGCGCCCACGCCCGTGCCCGCCACGCGCGCCCAGCCCGCCATGACCGAGCCGCCCAGCCGCGCCTGCATGACGATGACCGCCGAGATGGCCGCCCAGTAGCCGTGCTCCATGCCCAGCAGCGGGGCGATGGCCAGGGTCGCGCCCGCGGCGATGGCCGTGCGCAGCGAGTGCATCAGGTGCGCGCGCGTCAGGCGCGGGCTGAGGTCGTACAACGTGAACTGCGTGGGCTCCATGCTCGATCCGGTCTCCAAAAGGCGTGGCTTGATGTTCTCGGCGCGGGCCGCCGGGCGGCCCGAAGAGGCGGCCTACGCGGCCGCTTCGCGGTGCGCGGCGCAGCGGTCCACAAAGGCGCGCGCGGCCTCGGGGTTGGACCCGAAATGCAGGTGGATGTAGGAGCCGAGCACGTTGGCCGCCCCCGGTTCCGGCGTGGTTCCCGGAGCGGCCTCGGCCGCCCCGCCCGTCGGGGCTGCTCCCGCGACGAACCCTTCCTTGATGTCGCTCCACCCCGAGCGCGTGCGCACGCGATAGACCGCGCGCGGCACATCGGTCAAGGGCCCGTCTTCGGCCGCCGTCGCACCGGGCTCGGCGCAAGGCCCTTCATCAGGTTCGGTCCCGGATTCTTCCAGAATGTGCGAATAATGGAACTCGTGCCCGCGCACCACGGTCCAGGCCGGGCCCAACAGCCCGTCCTCGCGCAGCACGGCCTCGCGGTAGCCCAGGGCGCGGAAGCGGTCCGTCATGGCGCAACGCAGGCCGAAGACCCCGCACATGGGAAATTCCTCGCCCTCGCCCGTGCGCAACGAACGCATCAGATACATGAACCCGCCGCACTCGGCGTAGATCGGCGCGCCCGAAGCCGCCAGCTCCCGCACCGCCGCGCGCATGGGCTCGTTGGCCGCCAGTTCCCGGGCGTGCAGCTCCGGATACCCGCCGCCCAGGTACAGCCCATCCAGCCCGTCCAATCCGCCCAGTCCGCCCGGCCCCGGCCCGCTCGCCCCCACGGGCAGCTCCGCGTCACGTAGCGGCGAAAAGAACACCAGCTCGGCCCCGGCCTCGACCAGGTGCCGCCAATTCTCCGGATAGTAGAAGCAGAACGCCTCGTCCAAGGCCACGCCGATGCGCGCGCGCGGGCCCGGATCGACGGCCTCCGGCGCGGACGCTTCGTCGGACGCGGATTCCGACATGGATTCCGGCGCAGATTCTGGCCCAGGCGAGCCCGGCAAATCCGCCAGCAGCTCGGCCGCGCTCGGCACCGGCGCGTCCGGCAGCACCGCGGCCAGCCGCCCCACGCTCACGCCGTCCTCGAACCAGTCCGCCAACCGACCCACGAAATCCGGCCCCAACATGCCGCGCACGTCGCCCGCCGTGACCAGCCCCAGATGCCGCGACGGCAGCTCCAGCCCGGCTTCGCGCCGCAAACACCCGAGCAGCTCCACGCCCGGCGCGAGCGTCATGGCCTCGGCCAGCAGCCCCGCATGCGACGGCGTGCCCACCTTGTTGCAGACCACGCCCGCAAACCGCAGCCCGGCATCGAACCCCACGTACCCGCGCACCTCGGCGGCCAACGACCGCGCCATGGAGCGCGCATCCACCACCAACAGCACCGGCGCATGCAGCCACTTGGCCAACTGCGCCGTGCTGCCCGCCTCGTCCGCGCCGGAAAAACCGTCGTACAGGCCCATCACCCCCTCGACCACGGCCACGTCCGCACCCGCGGCATAGCGCGCGAACACGTCGCAGACCCCGGCCGGGCCGAGCATCCAGCCGTCCAGATTGTGCGACGGCCGCCCCGTGACCAACTGATGCAGGCCCGGATCGATGAAGTCCGGACCGGCCTTGAACGCCTGCACCGCAAGACCGCGCCGCACCAGCGCCGCCATGAGCGCCACCGCCACCGTGGTCTTGCCGCACCCGCTGCGCGTGCCCGCTATGACAACCACCCTCGCCATGTCCGCCGTTGTACGGGGAAAAGAGGACGGAGTGAAGAGCCGGGGGGAGGCGGGGAGGGGGAATTTTGAAGTGCGCGTGGATGCCGGACGGGGTGGGTGCGGGCGCCGGACGTACGGGAAAGATGGAGAGCGGGGCGGGCTTGCCGGGCTGCCGCCGCTTTGCGGCGGATGCGCCCTGGGGGGAAGAAGGGGAAAGAGGGGGAGGAGGAGGCGATGCGCTGGCCGAACACGGACGGGAAAACGCCGGGGTATCCCGCGCGGCATCCCCCGCGGCATTCGGGGATTGCCGGAAAAGTGCGGCAGCGTGCCGTCGTCGCAGCGTGGCGGTGGATGCGGCCTGGAAACAATGTGCGCGCGGAGAAGGGGCGGAATTTCCGCCGCCGCGCCGCCTGCCGAAACATGGCGGCGGCGGCATGCCGCCGAAAAGGCCGCGCGGCCTGTTGCCGCCCCGTGGCCCCGGACGGCCCCTATAAACGTCCCGGAAAGAGCCATCAGGCTCCCTTGCGTTGCGCCACGGAGCGCCTGTCCTCCACAAGCCCGCATGCGGCGCAGCCGCGAGGGCGGCGCATCTCTGCCCTCTCCACCTTTCCCGAGCCTGCCGCGCCCGCATCCCCATCCCACAATTTCCCTTCGACCCTGTGCCGCGCAGCGCAGCGAAGCGCCACGCGGCGGCGTGCGAGCGTTCCGGGTCGGGGGCGGGGTGGTTCGGGAGGGAGG
>JACCQO010000007.1:0-61885 GCA_015709205.1 Desulfovibrionaceae bacterium
CGAGGAGCGCGGGCTTTGAGACTGTTTTGCGGTAGGTCGGCGTTCCCTCCACCATTTTCACTGCCCGAACAGGGCCGTGCTGGACCAAGAAACCCCGGAACTCCGGGGTTTTTTTGTTGGAATAGTGTCGACGTCGTCCCGTGCGGTCCACCGGCGGCCGGACTCAGGCGGGGACGTGGACAGCCCGCATGCTCCGCCCTGCGCCGTCTCGACCTAGAAGGGCCAGATCATGGGGATGACGACGACGCACATGACGAGACTGATGACCTGCAGCGGCCAGCCCGCCTTGAGGTAGTCCATGAAGTTGTAGTTGCCGGGACCGAGCACGATGGTGTTCGGCGGGGTGGCTATGGGGGTCAGGAAGCAGGCCGACGCGGACATGGCCACGCCCATGAGCAGCGGCAGCGGGGACACGCCGCCCGCGATGGCGATGGGCAGGGCCAGGGGCGCCATGAGCGCGGCGGTGGCCGTGTTGGACATGAAGTTGGTCACCAGCATGGTCAGGGCGCAGACCACGGTCATCAGCGCCATCGGGTCGGACACGCGGGAAACCACGGTCTCGGCGATGAAGGCGGCCGCACCGCTGGAGTCCAGCGCCGAGGACATGGGCAGCATGCCCGCGAACAGGAAGATGGTCCGCCAATCCACGGCCCTGTAGCATTCCTTCATGGTCATGCAGCCGGTGATGACCACCAGGCAGACGCCGAGCATGGCGGCGGTGACCAGGGGCAGGAAGCCGGTGGCCATGGCCGCGACCACGAAGACGAACACGCCCACGGACCACCACATTTTTTCCGGACGCTGCACCGTGCGCACTTCGTCCTGGCCGTCGAATTCCTTGCACGCCTTGTCCTTGGGCAGGAAGCGCCTGCCGATGAGCGCGTAGTAGAGGATGCCCACGAGAAGCAGCAGGATGCCGAACTTGGCGAATTCGAAGAAGGCGAAGGGATGCAGGCCCGCGGTCGCGCCCATCTTGCCGATCACGGAGTTGATGATGCCGTTGGGCGGCGTGCCCACCAGGGTGATGGTGCCGCCCAGGGACGAGGCGAAGGCCACGGGCATGAGGATCTTGCCCGGAGCCACGCCCGACTTGACGCACATGCCCAGGATCATGGGAATGGCCACTGCGATGGTGCCGGTGTTGGACAGGAACGCGGACAGGATGCCGATGACCAGCATGGACAGGAGCAGCAGCCGGGGCTCGCTGGAACCGGCCGTTCTTACCGTCCAGGCCCCGACCTTGCCGGCGAAGCCGGTGATGAAGGTGGATTCGCCGACGATGAACATGGCCATGAAGATGACCACCCACTGGTTGCCGAATTCCGAAAAGGCCTTGGCGGCCGGGAGCACCTCGAACGTGGACAGGGCCACGGGAACGAGCATGGCCGTGATGGGCAGGGGGATGATTTCGGTGAAGAACAGGATCGCCGCGCCGCCGAGGACGGCCAGGGTAATGTACGCCTTGGTCGGGTCGGCGGATACGTTGGAGGCTTCTGCGGCAAAGCACACGCCGACGGTCGCGAGCAGGATCGCGACGGTCAATGGCGCCACTCTCGGGGCGTACTTCATAGGTTGTTCCTCGACGTCGTACGAGTTGCCCTACTTCTGGTGATCAGGCCAGCCGCGCCCCGCCGTCGACCACCAGGGTGGTTCCGGTGGCGTACGGTGACTTCATCAAATGGACATAGGCCGCGGCCACTTCCTCCGGTGCGGCGACCCTGCCCAGGGGGAACCGTTGGGCCACGGCATCGACCGCCGGAGGCTTGGGCGCGACGAATCCGGGGCTCACGGCGTTGACCCGGACGGGCGCGAGCTCCACGGCCAGGGCGCGGCACAGCGCCTCGGTGGCGCAGTTGATCACGGCCATGGTCGAATGGTTCGGAAAGATGCGCTCCCCGGCGATGCCCGTGGTCAGGACGATGCTGCCGCCGGGGGCGATGTTGCGGTGGGCCTTCTGGATGAGCCGGTACGGGCCCCAGAATTTCGTCTCAAAGGCCTTCTTCGCCTGTTCCGCATCGGTTTCGGCAAAGGGCGCGGGCGCGATTTCCGGCCGCGTGCACAGCGCGAGATGGTCGAAGCCCCCGACCTCTTCCAGGGCCGCATCCGTCTGCGCGGCGGACGTCACGTCCAGAGCGACCGCTTCGATGTCGCGGCCGATGGCCGCGACCAGGGCGTCGTGCCGTTGCCCGGCGCTGCGCGACGCGATGACCACGGCGGCGCCCTCCCCGGCCGCCCGCGCCGCGACGGCCAGGCCGATGCCGGAACCGCCGCCCACGACGACCACTCTTCTGCCCCGCAGGGAATCGTTCATGTTCTCCGCTCCGTTGCTCCCGAGGGCAATCCGCCGGGTGGGAGGAGGCCGTCCGTCCGGGCTCGGCATCTGGGTGCGCGCTTCCGCCTTCTACGACTGTACCGTGCCAGGAACACAGGCGAACGGCAATATGTCCTTCTCGTCTTTCCCCGTCGCGCCCTCGTCGCCCAAACGTCGCAATGGAATTCGTGGAGGTTACTTGACAAAAGAGATCGATCAAGTAGCATTCGAAAAGGTATATACGGCAGCACAAGGAGGAGGTCATGCCATCTTCGGAGAGCCGTGTCCCCGTCGTTGTCGATAACGTGAAGCATCTTCCGGACTTTTCGATGACGCGCTGCACCTATCTCGTCATCCAGTCCCCCCTTCCCCTGCCCGACTGGTCGCTGGGCCTCGGCCCCGCTCGGATTCCCATCCTCATGCTCGGACTCAGCGCCGTCATCACCGGCCCGCCCGAGGGCGGCTCCGGCCTGTTCGATACGCCCGACGTCCTGCAGTCGCTGGTTGACCTCGTGGAGGGAAACGACGCGGGTCTTCTTTTCGACATGGAGGACCTGTGGATCCCCACCGGCTGCTTCCCAAGCGCGCAAGGGCCGGAACGCGGCTCCGTGTTCCGCATCGGTTGGGAGCTCTTCAGCCTCGCGTACGGGTTCCGGCAGGGCCTCGTTGAGCGGGAGTCCTTTGTCGCGCGCTGCGAAGAGCACCGGGAGACGGTCGTGTTCTCGGAGGCGGAGACCTGGGCCTTGCGGAGCTGGACCGAGGGCCTGATCGAGACGGCCCGGGAGCGGCACCACCGGGAGGCCGAAAGCTATCTGGCGCGCCGGGATCGCGGGGCAAGCCCCGTACTGCCCGCCTGAGGGAGGAACGCCATGGCGACCCTGTCCTTGACCATGATCGACGTGGGCTGGGGGGATTCCCTGCTGCTGGAGTTCGAGAACGACGCCGGCGACGTCTCTTTCGGGCTTGTGGACTCCAACGACACCACGAGCCTGCGATCGAGCTACATCTACCTCAAGCGCTTCTTCGAGCGGCGCGACCTGTTCCGGAATCGCCCGCGCCTGTTCGATTTCGTCCTGCTTTCCCACGCCCATGCGGACCACGCCCAGGGGGTGAAGGCCCTGATCCAGGAGTTCGGCACCGAGTGGTTCTGGTACCCGCGCTCCCTGAACTGGAGCGGCGCGGCATATCTCCTGGAGTACGCCAACCGGTCCGCAACCAGGTCCGGGGGCAGGATCGGGCGGCACCAGGCCGTGGACTCGGGCCACATGGCGCCCGCCATCCAGGGCACGCGGCTCGATTTTCTCTGGCCGGACAAGGGGTTCCTCGACCATGACAACGAGAACGAAAACTCGGTGATCCTGTCCCTGACCCTGGGCGACGTCGCGTTCGTGCTCACGGGCGACGCCGAGGCCGAGGCCTGGTCGCGCGTCGCGGGCAGGATTCCGGGCAACACCGCCGTGTTCAAGGTGCCGCACCACGGTTCCAGGAACGGCTTTTTCGACGGCGGGGGCGCGCCGCTCTGGCTGGATGCGTGCCCGGCCAAAACGCAGTGCGGCATCAGCAGCCACATCCGTCCGTTTTCCCATCCCGACCGGTCCGTCGTGAAGCGCCTGGCCAAGCGCCGGGTGTTCAGGACCGACGAGCACGACCACGTCACGTTCACCACGAACGGTTCGAGCGTCGGCGTGAAGTATTCGCACAAGGGTACGGAGCGTTCGCGTCCGTCGCAGCGTGCGCGCATCCGTTGCGGCATGCGGCGAGCCTCGGGGCTCGTTCGCCGGGCGTCCGCATGCGGAAACCAACAATGCCGGGAGGAGCAGACATGCAAGTGGAATCGGGGAATGCCGCGGCGTCCGAGAAGACGTGCGCGCAGGATGGCTTTTTGGGCGACAAGCCCTTCTGCGACCTGGTGATGAAGGGGGGCATCACCAGCGGCGTGGTCTACCCCCGCGCGATCCTCGAACTGGCCCGGAAATACCGGCTCAAGAGCATCGGCGGCACCTCGGCGGGGGCCATCGCCGCCGCCGCCGCCGCTGCCGCCGAGTACGCGCGGGAAAACGGCGGGTTCGAGCGCCTGGCGCAGATCCCGGAGGATATCTCCACGACCTTGCTGGACAAGTTTCAGCCCGTGGGCACGTTGCGTCCCCTCTTCGGCCTGCTCATGACCATGATGCGGTCGAAAGGCACGGCAGGCAAGGTGGTGCAGGGGCTGTGGGCGGTGACCCGGGGCTATGTGGGGAGCGTTGTCCTCGGGGCGGCTCCCGGTCTGGTCCTGGCGTTCTTCGGGGGGCGGGCCTGGGGGACGGGCTGGATGCTGCTCGGTCTGCTGCTGGCGCTCCTCGGTGCATTGCTCGCCGTGGGCCGGGCGCTCTGCAGGTCCGTCACGCGGGATCTGCCCGCCGCGAATTACGGCATCTGTTCGGGCATGACCACGGAGCCGGCCAAGGGGCCGGCGCTGACGGACTGGCTGGCGGACCAGATCGACTACATCGCCGGGATGCCGAAGGACGGGGACGGATACGTGAAGCCGCTGACCTTCGGCGATCTGGCGGGGCACGGGGGGGGCATCGAGCTGGCCATGGTCACCACCGATCTCGGCATGCGGCGCCCCTACAGGCTCCCCTTCACCGACCGCCTCCATTTCTTCAGCATGTCGGAGTTCCGCACGTTGTTCCCCGAGAGGATCGTGAAGTACATGGTGGCCAATACCGAGAGTGTGGAGGGCCACGGCGACCTCTGCTACATGCCCAGGGCGGAGGTGCTCCCCGTGGTCGTCGCCACGAGGATGAGCCTGAGCTTTCCGGGCCTGCTCCAGGCGGTGCCGCTCTACAAGCGGGATTTCACGCTGCTCGAGGAAGAGGAGCGGATGAAGCCCCGGAAGTGCCTTTTTTCCGACGGCGGCCTTTCCAGCAACTTCCCGATCCATTTTTTCGACAGTCTCTGGCCCACCCGGCCCACCTTCGGCATCAACCTGGTGCCGTGGGTGCGGGAACGCCACGGCGACGGCGAGGCCAGGCGCGTCGCCCTGCCCAGCGCGGCGCGCAGCGGCCGGCTGCTGCCCATCTACGGCATCACGGGCCTCGGCGACTTCCTGATGACCCTGCTCGACACAGCCAAGGATTGGCAGGACACCCTGCAGCGGGTGCTGCCCGGCTGCAGGGAGCGCGTGGTGCACATCGCCCTGGACGAGTCTCGGGAGGGCGGAATGAATCTCGCCATGTCGGCGGAGACCATCGCCCGCCTGACTGAACTGGGCGAACGGGCGGGCAGGACGTTCGTCGAGGAGTTCGATTTCGACGAGCACCGCTGGCGGCGCTTTTTGCTGGCCATGGCGCAGTTGGAGGAAAGCCTGGACCGCCTGGCGCAGAGTCATGACGAAACGCCGCTCTGTTCCGATAACTACTCGACTTTCTTGAACAGGTATGACGAACCGCTTTCCTACAAGCCGCAGTCCCCGGCATGGAGGGCGGCGGTGATCGCCCGCGCCGCGGATCTCGCCACGCTTGGCGGCGCCTGGCGACGGAAGCCGACCGTCCGGCAGGGCCGTGTGCCCAAGGCGGCCTGCGCCTTGCGCATCACGCCGAAGATGTAGCGCCTCTTCCAAGTCGCCGTCGTGCTCGGTGACGCGACAAGGCCCGGGCTCCCCTGCGGAGAGCCCGGGCCTTGTCGGCCGGAGGCGCGGCGGTCGGCGCTCGCGCCTACCCGATCATGGCCCGGGCCCTGTCCAGTTGCGAGGGGAACAGATCCCCGGGCACCTTTTCCCGGCCCATGGCCTTGCAGACCTTGTAGCGGGCGCAGTCCTGGAAGTCTCCCTGACAGTATTTCTTCTTCATTATGTCCGCAGTTGCCGGTTTGCTGGCCATCTTGTCATTGAAGAAGACACACTTTTGAATCATTTCGCAGTTCGGCATGAAATTCTCCCATCTTTTGGTAGTATTGAAACGTCGATCCTCTGCGGCATTGTCCCCTGAATAGCAGCATGCGACCAGAGTACCATTATTTTTCCGTGTACCGTGCCGGCGTCGGCCGGCCGACGCCCTTGCCCGGGGTCCGGGCTTTCGGGCTCCGCCATGGCGACGGATTTTCGACACGGGCGGGCCGCGTGACCGAGAATCAGCTCTCTGCGACACATAACATATTTATTATAATTAATTTTTATGGTGTCGAGCGGCATGGCTCGGTTCTTGCTTTTCTCCGGAAAAGGAAAAACTCGCCTACCGGGAGGGAACGATGAAGTCCGAGACCAGCAAGAACGAATTCGTGGAATTCAACGAGATAATCGGCAAGCTGCGCGACACCCTGCGGGTGGAGGTGCTCTCCGAGATCAAGAGCAACGGGATGCGCGAATCCATGATCGGCGAATACAAGGCCCTGGCCAACGCCGCGGGGACGCTCATCGCCATGCTGCAGAAGTACGATTTCCCCGAACTGCTGCACGGCGCCGATTCCAAGGCCTACGAGGAGATCATGCGCAAGCTGAGCCTGTCCGGCATCCGCTGCCACATCCTGGTGGAGGCCTCGCGTTCCGCGGACCAGGAGGCCGTGCTGGCCATGGCTACGCCCATGTCCCAGCGCCTCAACTGACGCGGGGCGGTCGTCCCCGCGTCCTGCGACGCCGCCACGGCCCCGCTTCGGCGGGGCCTTCTAGTTGGGGTGCCCTTTCGTTCCGCGCGGTTTCGCCCGGGGCGCAGGACCTGCTGGCCCCCGCCGGGAGCCCGCTTCCGTCCCCCCGCGCGTCCTCAAGAAATTCGCGCAACGGCCGATAAGCACGATGTCCGACTTCCTGATCGGCCGCGCCCCGCCTGCAACAAGCCCTGTCTTCCGGGGCGCGGCCCTGTTCCGTCCCTCTACCGCGTCCGGCGGGCCCGCCGGGAACCACCGGCATGCATATATTGAAATGTCCGCAACCCGGGGCTATCGTCATTCCGGCACACGGCACCCTGCCCCGCCCACGCGGGAGCGGGACAACCTTGGAGACGCCATGGCCGTACTGGCCGTCCTTTTTGCGGGCATCGCCTTCTGCGCGGTGTTCACCAATCTCGTGTACTGGTACGAGGCCCTTTCCGCGCACGAACCCGACGCGTTGCGGGCCAAGTTCCGGCGCGCCCTGCTGCCGTGGGCCCTGGTGCGCATCGTGCGCACGGGGCTGACGCAGCTCGCCGTGTTCTGCCTCTGGCCCCTGGCCCCGTTCTTCCACCATCCGCCCTCCCGAGCGCCGTACCGCGTCCGGGGTAACGGGCTTGCCCAAGGTGGAGACGGCCCGGGGCCCGTGCTCCTGGTGCACGGCCTCTACCACAACCCCAGCGCGTGGTTTTTGACCATCGGCCGCCTGCGCCGGGCCGGATTCGCGGTGCATACCTCCTGGTACTGGTCCTTTGCCACGGATTTCGAAGCCCTGCGTGACCAGCTCGCGCGGGACGTGGAAACCCTGCACGCGCGCTACGGCCGCCCCGTGGCCCTGGTGGGCCACAGCCTGGGCGGGCTGCTGATCCGTTCCTACATGGCCTCGCCCGCGAGCCGTGCGGACGACGGCGTGTGCCGCGTGGCCACGGTGGTGACCCTGGGCGCGCCGCACCAGGGCAGCAAGCTGGCCGCCCTGGCCGTGGGGCGGCTGGGCCGCTCGCTGATCTGGCGCGGTGCTCTGGTGCGCGCCCTGGAGGCCCGGGACAGGCCGCCCTGCGCCCCGGCCCTGAGCCTGTATTCGCCCATCGACAACATGGTCTTTCCCCAGGAGGGGCTGCGCATCCGCGCGCCCGGCTGGCAGGAGGCCGAAACCGCGCCCCTGGACCACGTGGCCATGCTCTTCCACACCGCCACCCTGCGCCGGGCCACGCGGTTTCTCGCGGAGCACGCGGCCCAGGGCCACGGTGCGACGGCGGATCCGGCCGCGGCGGACGAGACCGATCACGAGGACGCGCAGGCCGAAACGACCGGCGAGCCCCTGCTGCATTCGCACGACTAGCGGTGCGCCGTGCCCGGCGCTGCATGCGGAGACGGCGCTGCATGCGGAGACGGCGCGGCATGCGGAGACGGCGATGGGACGCGGGTGACGGCAAGACCGTCGCCCGCGTTTCCTTTTCGAGGGAAAGGGAAAGAAGGGAGGCTATTGCGGATCGAGGCCCAGGGCGCGGCGGTACAGGGGCAGGTAGCCCCGCGCCATGCGCCGGTAGGTGAAGCGCGTCGCGCCCGTGGCCCGGGCCGTCTCGCCCAGGCGCCGCGCCAGGGCGGGGTCGGCCAGCAGGGTCGCGGCCGCCTCGGCCAGGGCCGCGCGGTCGCCGGGCGCGGCCAGCAGGCCGGTTTCGCCGTGGCGCACCTGCTCGGGCACGCCGCCCACCGCGCTGGCGGCCACGGGCAGGCCACAGGCCATGGCCTCCAGGATCACCAGCGGGTGGTTGTCGGCCAGGCTCGGGTACACGAGCACGTCGGCGGCCAGGAAGAGGTCGCGCAGCCGCGCGCCCTTCAGGTACGGCAGCCGCAGCACGCGTCCGTCGAACTTCACGCGGTCGCCACCCGCGAACACGGCCACGGCCCGGGGCACGCGCGCGGCGATGCGCTCGAAGATGCGCGGCCAGCCCGGCCCGTCCTTGAAGGCCGCGCGCTCGCCGCCGTGGGCCAGGAACAGGACCGCGCGCGCGGTGGGCGCGATGCCCAGCCCGTGGCGCGCCGCCGTGCGCTGCGCGCTGCGCGCTGCCGAAGCGGCGGGCGTTGGGTCGCTGGGCGTTGGAGCGGGCTCCGGCGCATCCCACTCCACGCCGTTGGGCACCACGTGGCAGCCCAGGTCCGGGAAGACCTGGCGGACCATGCGCGCCAGCCAGCCGGAGGGGGCCGCGAGCACGGGCCGCGTCGCGCGTACGGCCGCGCGCAGTCGCTCTTGCGCGGCCGGGGCGTCGGGAAAGTTCAGGGGGCACGGGGCGGTGCAGCCGTCCCGCCAGCCGGGGCAGTCCAGGGGGTGGATGCAGCCGCCCGTGAGCAGCCGCGCGTCGTGCAGGGTGAGCAACGGCCGCGCGGAGGGCGGCAGCGCCGCGCGCGCGGCCGTCAGGCTCGCGGTCCAGTCCGCCGTGGCGTGCAGGTGCAGGACGCCCTGAGGCTCGGCCCCTGCGTGAGTCTCGGCTTTGGGCGTGCCCAGCGCGTGCCGCGCGGCTTCGGTCACGTTGCACGGCGCACCATACGCAACGCCGGACGCGGCCTCGGAGCCGTCGGCGCGTTCGAAGGTCCGTTGCGGCACGCACCCCAGCTCGGCCAAGCCGCGCGCCAGCAGGTCGGCCACGCGCGCCGCGCCGCCGCGCCCGGCCAGCAAGGAATGGAGCACCACGCGCAATCCGGCGGGGATTCCCGGTGCGTTCGCGCTTTCCGGACGTTCCGCGCCGCGCGCCGCATCAGGCATCGGATTTTCCCGTTCCCGTCTTTTCGCCCGCAGCCTCCCGTGCGTCCCGCGCCTCTCGGCCGCCGGTGGCGTCCTTCCCGCCCTGCCCGGCCAGCTCCAGCAAATCGTGCTTCAGGCACCAGAGCACCAGGACCAGGGCCGCGTCCGCGTTCAGGCCGAACTCCTCGTTCTCGGCCAGCCGCGCGGCCAGATCCACCGCGCCCAGGGGGCGCCGGGCCAGGACCAGGGCCGCGCGCACCGCGCGTTCGTCCACCACCGTGTCGATGCCCGCGTAGATCAGCAGGTGTTCCTGGCCGCGATAGACCGCGTCGCCCGCGCGGCTGCGCACCACGGGCGGGTTGCGCCGCGCGCCGTCGCCGTCCGCCGTGCTCCGCTCGGCGCGGGAACGCGCGTCGTGTCGTCCGGAATCCACCGCGCCCTCGCCCACCGGTTGCGAGACGTAGCCGCCGAACACGCGGCCGTAGGGCACGTGCAACGGATGGGCCACGTCGCGCAGCAGCGCGGCGTCCACGGGCCGTTCCCAGGCCGCCTCCCACTCGCGCTGGCAGGCGCGCACCACGTGCTCCCAGGTGAAGGCGGCCAGCACGCGTTCGCGCGCGGCGCGGCCCATGGCGCGGCGCTCCTCGGGCGCGGCCAGCAGCCGGGCCAGGGCCGCGGCCATGGACGGCACGTCCACCGCAGTGCGCTGGGCCAGGAGCAGGTGGTACTGGTTGTCGAACCAGACGCGCGAAAGCAGGTCCACGTCCGGGGTGCGCGCCGGGGCCAGGGTCGGCAGGAGCAGGCCCGTGACGCCGTGCTCCACCAGGTCGCGGTACCCGTCGTAGTCCGACGCGATGGTCGGCAGCCCCATGAGTCCGGCTTCCAGCACCGCCAGGCCGAAGGTCTCCTGGACGTTGTCCACGGGCGAGAGGAACACGTCGGCGCAGGCGAACAGGGCGCGCTTTTCGGCCTCGTCCGGGCTCGGCGTCACGTGGAAGGCCAAGCCCATGTTCCGGGCCAGTTCCTCCAGGGTGCGGTAGTGCCGTTCGCCCGGGCGCACGTATCCGGCCAGCTCCAGGCGCACGGCCGCGCGGTCGGTCCCGGCGGCGAAGAGCCGCTGCACGGCGCGCAGCACGGGCAGCACGTCCATCTTGGAAAAATGCGAGATGCGCCCGAACACGAGCACGACCAGGGTTCCCTCGGCCATGTTCCGCTCGCTGCGCAGTGCGGCGCGTTCCTCCGGAGAGGCCGGGGCCATGCATGCCGGGTCCACGCCCAGGGGCACGCGGGCCACGCGCGGCGGGGCGAAGCGCCGGGCGTCGAGCCCATACCCCTCGGTCAGCGCGGCGAACCATTCGTGGAGCACGCCCTGGGCCGTGCGCGAGGTGGCCAGGATCACGTCGCGCTCCGTGGACCCGGGCCAGAGGTGCGCGAGCAGGCTCTCGGCGTAGCGCGCGTAGCTCAGGGAATGCGTGACCGAGGTGATCGGGAAGATTTCCGGGGCCAGGGCGTTGCGCAGCCGGGCCAGGTGCGGCGGGTGGTTCACGCAGTCCGAGAGGTGGAAGCAGTGGTGGCCGCCCTCGGCCAGCTTGCGGGGCAGCTCCAGCCGCGAAAACGCGCCGATGCGCGTCGCGTCGAACCCCGGGTGGCGTTGGGCGATGGCCCGGCGCAGGGCCTCGGCCGCGCCCGTGTCGGGCAGGAAGAAATGGTACGCGTCGAACGGATCGAGCCGCAGCAGCGCGTCCAGAAAGCCCTGGTTGGCCACGCTGCGGCCCATGATCTCGCCGTCCTCGTAGAACGGGTCCAGGGTCGCCCATATCCTGTTGTTCCGCATCGTTGCCCATAGGACACCGATTGGCCCCCGGTGTCAATACGCACGCGGCCTGCGCCGGTTCCGCCGCGGGCGGGCAAAAAATTCCGGAACCGAATTTGCAATATCTGAACCGGACGGCCCGCCGCGGAGCGCGGGGGCGCACGGCCGCAAAGCGCCAAATGGCGTGGATGCGCGGTCCGCGGGCCGTCCGTGGCGAGGCCCGCCGTGGCCGTGCGGCAAAGCGGGCGCCGGAGCTTTCTTCCGGGCCTGCGTGAAGAAGTGCAAAGGAGCGAAATCGTGCGGAAGCAGACCACCGATGTGATGATCGGTCTGGGACTGGAGCGGGGGGACCGCGACGTCTTGCAGCAACTCGCAGGGCCGGGGCTGGAACTGCTCCATTGGCCCTTTTCCAAGATTCCGGCCATCGAAAGCCTGGAGCGCGAGGAGCCGTTTCTGCTCTGGCTGCCCTACTCGGCCTGGGCCCGGCTGGACAAGCGCCGCCGGAGCGAGGTGGCCGGACTGGCGGGCACGGAGAAGGCGCTGATCCTGGGGCCGGAGCTCGGCAATGCCGAACTGCGGGAAATCCTGGCCCTGGGCTGGCCCACGGTGCAGGGCTCGCCCCTGGACCGCACCGCCGCGTCCCGCGTGCTCGACCGCGCCTTGGAACAGCGCAACCTTTACGCCGACATCCTGACCATGACCGAGGATATCCTCCTTGAGCGCGAACTCCTGGAGCGCAAGAACGCGCACCTGGACTTCCTCAACCGCTTCCTGGGGCATGCGGCCCAGAGCCGTTGCCCGGCGGACATCCTGGACTTGGCGCGCGAGGACCTGGGCATGATTCTGCCCACGACCCTGGTGCACGGCATTTTTTGGCCCGATGCAATGGGCATGGGCGCGCGCGACGCCGGGGACGCCGAGCTCTTTCTTTCCCGCGGGCTGGGCCCAGGGGCCCGGGTGCGCTGGACCGAGGCCCTGTTGCGCGCCGCGGGGCGCGTGACCGGCACCGTGGTGACGCGCCATCGGATCACCCAGTTGCAGGGGCCCGACGAACCCCACGCGGACCTCTCGCCCGAGGACGGCCGCGTGGTCTTCCTGCCCGTGTCCGGCGGCAGCGAGCCCCTGGGCTGCGTGGCCCTTGTGTCGCGCACGGACTTCTCTTTCGCCCGCGACCGGGTGGACCTGCTCCGCAGCGCCCTGAACCACCTGGGCCTGGCCCTGCACAACGCCTTTCTCTTCCGCGCCCTGAAGCGTCGCGCGGACACCGACGGGCTTACCGGCCTCTACAACCGCGCGCACTTCGACCAGCGGCTGTGCGAGGAACTGGATCGGCACCGCCGCCTGACCGGGGATCTGACCATCATGATGATGGATTTGGATCATTTCAAGACGATCAACGACACGCGCGGCCACCTGGTCGGCGACCAGGTCCTGCGCGAGGTGGGCCGGGTGATCCTGGACACGGTGCGTTCCACGGACTATGCCGCGCGCTACGGTGGCGAGGAATTCGCCGTGCTGCTGCCGCACACGGGCAGCCGCCAGGGGCTGACCCTGGCCGAGCGGCTGCGCGAAGCCGTCGCCGACCTGCGCGTGGGCACGGAATTCGGGCCGCAGTCCGTGACCGCGTCCATCGGCCTGGCCACGTCCACGCCGTCGCTGCCGCTGGAGGCCGCGGCCCTGCTGGACCGCGCGGACCGCGCCCTGTACCGGGCCAAGGACGCCGGCCGCAACCAGGTGCGGGCCTGCCTGTGGAACGGCGGCGGCGAGCTGCCCGCGCGCGCCTTCGACCAGGGCGACCGGCTGCACGCCTGACCGGCCGCACTTGACCGGCCGCGCGCTTTGCGCCACTATCGGCTCCCCGTGCCATCGGGGAGCCTTTTTCGGCCGCGCGGCCGGGCTGGCCCCGCGCCGCCGCCCTCCCCATTTCCCGGCGCAAGGACAAAAACGATGAACGAATCCCTCTGGCTCGCCTTCGCCGCCCTGGATCTGGTGCTGGTGGTGGCAGTCTTCCGCTTTTTCGGCCGCGTGGGCCTCTACGGCCTGATCGTCTTCAACCTGATCGTCTGCAACATCCAGGTGCTCAAGACCGTGGAGCTCTTCGGCGTGACCACGACCCTGGGCAACGTGCTCTACGCCAGCGTCTTCCTTTCCACGGACATCCTCGGCGAGTTCTACGGCAAGGAGGAGGCCCGGCGCGGCGTGCTCCTGGGCTTCGTCATCCTGGTCATGACCACCGTCTACATGCAGATCGCCCTGCAGTTCGCGCCCGCGGCCGACGACTTCGCCCAGCCGCACCTGATGGCCATCTTCGGGTTCTTCCCGCGCGTGGCCCTGGCCAGCCTGGCCGCCTACCTGATCTCCCAGTTCCACGACGTGTGGGCCTTCCACGCCCTCAAGGACCGCTTCGGCGGCCGCCACCTGTGGCTGCGCAACTGCGGCTCCACCCTGGTCAGCCAGACCCTGGACACCCTGGTCTTCTGCACCGTCGCCTTCTGGGGCGTGTTCGAGCCGCCCCTGTTCCTGGAGATCATGGCAACGACCCTGGGCATGAAGGCCTTCATGGCCCTGCTGGACACGCCGTTCATTTATTGGGCCCGCCGCGTGCACAAGGCCGCGGCCGCCATCGACGGCAGCCACGCCTAGCCCCTCCGGTGCAAACGTTCCGCGCCCCGTGTCCGGCCGTCGCCGGGCGCGGGGCTTTTTTTCGGCTACCCGGCCCTGCGCGTCGATGTCCGCCGCCCATTGCCGGGGACGGTCCGTGTCGGCTAGGATTTCCCCATGCGCACCTTCTCTTCCGCCTGGGGCGTTTGCCGCGCCCTGCGTCGTCGGGCGCGTCGTGTTTCCGCGTTCGTCCCGGCCACCGTCCTGCTCGCCTGCCTGTTGGCGGCCGCGCTGTCCGGCCCGTCCCCAGCCGCGCGCCGGAACGCGCGCGACGAAGGGATGTTCGCGGCCGCGCCCCAGGCGGACTACGCCGGGTCCGCGGCCTGCCGCGACTGCCACGAACGCGAGTACGCGCACTGGTCCGGCGGAACCAAGGCCCGGTTCGTGCGTCGCGCCGATGCGCCGCCGCCGCCGGGGGACCCGTCGGGCGACGTTTGGCGGGACATCGACTGGACGCGCGCGCCTGTGGACCGGGAGCGCGTCCTGCTGGTCGTGGGGCTGCGGCGCAGGCTGGCCTTCGTGGCCCGCGGCTGGACGGTCTTCGGCCAGGAGTACCGGCTGGACACGCACACCTGGCAGCCGCGCAAGGGCTGGCGCGGCCAGGACTACCGCATGCGCTGCGGCCCGTGCCATCTTACCGGCGTGGACCGCGACGGCTTGGCCTTCCGGGAACTCGGCGTGGGTTGCGAAGCCTGCCACGGTCCGGGCGGCCGCCACTGCGCGAGCGCGGCGGCCGCCGACATCGGTGTGCCGGGCCGCGCCGGGAGCGACCCGGCCCTGGCCACCTGCTGCCGCTGCCACAACGACCGCAATCGGCACGACCGGGCCATTCAGGGCTGGGCCGGGCCCTATCATCCGCTCTGACTCCGGCCGACGTCGAGTCCGCTTTTTGGCGAAATCGGCCTGAACCGCGTGGTCCGGCCCGTTCGGGCCGGACCACGGTGCGCGCTGCCCTGCCTGGCCCTCCATTTCCTGCCTCCGCGTAGCACCACGGCCGCCCGGCATGCGTGGCCGTGCGAACTGTTCTCGCCATTGTGTCCCCGTCGAGGCGCACCGGTTCTTTCATCTTGAAATAATCTATTTTAATTTTGATATGTTGCGATGAAATTGTATGGCAATAATATTTTTATATGTCATTTCATGATATTGCCTGCGATGCTTCGATATATTTATTTGATATATTTGAATTTAACAATGCTGCATATCGTCCTTTTCTCCTGGGCTCAGTGTGAGTTCAGATGCGGGCATTCCACTGTTCTGCACGCGGGGCGGCTTTTTTTTTGTTCTTTGATGATCAACTATAATATTTTGATATAAAATAGTAATTGACGAAAAATCCCGGCATTTCGTGCCACAAAACACCAGACATCTGCTGACTTATGTATTGACGTCGGACTTCTGCCGGAATAACAATGATGTCACGGATTGCGAACGCCTGGAGGAACATGTTCGCGCCGTATCGGCAGCACCAGTGTGCGTCCTGGTAACCTTCAGCCTTAAGAGGAGAGCGGAATGAAGAAAATTTTCAGCGTCTGCACCATGGTCGCCCTGTTGGTCCTGGGGCTCGGCGCGCCGGCTCAGGCCGCGGAGACCTACAAAATCAAACTGGGGCACACCGGCGCCCCCTCCCACCACTACCAGAAGATCTGCACTATGTTCGCGGAGAAGGTGAAGGAGCGCACCCACGGCGGCGTGGAGATCGCCGTGTTCCCGGCCGACCAGCTCGGCAAGCAGCTCGAGTCCGTGGAAGGCACCATGCTCGGCACCCACGACATGGTCCTGACCTCCGACACCGTGTTGTCCAACTGGGTGCCGGACATGGGCATTCTCAACCTGCCCTTCCTGTTCAACGACAACTGGGACGTGCGCAAGATACTGGACGGCCCGGTGGGCGAGAAACTGGCCAAGCAGCTCGAGCCCCACGGCGCCGTGGTCATCGGCTGGTGGGAGAACGGCATGCGCCACATCACCAACTCCAAGCGCCCCATCGCCACGCCCGATGACCTCAAGGGGCTGAAGATCCGCGTGCCCGAGGGCGAGGTCTTCGTGGAGACCTTCAAGGCCCTGGGCGCCGGTCCCACGGTCATCTCCTTCGGCGAGCTCTATTCCGCCCTGCAGCTCGGCACCGTGGACGGCCAGGAGAACCCGCCCGCGCATATCCTGACCCAGAAGTTCTACGAGGTGCAGAAGTACGTTTCCCGCACCGCGCACATCCACCTCTCCTCCCCGCTGATCATGAACAAGGCCCTGCTCGACGGCATGCCCGCCGAATACCGCAAGGCCATCGTGGACACGGCCATGGAGATGGGCAAGGTGCACACCCAGATGGTCGAGGACCTGGAGAAGACGCAGTGGGACGAGGTCAAGGCCCACGGCATGCAGATTCTCGACGTGGACAAGAAGCCCTTCCGCGAGAAGGTCAAGCCCGTGATCGAGAAGTACAAGAAGAAGCTCAACGGTGCGATCATCGACGAGATCATCGCGACCCTGCAGTAGGCATCACCGCCGCCGCCCCCGGGGATCGGCCCCGGGGGCGGCGCGCCGGGGCCCGGGGCCCCTCCGCCGGGCTCGGTGGATTCCCCGCTCGGCATAAGCAGCAAAGCCCGGCGAAGCCGCCGGAAGGACAAGGATCATGGAGTACCGCATAGCCATCATTCCCGGAGACGGTGTCGGCGACGAAATTTCCAAGGAGGCGGAGCGCGTCCTGAACGCGGCCGCGGACAAGTTCGGCTTCAAGGCCACAACGGAATGGTTCGACTGGGGGTGCGACCGCTACCTGGAAAAGGGGCGGCTCATGCCCAAGGACGGCCTCGACATCCTCAAGCCCTTCGATGCCATCTTCCTGGGCTGCGTCGGCGACGAACGCAAGGTCCCGGACCACATTTCCCTGACCCTGCTCCTGGACATCCGCAAGGGATTCAAGCAGTACGCCAACCTGCGGCCCATCCGCCTCTACCCCGGCGTGCCCACCCCGATCCGCACGGCCACGCCCGAGACCGTGGACTTCGTGGTCATCCGCGAGAACAACGAGGGCGAGTACAGCGGCACGGGCGCGTTCTTCCGGCCCGACGAGCCCGAAGGCTTCGCCATCCAGAACTCCATCTTTTCCCGCGCGGGCACCGAGCGCGTCATGCGCTATTCCTTCGACCTGGCCGAAAAGCGCAAGGCCGCGGGCTACAAGGGCATGGTCACCAACTGCACCAAGTCCAACGCCCTGAACTATTCCATGGTCTTCTGGGACAAGATCTACGCCGAGGTGGCCGCCGAGCATCCGGACATCGCCACGGACAAGGCCCTGGTGGACGCCATGACCATGTGGATGGTCAAGAAACCCGAATGGTTCGACGTCGTCGTGGCCTCCAACCTCTTCGGCGACATCATCACCGACCTGGGCTCCATGCTCCAGGGCGGCATGGGACTGGCCGCGGGCGGCAACATCAACCCCGAGCGCGAGTTCCCCTCCATGTTCGAGCCCATCCACGGCTCCGCGCCCAAGTACCAGGGCCAGAACGTGGTCAACCCCCTGGCCTCCATCGAATCCGTGCGCATGATGCTCGACTTCCTGGGCCAGGAGGCCGCGGCCGATGCCATCGGCGACGCCATCAAGGCCGTGCTCGCCAAGGGCGAGGTCCGCACCAGGGATCTGGGCGGCTCCGCGGGCACCCGCGAGATGGGCGAGGCCGTGACCGCCGCGCTGCTCAAGGACTGACGCGCCAAGAACGCGGGGCCGCCCCGGCGGCCCCGCAGACCCAAGGGGACGGACATGCGCTTTCTGCAGACCCTCAACGAACTGGTCAAGAGCCTGACCGCCGTGTTCCTGGGCCTGATGACCATCCTGGTCATCGTCCAGGTCTTCTACCGCTACGTGCTGGACCACCCGCTTTCCGAAAGCCAGGAGTTGTCCATCTACGCCATGGTCTACGTGGTCATGCTCGGCTGCACCATCGCCGTGCGCAACAAGACGCACATCGCCGTGGGCTTCTTCGTGGACCTCTTGCCCGCGCGCGTGGGCATCGTCGCGCGGCAGGTCAGCTACGGCATCATGCTCGCCTTCTTCGGCGTGCTCATGGTCCAGGGGTGGAAGCTGACCGTGCGCTCCATGCTCCAGAACTCGCCCTCCACGGGGCTTCCCGTGGGCTACGTGGCCTTCTCCATCCCGCTGTGCGCCGCCATCTCCATGCTCTACATCGTCGAGCACATGGTGCGCGACGCACGCCAGGCCAGGGAGACGGGAAAGTGACGCGGCGCACGGCCGCCTTTCGCTTCACGCACGCCGCCGCGCACGCGGTCGGCGTCAGGACAAAGGATTCAGCATGGTAGGCACCCTGTTCGTCGGCTTCTTCGCCCTGCTCGTGCTGGGCGTGCCCATCGCCATCGCCCTGGGCGTGGCCTCGCTTACGGCCCTGTACTTCGGCAGCCACGTGCCCTTTCTCATCCTGCCGCAAAAGATCTTCAACGGCGTCAACAGCTTTCCCTTCATGGCCATCCCGCTCTTCCTGCTTGCGGGCAACATCATGGCCGAGGCCAAGATCTCGGACAAGCTGGTCGGCCTGGCTTCGCTCCTGGTGGGCAAGTACCCCGGGGGACTTGCGCACATGACCACGGGCGCGTCGGCCTTCTTCGGGGCCATTTCGGGCTCGGCCCCGGCCACCACCGCGGCCATCGGCTCGATCATGATCCCCTCCATGGTCAAGCGCGGCTACAGCAAGTCCTACTCCGCGGCCGTGGTCGCGGCCTCGGGCGCCCTGGGCCTGATCATCCCGCCCAGCCTGACCATGGTCGTCTTCGGCGTCATCGCGGGCGCCTCCATCGGCGACATGTTCATCTGCGGCATCCTGCCCGGCGTCCTGCTGGCCATGGCGATCATCGGCCTGAACTACATCATCGCCCGCAAGAAGGGCTTCGCCCGCGAGGAAACCTTGCGCGGCCGCGACATGGGCAAGGTGCTCAAGGATTCCATCCTGGCCATGTTCATGCCGCTGATCATCCTCGGCGGCATCTATTCCGGGGCCTTCACGGCCACGGAATCCGCGGCCGTGGCCTGTCTCTACGGCGTGCTCATCGGCATGTTCGTCTACCGCACGCTGAAGATCCGCTCGCTCTACACCATCCTCAAGAGCACGGCCGAGAACTCGGCCCTGATCATGTTCCTCATGGGCACGGCCAACCTCTTCGGCTTCATCATCACCGCCGAGCAGGTGCCCCAGCACCTGGCCGAACTGATGCTCGGCTTCACCAGCAACCAGACCGTGATCATGCTCATCGTCCTGGTCATGCTCCTGGTCATCGGCACCTTCCTGGACAACGTGGCCGCGCTGGTGCTCTTCGTGCCGACCATGATCGGCGTCATCGACGCCATGCACATCAACGTCGTCTATTTCGGCGTGTTCACGATCATCGCGCTGGCCGTGGGCCAGTTCACCCCGCCCGTGGGGCTGAACCTGTTCATCGCCTGCAACATCGCCGGGGAGAAGTTCGAGGTCATCGTCAAGGACATCATCCCCTACCTCCTGATCTACGTGGTGATGCTCGTGATCTTCGCCTTCGTTCCCGAAATCCTGACCCTGTTCATCTGACGCAACGCATTGACGCATCATTTTGCATGGAGCGCACGACAATGAAGAAAATCGTCGTTTTGACCACCGGCGGCACCATCGCCAGCAAGCCCAGCGCGGCTACCGGTCTCTACACCTCCGGAGCCATGACCGCGGAGGAACTGATCGACACGAAGAAGCTCGGCCTGGACGTTGCCGTGGAGATGGAGACCGTGTTCCAGATTCCGAGCAACGGCATGACCTTCGAGCGGCTCATGGTCCTGCGTTCGCGGATCATCGAGCGGTTGCGCGACGACGACGTGCTCGGCGTGGTCGTGACCCACGGCACGGACACCCTGGAGGAATCCTCCTACTTCCTGGATCTGACCCTGGACACGATCCGCCCCGTGGTCATGACCGGCTCGCAGCGCACGCCCGGCGAGGAAGGCACGGACGCCTACACCAACATCCGCGACGCCATCGTGGTCGCGGCCAGCCCGGACTGCCGCGATCTCGGGGTGCTGCTGCTCTTCAACGAGGGCATCTACGCGGCCAAGCACGTGAAGAAGATGCACGCCTTCAACATCCACGCCTTCACGGCCTTCGGCTTCGGCATGCTCGGCTACGTGGACAAGGGGCGGGCCTATCTGGAGCAGCGGCCCGTGCGCCGCGAGTTCCTGCCCGTGGAGGAAGGGGATTTTCCGCGCGTGGAGATCGTCAAGGCCAGCCTGGGCAGCGACGGGGCCATGGTGGACCACGCCGTGGCCGCGGGCGCGGCCGGGCTGGTGCTGGAGGGGCTCGGCCGCGGCCACGTGACGCCGGAGTTCGTGGACTCCGTGAGCCGCGCCGTGGACGCGGGCGTGCGCGTGGTGCTGACCACCACCTGCGAGATGGGCCGCGTGCACCCGGTCTACGACTTCGCGGGCGGGGTCAAGGATTTGCAGTCGCGCGGCGTGATCGCCGGACACGACTACGACAGCCGCAAGGCGCGCATCAAGCTGACCGTGCTGCTGGCCGCGGGCATCGAATCCCCCGCCGCCCTGCAGCAGGCCTTCCTGAACTAGGGCCAACTCCCCGTGGCCCGCCCGGACAGCCGCGCCGCCGGTCTTGTCGCCCCGGCGGCGCGGCCCTAGGCAGTACCGGGCCGCCCGAATCCCATGCGGGCGCGCCCGTCCCGCGACCCCGTCCCCATCCGGGGCCGCAATCCGCAAAAAGCCTCCCGCAAGGGAGGCTTTTTCATGGCCGTCGGCCGGAAGAACCGGCACGTTGCGCTGCGCCTAGTCGTAGGTCAGGCAGGTCTCCCAGCTCTTGGAGCTGACCTGGATGGCCGCGAGCACGCCTTCGGCGTCCTTCTCGCGCAGGGCCTTGAAGATGGCCTTGTGGTCCTTGAGGGCCACGTCGGGCAGCGTGCGCATGGAGGTTTCGATGGAGGCGTCGAAGAGTTCCATCATGGTTTCGCCGATGCGGATGATCAACGGGTTGTGGGTGGCGTGCAGAATGGCCTTGTGAAAGGCCAGGTCGTGGCGCGAGGTCTGCTCGTTGCGGCGCAGGGCCTGCTCCATGACGTCGATGGTCCGCTGGATGCGCGCCAGGTCCTCGTCCGTGGCCCGCTCCAGGGCCATGAGCGTGTAGGCGGGCTCGAACATCTTGCGCAGGTCGAAGAGGTCCTGGGTGATGCCCTTGGCCAGGATCATCTGGAAGACCATGGAGTTGAGGGCGTCTTCAGAGGGGTGCTGGCGGATGCGCGTGCCCTGCCCGCGCTTGACCTCCACGATGCCCATGGCCTGGAGCATCTTGATGGCCTCGCGCACGCTGGATTTGCCCACCCCGAGGTTGCGGGTCAGCTCCGCCTCGGACGGAATGAAGTCGCCGGGCTTGAGCTCGTCGTTGATCAGCGCCTGCTTGATGCGTTCGATGACCAACAGGACCACGGAGCCCTTCTTCAAGGGCGTGGTCAAGGAATTTCCAAAGGAATTCGGTGTCTTTCTTATTATCGACATGAGGGCGTTTCCCGCGCCGGGTTGCTGTCCGCGGTGCGGCGGCCGGGGCCGCCTTGCCGTGGACCGGGGAAAAAAAGTGCGCGTCCGCCCCTGCGGGAGGAACCGGACACGATTCGATAAAACATACGTTCCAACCCATGAATTTGTCAATGGATCGGCCGCCCTTGCCGGGGCCTGGCCAGGGGGAGCTGCGCGGTGCGAAAAAACAGGGCGAAGTCGGGGAAGGAACGGCGGCGGCGCGTGATCAGAAGAGCAGCGCCGAGGCCAGGCTGAGGAAGATGAGGAAGCCGCAGCTGTCCGTGAGCATGGTCAGGAAGATGGTCGAGGCCTGGGCCGGGTCGCGGCCAAGAACCTTGAGCACCACCGGAATGGTGGCCCCGGCCAAGGCGCCGAGGGCCATGTCCAGACACATGGCCAGCCCCATGACCCCGGCCACGCGCTGGTTGCCGAGCACGGCCATGGCCACGCCGAAGACCACCAGGCCCATGAACAGCCCGGTGGCCAGGCCGATGCGCACCTCGCGCAGCACGGCGCTGCGCGCACGGGCCAGGTCGTAGCGCTCCATGGCGAAGAGACGGATGATCACGGCCAGGGACTGCTGGCCGGTGTTGCCCGCCTGGTTGGAGACGATGCCCATGAGCGAGGCCAGGATGGCCATCTGGGCGATGGTGCCCTCGAACATGTGCACCACCAACGCGGCCAGGCACGAGGTGCCCAGGTTGAAGACCAGCCACGGCGCGCGCTGCAGCACGGACCGCTTCCACGGCGTGTCCACGGTCTCGTCCTGACCTGCGCCGACCATGCCGAGCATGTCCTCGCTGGCCTCTTCGTGGATGATGTCGATGACGTCGTCGTGGGTGACCATGCCGAGCAGGCGGCCGTCGTAGTCCACCACGGGCAGGGCCAGAAAGTTGTAGTGCGAGAGCTGGTGGGCGACCTCCTCCTTGTCCACGTCGAAGAGCACGGTGATCAGGCTCTGGTCGCGCACCAGGTCCTTGAGGATCGAGCCGGGGCGCGCCAGGAGGATGTCGCGCAGGCTCATCACGCCCACGAGGCGTTCGACCTCGTCGATGAGGTAGGCGTAGTAGGGAATCTCCTTGTCCTCGATCTCGCGGCGGATGATCTTGATGGCCTGGTCCGCGGTGAGCCCCTGGTCCAGGACCACGATCTGCGAGTTCATGATGCCGCCGGCCGTGTCCGGATCGTAGCGCATCAGGTCCGTGATCTCGGCGGCGTCGCTGCGCGTCACGCCGCGCAGCAGCCGCTGCTGGTCCGCGGGGTCCAGCTCGTCCAGCAGGTCGGCGGCCTCGTCCGGCGGCATGTCCGAAAGGATCGTCGCGGCCACGGAGGTGTCCAGGCTCTTGAGCAGCTCGGCGCGGGCGCGGTCCTCCATCTCGGCGATGGACTCGGCGGCCTCTTCCACAGGCATGGCGTGGACTGCCTCGATCTGCTGCTCCAGGGGGAGCGATTCGAGGTGGTCGGCCATGTCCGCGGGGTGCGGCGTCTCGGACTCGGGCTTGGCAAGACTCGGATCGGCGCCGTCGTCCGGCATACCGGGCGCAACGGAGTCCCCCGTCGTCCCGGCGGCTTCGGCGGGCCCCTGGGGTCCGTTGCCGAGTTCCCCCTCCAGGGGGCCGACGTTGCGCTGTTCCTTGTCCTGATCGGTCATGGCGACTGGTATTAGCCCCATATCGGGTGCGAGGTCAAAGAGGATATTTATCGCGGACGCGTGACGCCGAGGTTACGTGATAAAATTCCCAAGCGGGGAAAATTGTGGAAAAAGGTTGAGCACCGCCACGGAACGGCTTAGGCTCACCGTCCATGTCGGCATCGTACTTCGAGACCTTCTTCACGGGCGCGGCCCGAGCGCACCTGGAACGGGCCATCGAGCTGGCCCTGGACGAGGACGGCCGCGACCTGACCTCCGAAGCCCTGTTCGCTCCCGGGGACATCCTCGACGCGCGCATCGTGGCCAAGCAGTCCTGCGTGGCCGCCGGGCTCCCCATCCTGGACTTGGTCCTGGCGCGCTGCGCCGAACGCGGTTCCTACGACCTGCGCCTCTTCACGGCCGACGGCGAACGCGTGGCCCGGGGCTCGGTGGTCGCCACCCTGCGCGGCCCGGCCGCTCCCCTGCTCAAGGCCGAACGCGTGCTGCTCAACTTCCTGACCCATCTTTCGGGCATCGCCACGCTCACCGCAACCTACGTGGAACGCATCGCGGGCACGGGCGCGCGGCTCCTGGACACGCGCAAGACCCTGCCGGGGCTGCGCTATCCGGAAAAGTACGCCGTGCGCATGGGCGGCGGCACGAACCACCGCGTGAATCTCGAAGCGATGCTCATGCTCAAGGACAACCACGTGGACCGCGCCGGGTCCATCACCCGCGCCGTGGCCACGGTGCGCGCCGCACTTTCGCCCTGCCCGCCCATCGAGGTGGAATGCCGCACCGAGGCCGAGGTGCGCGAGGCCGCGGCCTGCGGCGTGGACCGCATCATGCTCGACAACATGGAGACGTCCGCCCTGCGTTCGGCCCTGGCCCTGGTGCCGGAGCACATCGAGACCGAGGTCAGCGGCAACGTGACCCTGGAGACCATCCGCGCCGTGGCCGAGGCCGGGCCCGACTTCATCTCCGTGGGCCGCATCACCCATTCGGCCCCGTCCGCGGACTTCAGCATGCAGATCGTAGGCGTGACGGTCCCGTAGCCTGCCGCGCCTTTCTTCTTTTGAGGTATACGACGAATGACCAAAAATAGCGAATCCAACGCGGCCGCGCGCAACATCCCGGAGCGCATCGACGCGCTGCGCAAGGCCTTCGGGAGCGATCTGGCCATCCTGGCCCACCACTACCAGACCGACGCGGTCATCCGCCATGCGGACCTGCGCGGCGACTCCCTGGAACTCTCGCGCCGCGTGCCCGAGCTTTCGGCGCGGCACATCGTGTTCTGCGGCGTGTTCTTCATGGCCGAATCCGCGGCCCTGCTCGCGTCCGGGGGGCAGGAATCGCACATCCCCGACCCCGCGGCGGGCTGCGTGATGAGCCAGATGGCCCCGCACCGGCTGCTGGAGGCGGTCTACGCGCGCGTCACGGCCTCGGGCCGACGCGTGGTGCCCCTGGCCTACGTGAACACCTCCGCGGCCGTGAAGGCCGTGGTCGGCCGCCACGGCGGCGCGGTGTGCACCTCGGCCAACGCCGCGACCATGCTGCGCTGGGCCCTGGAGCGCGGCGACGCCGTGCTCTTCCTGCCGGACAGGAACCTGGCCGCGAACACGGCCGACGCCATCGGCCTGGACCCGGCCGAACGCCACGTGCTGGACGTGCGCGGCGGCGGGACGCGCGTGGACACGGCCGCGGCCGAGGGCGCGCGGCTGCTGGCCTATCCGGGCTGCTGCGCCGTGCACGCGCGCTTCAACGCCGCCCAGGTGGCCGCGGCGCGCAAGGCGCACCCCGGCTGTTCGATCATCGTGCACCCGGAATGCGCGCCCGAGGTGGTCCGCGCCGTGGACGCCAGCGGCTCCACCTCCGCGATCATCCGCCACGTGGCCCAGGCCCCGGACGGCGCCACCGTGATCGTGGGCACGGAGATCAACCTGGTGCGCCGGCTGGCCGCCGAGCAGGCGGGCCGCGTCACCGTGCTGCCCCTGGCCGAGTCCGGCTGCTCGAACATGGCGCGGATCACGGAAACCAACCTGCTCGCGCTGCTCGAGGCGCTGCGCGGCGGCCGGGCCGAACCGGTCCGCGTGGCCCCGGACACCGTGCGCCATGCGCGCGCCGCCCTGGAGCGCATGCTCGAGGCCTGTTCCTAGACTTTCCCGCCGCAAATCGCCGTCGCACCCGGCCACCGCGTCCGGGCCCGGCAAGAGCGCGGCCGAACCAACGAGCGAATCATGAACGACGACCGACTTTCCACACAGGTACTGGTCATCGGCTCCGGCATTGCCGGGTGCACCGCGGCCCTGGCCCTGGCCGACCACGGCTGCGACGTCACCCTGCTCACCGCGGGCGATGCCCTGGACACGGGCAACACGGCCCTGGCCCAGGGCGGCATCATCTTCAAGGCCCATCACGGCGACCCCTCGCAGCTGGAAAAGGACATCCTCGTAGCGGGCTGGAAGCACAACTACCGCCGCGCCGTGCGCCAGCTGTGCCGCAAGGGCCCGGAGGTGGTGGACGAGGTCCTGGTGCGCCGTCTGGGCGTGCCCTTCACGCGGACCACGGACGAGCACGAGTGGGACCTGACCATGGAGGGCGGGCACAAGACTCCGCGCATCCTGCACTGCGCCGACTACACGGGCCGCGCGATCATGGACGGACTCATGGCCGCCGTGGCCGCCGCGCCGAATATCCGCGTGCTCACCCGGCGCACGGCCGTGGACCTGATCACCAGCCACCACCAGGCCCGTTCCCTGGAGTTCAAGTACCACGTGGAGAACCAGTGCTGCGGAGCCTACGTGTTCAACGAGGACTGCACGGAGGTGGAGACCATCCTGGCGGACTGCACCGTGCTGGCCACGGGCGGCATCGGCCAGATCTACCTGCACTCCACGAACACCTCCTCGTCCATCGGCTCGGGCGTGACCATGGCCTACCGCGCGGGCGCGCGCGTGCTCAACGCCGAGTACGTGCAGTTCCATCCCACGGCCCTGTACCACCGTTCGGACCGCCGCTTCCTGATCACCGAGGCTGTGCGCGGCGAGGGCGGCAAACTGGTCAACGCCAAGGGCGAGCCCTTCATGCTGCGCTACGACCCGCGCGGCGACCTGGCCCCGCGCGACATCGTGGCCCGGGCCATCGTGGAGGAGATGCTGGCCACGGACGAGCCCTGCGTGTACCTGGACGCGGCCAACTACGTGCAGCACGACCTGGAGCAGCGCTTCCCCACGGTCTTCAACAAGTGCATCTCCCTGGGCATCGACATCCGCAAGGATCCCATCCCCGTGGTTCCGGCGGCGCACTACTTCTGCGGCGGCGTGCTCGTGGACGGGCGCGGCCGCACCACCCTGGACCGCCTCTACTGCGTGGGCGAGACCAGCTGCACCGGCGTGCACGGGGCCAACCGGCTGGCCTCCACCTCCTTGCTGGAGGGGTTGCTCTGGGGCCACTGCGCCGGGCAGGACGCGGCGCGCCGCCTGGGCGCGGGCATGCGCCAGAACCGCCGCCTGGCCGAGTCCATACCGGCCTGGGAGCACCCCGGCGAGGAACGCAACGAGGATCCCGCGCTCATCGCCCAGGACTGGGCCACCATCCGGCACACCATGTGGAACTACGTGGGCATCACCCGGACCACGCCGCGCCTGGCGCGCGCCCACGACGACCTGCGCGGGCTCTGGAAGCATCTGGTGGACTTCTACAAGCGCACCCCGCTCTCCAAGCCGATCATCGATCTCTTCCACGGCAGCCACACCGCCTACATCGTGACCATGGCCGCCATGCGCAACAAGAAGTCCCTGGGCTGTCACTATCGCGTGGACTGACGCGTTCCGAAGTCCCTGGCCGTCATCTCCGCGCGGGCAAACCGGCAAGGAGTGAAGACCATGTGCAAGACGGTTTCTTCCATCGGCTCATCCCGGGGCGTGCAGCAGCCGGAGCCGCAGGAGATCGAACTGGAGACGCTGGCGAACCTCAGCGGCGCCGAGCTCCAGGAGAAGATGCAGGGCACCTTTCTCCGGCAGACCGCGCGGGAAGAGAAAACCGGCACCGCGTACATGACGGAGTCGGAGGATGGCCTCTTTCTCGACCTGCAGTTGGCAGACCCGAACGAGGAGCTGCGGCTGGGCGTGATCCGACTGGACGACGTGCAGACCGTTTCCGAGGGCCACGGCACCGTCCTGGACGGAACCACGAACTACCTGATGACCGGCCCCTTTTCCGGGTGCAGCTTCTTCCTGCTGCGCATCGGGGACACCGACCAGGCCTTCCACGTTCCCGAGGCGCAGACTTCCAAGCCGCTCATGGAACGGCTCGTTCCCTATCACATGGTCGCCGACGCCATCGTCCAGGCCTCGGGCGACACGGACCTGGCGGCCCTGGTCGATGCGTATCTGGAGCGCAACCCCGAATCCAAGGTCACGGAGCTCAAGGCCACGGACCGCGAAGCGTATGTCCGCAACGGCCTGGCCCTGATGGTCAAGGACAATCTCCAGGCTTTGTCGGACCATGCGTTCACGTTCCAGGGCTACACCCATGGCCGGGGCTACACCCCCGACCAGTCGGATCCCTTTTGGGGCTCGGCCATGCTCGTGCGCGAATCGGGCCGTTGGAACATGTTGGAGCAAAGCGCCCAGATCGGCGTGAACGAGGAGACCGGCAAGCAGAAAATTTCGAACATCCAGGTGGACCGGACGGCCCTTAATCCGCCCGATACGCTGCTCAGGCTCCGGGAACTCGCGGGTCTCGTGGCGCCCGCGCCGTTGGGCGATCTTCTCTGAGAACGACGGGGCCGAAGAAAATTGACCCGGCGCGGCGGAACGCGCGCCGGATCGCGCGCGAAATCGGACAAAATGACGGCGCTCCCGGAGACCTCCGGGAGCGCCGTTGTTCGTGGCGTGGTTCGTCCCTGGGGACGACGCGTCAGACGAAGGCGTCCAGGGGCGGTTTCTTTACCAATCCGGCAAGTTCCTTGAGTTTCGTCAGCAGGTCCGGCGGATCGAGGATCGTTCGCTGCGCGCTGATATCCCGCACCAGGAGCTTGTTTTCGACGTCGTCCGAATGCTGCAGCAGGGCGCTCTGCTCCAGCATGATCCAGCGCCCGGCGTCGCGTGCGAGCATGGCCGATCCCCAGTAGGCCATGCCGCCCTCTTTCATGTCGTATCCCTTGCCCCGGGAATAGGCGTCGGACGTGAATGCATGGCCGGACACGGCCGAAATATTCTCCCAGACCATCAGGGCCAGGCCGTATTCGACGCACTCCCGGCTGTTCCGGTCCTTGAACTTCGCCATGCCGCGTTCGGAATGGTTCGCGAGATAGGCGGTGACCACGGACGCGAGGTCCTCGTCGCCGGATGCCGCCAGGAGGGCCCGGGAGACCGGAAGAAAGCGTTCGAGCTTTTCCGGCAGTTTTCTGTTGGGGGCGGCGGCCTTGATGTGGAAGGCCTGGTCGGTCTGCCCGATGCGCAGCAGGAAAAAGCTGCACCCGGAAAACGGCGGGGTTATCAAATAGTTCGTGTGCCGCCCCAGGGCGACGCCGCCGCCCTCGGGCAGGGTCTGGACGTTGTCCAGGCGCATCGCGCCCTTGGGCGGCTTCTCGTTGGGGCCGTGCAGTTCCAGGTCGAGAATCAGATCGTTGTCGTTTTCGGTCAGATAAGCGGTTCCCTTGGGTTCCTTCCACACGGATTGGCGGACGAAATTCTCCCGCATGATGCCGAGCAGCTCGGACGAATCCGGGTTCGCCAGCGTCTTGAGTTCGATCTCCACCGGCTTCGGGGGCTGCGCGCCGTCCGAGCCGAGAACGGGGGAAACGCTGAGGCCCATGCCGTCTCCCTGGCGGTCACCCCGCCGGGTTGTTCGTCAGTAGCATCCGTTCATGGGCGCGCCGACGCACCTGCCGGCCGGTTCGTTCCACTTCTGGCAATCGTACTGGCACTTGGGCGTCTGCCAACCGGGGCAATTGAAGGAGCGTTCGCCGGGATCGCCGGCCTTCCTGCAGCTGTTGAAGGCCTCGGAGCAGGCGATCTGGGCCGCCTTGTCGCGCGTCTTTCCCGTGCAGGCCTGATAATCCGCGACGCACGTGGCGAAGGCCGCGCCGAAGCTCTGCTCGCAGCACTGGGCGCAGGCGCCCTCCCCGTCCGGACAGCCGGAGATGCAGCGCTTGTAGGTGCCCGTTTCGGCAAGGGCGAGGGAACCGGCCAGGACCAGGGCGGACAAGAAGATGCATACCGAAAATGTCGTCTTCATGCGCACAGCCTCCTTCAGTGATGTGTGCGAGATCGCCAACGACGTTGGCGGTGACGGTTCACGAGGCCAGGAAAAGCAAATGCCGTTCCACCGTGTGCGGGGCAAGGACGACGGCGAATCGTTCCGCACTATTATCCCCCATTTCGAGGGAAAAGACCAGGGGCCGGCGCGGTATGGGGAGGCCTGGGCGGGCGCTCAGGCCGCGTCGGCGTCGCGCCGGGCCGCCTTTTCCAGGTCGGTGAGCAGGTCGGCGAGGTCCAGGCCGTAGCGTTCGGCCACGGCGCGCACGGTCTCGAACAGGGCGTTGCAGAGCAGGCACTCTCCGGCCTGCGCGTCCCGGGCGCGGAACACGTCCTGGGTGGAGGGATACGCGGCCGCCAGGTCGAGCAGCGTGGCTTCGGGGCTGATCAGTTTTTCGGGCACGCTCGCACTCCTCCGTCGATATGCCGTTGCGTTTCCGCCGGGTTCACAAGGGCTCCTCGGCCAGCACGCGGTCCAGGGCCTCGGGGATGCGCGCCACGATCTCCGCCACCTGGGTGGCGGGCGTGGGCGCGGCCAGGGCCCCTGCCACGCGGTTGACCCGCGCGGCCAGCCGCGCGGCGCGGGCCACGTCCGGCTCGGAGCCGCGGGCCCGGAGCGCGGCCAGCAGCGCCGCGGCCAGCCCGGTCAGGGTGTCGCCCGTGCCGCCCATGGCCTCCATGGCCTCCACGCTGGGTTCGGCCACCGTGGCCAGCACGCCGTCCCGGTCCACCACGTGGTCCGTGGCCCCCTTGACCAGGAGCAGCCGCGCCGCGTCGCCGTGGGCATAGGCCTGCCGCGCCAGCTCGGGTACGCGCGTCTCGTCGTGGAGGATGAAGCCGCGCGTGTAGAAGGGGTGCGGGGCCTCGGCGTCGGCCAGAAAGGCCAGTTCCCCGGCGTCCGGGGTGAAGAGGTCGTAGGACTGGGCCTGGCCGCTCATTTTGGCCGCGTACATGAACCCGGCGTCGGCCACCAGCAGGGGCGGCGCGGCCATGGCCTGGGCCGCGAAGAGCACCCGGTTGTGCCAGTCCACGTCCGGCTGCAGGTAGTGGAAGACGAGCAGGGAAAAACCGCTCCGCGGCAGTCTGCGTTCCAGGTGGGCGTACAGGGCGCGGCTGCCCGCGCCCAGGCCCACGTCGCCCACGAGCAGCGCGTGCGGGGGCGCAAGGCCCAGGTGCGCGCACGCGGCGCAGGCCGCGGCCGCCAGGGCCGGGGTGCCGCGCAGCACGTCCACTTCGCGGCCGCCGATCGCGAGCGACAGGGATCGCGCGCCGTCGCGGCCCGCGCGCAGTTCCGCCGCGCCCTCGAACACGGGCGCGTCGGGGTCCGGAACCGTGCCGATCAGTCCGAGCATCGGCGCACCATCTCGTCCCAGGCCAAGGCCAGGGCGTAGCCGCACAGGGTGTGCCCCACCGCGCGCGGGTCCGGGGCCTCGTCCAAGCGCATCCCCACCAGCCGCGCGGCCAGATAGGGCACGTCCGGGCAGCCGCCGCCGGAGACGTTGACCACCACGCGCGTGGCCGTGTCCACGGTCAACTTCATGTTCGCGGCGCGAACCATGAGGTAGTCGCCCATGCGCTTGACGTGAAAGAGATCCACCGGGGCCAGGAGCGGCCCGGTCACGGGCACGCTCTGCAGGGGATCGAGCCCGGCCCCGGCGAGCAGGCGCAGGACGTGCAGCCGCTCCATGAGCGGGAACTCCACCACCAGGTCGCAGCCGGTGCGGATCTCGGGGGGCGGGCCCATGACGCGCACCGCATAGCCGGCCTCCTTGAGCAACCGCTCGGCCTGGATGACCTCGCTGGTGTTCTCGAAGACCAGCAACCCCCGATCCGCGCGCGCGGCGGAGGGTGTATCCCCGGCGGCCGCAGCCGGGCCGGGGGCGGCATCCCGCCCCCGGCCCGTCATGCGGCGCAGCAGTCCGGACAGGCCCATGGCCCGCCCTACTCCTTGGAGAGGTTCAGGGTGTATTCGCCGCCCGATTCCTCCACCGAATCCACGTTCCAGCCGCGCCCCTGGGCGGCGCGGGCCACGTTTTCCTTGGAGGCTTCGGTATCCACGATGACCACGATCCGGCCGGAACCGGCCGCGGCGATGGCGGCCAGGGTGTCCAGCACCGGCTGGGGGCACGAAAGCCCGCGCGCGTCAACAGTCTGGCTCATAGCATCCTCTCCTCGGCCCTAGGCCTTTTTGCGCATGGTGAAGCCGATGAACAGGCACACGAGCATGCCGATGACCACGGCGAGCGCGCCGTTGGGGCCGAGCCCCTTGGGCGAGCTGGCCAGCCCGAAGTTGTGCGCAAAGGCTGCGCCCACGATCATGCCCACCACGAAAACGGCCGCATCGCCGTCGCCCTCGCCGGCCATGAAGAGCTGGCGGCCCGGGCAGCCGCCCGCCAGGGCAAAGGCCAGCCCGGCCAGGACCATGCCCGCGAAGTTCCAAAAGTACAGGGTGTGGGCCACGGGTTGGCCCTCGATGCCCACCTTGGTCTGGCCCAGGACCAGGTTGACCAGCAGGGCCGCGGCGAACAGGGCGAAGAGCCCCTTGAGCAGGTGCGTCTGCCGGAAGAGGATCAGGTCGCGGAATGCGCCCACGGTGCAGAACCGGCTGCGCTGGGCGATGAAGCCCACCAGCAGGCCGACCAGGAGCGAGGCCGCCAGGGGCGCGTGCATGGCGCCCGGTCCCTTGAGGCTGTAGAAGAGCACCCCGCTCTTGTCCGCGCCCTCGGCCTGGGGGTTGAGCAGAAGCAGCAGGAGCAGCCCGGCCATGATCAGCGGCAGGAGCAGCCCCACCGACGTGTAGGTCTTCTGGGCCCGGCCCAGGTTGTAGCCGGACTTGAAGAACAGCGTGCCCAGCCAAATGCCCACGACCAGCCCGGCGATGCCGAAGATGGCGTTGAGGTCGCCCCCGGCCAGGCGCAGCAGCGCGCGCCACGGGCAGCCCAGGAAGACCAGCGCGCCGATCATGGCGAAGACGCCGAGCACGAAGCGCACGATGGGCGCGGAACCGGCCCTGGGCCGGAAGTCGCGCGTGAAGAGCGCCGCGCCCAGCGCGCCGAGCACGAAGCCCATGATTTCCGGCCTGAGATACTGCACCACCGCCGCCCGGTGCATGCCCAGCGCGCCGCTCACGTCGCGCTCGAAACAGGCCACGCAGATGCCCATGTTGCCGGGGTTGCCCCAATACTGCAGGAACGGTGCGAGCACCCCGATGACCAGTCCCACGGTCACGATTCCCCAGCCGGTCGCAAAAAAGTTTTTCATGCGCCCTCCCTACGTTAGCCGGTGTCAAAAGGTGATCAAGAACTATAGAAACTATTACAATTATCTATGAGCACCCTACAGAGGGGAACCCGATCCGGCAAATTGATTGTTATGATTGATGGACGGATGACGTATAAAGACACCCTTTAGGGAAGGGGTTCTCGGCCGACTTTGAAAAGGGAGGGAAAAATTTGCGCCGGACGGCGCTAAAAGCCGGATGGAGGGTGAAGGCCGCCGCGGACGACTCCCAAAGGAGGCGGACAAAAAAAGGACGGACCCGAACATATCGGGCCCGTCCTGTCGGCGCTTGGCGAGTGTTTGGGGTCCTGTCGCTAGGCGGTCGTCTCGGCCGGGGCGCACTCCTCTTCCTCGATGGTGGGCTTGAAGCCCAACAGGATGGTGCCGGCCACGAAGATGGAGGAGTAGGTGCCCACGGCCACGCCCACGAGCATGGCCAGGGCGAAGTCGTGGATCACGCCGCCGCCGAAGAAGTAGAGGGCGGCGACCGCGAGCAGTGTGGTGCCCGAGGTCAGCAGCGTACGCGAGAGGGTCTGGTTGATGGACCGGTTGATGGTCTCGGCCAGGCTCTTGTACTTCTTGGCGCGCAGGTTCTCGCGGATGCGGTCGTAGACGATGATCGTGTCGTTGAGCGAGTAGCCGACGATGGTCAGCAGCGCGGCCACGATGGTCAGGTCGAACTCCTTGTTCAACAGGGAGAACACGCCCACGGTGATGGTCACGTCGTGCACCAGGGCCACGACCGCGCCGAGGGCGTAGTTGAGCTTGAGTTTCCAGCACAGGGCTATCGTGATCAACAGCGCCGCCACGGTGAGCAGGCCGGTCTCCACGCCCACCAGGCCCAGGAGGTAGACGCCCAGCGACAGGGCTCCGGCCATGAGCGCCGCGGCCCACCAGCGCTGTTCGAACCGGCCGGAGATGTAGATGGCGATGAGCAGCACGGCGTAGAACAGGGCCTCCAGGGCCTTGGCGCGCAGGTCGGCGCCAACCTTGGGGCCGACCATCTCCAGCCGCTGGATCTCGTGCCCGGCGTCGGGCATGGACGTGCCCAGGGCGTCGTTGACGCGCTGGCGCACGGTGGTGGAGTCCAGGCCGCTGGCGGCCGGGATGCGCACCAGATACTCGTTGGAGCCCTCCAGGCCGAAGCGCTGCACGACCATGTCCGGCAACTGGGCGGTTTCCAGCCCCTTGCGAAAGTCCTTGAGGTCGACTTCCTTCTGGAACTTGACCTGGACCATCATGCCGCCGGCGAAGTCGATGCCGTAGCGCGGGCCGCCCTTGACCAGCAGCGAGGCCACGCCGATGAGGATGAGCAGGGCCGAGCCGACGAGGCAGGCCTTGCGGAAGCCCATGAAGTTGATGTTGACGTCGGGTTTGACGAAGGAAAGTCCCATGCGTGGCCTCCTAGATATTGAGGGCCGCGCCCTGCTTGCGCTGCACCCAGAGATCGAACAGGATTCTGGAAACGAAGATGGCCGTGAACATGGAGGCCAGGATGCCCAGCGTCAGCGTCACGGCGAAACCGCGGATGGGTCCGGTGCCGAATTGGTACAGGATGACGGCGGCGATGATCGTGGTGAGGTTGGCGTCGAAGATGGTCAGGGTGGCCTTGCCGTAGCCCTCGTCCACGGCGGCGCGGGGCGTCAGGCCGCGCCTGAGCTCCTCGCGGATGCGCTCGAAGATGAGCACGTTGGCGTCCACGGCCATGCCGATGGTCAGGATGATGCCCGCGATGCCCGGCAGGGTTAGGGTCGCGCCGAAGGCGGCCAGGCCGGACATGATCAGCAGGATGTTCAGCAGCAGCACCATATCCGCGACCGCGCCGCCGAAGCCGTAGTACACGACCATGAAGATGAGGATCAGCACGCCGCCGAGCAGCGCGGCGTTGAGGCCCTGGTCGATGGATTCCTGGCCCAGGGACGGCCCCACGGCGCGCTCCTCCATGACCGTGACCGGGGCGGGCAGCGCGCCGGCGCGCAGCACGATGGACAGGTCGCGGGCTTCCTCCACGGTGAAGCGGCCGCTGATGGAGGCGTGGCCGCCGGCGATCTTTTCCTGGATCACCGGGGCGGAATAGACCTTGCCGTCGAGCACGATGGCAAGGCGCTTCTTCACGTTCTCGCCGGTGACGCGCTCGAACAGGCGCGCGCCGCGCGAGTTGAAGGTCAGGGAGATGTAGGGCTGGTTGTAGGTGTCGAAGGCGGTGTGCGCGTCGACGATGTATTCACCCGTGAGCACGGCCTCCTTCTGGACCACCAGGGGCTTGCCCGCGCCCTTGTTGAGCATCTGCATCAGCTCGGTGCCCGGGGGCAGGATGCCCCGCTTGGCCTTTTCCACGTCCGCGTCGTCGTCCACGATCTTGAATTCCAGGTGCGCGGTCTTGCCGATGATCTGCACGGCGCGGTCCGGGTCCTTGAGGCCCGGCAACTGGACCTGGATGCGGTAGTCCTCGGCCTGCTTGCGGATGTCGGGCTCGGACACGCCGAACTGGTCGATGCGGTTGCGGATGGTCTTGACGGCCTGGTCCAGGGCCATGTCGGCCATGTACTTGCGGTAGCTGGGCTTGAGCAGCAGGCTGTAGCGCACCTTGTCCCCTTCCAGGGGCTCGCGCGACTGGATGGAGACCATGTTGTCGTAGTGCCCGATGATCTCGTCCAGGTCCTGCTGCTGGTCGCTCTTCACGAGCACGAACTCCACGTGGTCCGCGCCCTTGACCGTGGGCCGCAGGACCACGATGCGCTTCTCGCGCGCCTCGGAACGGATGTCCTCGCCGATGCGCGACAGCCCGTTCTCCACGGCCTTGTCCACGTCCACGCCCAGGGTCAGGTGAATGCCGCCCATGAGGTCGAGGCCGAGGTTGATCTTGCTGTCGGGCAGGAGCTTGCCCTTCGTGGGCACGACGCTGGGAAGCACGTAGTATATTCCCAGCAGCGCCACCAAGAGCGTCACTCCCATGCGCAAACCCAAGCTGCCTTTCATTGTCACTCCTCTACGTTGCTGTCCGTGTCATTTCGCGACCGGGACCGTTTCCGTCGTGCGGGCGGGCCCGCGGATCGCATCTGGCGCGATGGCGGCCCCGAGACCGGCCCGAGGGAAGGGGATCGGCGGGCCGAGGGGCCCGCAAGGCGCGGCGTGCAAGGCATGCGCGCCGTGGAACCGATCCGCCGGGGTGTACGCCCGCCATGGAAAAAACGCAAGCGCCACGGCCGTTCCCGCCATGCGGCGGACCCGGCCGGACGCTTGCCGAAGGTTCGGCGGAGAAACGGCCGGGCTAGTCGGCCTTCTTGTCGCCCTTGAGCTTTTCCGGGGCGGCTTCGAGCTTGCCGGCCACATAGGCGCGGTTGATCTTCACCTGCACGTTGTCGGCCAGTTCCACGGTGAGCACGTCGCCGTCCACGTCCACGATGCGGCCGTAGAACCCGCCGCCCGTGAGGATGTAGTGTCCGCGTCCCAGAGCGGACAGGGATTCCTTGTGCTGTTTGGCCTTCTTCTGCTGCGGGCGGATGAGCAGGAAGTAGAAGATGGCGAACATGATGATCAGCGGCAGGAAACCGATGAGGGGATTGCCGGCCTCGCCGCCCTGTGCGCCCGTCGCCATGGCGTGGGCCACGTCTTCAAAGAACATGATGCCTCCTTGGGGTCGTGATGCTGTTCAAGTCTGTCCCCGCCCGCGCGGGCGCGGCGGGGGAACGGTCCTAGTCGCCGGGCATGCCGAAACGCCGGGCCGAAGCCCGACGCGGGGAACGGCGTCGCCCGGAGGTGCTCCCTTTTATGTAGGAATGGGCGTTCTTGTCCACCTCTGTCTTGCCGTCCCCGGCGCGGAATCTCCGGTGGCCCGGAGCGCCCATCCGGCGGGGCTGCCTCCCTCTACAGGGGCGCGCGGACGATTTCAAGTGCGCACGGAGCCCGATCGGAGGCGGCGGCGTTCAGGGCGTCGCGGGCCCGCCCTGCCCGCGCGTCCGCAGCACCTCGTCCACGAACTCCACGGCCAGGTTGTGGACGAGCTCGCGCGTTTCGCGGTGCGTGGTGAGCATGTGGTGGCCGGTGACGGTCTCGCGGATGTGCACGAGCGCCATGCGCCGGTGTTCGCTGGACACGCGGCGCAGGATCTCCCAGGCGTTTTCCGGCGACGTGGTGCGGTCGTTGTCCGCGTGCACGGCCAGGATCGGGCAGCGCACCCGGCCCAGGTCGCGGCGCACGGCCTTGAGGCCGCAGAGAAAACTGTGCAGGGCGTCGAGCCCCACGGCACCGTCGTAGCCGCGCCAGGGCGCGACGGCCTCGTGTTCGGCGGGCCGGGGCCGCACGGGCCAGATCGGCCGCACGCGCCTGAGCAGCGGCACCAGGGGCAGCCGCCAGTCCTTCATGCGCGGCGGCAGGAGCGTGTAGACGAAGACCGGCGCGGCCAGGGTCATCAGTCCGGCCGGGGAGCAGCGTTCGGCGATGCGCAGCCCCAGGGAGCCGCCCATGGACATGCCGACGACCACGGCGCAGTCCACCTCGCGCTCCAGCTCCTCGAAACGCGCCTGGGCGAAATCCGCCCACTGCTCGAAGGTCGTGGCGTTCCAGTCCGCCACGCTGGTCCCGTGCCCGGGCAGCAGCGGGTTGCGGACCTCGTGTCCGGCCCCGGCCAGGACCTCGGCCAGGGGCTCCATCTCGAAGGGGGAGGACCCGAAGCCGTGCAGAAGCAGACAACCGGCCCGGCCCCCCGTCTTTCCATCGACCTCGCTTGGTGCTACACTGTGCATTCCGCGATTTTGCCAAATCCGGCCCCCGCGCGCCAGGGGAAAGACGGCGGCGGTGCGCGCCGATCGGCGCTCGGACGGGACGGACGACGAACCACAACGGGGCTCAACGAGCGAGGAAGATCCATGGACGGCATCCTGGAGCGCATGTTCCGGCTCAAGGCGCACGGCACCACACCCATGCGCGAGGTCGTGGCCGGACTCACGACGTTCGCGACCATGTCCTATATCATCGTGGTCAATCCGAAGATCCTGGAGGCCGCGGGCATGCCCTTCGGCGCGGCCATGACCGCGACCATCCTCTCCGCGTTCTTCGGCTCCCTGGCCATGGGGCTCTACGCCAACCGACCCTTCGCCCTGGCCCCCTACATGGGCGAGAACGCCTTCATCGCCTTCACCGTGGTCAAGGTCCTGGGCTATTCCTGGCAGACCGCCCTGGGCGCGGTCTTCGTGGGCGGCGTGCTGTTCACGTTCTTCACCCTCTTCGGGGTGCGCCGCTGGCTCATCGAGTCCATTCCCAGGAGCCTGAAGCTCTCCTTCATCGTGGGCATCGGCCTGTTCCTGACCTTCATCGGCCTGAACACCGTGGGGCTCGTGACCATGGGGGTGCCCGGCGCGCCCGTGAAGTTCGGCAACATCGCGGATCCGTCCGTGCTGCTGGCCGTGGCCGGAGTGGTGCTGATCACCGTGCTCATGGCCCGCCGGGTGCCCGGCGCGCTGATCCTGGGCATCCTGATCGTCTCCGCGGCGGCCTACGCGCTGGGGGCCGCGCCCCTGCCGGATCGTCTGGTCGGCGCCCCGCCCTCGCCAGGGCCCGTGTTTCTACAGCTGGACATCCCCGGCGCCCTGACCTGGGGGTTCTTCTCGGTCATCCTGACCATCTTCGTCATGGATTTCGTGGACACCATGGGCTCGCTCTACGCCGTGTCCTTTCGCGGCGGGCTGCTGGACGAGAACGACGACCTGCCGAACATCGAGCGGCCCCTGCTGGTGGACGCCCTGGCCACGGTGGTCGGCGCGCTGCTGGGCACCACGACCACGGGCGTGTACATCGAGTCCGGCACGGGCATCGAGGCCGGCGGCCGCACCGGGCTCACGGCCGTGACCACGGCCCTGCTCTTCCTGCTGGCCCTGTTCCTGGCCCCGCTCTTCGTGGCCGTGCCCCACTGCGCCTACGGCCCGTGCCTGATCATCGTGGGCATGCTCATGATGCGACCGTTCTCGGAAATGGAATTCGACGACCTCACCGAGGTCCTGCCCACCTTTTTGGTAGTCATTCTCATGAGTTTCACCTACAATCTGGGCATAGGCATGACCGCGGGATTCGCTTCCTATCCCATCGTCAAGACGCTCGGCGGAAAGGGGCGGGAGGTCAACGCCGGCATGTGGGTACTCTGCGCCGTCTCGGTGCTGTTCTTCGCCTTCTACCCGCATTAGCGGTCCGGCCCGGCGGCGCGCAAGGCCCGCCGGGCGCATCACGAACACGATCCCGCGGCCCTGACCGGGCGGCGGCACGCAACGCAAGCAACAAGGGGGGTTATCACACCAATGCGTCTGCTCACCCGATCCGATTTCGACGGCCTGGCCTGCGCGGTCCTTTTCAAGGACATGGGACTGCTCGACGAATGGAAGTTCGTGCATCCCAAGGACGTGCAGGACGGCAAGGTCAAGGTCACGGGGAACGACATCCTGGCCAACGTGCCCTATGCGCCCGGCTGCGGCATGTGGTTCGACCACCACGCCTCCGAGCAGGAGCGGCTGGCCTTCGACATCGAGTACCGCGGCGCTTCGGAGCCCGAAAAGAGCGCGGCGCGCGTGGTCTGGCGCTTCTTCGGCGGTCCGGACAAGTTCGGCGACCGCTTCGACGAGATGCTCGAATACGTGGACCTCGTGGACAGCGGCGAACTGACCCGCGAGGAGATCCTGCACCCCACGGGCTGGATCCTGCTCGGCTTCATCATGGACCCGCGCACCGGCCTGGGCCGCTACCACGACTACCGCATCAGCAACTACCAGCTCATGGAAGACCTCATCGACCACTGCCGGGACATGTCCATCGAAGAGATCCTGGCCCTGCCCGACGTCAAGGAGCGCATCGCGCGCTACGAGGAGCAGGAAAAGAAGTTTCAGGCCATGATCGAAGCCAACACCACGGTACGCGGCGACGTCCTGGTGCTCGACCTGCGCGAGCAGGAGGAGATCTTCACCGGCAACCGGTTCCACATGTACGCCATGTATCCGGACGTGAACATTTCCATCCAGGTCATCTGGGGGCTGAAGAAGATGAACACGGTCTTCACCGTGGGCTATTCGGTGCTCAACCGCACCAGCGCCGTGGATGTGGGCAGCCTGATGCTCAAGTACGGCGGTGGCGGGCACAAGCAGGTGGGCACCTGTCAGGTCCCCAACGACCAGGCCGACCACGTGCTCGGCGAGCTCATTGCCGCGTGCAACGCCGGGGCCTGACGCTGGCCTTGTTTTTCGCTGCGCGGGCGACGAAAGGTGCGCCGATGCAGGGGGTTGCGTTTGCAACGTTTTGACCGGCGGTCCGAATGCGTGTACCACACGCCCACGGACCGTTTTCTCTTTTCCGCGGCCGGCAGGCCGCAGCACAACCGCCAGGAGAACCCGAACATGGACCTCAGGTCTTTCATCCGTGACATTCCCGACTATCCAAAAAAGGGCATCCTCTTCTTCGACATCACTCCCCTGTTGGGCGATGGCGCGGCCTTCCGCGAGGCCATCGACCAGTTGGCCGAGCGGTTCAAGGACTCCGGCGCGACCAAGGTCATCGCGGCCGAGGCGCGCGGCTTCATCTTCGGCGCGCCCCTGGCCTACAAGCTCGGCATCGGCTTCGTGCCCATTCGAAAAAAGGGCAAGCTGCCCTGGAAGACCACCGAGGTGACCTACGACCTGGAGTACGGCACCGACACCCTGCAGATGCACGTGGACGGCATCGACGCCGACGACAAGGTCCTGCTCATCGACGACCTCCTGGCCACGGGCGGCACCATGGCGGGCATGCTCCAATTCGTGCGCAAAGCCGGGGCCTCGGTGGCGGGCATGGGCTTCGTCATCGAACTCGGCTTCCTCAAGGGCAAGGACAAGCTCGAAGGCGTGCCCTTCGAATGCCTTCTGAAACTCTAGGACGGAGCCCCTCGTACCATGAAGACCATCGGCATCATCGGCGGCAGCGGCCTGGAAGACCCGGATTTCTTCGAAAACCGCCGGGAACTGGACATTTCCACACCCTACGGGCCGCCTTCCTCGCCCCTCGTGGCCGGGACCATCGCGGGCCACGACGTGATCCTGGTTTCGCGCCACGGCCGCGAGCACACCGTGCCGCCCACGCACGTGAACAACCGCGCGCACGTCTGGGCGCTCAGGGAGCTGGGCTGCGAGGGCGTGTTGGCCTCCACGGCCGTGGGCTCGCTGCGCCGGCGCATCGATCGCGGCCACCTGGTCGTGCCGGACCAGTTCATCGACTTCACGCGCCGCCGCCCCGTGAGCTTCTACGAAGTCTACGAGCCGCACAAGCCCATGCACACGCCCATGGCCGACCCCTTCGACGCAGCCCTGCGCGCGCAGTTGGTGGAAAGCTGCCGCGAACTGGGGTTACCGCACCACGACGGCGGCACGGTCATCACCATCGAGGGATCGCGGTTTTCCACCCGTGCGGAATCGTTCATGTTCCGCGAATGGGGTGCGGACATCATCAACATGTCCACCGCGCCGGAGTGCATTCTGGCCAACGAGGCCGGGTTGCCCTACGCCGCCGTGGCCATGTCCACGGACTACGACTGCTGGAAGACCGACGAACCCCCGGTGACCTGGGAGGACGTGCTGCGCATCTTCCGGGAGAACGCCCTGCGCGTGACCACCCTGCTCGTGGCCGTGGTGGCCAAGCTCTAGGCCCTTCCCGACGAAATTCCGCCGCCGCCCGGGCCCATGCGGGCACGGGCGGCGCTTTTTATGGCCCGACCCGCCCGATTGCCGGAGGCGATCATGTCCGAATCCGTTCCAGCGCCGACGCCCGAGTCCGTCCGGTCCTGCGACCTGCTCCTTAGCGCGCGTCACGTCGTCACCCAGGACGCCGAACGCCGCGTGCTGGACCACGCGGCCGTGGCCGTGGCCGGGGGGCGCGTGGCCGCCGCGGGGCCGCGCGCCGAGGTGGCGGCCGCCTGGAGGGCCGCGCGCACCCTGGACCTGGGCGAATCCATCCTCCTGCCCGGGCTGGTCAACGCGCACACCCACGCGCCCATGGCCCTGCTGCGCGGGCTCTCCGACGACCTGCCGCTGCAGCGCTGGCTCACGGAGCACGTCTTTCCCGTGGAGCAGCACCACACCCCGGATTCGGTGCGCGCCGGGGCCATGCTCGCCTGCGCCGAGATGCTGCGCACCGGCTGCACCTGCTACGCGGACATGCACTTCTTTTCGGCGCAGTCGGCCGAGGCCGCCGTGGCCACGGGCATCCGCGCCGTGCCGGGCGAGGCCGTGTTCGGCTTTCCCACCCCGGCCTACGCCGATCCCGAGGCCGCGCTGGACGCGGCGCGCGCGGCGCACGAGCGCTTTCGCGGCCACCCGCGCATCCGCCCGGCCCTCGCGCCCCATGCGGAGTACACCACCACCCCGGAAATGCTGCAAAAATCCTTTGCCCTGGCCGAAGAGCTGGACGTGCCCTGGCTCTTCCACCTGGCCGAGACGCGCCGCGAGACCGGGGACTGCCTGGCCCGGCGCGGCATGCGCCCCACGGCCTATCTGGACTCCCTGGGCCTGCTCGGCCCGCGCGCCTGTCTGGCCCATTGCGTGGATATCTCCGAGGCCGAGGTGCGTCTGCTGGCCGAGCGCGGCGCGCGCGTGGCGCACTGCCCGGAGTCGAACATGAAGCTGGCCTCGGGCGTGGCCCCGGTCCCCGCGCTGCTCGCGGCGGGCGGCGTGGTCGGCCTGGGCACGGACGGCCCGGCCAGCAACAACAACCTCAACCTCTTCGGCGAGATGGCCTCCGCCTCCCTGGTGCACAAGGCCGTTTCCCTGGATCCCACGACCCTTGACGCCCAGACCGCCCTGGACCTGGCCACGCGCGGCTCGGCCGCGTGCGTGGGCTGGCCCGAACTCGGCCGCATCGAGGTCGGCGGACCGGCCGACCTCTGCGCCCTGGACCTGAACGTCCCCTGGATGCAGCCCTGCTACAACCCCGTGTCCCAGGTCGTGTACGCGGCCACGGGCGCGGAGGTGCGCTGCACCGTGGTGGCGGGCGAGGTGGTCTGGCTGGACGGGAAATTCACCACCTTCGACTACCCGGCCCTGCTCCGGGAGCTCGAAAATTGGGCGAAATGGGTTCTAGAAAAAGTCTAGATATTTTTTAACATATTGATATGACAGCATCGCATTGTGACACTCTGGTGAAGTGCGGCGTGCTCGTCCTGCAGGACGAACAGCGCACCGTCCTGCGCGACGCCGGGCTCGCCGTGGCCGACGGCAGGGTCTTGGCGGTCGGGCCATGGACAAAAATGCGCGACGTCTACGGCCCGGATGGAGATATTTCCGGGTCCTCCGGGGCCGCCGATTCTGTCGGGTCCCCGGAATCCGCCCCACACGGACCGGTCGCACGCGAAGCGGCCGCGCCCGGTCCGAAACTCCTCGATCTCTCCGGCTGTCTCGTGCTGCCCGGACTGGTCAATGCGCACACCCACGCGGCCATGACGCTCTTCCGCGGCCTGGGCGACGACCTGCCGCTGATGCGCTGGCTTACGGAGCGCATCTGGCCCCTGGAAAAAATCCTGACCCCGGAACTGGTGCACACCGGCGCGCTGCTGGCCTGCTGCGAGATGGCCGCCACGGGCACGACCTGCTACGCGGACATGTACGCCTTTTCCCGCCAGAGCGCGGCCGCCGCGCGCCGGGTGGGGCTGCGGGCCATGCCCGCGGACGGGCTGCTGACCTCGGCGACCCTCTCCTACCAGGGGCCCGAGGCGGGCCTGGAGCTGGCCGAAACGCTCATCGCCGAATTCCGGGACGATCCCCTGGTCCGGCCGGTGGTCATGGTCCACACCGTGCACACGGCCTCGGCCGAACTGATCGCGCGCTCCCACGAACTGGCCGTGGCTGCCGACGTGCCCTGGATGACGCATCTGGCCGAGAGCCGGAGCGAGATCGAGCGCACCCGGGCGCTGTACGACGGCGCCCGCCCCCTGGACGTGCTGGAACGGCTCGGCGCGCTGGACGAACGCACGGTGCTCGTGCACGGCGTGCGTCTTACGGATGCGGAGATCGACCGCACGGCGCGCGCCGGGGCCGCGGTGGTGCACAATCCGGTCTCCAACGCCAAGCTGGCCAACGGCATGGCCCCCACGGCGCGGCTGCTCGCGGCCGGGGTCGGCGTGGGCCTGGGCACGGACGGCGCGGCCAGCAACAACACCTTGAACATGTTCAAGGAAATGCGCATGGCCGCGCAGACGGCCAAGGTCCGCGACCTGGACCCCGAGGCGGTTTCGGCGCAGGCCGCCCTGGACATGGCCACCCTGGGCGGGGCGCGCTGCCTGCGCCGGCCCGGCCTGGGCACTCTGGCCCCGGGCGGCGCGGCGGACCTCTGCGCCCTGGATCTGGCCGCGCCCGGCCTCGTGCCGCTCCACTCCCCGGTGTCCAACGCGGTCTACGCGGCCACGGGCGCGGAGGTGCGCCTGACCATGGTCGCCGGACGCGTGGTCTACCGCGCCGACGCCTTCCCGCACAGCCCGTTTCCGGGCGTGGACTACCCGGCCCTGCTGGAGGAGGTGCGCGCCGTGCGCGCCTTCCTGCTCCGCCGTGCCGGGGTCGTCCCCACGGCCTGAAGCGGCGCCGCTCCCGGCCGCAACAGCCGGAAATTTCTTGCCCCTGGACACGACTTTGGCGATAGTGGGCGCGCCGTCCGCCGATCACCGCGCGGACCCGGCCCGTCCCGGCGGCGTCCGCCACAACAGGCACGCGCAGAGTGCCGTTGGCATGCCATGCACCGGTTTCATCCCCTGCTCGCCCTTCAGCTCCGGGACCACCTCGGCATCTCCGGGGATCCGCCCGACGACCTGCGCGCCTTTCTGGACGCGGTCAACCGCGCCTACGCGCGGCGCGACCAGGACCAGAACGAGCTCGAAGCCATTCTCGAACAACGCACGCGCGAACTGCTGACGGCCAACCAGGAGTTGCGCGCCCTGGTCGGGGATATGGAATCGCGCGTCAAGGAACGCACGCGGCTCTACGCCGAAGTCAACGATCGCCTTGTGCGCGAGGCGGCCCAGCGCAAGCGCGCCGAGGCCAAGTACCGGGGCATCTTCGAGAACTCCGCGGAAGGCATGTTCCAGAGCACCATGAACGGCAGGCTCGTGAGCGCCAATCCGGCCATGGCCCACATGCTCGGCTACGCCACGCCCGAGGAGCTGATCTCCGCGGTCAACGACCTGGGAGCCGACCTCTACGCCCGGGCCGAGGACCGCGACCGCTACCTGGACGCCCTGCTGCGCGAAGGGCGCGTGGCCTCCTTCGAGGCCGAATTCCACCACAACGACGGCACGTTGCGCTGGGGCAGGCTCACGGCCGTGCTCGTGCGCGACGCCGCGGACCGTCCGTTGCACATCGAGGGCACCTGCGCGGACGTGAGCGGCCGCAAGGAGTTCGAGCTGGCCTTGCGCGCAGCCAAGGAAAAGGCCGAGGAACTCAGCCGGTTGAAGTCCAACCTGCTCTCCATGGTCTCCCACGAGCTGCGCACGCCCCTGACCTCCATCCTCGGCTATTCCAAGATCATCACCCGGCAGTTCGACAAGGTCCTGCCCCTGTTGGGCGCCAACGCGGGGTCCATCCGCGCCACCGAGCGCATCCTGGCCAACCTCTCGATCATCCACGTGGAGGCCCGCCGCCTGACCGAGCTGATCAACAACGTGCTCGACCTGGCCAAGCTGGAATCGGGCAGCGTGGAATGGCGCATGGAATCCGTGTCCCTGGAGGAGGTCCTGGCCCACTCCCTGGACGCCACGCGGGTGCTCTTCCGCGAGCGCGGGTTGGCGCTCGACAGCGCCGTGGCCACGGACGTGCCCCCGGTCCTGGGCGACCGCGACCGCCTCGTGCAGGTGTGCATCAACCTGCTCTCCAACGCGGCCAAGTTCTCGGACCAGGGCACGGTGCGTTGCTGCGTGACGCGCGAGGGCGGGATGGTCTGCGTCAGCGTGGCCGACCAGGGCGTGGGCATCCCCGGCGATGCGCTGGATTCGGTCTTCGCCAAGTTCAAGCAGGTGGACGACACCCTTACGGGCCGCCCGCGCGGCACCGGGCTGGGGCTGTCCATCTGCAAGGAGATCGTGGAGCAGCACGGCGGCTCCATTTCCGTACAATCCACGCCCGGCCTGGGCAGCACCTTCCGCGTCACCCTGCCCGTGCACCGCTAGGCGGCGCGGGCCGCGCCGCGGCCCAGGGCGCAAAGGTCTCCATTGACCGCCGCGCCGCCGCCGGATAGGCAATCCTCATGCACATCCCCCTGCTTCACGAACTGGTGATCATCTTCGGCTTGGCCATCGGCGTGCTGCTGCTCTTTCACGCCCTGCGGCTGCCCGCCGTGGTCGGCTACCTCGCCACCGGCGCGCTGTGCGGCCCCTACGGCCTGGGATTGGTGGCCGACGTGCACGGCGTGGAGGTGCTGGCCGAGATCGGCGTGGTCCTGCTGCTCTTCACCATCGGCATGGAGCTGTCCATCCGCGAACTGGTGCGGTTGGGCAAGACCGTGCTCCTGGTCGGCGCGGCCCAGGTCGTGCTGACCATCGCCCTGGTGGCCGGTGTCTGCATGGCCCTGGGGGTGCCTTTCAACCATTCGGTCTTCTTCGGCTTCCTGGCCTCGCTGTCGAGCACGGCCATCGTCCTGAGCCTGCAGCAGGAGCGCGCCGAGACCGAGAGTCCGCAGGGCCGCGTGGCCCTGGCCGTGCTCATCTTCCAGGACCTGGCCATCGTGCCCCTGATGCTTGCGGTGCCGCTGTTGGCGGGCCGGGCCGAAGGCGGGGTGTCCCTGACCTCGCTGGGGCTCAAGACGGCGGGCATGCTCTGCGTGGTCTTCTTTCTGGCGCGTTGGGGCGGGCCCTGGCTCTTCCGCCGCGTGGTGCGCACGCGCAGCCGCGAGCTGCTGACGCTCACGGCCCTGGCCCTGTGCTTCGCCGTGGGCGTGCTCACCGAGGCCGTGGGGCTCTCCATCTCCCTGGGAGCCTTCCTGGCCGGGCTGGTGGTCTCGGAATCCGAATACAGCCTGAGCGCCCTGGAGGACGTGCTGCCCCTGCGCAACGTCTTCGCCAGCCTGTTCTTCGTCTCCGTGGGCATGCTGCTCGACGTGGGCTACCTGGGCGCGCACCTGCCGTCCGTGCTCGCGGCCACCGCGGCCCTGCTCCTGCTCAAGGGGCTGGTGGTCGCCCTGCTGGCGCGGCTGGCGGGCTATCCCTCGCGCGTGGGCGCGCTGTCCGGACTGGCCCTGTGCCAGGTGGGCGAATTCTCGTTCGTGCTCGCCGGGGCCGGGCTGGCCCTGGGGCTCCTGGAGCCGCACCAGTACCAGTTCTTCCTGGCCGCGGCGGTGCTTTCCATGGTCGCCACGCCGTTCCTCATCAATTATTCGGCCGCCATGGTGGACCGGCTGGCGCGGCTGCCCCTGGGTTGGGCCGCGCGCCTGGCGCGCCGCGAGGAGGAGCGTTCCGACGCGGAGGAGGACGGGCCGCGCGACCACCTGCTCATCGTGGGCTTCGGCTTCGGCGGCCGCGCCCTGGCGCGCGCGGCCCGGGCCGCGGGCATCGACTACCAGGTGGTGGAGCAGAACCCGGACACGGTTTCCGCCATGCGCGCCAAGGGCGAACCGATCCGCCACGGCGATGCGGGCTCGCGCCACGTGCTGGGGCACGCGGGCGCGCAGCACGCGCGGGTGCTGGCGATCATGACGCCGGACCCGGCCGGGGTGCGGCGCATCGTGGCCGCGGCGCGCGAGGTGAACCCCACGCTGCACATCCTGGCGCGCACGCGCTTCGTCAGCGAGATCGAGCCCCTGGCGGCCCTGGGCGCGGACGAGGTGGTGCCCGAGGAGTTCGAGACCTCGGTGGAGATCTTTTCGCGCGTGCTGGCGCGTTACCTGGTTCCGGTGGAGCGCATCCTGGGCATGGCGGCCGAGGTGCGCGCCAAGGGCTACCGCGTGCTGCGCGGGGACGACCCCATGGCCCGCGCGGAAGGCAAAATCCGCGCGGACCTTGCGGGCGTGGACGTGTGCGCCTTCACGCTCGAGCCCGGCGCACCCCTGGACGGCAAGAGCCCGCGCGCGGCCGCGCTGCGCAAGGCGCACGGCGTGACCCTGGTGGCCGTGCGCCGCGACGGGGAACTGCACGCCAACCCGGACGCGGACTTCGTGCTCGGCCCGGGCGACGTGGCCTACGTGTTCGGCGAGCGCGCCGTGCTCGCCGCGCGGCGCGACCTGTTCGCAGCCCCCGGAGCATCCCCGGAGGGCGGCGCGGACGCGGGCGAAAAAAACGCATCGTCTCCCCAAACCCCTTGACAAGCGCGGCACGCCCGCCTATGAATCCCTCTCTTTTGCAGAAAAGAATGAATCCCGGAGGATTTTCTTATGAGCGCTGCTGCCAATACCATGACTACGTTCGAGGGCGCCAAGGCCGCCGAGGGCGGGATGCTCTACAAGGGCATGCTCTGCCAGCCGATCATCGACAAGTGCGAGGGCTGTGAACGCACCCGCGAGTTCGAGGGCGTCAACTACTGCACCAGCTATCCCCAGCCCGCCGCCAAGTGGGAACTGGGCGCCTGCAACTTCGCCACCCACGTCCGCGCCGAGGTCGAGGCCGCCGGCAAGGTCAAGATCAACCCCCTGAAGGCCTCCAAGCGCGCCGCCCGCGGCCGTTAGGCTTTCCTTCCGCACATCGGGAGGGGGAAGGGCGACCTTCCCCCTCTTTTTTTTCCGCGCCGGTCGTGGCATACCCGGGCTGCACCGGCCCGGCGGCCTTCGCCGCCCCCGCCGCAAGCCCCGGAGCGCCCCATGCCTTCCCCCACTCCGTCCGCCACGTCCGCCTTGCTCGACCACATCGCCGCCCAGGGCAAAACCGTCGTCGAACTCCAGCGCGCCATGGTCGCCATTCCGGCCCTGGGCCCGGCCAACGGCGGCCCCGGCGAGCGCGAAAAGGCCGACTTTCTCATCGAGTACCTGAAATCGGCGGGAATCCCCGAGGTGTGGGAGATCGTCGCGCCGGACGAGCGCGTGCCCAGCGGCGGCCGCCCGTCCGTCGCGGCCCGCGTGCCCGGGGCCGACGGTTCGCGGACCTTCTGGATCATCTCGCACATCGACGTGGTGCCGGCCGGCGATCCGGACCTTTGGAACTCGGACCCCTTTGCCCTGCGCGTGGACGGCGACGTGCTCATCGGCCGCGGCGTGGAGGACAACCAGCAGGGCGTGGTCTCCTCGATCCTGTTGGCGCGCGGCCTCGTGGACCGGGGGCTGACCCCGCCCATGAACCTCGGGCTGCTCCTGGTGGCCGACGAGGAGACCGGCTCGCGCCACGGCCTGGACTACGTGGCCGAGCACCATCCCGAACTCTTCGGCCCGGACGACATGATCCTGGTGCCGGACTTCGGCGAGGACGGCGGCGCGCTCCTGGAGGTGGCCGAGAAGTCCATGCTCTGGCTGAAGATCACGGTCAACGGCAAGCAGTGCCACGCCTCGCGGCCGGACCAGGGCGTGAACACGCTCACGGCCTGCGCGGACCTGATCCTGCGGCTGCGCTCCCTGCACCGGACCTTCGCCGCCGTCGACGAGCTCTTCGATCCGCCGCATTCCACCTTCGAGGCGACCATGAAGGAGGCCAACGTGCCCAACGTGAACACCATCCCGGGCCGGGACGTGTTCTACCTGGATTGCCGCGTGCTGCCGGAATACGACCTGGCCGAGGTGGAAGGCGCGGTGCGCGCCGTGGCCGACGGGGTGCAGGCCGACTACGGCGTGCGCATCGACTTCTCCCCGGTGCAGCGCGAGCAGGCCGCGCCGCCCACGCCCCTGGACAGCGACCTGGTGCTGCGCCTCACCGACGCGGTGCGCGAGGTCTACGGCGTTGCGCCGCAGCCCAAGGGCATCGGCGGCGGCACCGTGGCCGCGTTCCTGCGCCGCCGCGGGCACATGGCCGTGGTCTGGGCCAACCTGCTGGACAACCCCCACCAGCCCAACGAGCGCGGCCGCATCAGCGCGGCCCTCGGCGACGCCCAGGTCATGGCTCGCGTGCTCTTCGCCTAGCCTGCTTCGCGCTCGTCCCCATGACCATGTCCGCAACTCCGCCGCGCAAGCCCGCCCCGCCCGCCCTCTTCGATCTCGTGGTCGTGGGCGCGGGCCACGCCGGGTGCGAGGCGGCCATGGCCGCCGCGCGCCTGGGGTTGGCCACCCTGCTGCTGACCATCAACGTGGACCGCATCGGGCACCTGTCCTGCAACCCGGCCATCGGTGGTCTGGCCAAGGGCCACATGGTCCGCGAGATCGACGCCCTGGGCGGAGTGATGGGGCTGTGGGCCGACGAGGCGGGTATTCAGTTCCGCCGGTTGAACACGCGCAAGGGCCCGGCCGTGCGCGCCACGCGCGCGCAGATCGACCGCGCCGCCTACCTCGTCGCGGTGCAGCGCGACGTCTTCGCCCAGCAGAACCTCTGGGTGCGCCAGGACACGGCCGAGGGCCTGATCCTGGAGCACGGCCGCGCCGCGGGCGTGCGCACGGCGCTGGGCGAGGAGCACCGCGCCCGGGCCGTGCTCCTGACCACCGGCACCTTTTTGCGCGGGCTCATGCATATCGGGATGACAAACTTCCCGGGTGGCCGGTTGGGCGATCCGCCCGCCGTGGGCCTTTCCGCAAGCCTGGCCGAGGCCGGGCTTTCCCTGGGGCGGCTCAAGACCGGCACCACCCCCCGCCTGCTCAAGGACAGCGTGGATTTTTCCGTCATGGAGGTACAGCCCGGCGACGACCCGCCGCCGCGCTTCAGCGACCGGGGCGAGGGCCCGCGCCTGGCGCAGGTCCCCTGCCACCTGACCTGGACCAACGCGGCCACGCACGCGGCCATCCGCGCCGGGTTCGGCCGCTCGCCGCTGTATTCCGGCGTGATCAAGGGCACGGGCGCGCGCTACTGCCCGTCCATCGAGGACAAGATCGCCCGTTTTCCGGACAAGGAACGCCATCAGATTTTCGTGGAACCCGAGGGGTTGGACAGCCCGGAGGTCTACCCCAACGGCATGCCCACGAGCCTGCCCCTGGACGTGCAGAAGGCCATGCTCGCGACCATCCCGGGGCTGGAGCGCGCCCAGATCGTACGCCCGGGCTACGCCATCGAGTACGACTTCGTCTTTCCCACGCAGCTTCAAGGAACCCTTGAAGCCCGCGCCGTGCCCGGGCTGTGGCTGGCCGGGCAGATCAACGGCACCTCGGGCTACGAGGAGGCAGCGGCCCAGGGGCTGTGGGCCGCGCTGAACGTGTTCTGCGCCCTGTCCGGCCGCGCGCCCTTCGCCCCGGGCCGCGACGCGGCCTACATGGCCGTGCTTGTGGACGACCTGGTGACCAAGGGCACCGAGGAGCCCTACCGGATGTTCACCTCCCGCGCCGAGCACCGGTTGCTGCTGCGCGAGGACAACGCCGCGCGGCGGCTCACGCCCCTGGGGCGCGAACTGGGACTGGTGGACGACGCGCACTGGCGGCTCTACACCGAGCGCACCAAGGCCCTTGAAGAACTCCTTGAAGGATTGCACGCCGTGCAGGTCCGGCCCGACGCGGCCACGCGCGACCGGCTCGCCGCCCTGGGCGCGCCGCCGCCGCCCAAGGCCGTGTCCGTGGCCGAGCTGCTGCGCCGCCCGGAGCTGGCCATCGAGGACTTGGCGCCCTTTCTCCCGGCCATCGCCGCCGCGTCCGAGGACGTGCGCCGCGAGGCCGAGACCGAGGTCAAGTATTCCGGCTACCTCAAGCGCCAGCAGGAACTGGTGGACCGTTCCGCGCACCTGGAGTCCCTGGCCCTGCCGTCCGATCTCGACTACGGGGCCGTGGCCGGGCTCTCGCGCGAGGTGCGCGAGAAGCTCGCGGCCCGGCGGCCCGAGACCCTGGGCCGGGCCGGACGCATCTCCGGCGTGACTCCGGCGGCCCTCTCCTGCATCCAGATTCATCTCAAGAAACTCGGCCTGTTGTGACCGCGCCGCTTTTGGCCTTTGCCAACAGTCGGTTGTGCGTTATTGTAAGACCATAGCGACGTGAAGGGGGGCACGCAGACGCGCCGGGCGCACCGGCGCGAAGGAGCGCGGCTCATGATCGCCTTCCTGAGCGAGGCCAAACAGCAGAAGCTCGACTTCGCCTTCCTCAATCAGGTCCGCGGCCACTTCGTGGACATGGGGTTGTCGCCCGACGTCATCGACGCCGTGATCCTGGTGTTCGCGTGCGCCCTGGCGCTGGGAGTGATCCTCTACGGCGTCAACCTGCTGCGCGGCCGCCTGTTCCCGCCGCCCCCGCCCGTGGGGACCATCGAAAATCCCGTGCACATGCGCGCCATCCTGACCGACGCCCTGGACCAGCGTTCCAAGGTGGAAGTGACCCTGCCCGACGAGGGCCCGCATTCCGTGCTGCCCTGTGCCCTGCTGGACGTGGACAGCGACCGGCTGGTGCTGGAATCCGTGCGCACCACCCTCGGCGAGACCTGGGTCTCGCGCCCGGTCACGTGCTACTTCCGCGTTATGGGCTCCAAGAAGAACGCGGTGCACTACTCCTTCACCACTCCGGTGCTCTCCGTGGAGCGCACCGGGCCGGACACCCTGGAACTGGCCCTGGCCCGACCGGAAAAGCTGGAGATCCGCCAGAAGCGCTTTTTCCTGCGCCTGGAGCCGCCGCGCGAATACGTGCTGGCCTTCGCCCTGTGGCCGGAAAAGCTCAGCGAGAACGGCGTGTTCATGGAAAACGTCAAGGGCTGGGGCAAGCCCGAGCTCTTTCGCACGCCCAAGGTGGACGGCGGCGTGCTCCTGGACAACCTTTCGGCGGGGGGCATGCGCGTGTTCGTGGAGCGCCAGGCACTCAAGGACGTGACCATCGACTTCAGCAAGGGCAAGCGGCTGTTCTGCCTGCTGGAGCTCTACGACCCGGAAACGGCCAAAAAGCTGCGCTTCTTCCTGCACGTGCGCGTGCAGTCCGCCTTTGACGACGGCAAGATGCTCGAGGTGGGGTTCAAGTACCTCTCGCACGGACGGCCGCGCCACGAGCCCAAGGGGTACGTGGAATGGCTGCCCGTGGGCGAGGACGGGCTGGACGAACTGGGCAACTGGATCCAGAAGCGGCACCTGGAACTCTACCGCGAAAAGGGGGTCGTCTGATCGTAACAAAAAAAGGTTTGATATTTACCGTCGTTTTTTTATTTTGGCCGCGAGGGCGAGGGATGTTCCCATGCCCAGCGCCCGAGCGAGCCCCCGGACCCGGCCGCATCCGGCGCTCACGACACCCGAGCAAGGAGCACCGCCTTGGAAGAAGGCTCTGACAGTCACTTCTGGTCGAAACTTTCCAATCTTTTCCGCGCCAACAAGAACGAGGACGTCATCCAGGAGGCCATCCAGGAGGCCAAGGAGGACGGAGAGCTGAAGCCCGACGAGGAGACCATGCTCCTCAACGTGCTGCGCCTGTCCGACCTGCAGGTCTCCGAGATCATGATTCCGCGCACGGACATGGTCTGCGCCGACGCCGACGACACCATCCCCGAGATCGTGGCCGGATTCGTCGAGTCCGGGCATTCGCGCATGCCCGTGTACCGCGACAACCGCGACAACATCATCGGCGTGGTCCACGCCAAGGACCTGCTCGTGGCCCTGGCGGGCGAGACGCCCGGCGCGCTGGAGCAGTACACGCGCGAGGTCATGTTCGTGCCCGAGACCAAGAACGTCCTGGAGATGCTCCAGGAGTTCCGCGCGCGCCACGCGCACATGGCCATCGCCCTGGACGAATACGGCGGCACCTCCGGGCTCGTGACCCTGGAGGACGTCATCGAGGAGATCGTGGGCGAGATAGAGGACGAGCACGACGAGCCCAGACCCGAGGAGATCCAGCCCCGGGACGACGGCACCGTTCTGCTCTCGGGCCGCGCCGCCCTGGACGACCTGGGCGAGGCCATGGGCCTCTTCCTGACCTCCGAACAGGTCGAGACCATCGGCGGCTACCTCAGCGACATGGCCGGCCGCGTGCCCGCCGTGGGCGAATCCTTCGACGTCGCGGGCTTCACCCTCACGGTCACCGAGGCGGACTCCAAGCACATCGACTGGATCGTGGCCCAGAAGACGGCCTAGGCCGATGGCATTGTGACCTTTCTTCTGCCGTTTCTCTCCATCCTCGGCGCGTGGACCGGCTTCGCCAATCCCGTGCTCGCGCAGCTCCCGGCGGCGGCCCTGCTGCTGCCCGCCGGGCTGGCGGCCTATGCCGCGCGCGCGGCCACGACGCGGTGCGCCTTTTTCGGCGGCTGGCTGGCCGGCACCCTGGCTGCGGCAGGATGCCTCTACTGGATCGCCCTGCCCGTGCACGACTACGGCCACCTGGGCTGGTGGCTGGCCGGGGCCTGTCCCGTGGCCCTGGGCGCGTACGTGGGGCTCTACGCCGGGCTGTACTGCCTGGCCGCGCGCTGGGGGGCGCGCAGGCTCGGGCCGCTGGGCGCGGGGCTCTTTGCCGGAACGTCCTGGGCCCTGCTGGAATGGGTGCGCGGCTGGGCCTTCACGGGCTTTCCCTGGCTGGCGCTGCCCGCCTCCCTCGCGCCCTGGCCGCGCGCCATCGCCGTCCTGAATCTGGTGGGCGAGCACGGCACGACCTTCCTGCTGGCCACGGCCGCGTGCTGGCTGGTGCTGGGCCTGTTTCCGCCGCGCGTGGGCGGGGCGGTCCAGGCCGACCGGACGGGCCGGACTGGCCGGTCGGGCCACCTACGGCGGCCGCTGGCCGCCGCGCTGGCCCTGGCCGTCCTCGTGGTCGGCTACGGCCAGACCGATCTTTCCGCCCCTCCGCCCGAGGACGGACGTTTTGTGGCGGCCCTGGTGCAGGGCAACGTGGACCAGTCCCTGAAATGGGACCCCGCCTTCGTGGCCGGGACCATCGACCGCTACCGCACCCTGACCGAGGGCGCGCTGGAGCGGGGCGCGCAGTTCGCCGTGTGGCCGGAAACGGCCATGCCCTTCTACCTCCAGGAGGTCAACGGCGAGAGCGCCGCGGTGCGCGAGACCGCGCGGCTGGCGAACATCCCCGTGCTCACGGGCGCGCCCGGCTACCGGCTGAACACCGGCGACGGCACCTATCTGCTCTACAACCGCGCCTACCTGCTCGATTCCCAGGGCCGCACGGCCGGGACCTACGACAAGGAGCACTTGGTGCCCTTCGGCGAGTACGTGCCCCTGGGCGAGTACCTGCCCTTTTTGACCAAGCTGGCCGAAGGGGCCGGGGACTTCGTGCCCGGGACCGCCGAACGGCCCCTGGCGGTGCGCGCCGGAGGCCCGGCGGGGGCCGATCTTGCCCTGGGCGTGCTCATCTGCTATGAAACGATCTTCACTGATTTGGCCCAGAAACGGGTGGAAAACGGGGCCAACGTCCTGGTGAACATTTCCAACGACGCCTGGTTCGGACGTTCCTCCGCGCCCGTGCAACACCTGCACCTTTCGGTGCTCCGGGCCATGGAACAGGGCCGGTGGCTCCTGCGCGGCACGAACACGGGCATCTCCGCGTTCATCGCCCCCACCGGGCGCATCGCGGCCCGCGGCGGGCTCTTCCGGGTCCAGACCGTGGTCCGCGAGGCGGCCGTCATTTCCGGCCACACCGTGTACCACCGCGTGCACGACTTCGTGGTTCCGGCCCTGTGGGTCCTGTGGGCGGCCTTCGCGGCCGCCGCCCCGCGCCGCCGGGCCTGACCGGCGCGCCGCGCGCGCCCGGATCGTGACCGGGTCGCGCCCGCCGCCGTCCTTTCGGCAACCCTCAACACCGAAGATGCGAACGTGAAAGACAACAACCTGCTGCAGTATCCCGATTTGAAGACCCAATCGGTCCCCCTGCTCGAACAGTTCGAAACGCTCTGGGGGCGTCTTTGACCTCGCCGGAGCCAAGGCCCGTCTCGCGGCCATAGAGGAAAAGCTGGCCAGCCCCGGGGCCTGGGACAAGCCCGAGGCCCTGACCCCGACCCTGCGGGAAAAGAGCCGCCTCACCCACCGCGTGGAGCAGTGGGAGACCCTGCTCAAGGCCAAGACCGACCTGGACGAATGGCTGGAGATGGGCGCCGAGGACCCCAGCCCCGAGGTCCTCGAACCCCTGGCCGAGCAGGTCGGCGTGCTCGGGGAGTTGCTCGACGCCGTGGAGGTCGGGCTGCTGCTCTCCGCTCCCGAGGACAAGGCCCCGGCCATCCTCGAGGTGCACCCCGGCGCGGGCGGCACCGAGTCCCAGGATTGGGCCGAGATGCTCCTGCGCATGTACCGCCGCTGGGGCGAGAACCACGGGGCCGAGGTGGAGTTGCTGGACTACCTGCCCGGCGAAGAGGCGGGCATCAAGAGCGCGACGCTGCGCATCGAGGGCGTGAACACCTACGGGCTGCTCAAGTGCGAACGCGGCATCCACCGGTTGGTGCGCATCTCGCCCTACGACTCCTCGGGCCGTCGGCACACGTCCTTCGCCTCGGTGGACGTGTATCCGGACGCGGGCCAGGAGATCGTCATCGAGGTGCGCGAGGAGGACCTGCGCGTGGACACCTTCCGGTCCAGCGGCCCGGGCGGCCAGTCGGTGAACACCACCAGCTCGGCCGTGCGCATCACGCACCTGCCCACGGGCATCGTGGCCCAGTGCCAGAACGAGAAGTCGCAGTTGCGCAACAAGGAGACCGCCCTGCGCATCCTCAAGGCGCGGCTCTACGAACTGGAGATCAAGCGGCGCGAGGAGGAACGGCAGGCCGAGTACGACGGCAAGGAAGCCATCGCCTGGGGCAGCCAGATCCGCTCCTACGTGCTGCAACCCTACCGGCTGGTCAAGGACCACCGGACCAAAACCGAGATCACGGACGTGGACGCCGTGCTGGACGGCGACCTGGACAAGCTGATCCGGGACTTCCTCCTGCACCAACATGGGCAGAACAATGACTGACGGAACATTCGGCAACATCGATGCCCTGGCGGGCGAATTGCGCGCCCTGGGGCGGCTCATCGGCGAGGCTGCGGCCCCGGCCGCGGGCGCGGCCTGCGTCGGGGCGTCCGGCGTGCTGGCGCTGACGCGGCTGGTGCGCGGCATGGGCCCGGACGACTGGTTCGAGATGGCTTCGCGCAACGGCCTGTCCCAGTGGCTGGCCCTGCCCGTGGCCGAGCAGGACTTCCCCCTGCTCTCGCACCTCCTGGCCACCCTGGACGACCTGGCCTTCCGCACGGAGCACGACGCGCTCACCGGGCTGGCCAACGCGAACTTCTTTACACGCCGGTTGGAGAAGGAGCTGGACCGCGTGAACCGCGACGGGGCCGTGCTCAGCATGGCGCTGCTCTCCATCGACGACCTCGACGGCCTGACCGGGCGGTTCGGACCGGCCTGGGCCGAGCGGGTCTTCATGGAGCTGGCGCGGACCATGGGCCGCGTCAAGCGGCCCTACGACCTGGCCGCTCGGCTGGGCGAGAATCTCTTCGGCCTGATCCTGCCCGGAGCGCGCCCGCACAACGTTTGCGCCATGCTCGAACGCCTCCAGGCCGGGCTGGCCGCGTCCTTCGCCTGTTCAGGGGGCGACGGTTCCGGCAATGGCGGTTCCGGCAACGGCGATGCGACGGCGGGCGTGAGCTTCTGCGCCGGGCACACCACCTGCGTGGGCCGCATCAGCGGCAGGGCCTGCGATTTCCACGAGTTGGCGACCGCGGCCCTGACCCAGGCGCGCCGCAAGGGCGCAGGCTGCATCCAGGCCACGAAACTACCCGACGAATCCTTTTCGCCCCAGGCGACCATGGTGCACTCGGACGAAAAGAAATTTCTTTTTTCAGGGATATAGGACCGAGCATGGACAACAAGACTCTGAGCGTGGCCATCATGAGCGGCAAGGGCGGCGTGGGCAAGACCAACCTGGCCCTGAACCTCGGCTTCTGCCTGTTCAAGGGCAACCATCCCGTGGTGCTCATGGACTGCGACCTGGGGTTGGCCAACCTGGACGTGCTCCTGGGCCTGGCTCCGGACAAGAACCTTCAGGACGTCATCGACCACGACGTGCCGCCCGAGGACATTCTCGTGCCCATCGAGCCGGGCGGCTTCGACTTCCTGCCCGCGGCCTCCGGCGTGCCCGAACTCTTCGAGATGGACGAGGACATGCGCGCCCTGCTTCTTTCCAAGCTCCACCCGGTCTTCGCCGACCACCACTACCTCTTCATGGACCTGGGCGCGGGCATCAACCCCACGGTGCTCTCCTTCGCCTCCATGAGCCGCGTGCGCATCATTGTGGTCACGCCCGAGCCCACCTCGCTGACCGACGGCTACGCGCTGATCAAGGTCCTGGCCACCCAGCGCGGAGTCAAGGACTTCCTTGTGGTCGTCAACCAGGTGGAATCCAAGGCCGAGGAGCAGCAGACGTTTTCGCGCCTGAACATGGCCTGCGAGAAGTTCCTGGGCTTCGGGCTCACGCTCCTGGGCTCCGTGCGCATGGACAAGGCCCTGCCCGAATCCGTGCGTCGCCAGGTGCCGCTGATGAAGCGCACGCCGGATTCGCCCGCGGGCAAGGACCTCTTCGCCCTTGCCAGGAAGCTCCATTCCCTGCGCGCCTCCCTGCTGCCCCAACTGGCCGGGGAACCCGTGCTCGTGAATTTTTCCAGTGGGACCCCCGACTGATCTCTTGACAGAAATCTCTTTATTTCTGCAAGGTACTATGCATTGATGGTCAACTGTCATCAAGTTGACCGCTCTGCACCGCGAGCCGAAGGAGAAGGAACCATGAACAAGAGCGAACTGATCAAGACGCTGGCCGAAACCAACGACATCCCCGCCGACGAGGCCTCGGTGATGGTCAATGTCTTCGTGGATGCCGTCAAAGAGGCCCTGCTCAACGGCGATCGCGTGGAGATCCGTGGTTTCGGCAGCTTCAAGATCAAGGACTACGGCGGCTACACCGGCCGCAACCCCAAGACCGGCGAAGTCGTCTCGGTCGAGCCCAAGCAGCTCCCGTTCTTCCGTGCGGGCAAGGAACTCAAGGAGTTCCTCAATTCCTAGTCCGCAGTCCCGCCGACAGCGGACCGGCCGTGCGCCGCGCGCCTCCTTGCCGCACGTCGACACACCGCACGGCGCCCCGCAAGACGTCCCGCCGTTCCGCCGAGCCCCGACCTGCCCCGCGCAGACCTCCCCGGCATGGCGCATCCGCCCGGCCCGCCGTCACCCGTCGTTGGCAGCGATCCTCTCGGCCCTCGCCCTGGGGGCCATGCTGCTCACGGGATGGCCCGGCGGGACCGGCTGGAGCCCTCGCGATGCCTGCCCCCGGGCCGCGGCCGCCGAGCGCGCGCCACGCCTGTCCATCGCCTTCACCGCGGCCACCGAGGGCGTCTACGCGCCCTGCCCCACCTGAGGCGGCAAGTCCTTCGGCGGGTTGGCCCGGCGGGCCAGCCTTCTGCGCACGCTCGTCGCCGATCCGGCGGCAGGGCCGACCACCTTTCTGCTGGCGGGCACCGAAGAACTGCTGCGCGCGGAATGGGACCCGCAGGACCATCTCACGCCGCACACGGCCGCGGCCCTGACCACGGCGTACAAGGCCATGGGATATAACGCGGTTTTCCTCGGCCCCAACGAATGCCGCTTGGCGGACTTGCACTTTGCCGAATTTCCGGGCAATTTTATCTGCCTCGGGCCACACCTCGCCACCCGCGTGCTCACGCGCGGCGGGGTTCGGCTGGGGCTCGTGCTCCTGCCGCCGCCGGCCGACGGAAAGGAACCCGACGCGGAAACGCTCCGGGCCGTGGCCCGCGAGGCACGCGCCCTGCGCTCCCGGGCGGATCTGGTCGCGGGCATCAGCTGCTGGGGCGAGGCCGCCGAACAGCACTACCTGGACACGCAGGAGCCCGTGTTCGACGTGCTCCTGGGGAGCGGTCCCGGCCCGGTGCGCGGGCGCATCGCGGCTCAGGGGCGGACCTTCTGGGTGCGTTCCTATTCCGAGGGCCGTGCGGTCATGGTCCTCAGGTTTTTCGAGCTGCCGCACGGCGCGGACTGGACCATGCGCCCCGGCGAAAACGTGGAACTGGACGTGCGCCGCCTGGGAAACGACGTTCCCGACGCGCCGGATATCGCCAAACTCTTTTCCAACTGACTGCCGTCCGACGAGCTGCGCGCCTGCGAGCAGTTCGCTTGCGGGCAGTCCACGAACGAGCAGCCTATGGATACGCCCTCTACGGTCCGCTTCCACAAGATGCACGGATGCGGCAACGACTTCATATTTTTCGATAACTCCACCCTCGGCGTGCGGCCGGAATGCATGGCCGACTGGGCCCGGGCCCTGTGCCCGCGCGCCTTTGCCGTGGGCGCGGACGGCCTGATCTTTCTGGAGCCCACCCCGGAGGCGGAGACCGCCTACCGTTGGCACTTCTTCAACGCCGACGGCTCGCGCGCCGAAATGTGCGGCAACGCCTCGCGCTGCGCCGCGCGGCTGGCCGTGGAGCTGGGACTGGCCGGGCCCGAGCACTCCTTCGGCACGGACGCCGGGCCCATCCAGGCGCGCGTGCTCGAGGGCGGCGTGGCCAAGGTCCAGCTCACCCCGCCCGAAGGGCTGGCCCTGGGCGAGGAATTGACCGTTGACGGCACGCTCATGACGGTGCACTTCGTGAATACCGGAGTGCCCCACGCCGTGGTCGTGTGCGAGGACGTGGCCGCGGTGGACGTGGCTGCCAAGGGCGCGGCCATCCGCTACCACGAGCACTTCGCCCCGGCGGGCACCAATGCGAATTTCATCCAGGCCACGGCCCGGGATGCCCTGCTCCTGCGCACCTACGAGCGCGGCGTGGAGGGCGAAACCTACGCCTGCGGCACGGGCGCGGCGGCCTCCCTGGTGGTGGCCAACGCTTTGGGCCTCGTGGGCTCCAGCGCGCGCGTGACCACCTCGGGCGGCGAGGTGCTCACCGTGAGCCTGGAGAACGGCTCTGTGTTTCTGCAGGGCATGGCCGTGAAGGTCTACGAGGGAACGCTCGAACCGGCGATGTTCGGGCTGAGCATATAGGGAACAGGGCCACGCCGGCCCAGACACACAGGAGGGCGCAATGGAATTCAAGGGCGCGTACACGGCCCTGGTGACTCCGTTCACCAACGGCATCGTGGACGAGGAAGAGTACCGAGAACACATCGAGTGGCAGATCGAACAGGGCATCGACGGCCTGGTTCCCTGCGGCACCACGGGCGAGTCCGCCACGCTTTCGCACAAGGAGCACGCCGACGTGGTGCGCATCTGCGTCGAGCAGGTCAAGGGCCGCGTGCCCGTGCTCGCCGGCGCGGGCTCCAACAACACCGCCGAGTCCATCGAGCTGACCAAATTCGCCAAGCAGGTCGGGGCCGACGGCGTGCTGCTGATCACGCCCTACTACAACAAGCCCACGCAGGAAGGGTTGTACCAGCATTACAAGAAGCTGGCCGCCGAAGCGCCCATGCCGTTCATCATCTACAACGTGCCCAGCCGCACGGCGCTCAACCTCCTGCCCGAAACCCTGCAGCGCATGGCCGCGGACATCCCCGAGGTCGTGGGCGTAAAGGAGGCCACCGGCGACCTCAAGCAGGTGGCGCACATCCGCGAACTGTGCGGCCCGGACTTCCAGATCCTGTCCGGCGACGACTTCACGGTGCTGCCGCTCCTGTCCGTGGGCGGCTGCGGCGTCATCAGCGTGGTCTCCAACGTGGCTCCGGCGCTGGTCGCCGGGTTCTGCAAGGCCTGGGCCGAGGGCGACACGGCCAAGGCCCTGGAAGGCTTCCTGGCCTCCCTGCCCCTGTCGCGGGCCATGTTCCTGGAGACCAACCCCTCACCGGCCAAGGCCGCGCTCAAGCTCATGGGCCGCGTCAAGTCCGACGAGGTGCGCCTGCCCCTGGTGCGGATGTTCGAGAGCAACGTCGAGGGCCTGAAGAAGATTCTCAAGGAATCAGGCCTGATCTAGACGACTTCCAACGCGGCGGGGAGCCCGCCTCCCCGCCGCGTTTTCCCGCCGAACTGCCGTGCCGCCCGTTGCGCACCCGGCGCGCCGCCCGGACACTCCGCCCGGACACTCCGCCCGGACACTCCGCCCGGACACTCCG
>JACCQO010000007.1:61985-156491 GCA_015709205.1 Desulfovibrionaceae bacterium
CCGCCCGGACACTCCGCCCGGACACTCCGCCCGGACACTCCGCCCGGACACTCCGGAGGACGCATGACCATCTACGAAGTCAAGCAGTTCCGGAAATTCGACACGATCTTTCGCGAGGGCGCGCACGGCGACGTGGCCTACGTGCTCAAGGAAGGCGTCGTGGAGCTCTCCAAGCAGGTGGCCGACGAGCGCAAGGTCGTGGCCCGGCTCACGCCGATCTCCGTGTTCGGGGAGATGGCCCTGATCCTGGGCGATAACCTGCGCACGGCCACTGCCAGGGCCCTGGAGGACGTCCGGGCCGTGTGCATCCGCAAGTCCGACTTCGACGCCCTGGCCGCCGAGGCCCCCCAACTGCTCCAGGCCCTGCTCAACGTGCTCGTGTACCGGCTGCGCGCCTACACCACCCGCGCCACGCACATCACCTCCATCACCCACGGCCTGGCCCTGCTCCTGGAACTGCTGGCCGTCCACGGCGTGACCGAGGTGGACCGGGACCGCGTGGCCGAGACCCTGGGGCGTTTCTTCCTCTTTCCGGCCAAAAACGCCGACACCTTCATCCGCGACCTGATCGGGACCGGGCTCGTGGAACCGGCCGAAGGCGAACGCGGGCGCGTGCTGCGCCTGCAGCCGACCGAGGATTTCGCGGCCACGGCCTTGCGGCTGCTGCACGCCACGCGCGGACCGGCGGACGACGGGCAGGACGGAGACGACGAGGACTGAGCGCGCTAGACCCTGCCCGCGGCCACCAGCTTGGCGAAGTGTTCGAAGGAGCGGTCGTAGGTGCGCTCGGCATCGGCCGGAAAGGCGCAGCCCGGCAGCTGGCGCATGGCCAGGTGGTAGCGGATGCATTCGCAGCACAGGCCGCGTTTGTCGCAGGCCGAATAGGTACAGTTGCAGTGCTCGAGGTTGCGTTCCTGGCGGCATTCCATAACGGCCTCCCCGGGACGCGACATCGGCCGCGCCCGCACGTTTTTTGCGTTTAAGTTCAGTGAATTCGGAAAATCCATCCCGAGCGTACGGCCCCCTGTGCGGCCCGTCAAGCCTGGGCCGCGCGCCCGCCGACCGCCATGGACTCCTTTGCCTTCGCCGCCCTGTGCGCCGCCACCGCGGCCGCCCTGTTCCTGCTGGTGCTCCTGCCGCGCCTGCGCCGCGCCGCGCGCCGCCGCCCCCTGCTCGTGAACCTCTCGACCCTGGCCGATCAGCCCGGCGGCCGCCGGACCCTGGCCGACCTGCGCGCGGACGCGGACCTGGACGCGCTCTACTGCGGCCCGGTGGAGAACCCGCGCGGCGTGCTCTTCGTGGCGCGCGCCTCCGGCCCCACTCTGCTCCTGCACCAGGATTGGAAACGTCCGGACCCGCCCGAAATCCTGGACGACGTCCTGGCCCGCCTGGAGCACGAGGACGCCCGGCTGCTCGGCGCGGCCACGGCCGAGGACGAGCGCGGCCGCCGGACCCTGCTGGGCTGGGTATACACGCCGTCCTCCACCGCGCCCCGAAAGGACCCCGAGCGGCCGAACACCTATTTTCTGCCGTCCATCTCTCCCTTTGCGCCCAAGGATCCACGCCACTGAGCCCGGGGGCCTCTCTTTCCGGCTTATCCTTGCTCTTGGGTGCCGACCGGAAACCCCGTCGACGCATCGGGCCCCTGCGTCGCCCGTTTCGTGCTGGCCTCCGGAGAATGAGAATTATTTTCATTTTTCCCTTGACGCTCCGCCCCACGGTCTTATTTATGATCCACAACAACAAAAAAACCTTCCTACGGAGGTGTCATCATGGCTAACATGGACTATCCGGGTCCTTGCTGGACCTGCTCGGGTGACGATTCGTGCGAGGCCAGGGAAGACGTCGAGGCCGAACAGGCCGAGTAACCAGCACCGCCAACGGGCTTCCCCCTTTCTGCGACAATCCCCTTCAATGACAAAGGAACCCGCCGGAATACCGGCGGGTTCCTTTTTTGCGCTCGTGACGCGGGCGATTCGCCGACGGCCCCTGCGCGGGGCGGCCGAACGGCATCGTCCCCGGCCCCCGCGCGCCTTGCGGCCACGGGACCGGGGAGCCACCACGGCGGACGCCGTCGAAAAACTACTTGGGCTGGGCGGCGAAGAACGCGGCCACGTCGGCGATGTCCTGCTCCGAAAAACCGGACATCTTCTTGACCATGACCTTGGGGCCCGTACCGGCCTTGAAGGCCTGGAGCTTTTCGACGAGCGACTGGGCGTCGTGGCCGTAGAACTTCTTGCCGTGGCAGGCACAGCCCTTGGCCAGGACCTGGCCGTGGGCCACGTCGCCGGCGGCCAGGGCGAAATGCGCCAGGGACAGGGACAGGATCAGGACGGGAAGCAGAAGAAAGCGTCTCATGGGTGAACTCCTTGAGGTTTTTTTCATTGTATACCCCAGAACGCGGCCTCCCGCCACCGCGTTATTCCTCGCAGAGGAGCCCCGGTTCGCGCTGCACGCCTCGCAGCAGTCTTCCCCTCCTCTCTCCGCCCTTCTCCCCAAAAAAAAGCCCCGGCCGGGAACCCGGCCGGGGCTTGCAATCGTTCGACTCGTTCGACCCGGGCAGCGATCTAGGCGAAGGCCTTCTCGAAGTTGGGCACGACCTGCTTCTTGCGGCTCATCACGCCGTCCAGCCACACGGACTTGTCGCCGGGCTTGGCGCCGAAGGCTTTCTCGATGACCGACGCGTCGTCGGACACGTACAGCATCTCGGAACCTTCCTTCATGATGTCGGTGAGCAGCAGGAACACGGAGTGGCGGCCTTCGGCCTTGACCTTGCCGATCTCGGCGTACAGGCCGTCCTTCACGGCGTCCAGCAGGGACAGGTCCACGACCTCGAGCTGGCCGATGCCGACCTTGTTGCCGCTCATGTTGAAGTCCTTGTAGTCGCGGAAGACGAGGTCCTTCATGGACGCGCCCTCGACGGCGGACTTGACCTTGAACATCTCCATGCCCAGGGCCATCATGTCGGTGACGCCCGCGATCTTGGCCAGGGCGGCGGCGGCGTCCTTGTCCTTGGGGGTGCAGGTCACGGACTTGAACATGACCGTGTCGGAAAGAATGGCGCAGAGCATGGCGCCGGCGATGGCCTTGGGAACCTCGATGCCGGCGTAGTCGTACATGTACTTGACCACGGTGCAGGAACAGCCCACGGGCCAGACCCACATTTCCAGGGGATTGGGGGTGGTCACGTCGCCGAGCTTGTGGTGGTCCACCACGCCCAGAATGGTGGCGCTGCCCAGGTCGTCCGGGGACTGGGCCAGGTCGGAATGGTCGACCAGCACGACCTTCTCGCCCGCGAAGCTGGTCTTCAGCTGCGGGGCGGTCAGGCCGAACTTGTCCAGCACGAACTTGGACTCGGGGGTCACCTCGCCCTGCATGGCGGCGACGTAGGACTCGCCGGTGACTTTGCCGAAGTAGTCGGCGACCGAAAGGGCGGCCACCACGGAGTCGGTATCCGGGCTCTTATGACCAAAAACGTAGACTGACATGCTTTACCTCCTAAAGGAAAGTGATGGGTATAGGCTCTGCAACACCGTCGTTCTTGGAAGAATGTTCCAAATATCACAAACTATCGCGGTTGCCAAGAGATCCGGCCCTGAGAAATTTTTACGATTGTATTCCGGAGGGATGCTTGCGGGTGGCGCTCCCCGAAACAAGCGATCCCCCTTTTCGCGGCAACGTCCCGTTCGCCCCGTCCGAAGCAGGCGAAACCCGGCCGGATGCGAACCCTGGCGCGATGCGCCTAGATCACGCTGAGCACGACCACCGCGGCCACGCCCGCGGCGAGCATGCCGAAGGCGCGGCGCACGCGCAGGGAGAGGATGCCGCCCATGGCCGCCAGGAACCACAGATGCCCCCATTCCAGGGGAAAGTGCATGCCCTTGATCACGTTGTCGTTGAGCCAGCCCATGATCTGCACCAGAATCACAAGGCTCACGGCGAAGAACGCGAAGTTGGCCGCAAAGGCCTGGGCCACGGCCACGGCCACGAGCCGTCCGGGATCGAAGGGGGCCTCGCCGGTGGCGGAGCGGCGCGCGTGGCGCAACAGGGCGTTGTAGGAGCGGTCCTGCCACTTGCGCAGGTTGAACTCCAGGCGCGAGCCCGCCAGGGCCACGGGCAGGGCCAGGAAGAGCGGCAGGGCCAGCTCGCCCGGGCCCACGGCATGGTAGTAGTGGATGAGGCTCAGGGCGGCCACGGTGGCGGCCACGGACTGGGGCGGCACGTAGGTGCCCACGGGCAGGAGGTCGAGCCAGAAGAGCTCGAAGAACACGGCCACGCCGAGGCTGGCCTCCCAGTGGCCGGTGGCCAGGGCCCAGACGAAGCCCACGGCCAGGGGCCGCTCAATGACGCCCAGGTTCAGGGAAAAGCGGAACGTGGCGAAGAGGGCAAAAAAAAAGCGATGGCCAGTTCCCAGTAGGGGGATGCGAGTTCGCCCATCACCAACTCCGTACCTGGATGGTTTCGTTGGGCACGCAGCGGAAATCCAGCTCCACGCCCTTCTTGGCGAAAAAGTTCAGACAGTTCTCGTCGTCGTCGGACAGGGCAACGTGCGAACAGACCTGTTTCTTGCCCGGCGCGTAGTGGAGGTTGCCCACGTTGAGCACGCCGAAGCCCAGGCCGTTCTCGTAGCCGCGGCGCGCGTCGCGGCAGGAGGAGAAGAGCACGAAGACGTCGGCGCGGTCCACGTGTTCCAGGGCGTGCTGCAGGAAACCGTTGACCTCGTCCACGCGCACGAAGTCGGCCTCCAGGTTGCCGGGTATGGCCAGGGAGACGATCTCCTGCTGCAGGGGGTCGGACTGGAGCCTGTCGTTGGCCACGAGCAGAAGCTTTGCGCCGGTGAAGGGCACCCAGGCCTCGATGATCTGCCCGTGGACGAGACGGTTGTCGATACGCACCCAGAACATCGCTCTCCCCTGCTCCGTTCCTGTCTTTTTCCGCTTCCCGGCCGTTTCTGCGCCTGGTCGGTATCTTTGCCCGTTCCTACTTTTTTTCCTTGGCCTTGCCGTCGCGGGCCTTGTCCGCGATGCGGCTGCGCAACAGCTCGCCCGCGACCACGATGCCCGCCAGCCCCGCGTCGCGCGCCTCTCCGGCCACCTGGGGCAGAGGCTTGTCGCGCGAGCCCAGCACCTTGAGAAGCATGGGCAGGTTCACGCCCGTGACCACCTCCAGGTTGCCCTTGCTCAGGAGCGAAAGGCTCAGATTGGTGGGCGTGCCGCCGAACATGTCCGTGAGGATGATCACGCCCGCACCGGACTCGGCCTCGGACACGGCGCGCTGCAGCCGCTGCAGGGTCTCTTCCACTTCCAGGGCGCCGTCCACGCCCACGGCGCGGCATTCGGGCTGGGGGCCGACGATGAAGGCCGCGGCCTCGATGAGCCTGGCGCCGTAGTCGGTGTGCGTGGCCAGGACCACGCCCACGCGGGCGTCCTGGTCGTTCTTCTTTTGTGCCATGTGCTTCTGCCGTGTCCCTCTAGGTCCTTGTCAGGCCCGCGTTCCGGGCCGAACCCTGCGCCCGGGCGCGCCCGGATGCGTTCGGGGGCGGGGCCGCGTCAGCCTAGTTCCAGGTGCCGATGTTCCAAGGATACCGCATAATCCTGTTTTTTCAAAGAGCGGAACAGGGCCTCGGCCACGGCCACGGAACGGTGGCGGCCGCCGGTGCAGCCGATGCCCACGGAGACGCGGTAGCGGCCCTCCCCGGCGTACAGGGGCAGCAGATAGTGGAGGAAGTCGCAGAAGCGGGCGATGAAGGTGGCCCCGGGTTCGCGGCCGAGCACGTAGTCGGCCACGGCCTGGTCCTTGCCGGAGAGCGCCCGGAGATTTTCGTCGAAGTACGGGTTGGGCAGAAAGCGCATGTCGAAGACCAGGTCGGCCTCGCTGGGCACGCCGTACTTGAACCCGAAGGTCACGATGTGGATGCGCATGCGCGGCGTGTCGCCTTCCAGGCCCTGCCACTTCTCCTGGATCGCGCGGCGCAGGTCGTGAATGGAATAGTCGGAGGTGTCGATGATCATGTGCGCGTCGCTGCGCACGGGATCGAGGAGCAGGCGTTCCTGCTCCAGGGCCTGCTCCAGCCCGAGCCCCTCGGCCTCCAGGGGGTGCGGGCGGCGCGTGGTGGCGTAGCGGCGGCGCAGCACGTCGGGCCGCGCCTCAACGAAGACGATCTGCGGAGAAAGGCCCAGGGCGTTGAATTCGGCCAGGGCGTCGCCCCATTCGCCGAGGAAGTCCTGCTGCCGGAGATCCACGCCCACGGCCACGCCGCGGTAGTGGGCCTCCACCTCGCCCTGGAAGAGCGCGGCCAAACGCGGGGCCATGCCCACGGGCAGCCCGTCCACGGCGAAGAAGCGCATGTCCTCGAAGACGTTGAGGGCCGTGGATTTCCCCGCCCCGGACAGGCCGGTGACGAAGAGGACGGGGAACTGGCGCTTGGCGAGCATGACCGGCTAGGTTTCCGCGAGAACGTCCCAGAGGCCGTCGCGGCCCTCGGCCTCCATGAAGGAGCGGCGGAAGGCCTCGTCCTTGAGCAGGCGGGAAATGTGCGCCAGGATGCGCAGGTGCATGCCGGCCACCTGCTCCGGGGCCAGGACCAGGAAGAAGATGTTGCAGAGCTTGAAGTCCAGGGCTTCGAAGTCCACGCCTTCCAGGCTGCGGCCCACGATGAGCACGATGCGGTCCAGGGACTCCAGCTTGCCGTGGGGAATGGCCACGCCGTCGCCGATGCCGGTGGTGCCGAGGTATTCGCGCTCCATGAGCACTTCCAGGGCGCGCTTGGCGTCGAATCCGGGGACGGAATCCCCCACGCTGGCAATAAGCTCCGCCAGGACCTCGGACTTGGTCCTGGCGGAGAGTTCGGGCAAAATCAAATCTTTTGCCAAGTAGTCGCTAAGTTTCATTTACCTTCCCGTTGGGTCTACACGCCGGGGTCGATGAGCCCGTAGTCATCGTTCTTGCGCTTGTAGATCACGTTCACGCGATCGGTTTCGGAATTCCTGAAGACGAGAAACTCGTAGTTGAGGTTGTCGAGCTGCATGGCGGCCTCGTCGATGTTCATGGGCTTGACCGGCAGGTTGTCGGACTTCTCGATGGTCGGGATGCGCGTGCCGCCGTCGCCCATGCCGAGGGACAGGATGTCGTAGCGCACGGACTTTTCCTTCTGGGCCTTGCGCTTCTTTTCCTTCATCCGCTCGCGGATTTTCTTTACCTGGGCCTCCAATTTGTCAAGCACCATGTCGATGGTCGCGTACATGTCCTCGCTCTCCTGATAGGCGGAGAGGTGGACGTTGTCCTGCACGAAGACGATATCCGCCATCTGGCGGAATTTTTCCACCGAGAGGTTGACCTGGATCTCGGCGGTATCGGAGTCGCTGATGTACTTGGAGATCTTCTCGAAACGCGATGTGGCGTATTCCTTGAGGTGATCGGAAGGTTCGAAATTTTTGAAGTTGAAGGTGATGTTCATGAATCCTCCTTTGGTTTCCTAGAAGGATGAAAAGGATACGGCCAGTGAACAATTATTATTGTAAGGAGTTACCCAGAAAAAGAAAGGGGGTGGGGCTAAAAAATCTGTTTTCGTTTCGACGAGGAGGGGATGTCCAGGGCTGTGCGGTACTTGGCCACGGTGCGCCGGGCGATGTTGACCTGCAGTTTTTCCTTGAGGATGTCGGCGATGCGCTCGTCGGACAGGGGCTTCTTGGGGTTCTCGTCGCCGATGAGGTTCTTGATCAGCGCCTTGACCGACTCCGAGCCCACCTGGGTGCCGTCGTCCATGCCCAGGGCGCTGTTGAAGAAGAACTTGAGTTCGAAGGTGCCGTGCGGAGTGGCCACGTACTTGTTGGTGGTGATGCGGCTGACCGTGGATTCGTGCATCTCGATGTCCTCGGCCACGTCCTTGAGGATCAGGGGCTTGAGATGCGTGACGCCCTCCTCAAAGAAGCCGCGCTGAAACTTCACGATGGATTCCACCACCTTGTAGAGCGTACGCTGGCGCTGGTAGAGCGACTTCATCAGCCACACGGCCGAGCGCATGCGCTCCTGCATGTAGTCCTTCTCGCCGCCGTGCGAATGCTGCACACAGTCCATGTAGACCTGGTTGAGCTCCAGGCGCGGCATGCCGTCCTCGTTGAGCAGGATCACGAAGTCCTCGCCGTACTTGTACACGAAGACGTCGGGGCTGATGTAGAAGGGGTCGCCGGAACCGTAGCTGGCCCCGGGCATGGGGTCCAGTCGCTGGAGGATCTCCAGGTATTCCCTGATCTGCTCCAGGCTGATCTTGAACTTGCGCGCCAAGGGCTTGTAGCGCCTCTTCTCCAGGTCCTCCAGGTGCTCGCGCACCAGTTCCACCAGGACCGGGTCGTCGTACCCGTAGGTCTCCATCTGCACGAGCAGACACTCCTGCGGGGTGCGACAGGCCACGCCCACGGGGTCGAAGCGCTGGATGCGGGCGAGGACCAGTTCGACCTCCTCCGCGGACGCGCCCACGGCCTGGCCGATCTCCTCGGCCGAGGCCTGCAGGTAGCCCTGGGAGTCGAGGTTGCCGATCACGGTCTCGCCGATCTCCACCTGCTTGGGCGTGAAGTTGGACAGGCGCAACTGCCAGTAGAGGTGGCCGTCCAGGGAGGGCTTGGAGGTCAGGCGCGCCTCGAAGGACATGCCCTCCTCGGGCGTCTCGTACTCGCGGGACTGGACCTGCTTGGAGGTGCTGGAAAAGTCGCCGAGGTAGTTCTCCCAGTCGGCGCTGCGCGAGAGATCCTCCTCGGTGCCGGTGTCGGAGCCGGGGCGCGGCTCCACGGCCGCGGCGTCGGGCTTGGATTCGGTCCGGTCCTCGCGGGTGTCGGCCTCGGTGACCTCGTCCGCGGGCCCGGCCTCGTCCATGCCCTCCTCGAGGAAGGGATTCTCCAGCAGCTCCTGCTGGACGGTATCGAGCAACTCCAGGCGGGACAGTTGCAAGAGCTTGATGGCCTGCTGCAACTGGGGCGTCATCACCAGTTGCTGCGAAAGCTTGAGTTGCTGTCTGAGTTCCAGAGCCATGGAGCGCTACGCCGCCTCGATGTTGGATGTTGTTCCCCCCCCGTGGGGAGCCGATGCGGGGTGCGCACCGGCGCGAAAGGGGCGGACCGGGCCGGTCCGCCGCCTTTCGTGGGCCGGAGCATGCCACAGATGGACCATCGTGGCAACTGCGGATGCGCAATGCTTCAAAGCGCAACGGGCCGTCACGAAAAACAAAATTGGCAACTTGTTCGTATTTTGCAAGACGGGCCTTCCGGCCGGATGTCGCGCAGGACGCGGGTTGCCGGTCGTGCGCAACGGGCGGAAACGCCGCAGGCGGGGCGGAAAAGCCGCACCCATCCGGAGGGTACGGAGGGCGGGAACGAACGCGGCAAACGCGTCAGAGGCAGAAGCCCTCGCCCAGGTAGTGGCGGCGCGCCTTGGGGTCGGCCACGATCTCCTCGGGCGTGCCGCCGAGGATGATGCGGCCCTCGTAGACGATGTAGGCCCGGTCGCAGATGCGCAGGGTCTCGCGCACGTTGTGGTCGGAGATGAGCACGCCCAGGCCCTTGGAGCGCAGGTCGCGGATGATCGCCTGGATGTCGTCCACGGCCAGGGGGTCGATGCCCGCGAAGGGTTCGTCCAGGAGCACGAACTTGGGGCTGCGGATCATGGCCCGGGCGATCTCCAACCGGCGGCGTTCGCCGCCGGACAGGTGCAGGGCCTTCTGCGACGCGAGCTGGGTGATGCCCAGTTCGGCGAGCAGTTCGTCGCAGCGGCGCTTCTGCGCCGCGGAGGACAGGGCCGTGTGTTCGAGGATGATCTCCAGGTTTTGGCGCACGGTGAGCTTCTTGAACACCGAGCTTTCCTGGGGCAGGTAGCTGAGTCCCCGGCGGGCGCGCTCGTGCAGGGGCAACGAGGTGATGTCCGCCTGGTCCAGGCCCACGTGGCCGCCGTTGGGCTTCACGATGCCCGCGAGCATGTAGAAGGTCGTGGTCTTGCCCGCGCCGTTGGGCCCGAGCATGCCCACGATCTCGCCCTGATTGACCTCCAGGGAGACGCCCTTGACGACCTGCTTGTCGCCGTAGCGCTTGACCAGCTCCATGCCCCGCAAACGGGAGTGCGGCGCGTCGTTCTGCGTTTGGGCCATGGTCAGGGCAGCTCCGCGCCCTTGGGGGTGAAGAACAGGGCCTCGACGCGCTTGTTCTTGCCGCCGACGACCTCGCTCTGGTTGTCCTTGGCGTAGAGCTTGATGACCTCGCCGGTAAGGCGGTTCTTGCCGTCGGTGAGCACGGGGTCGCCCTCCATCTTGAAGAGCCCCTGGGCCACGAGGTAGGTGGCCGTGTCGCAGGTGCCGACCCTGCCCTGGCGCTCCAGGCGCACGTGGCCGTTGGCCACGATCTTCTCGATGCGCCCCGCATCCATTTCCTGGGGATTCTTGCCGCCGGAGGACCCTGCCGCCTTGCCCAGGAACACGGTGATGGCGTCCGCGGTGAGCACGAAGTCCTCGCGCGTGACGCGCACCGCGCCCTCGAAGACGACCTGCTGGCCCGAGGGGCTGTAGCGCAGCTTGTCCGAGGTGATGCGCGTGGGCACCGTGCCGCCCTCGGCGCGCACGGCGCGCGGGACGACGAGGGCGCTCCCGAGCAGGGCCAGGCAGACGGTCAGGAGGACGGCCTTGGGGGCCGAAAGCGGTTTGCGTCTCACGTTGCAGCGTCTCCGGTGCCGACGGTGCGGCGGTTCTAGGGACGTTTGCCCGATTGGCCGGTCGAGGGGCCGGCCGATTGTCCGGCCGAGGGGCCGCCCAGGCGATCGCCCAGATAGAGCACGGCGGACACGCCCTGGTCCGCGACGATCTCGTTGGTCTTCAGGTCCACGCGCATGCGCGTGGCGTTGCAGGCGAACTGGTCGCCCTGCAGGTACACGCCGTCGGCCAGGGTCAGGGACTCGGAGGTGCCGTTGTAGAACAGTTCCCCGGCACGGAGCACGTTGTCCTGGTAGCGGCCCTCCACGTCGGGCCAGAGCCGGGCCTGCTTGCGGTCCTGGAGCACCAGCCCCTGGGACGCGGCCACGGTCATGTTCCCGCCGCCCTTCTCGAAATAATAGACCACGCTGGGATTGTCGACCTTGACCGTGCCGGAGTCCTGAAGGTACTGCGCGGCCTTGGCCGTGAGCCGCCACTGGGCGCGGCCCTGTTCGCCGTGGGTCAGGTCCAGGCCGCGCAGGGTCAGGTCCACGTCCAGCGCGCCGCTGAGCGTGGAATCCTTGACCGCCTCGCGGACCTGCTCCACCACCGGATTGCGGACCACCACGTACCAGGCCAGCCCGCCGCCCGCGGCCGCGAGCAGCAGCACGGTGACCAGGATGCGGCGCAGCATCTAGCGGACCGCCTTCGGCCCGGCGCAAGCGACCGTCCGGGCTCTCGCCCGCCCTACTCGTTCCACGCGGCCCACTGCGCCTCCAGGCGGCCCTGACAGTGCAGGATGAAACGGATGGCTTCGCGCACCGCACCGTGACCGCCCGGCCGCGTGGAGACCCATGCGGCCATCTCCAGGATCTCGGGCTGGGCGTTGGCCACGGCCATGGGCAGTCCGACCACGGCCAACGGCTTCACGTCCACCCAGTCGTCGCCCAGAAAGGCCATTTCCTCCAGGCCCACGCCCTCGGCCTCGGCAATGGCGCGCAGGGAATCGCCCTTGTCCCGGAACCCCGGGAAGTAGTGGCGGATGCCCAGTTCGTGCACGCGCCGCGCCACGCACGGCGAATCCAGCCCGGTGATCACGCCCACGGTCAGTCCGGCGGCCTGGGCCAGCTTGATGCCGAGGCCGTCCTGCACGTTGAAGCGCTTCATGGCCAAGCCTTCGGCCGTGTAGTAGAGCCCGCCGTCCGTGAGCACGCCGTCCACGTCGAGGACCAGGACCTTCACGCGGCGCGCCGCGTCCTCAGCACGCACGGGGAATCCTCCACAGGGCCAGCAGCTCGCGCACGAGCGGGGCGACCTTGTCCAGGGGCCAGCTGTTGGGCCCGTCGCACAGGGCGTGGTCCGGGTCCGGGTGGCACTCCATGAACACGGCGTCGGCCCCGGCGGCCACGGCGGCGCGCGCCAGCACGGGCACGAACTCGCGCTGGCCGCCGGAACGGCCGCCCTGCCCGCCCGGCAGCTGCACCGAGTGCGTGGCGTCGAAGACCACGGGCAGGCCGAACTCCTTGAGCACCGGAATGGAGCGGAAGTCCACCACCAGGTTGTTGTAGCCGAAGCTCGCGCCGCGCTCGGTGAGCCAGGCGCGCCCGCACCCGGCCCCGCGCAGCTTGCCGACCACGGGGCGCATGTCCCAGGGGGCCAGGAACTGGCCCTTCTTGACGTTGACGATGCACCCGGTGGCCCGGCAGGCGGCCGCGGCGGCCACGAGCAGATCGGTCTGGCGGCAGAGGAAGGCCGGGATCTGGAGCACGTCGGCCACCTCGGCCACGGGCGCGGCCTGGTCCGGGGCGTGGATGTCCGTGATCACGGGCAGCCCGGTGGCCGCCTTGATCTCGGCGAGCATGGCCAGCCCCTTTTCCATGCCCGGGCCCCGGAAGCTGTCCAGGGAGGTGCGGTTGGCCTTGTCGAAGGAGCTCTTGAAGACCACGGGAATGCCCGTCTCCTCGGAGAGCGCCTTGAGCACGCGCGCGCATTCCAGGGCCACGTCGGCACCTTCGAGCACGCAGGGCCCGGCGATGAGCAGGCCGTTTCCGGCCCGGCTGGCGGCGTAGAGATCGCTCGGCGTCACAGTTGTTCCTCGCGCGGCCCGGCCGCTACTCGGCGGTCTTCGGGGCCGCCTTCTTGGCGGTCGTCTTGCGGGTCGTGGCCTTCTTGGCCGTGGTCTTCTTGGCGGACGCCTTTTTCGCCACGGCCTTCTTGGGCGCGCTGGCCGCGATCTTGGCCTCCTTGACCTCCTTGGCCGCGCGGATGAACTCGCGGAACAGGGGGTGTGGGCGCATGGGATTGGACTTGAACTCCGGATGGAACTGGCAGCCCAGGAACCAGGGGTGGCCCTTGAGCTCCACGACCTCCACCAGGGATTCGTCCGGGGACTGGGCGCTGAAGACCAGGCCGAGCTTTTCGAAGGCCTCGAAGTAGGCCTTGTTGAACTCGTAGCGGTGGCGGTGGCGCTCCTCGATGCGCGCCTCGCCGTAGGCCTCGTGGCACTTGGTGTTCGGCTTGACCACGGCCGGGTACGCGCCCAGGCGCATGGTGCCGCCCTTGTCGGACTCCTTGCAGCGCGTCTGCTTGCACTTGCGGCGCACGTCGTACCACTCGGTCATCAGGTAGATGACCGGGTCGGGCGTGAGGTTGTCGAACTCCTCGGAGTTGGCCTTGTCCAGCCCGGCCACGGTGCGCGCGAACTCGATCACCGCGCACTGCATGCCCAGGCAGATGCCGAAGAAGGGAATGTTGTTCTCGCGGGCATGGCGGATGGAGCGGATCTTGCCCTCCACCCCGCGCGAGCCGAACCCGCCGGGCACGAGCACGCCGTCGAGCTCCTGGAGCCGCGCGGCCACGTTCTTCTCGTTGATCTTCTCGGAGTTGACGTACTCCAGGTTGACCTTGACGTCGTTGGCCACGCCGCCGTGCACCAGGGCCTCGTGCAGGGACTTGTAGGCCTCCTTGAGGTCCACGTACTTGCCCACGATGCCGATGGTCACCTCGCCCTTGGGCGAGGAAAGCCTTTCGTTGAGCGTGCGCCAGGGCTTGAGGTCCGGGTTCTTGGCCGGCAGGCGCAGCATGATCGCGATCTTCTGGTCGATGCCCTCCTCGTAGAACTTGAGCGGCACCTTGTAGATGTTGTCCACGTCCACGGCGCTGAACACGGCGTCGCAGTCCACGTCGCAGAAGAGCGCGATCTTGCGCTTGAGGTCGCTGTCCAGCTCCTGCTCGCAGCGACACAGGATGATATCCGGCTGGATGCCGATGGAGCGCAGCTCCTTGACGGAATGCTGGGTGGGCTTGGTCTTCAGCTCGCCCGCGGCGCGCATGTAGGGCACGAGGGTCAGGTGGATGTAGAGCACGTTCTCCTTGCCCAGGTCCGTGCGCATCTGGCGGATGGCCTCCAGGAAGGGCAAGCCCTCGATGTCGCCCACGGTGCCGCCGATCTCGATGAGCGCCACGTCCTCGTTGTTGCGGGGCACGGAGAGGATGGCGCTCTTGATCTCGTCGGTGATGTGCGGGATGACCTGCACGGTGCCGCCCAGGTAGTCGCCGCGGCGCTCCTTGTTGATCACGCGGTTGTAGATGGAGCCGGAGGTGAAGTTGTTGCCCTGGTACATGGGCTTGTCGAGGTAGCGCTCGTAGTGGCCCAGGTCCAGGTCGGTCTCGGCGCCGTCGTCCGTGACATAGACTTCGCCGTGCTGGAAGGGGTTCATGGTGCCCGGGTCCACGTTGATGTACGGGTCGAGCTTCTGGATGGTGCAGGTCAGGCCTCTGGTCTGCAGTAGCGCGCCGATGGAGGCCGCTGCCAACCCTTTGCCGAGGGACGACAGCACGCCGCCGGTGATGAAGATGAACTTGGTTTTCATGGAACCCCACTACGGTTTGCAGTTGTTAGACACGGTTCGAACCGCCCGGCCATAGGCCCCATAAAAACCGAGGGGGCCCGAAGGCACCCCTCTTGTCGTCGCGTCAGCGCCGTGCGTGTTGACGGCGGCGGGCAGCGGAACTATCCTCGGCCGCGCAGTCGCGGTGTCCGTTGCCTACAACGTGTCCCTGGACCGGCGCGGCCGCTGTGCGGCCCCCGGCGCTCTGGAAGCAGGTCTTTTTTATTGCCATGGTTTCAGGCGGTTATTATAAGGACACCGTGGCCGTGGGAGCGTGCCTGCACTGTCCTCGGAATTTCATGTTTGCAGAACCCGGGGTATGAGTCAAGGCTCTTTTTCCGAACAGCGCGCCGGATGCCGGGGCACCGCCCCCGCCCGAAACCGCCCGGCGCACCGACCCTTTTGAGGAGCATTCAATGGCCCACGTCAAGACACTGGTCATCACCGGATACGGCACCAACTGCGAGGTCGAATCCGCCCACGCCGCGAACGTCTCGGGTTCCGACGCAACGGACGTCGTCTATTTCTCCGACCTCACCGCCGGCCGCGTGAAGCTGGTGGAATACAATTTCCTGATCTTCCCGGGCGGGTTCCTGGACGGCGACGACCTGGGCGCGGCCCAGGCCGCGGCCCTGCGCTGGCGCTATGCCAAGAACCGCGACGGCGAGCCCCTGGTGGACCGGCTCAAGCTCTTCTTCGAGCAGGGCGGCATCATTCTGGGCATCTGCAACGGCTTCCAGCTCCTGGTCAAGCTGGGCCTGCTGCCCGCCGTGGGCGAGGCCTACTTCGAGCGCCAGGTTTCCCTGGCCAACAACGCATCGGCCCGCTTCGAGGACCGCTGGGTGCACCTCACGGTCAACCCGAAGTCCCCCTGCGTGTTCACACGCGGGCTGGACCGGCTCTACCTGCCGGTGCGCCACGGCGAGGGCCGCATCGTGGCCCGGGACCAGGCCACCTTCGACGCCATGGTCGCCGCCGACCTCGTGGCCCTGCAGTACGCCGATGCCGAGACCGGAGAACCGACCATGGAGTACCCGGCCAACCCCAACGGCTCGCCCCTGGCCATCGCCGGGCTTACGGACCCCTCGGGCCGGATCCTCGGCCTGATGCCCCACCCCGAGGCCTACAACCATCCCACCAACCATCCGGGCTGGACGCGCGGCGAGACCTCGCGCTTGGGCGTGGAGCTGGTCAGGAACGGCATCGACTGGCTCAAGGCGCAGTGATGCGCTCCCCCACCCTGCTCCGCCGCCGGGTCGCGCCCGCGCGGCGCGCTTTGCACCGGGAGGTTTCCGGCTGGCCCGTTTCGCCCGGGAGGCGGCCGTGAGTCTCATCGCCGTGCCGCCGGGCTGGCCGGACTGGGAGGCCGTGATGCGCGAGGCCCTGGCCGAGGCCGAGCGCGGCCGCGACCTGGGCGAGGTGCCCGTGGGCGCGGTGGTGCTGGGGGCGGACGGAACGCCGCTGGCCCGCGCCTGCAACGCGCCGATCACCCGCAACGACCCCACGGCGCACGCCGAGATCCTGGCCCTGCGCGGTGCGGCCGAAACCGTGGCCAACTACCGCCTGGACGGCGCGATCCTGGCCGTGACCCTGGAGCCGTGCCTGATGTGCGTGGGCGCGCTGGTGCACGCGCGCGTGGCCGGAGTGGTCTTCGGCGCGCGCGACCCCAAGGCCGGGGCGCTTTCCAGCCGGTTGCGCGCCGTGGACCTGCCCTTCCTCAACCACCGGTTCCCGGTCTACGGCGGCGTGCTCGCCGACGAATGCGGCCAGGTGCTCAAGGACTTCTTCGCCGCACGCCGGAAATGAAACGGGCCTTGGGCGGCCCGATCCTTTTGCGTTTCCGGACAACGGCGCGTTTCCGCGTCTTCCCTCCCCTACACCACCTGCTGCACGTTTTCGCGCGGGGGCTGGCTGATGCGCGCCCCGGCGGGCACGTCCGTGGTGATCCAGGTGTTGCCGCCGACCACCGCGCCCTTGCCGATGGTCACGCGGCCGAGCACCGTGGCGTTGGAATAGATGATCACGTCGTCCTCCACGATGGGATGGCGCGGCAACCCCTTGACCAGGCGGTCCTTCTCGTCCTTGGGGAAACTCTTGGCCCCCAGGGTCACGCCCTGGTAGATGCGCACGTTGTCGCCGATGATCGTGGTCTCGCCGATGACCGTGCCCGTGCCGTGGTCGATGAAGAAACGCCGCCCGATGCGCGCGCCGGGGTGGATGTCGATGCCCGTCACCGCATGGGCCATCTCGCCGATGATGCGCGGGATCACGTCCACGCCGAGCTTGTAGAGCTCGTGCGCGATGCGGTGGTTGGTCAGGGCGCGGATGGACGGGTAGCAGAAGATGACCTCGCCGTGGTTCTTGGCCGCCGGGTCGCCGTCAAAGGCAGCCTCCACGTCCAGGGCCAACAGGTCGCGCACCTCGGGCAGCCGCTCCAGAAACGCCAGGGTCACTTCCTGGGCCCGCGTGCGGCACTCCTCGCACGCGCCGCGGTCCTGGTGGGTACAGACGAAACAATAGCCCCGCTCCACCTGCTCGGTGAGCAGGTGCGCGGCGCGGTTCAGGGCCGAGCCCACGGCGTAGCGCTGGGATTCGGCCGAGACGTGGGAGTCGCCGAAATACCCGGGAAAAAGCACCGAGCGCAGCAGGTCCACCAGGGAGGCCAGGGCGTCCACGCTGGGCATGGGCTTGTCGTAGGCCAGGCGGTTGACCATGAGCCGGAACGACGGAGCGTCGCAGAGCCGGTTCACGGTCTGGTCCAGGATACGGTCTCTGGTCATTGCGGTATTTCCATCATGTTGTTTTTTCAATTGTCGTCATTCCTCTGTCGTCATTCCTCGAAAAGCGCCGTGCTCAGGTAGCGCTCGCCCGTGTCGCAGGCCACGAAGGCCACCAGGCGGCCGCGCATCTCTTCGCGCGCGGCCACCTGCAGGGCGGCGTGCGCGTTGGCCCCGGAGGAGATGCCCGCGACCACGCCCTCCTCGCGCATCAGGCGGCGCGCCGCGGCCAGCGCGTCCGCGTCGGCCACGCGGATGACCTCGTCCACCACCGTGGTGTCCAGCACCGGGGGCACGAAGCCCGCGCCGATGCCCTGGATGCCGTGCGGCCCGGGCTCGCCGCCCGAGAGCACGGGCGAGCCCTCGGGCTCCACGGCGATGATCCGTGCGCCGGGCGCGCGCTCCTTGAGCACGCGGCCCACGCCCGTGATCGTGCCGCCCGTGCCCACCCCGGCCACGAACGCGCCGATCTCGCCGTCCGTGTCGCGGAGCAGTTCCTCGGCCGTGGTGCGCGCGTGCGCCGCCGGGTTGGCCGGGTTCTCGAACTGCATGGGCATGAACGCGCCCGGCGTGGCCGTCACGATCTCCCGGGCGCGCTCGATGGCCGCGCGCATGCCCCCGGTCGCGGGCGTGAGCACCAGCTCCGCACCCAGTCCGCCCAGCAGCTTGCGCCGCTCCACGCTCATGGATTCGGGCATGGTCAGGATCAGCCTCATGCCCTTGACCGCGCAGACGAAGGCCAGGCCGATGCCCGTGTTGCCGCTGGTCGGCTCCACGACCACGGACCCGGGGCCAACGCGGCCCTCGGCCTCGGCGACCGCGATCATGTTCAGGGCGATGCGGTCCTTGACCGAGCCCAGGGGGTTGAAGAACTCCAGCTTGGCGGCCACGGGCGCGGCCAGTCCGGCGGCCATGCGGTTCAGGCGCACCATGGGCGTGCGGCCGACCAGTTCGGTCATGTTCGCGGCAATGGGCATGGGGATCTCCTTGGTTGCGGCGGTTGCGACAGTCGCGGCGGCGCGCAACGTGCGCGCCGTGCCCGCGCGGGGCGCAGGCACGGACGCGACGCCGTCTTAGCAGGTGCAGGCGGGCTTGGGGCCCTCGCCGGGGTGGAACGGCGAAATCCTGCGCAAGTTCTCGATGACGCCGGGCAGACCGTCGAGCACGTAGTCGATGTTTTCGGCCGTGGTGTAGCGCGAGAGGCTGAAGCGGATGGAGCCGTGGGCGAAGGTGAAGGGCACGCCCATGGCCCGCAGCACGTGCGAGGGCTCCAGCGAGCCCGAGGTGCAGGCCGAGCCGGAGCTGGCGCAGATGCCCAGTTCGTCGAGCAGGAGCAGGATGGCCTCGCCCTCCACGTAGCCGAAGCTGATGTTCGTGGTGTTGGGCAGCCGCGGTTCCTTGGCCCCGTTGCGCACGGAGCTCGGCACGGCGGCCAGCAGCCCTTCCTCCAGCCGGTCGCGCAGGGCCCGGACCGCGGTGTTCTCGTGGCCGATGTTGGCCCCGGCCAGTTCCGCGGCCTTGCCCAGGCCGATGATTCCGGCGGTGTTCTCGGTGCCCGCGCGGCGGCCGCGCTCCTGGTGCCCGCCGATGAGGAAGGGGCGGAACGGCGTGCCCTTGCGCACGTAGAGCGCGCCCACGCCCTTGGGCGCGTGCAGCTTGTGGCCCGAGAGCGCCAGGGTCGTTATGGCCGACTTCTCCAGGTCCATGGGCACCTTGCCCACGGCCTGCACCGCGTCGGTGTGGAAGGACACGGCGTGCTCGGCGGCGATGGCGGCCATCTCCTCCACAGGGTAGATCACGCCGGTCTCGTTGTTGGCCCACATGATCGCGGCCACGGCCGTGTCCTTGGTCAGCGCGGCCTTGTACTCGTCGAGGTCCAGGCGGCCCTCGGAATCCACGCCCAGGTAGGTCACGGAATACCCCTCGCGCTTTTCCAGGTGCGTGCAGAGGCTGAGCACGGCCGGGTGCTCCACGCGGGTGGTCACGATGTGGCGCTTGTCCGGCCGGGCCAGCAGGGCCGAGCGGATGGCCGTGTTGTCGCTCTCGCTGCCGCAGGAGGTGAAGAGGATCTCCGACGGCTGCGCGCCGAGCAGATTCGCCAGCCGCTCGCGCGCCTCGGCGAGCTTGCGGCCCACCTGGCCGCCGAAGCGGTGCATGGACGAGGGATTGCCGTAGAGGTCGGAGAAGTACGGAAGCATCTCCTCCAGCACCTCGGGGGCCACGCGCGTGGTGGCGTTGTTGTCCAGGTACACGGTCTTCATGAGCGTTCCTCCACGGTGATCTCGGGATCGACCTTTTCGCGCAGGGTCTTTTCCACCACTTCCTTGACCGTGAGCAGGGACGACGGGCAGTTGGTGCAACGGCCGCGCAGGGCCACGACCACGCGGGTGCGGTCGATGTCCACGAGCTGGATGTCGCCGCCGTCCTTCTGGAGCATGGGCCGGATTTCGTTGTCCATGACGTCCTGGACGCGCAGCATGCGCTGCATGTTGGTCAGTCCCTCGGGCAGGGGCGCGACCTTGGAGACCGAGCAGACTCCCTTTTCGCCGCGCGCCTCGGCCAGAAGTTCCTGCAGGCGCGGAATGCAGTCGCCGCAGCCGCCGCCGGCCTTGGTGTGGAAGGTGACCTCCTCCACGGTCTTGAGCCCGTTCTCCCGGATGACCTTGAGGATGGTCTCGTCGGTCACGCCGAAGCACTTGCAGACGATCTCGCCCTCGTGGTGCTCGTGGGCGTCCACGGCCTCGCCGCGGTAGTTCTTGATCGCGGCCTCCAGGGCCTCCTGGCCCATGACCGAGCAGTGCATCTTTTCCTTGGGCAGGCCGCCGAGATATTCGGCGATGTCGCGGTTGGTGAGCTTCAGGGCCTCGTCGAGCGTCTTGCCCTTGACGAGTTCGGTCAGTGCGGAGCTGGAGGCGATGGCGCTGGCGCAGCCGAAGGTCTGGAAGGTGGCGTCCTCGATGCGGCCGTCGTCGCCGACCTTGAGAAAGAGCTTGAGGGCGTCGCCGCAGGCCAGCGAGCCGACCTCTCCCACGGCGTTGGCGCCTTCGAGCTCGCCCACGTTGCGCGGGTTGAGAAAGTGTTCCTTGACCTTGTCCGTATATTCCCACATGGCGGCCTCCTTGGGGTGGGCGGTTGTCGTTGCGCGCGACTCCCGGGCGGGTCTTGGGCCGCCCGCGCGGCCGTTCCCCCGTCCCTTTGGGCCTGGTTGCCCGTCTCCGATCGTCGCTGAGCATACCATTCCCGGCGAGCTTTGCAACGCACCGGGGCCTTTGTCGCGCAAAGAATGTATACCAGTTTGGTCGGAATGCAACCCGGTCCTGTTGATAAAAAACGTTTTTGGGCCGAAGTTTCCCCAGAGGATGGAATCTCGTCCGGAATGCGGCGAGGAGTTTTCACGTGCGAACATGAAGCGCAAAATCCGCCCGCGGGAAGAATGTTCGGGCGACGTCGCGCCGGGAGCCGCGGCGTAAGGCGCATCTGCCTGAGCGCCCTCGGACCGCATTCGCACCGGCGAGCGCCCTGCAGGCATGGGCTGAGGCGGCGTGCGCGGGAAAAAATCACCTTGCCGCGCTTGCCTGCTTGCGCTTCGCTCCGATATTATCTAAAGAAGTCGCTCACCACGGAGAGGTAGCGAAGTTGGCCGTAACGCGCTCGACTCGAAATCGAGTTGCGGGTTAATAGCCCGCACGTGGGTTCGAATCCCACCCTCTCCGCCATCGACTATTTAAGCCCTCGGAATCACTGAAAGTGACCGGGGGTTTTATCTTTTCTGCTTCCCAACTGCTACACCAAGGTGCTACACCGGGAGGCATGAAAGACTTGTCCAGACCAACTCGTTTACATCGTCGGAAAGGGAGCCGGAACTACTATTTTCGCGCAAAGGTTCCGGTTGATCTCCAGGACATCTACGGCAAGCGAGAGATATATTTCAGTCTCAAAACCAGTGATCGCCAGGAAGCCCTCCAGCGTGTTCATATGGAATCCGTGAAGCTCGACCAGGAGTTTGCCGAGAAACGCCGCCAGAGGGACGCTGAGGCAGTCGATAAGCTGTCCGAGATCGAAGTTGAACGTATCACGGCTATATGGAGGCATGAGGCTCTTCAAGCCGATGAAGAATCGCGCATTAACGGTCTTTCCCCTACAGAATTTCAGTCATGGGATGACGCAATCACCTTTGCCTATGTCGAAGCAAGGGAAAGTCTTGCTACGGGAAATCTCAACAGAATTTCTGTAGAACTCGATGACCTTCTGGATGAAATCGGTATGAAGGTTGCCAAGGGGAGCGAAGCATACAAACAACTGGCCTACGCCCTCTTAAAAGCCAAAGTGGAAACCTTAGAGGCTCTCAAGGCTCGACATGAAGGTAAAGTGGTTAAAACACCTTCTAAGCCTGCGTCACCAGTCTCTACCACACCTGCGGAACTCGACAACGAATCTCCAACCATCACCCAGGTTCATGCAATGTGGGCCGAGGAACACCTTGCAGCAGGTGGACCGGAGAAAACCGTTAAAGACTTCGGGACATACGTTCGTCGGTTCGTGGAGCTTCACGGCGATCTTCCTGTATCTCAAATCACGAAGAAGCATGTCCGAGACTACAAGGACGCCATGCTCAAGTATCCATCTCGGAGAGTGGGCAAGCTCAAAGACAAGACGGTCCCGCAACTCCTGGAGTACGTCCGAGAACATCCAGACACCCCTGTCATATCCCCTCGGACCGTCAATGATCGTGCTTTGGGAGCAATCGGGGCTGTCCTTGGATGGGCTGAGTCTAATGACTACATCGAGACTAATCCGGCATCAGGCGTGAAGGTCAAGGCCATGAAGGTACAGAGGACCGCACGTCTCCCGTACTCCGTTGAAGACCTCAACACGATCTTCCGATTTCCGATCTACACCCAAAACGACAGACCCCAGGCAGGAGCGGGAGAAGCCGCAAAGTGGTTGCCACTGCTTGCGGCTTTCACTGGCGCACGTCTGGAAGAGCTCGGACAGTTGACCCTTGATGACATCAGGGAAGATCAAGGTATTTGTTTCCTCGATATGTCTACCCTGGACGAAGGTAAGCGTAGGAAGACTGAAAGCTCAAAACGCCGTGTTCCGATACACTCCAAGATCATCGAGTTTGGTTTTCTCGACTACGTGGAAGAAATCAAAAAATCAGGACGCAAACGCCTATTTCCTTACCTCGCCTCTTCCGGTGAAAAGCGTACAGCTTCATGGTCGAAATGGTGGGGAAGATACGCCAGGAAGTATGGTGGATTCGACAAGCTCAAAGTCTTTCATAGCTTCCGTCACACCTTCAAGGATGGACTTCGTGAAGGCGGGGTTCAAGAGGAAGTCAGTGACGCTCTGACGGGCCACGCTCCGACCACTGAGGGACGCAAGTATGGCGGCAATGGGTATCCCCTCAAGCGATTGAAGGAAGGCATTGAGAAACTTTGCTATCCGGGCTTAAATATTGACCATGTTTAGAAGCAAACACGAAAGGAAGGAGATCAACATGCAAAAGTATGTCTGCTATTGTTTCAAGTATACCAAAGAAGACATCGAAAATGATGTCGTTAAAAATAACAAGTCAACGATAATGGAACGCATCCTTGCTGAGAAAAAAGCAGGAGCTTGTAAATGTGCTGAAAAAAATCCCAAAGGCCGCTGATGTTTTTCTGATGTTCGCCAGGTGGTGGACAACGCAATGAAACAGCACAAGATCAAGCCGAAAATATCAAATATTGTATTATAGTATGCTGTCCGTAAGATAGCCAAGAAGTCTGGCATGGAACACCTCCTGCCTGACCTGGGGATCACCGCTGCCCTCGTCCCGGTTCGCCACGAGGAAGTCGAAGTGTGCGGCGAACGTGTCCTGGCGGCTGTCACCGAGGACAACAAGGCGTACTTCTCGCCGCGCCATGTGTGTGATGCTCTCGGTATAACTTGGTCACGCCAGCGTAAGAAAATCATGGAAGACGACGTGCTTTCTTCAACTGTGGCCGAAATGACCACGGTTGCCACTGACGGTAAGCAGCGCGTGATGTCCATGCTCCCCATCGAGTACGCCAATGGCTGGCTGTTCACGATCAAGAAGGTTCGCCCTGAACTCCAGGCCAAGCTGAACCTGTTCCGTACCGAAGGGTACGCTGCGCTCGACGCATGGTTCCGGCAGGGTCTCCGCAACGACCCCGAGGTCCAGCTTGTCTTGTCATTTTTCAGTTCAAACTATTGATATTATCACTTGGCAAGAGTGGATGAGATAACGTGGTCCTCCATCCCATATGGCTTCTACAACGTCTCACTTGTCACTTGGCAAGATTGCATAACATATTTAATCTATTGACTTTATCTTCTCATTTCGGCATATACTGTCTCCAGTTTTCTTCACACAAACTTCAAGATCAACTGGAGGTATACCATGCTGATTCACGTCAAAAGTTTCGTTTTCGAGATCACCCACAATTTCGTGTTCATCCAGGTTCCCTTCATCGGGGCTTTATTCGTCGGAGCAGGGCTTCCTACCGTGTTCGACAGGTGGTCAGTGGTGAAACAAACGAAGGCAATTTACGGGTAGCGAAAGTCACATTATTACAGCGAGTTAAAATTAACCCTCACTAGTAAGAAGAATGAGACGCCGAATTAAGGCCCACTAGTAAGAGAAGAAGACCTCCCTCCCGATGGGAGAGGGGGATATAGGGGGTGAGGGTAAAGATAGATATACTAAAGAATATCTTATAGATAGTCTAAGGTATAACCTATCTTACCTCTTCCCTAACCTCTATCATAGAAACCTGTAGTAACCCTGTAGAATACACTGGTAGCCTTTCAGCTAGCTTCAGTGAATCCAGTGGAAGACTACAGAACACCTAGAGTAACCTGACATGATGGGAGACAGGGAGAAAGAACGAGGTACGAAAGCCTCTTCCCTCCCTGCTCTTCCTCTTCTAGTGGCTCGGAAGAGCTACGCCCCATATTTCTCCTCCCTCCAGTGTCGTCCTCCAGCGACACACCCCAATTCTCCTTTGGGTCAGTCTCTGGTTCCAGGGTAGCTCTCCTGGCAGAGTCATAGGCCCATCGTTTCCCATTATGCGAGTCATGGGAGCGGTGGGCCTTCATATTTCTTCATGTTCCTCTCCTCCTGCCCCTACGTCTCCTCCTCCCTCGTCGTGGGGCATCAGGCAGGGCAGTCTTTGAAGCGTTGGCTGTCCTGCCTGACTTTTATCGAATGTTCACCTTTTCAGCACCACATACAGGAGTTTCGCCATGTCCAAGAACACCAAGCACAATGACGCATTGAAGATTGAAAACAGTCAGCCCCAGGTGCGCCTGAAAGGTTCCGGCAGAAACCGGAAGTATGCTTTCTGCACAACCCCGGAACTTGAAGCAGACCTGGAGTTCATCCGTAACTGGTACGGTGACAAGCTTGGCGGTCGTTCCGTCTCGCCCTCCGTCATCGTCCGTCGTTGTCTCGTTATCCTTTCCGACCACCTCAGGAACCTCAAGCCCGGCGATGAGTCAGACCGTGAACTCATCAGATTCCTCATGCTGGCAGGGTCCAGAGGCAAGAGTTCCATCAAGTAGCGTGGAGGTAGATCGAAATGAATAAAGCAGATCAAGATCAACTCAAGTCCCTCTGGTTCGCTCTCAGAGACACCATGCTGGACCAACTGAAAGCAGAAGACACCCCGAAGGCGTCCTTCCTCAACGTGGTCAGGCAGTTCCTCCGGGACAACGGAATCACCCTGGATTCCATCGGTGATCCTCTCGCTATGCAAGAGGCCCTGGAGAAGATGACCGAAGACCTCCCGACCTACGATGATGAAGAATGGAAGCATTAGGAGGCTAGCCCATGTGTGACGCAATAAGCCCGACAGCAATGTTCGTTTCGTCACTGGCGATGAGCGCAGCATCTGCCGGGGCGAACTACATGATGCAGAACGAACAGGCCAACGCCCAGGCTTCGTATCAGGCGCGTATGGCCGAGGAAAGCAATCGTGCGGCCATCGCCAACGCTCAGATCGCCAACAAGAACTACATCGAACAAGCCACTGCCGCCAACATGCAGCAGATGCAGAAGCAGGACCAGACTGCCAAGGAAATGCAAGACCTCCAGATCGAGCGTCTCCAGAAGGCTGGTACGGCAATGGCTTCCAGTGAATCCGCTGGTGTCTCCTTCGAGAATCTCATGGCTGACTTCTATCGCCAGGAGGCTCGTTACCGGGATGCCATGAGGCAGAACCTGGAGATGGATGCAGTCCAGAATGACATCGCCGTATCCGGCTTCCGACGTGAGGCCAAGAACCGTGGCTCCAGCTTCCAGCGGTACATCCCGTCGTCTGTAAGTCGACCGAGTATGATCGGTGCGGGTCTGTCTATCGGAGCTTCTGCCCTCGAAAACCACAGTCGCTACTTCGGCAGTAAGTGAACGGGCATTGATTGATATACCCGTTTTTCGTCGTCAATGCCCTGTAGGGCTGTTCAAAAATGCACGAAAGGGCCTTTCCCTTGTCTGAGGTCATCCGAAGGCCCTTCGATCCAAAACGTACAGAAAATCAGTAGAGAAATGAAAATGCCGAATACCTCCCCCGACACCATCACCTCCCCCGACACCATCACCTCCCCCATCAAGGCGATCAGAGCCAAGTGCCTCGATTGCTCTGGCGACAGTGCAAAGGAAGTCAAGCTTTGCACCGTTGAGACCTGTCCCCTTCATCCGTTCCGCTTCGGGAAGAATCCCTTCCACAAAGGCCGGAAGCTGACTGAGCAGGAAAAGCGTGAACGTGTTGAACGACTGGCGAAGTGGAGGGAAGAAAATAAGCAGGAGGCGTAGCCATGAACGACAAGGACCGGAAACGCCTTGCACGTCTCAAGGCCAATCCTCAACACTGCTCTGTCCCTGGATGCTTCCAGTACCGCAAGAACTTCTCACAGTATTGCCGCTACCACGACGACAGGAACCGAGACACCGGACACCCGCTTGGCAAGACAGTGACGAAGGGTGAACTCAGGCCATACCTGGAGAAAGCCCAGGCGTTCACTGAGGCCAACAAAAACCACGCCGCCCTCACGTCTGCCAGGGTCATGCTTGGCGACCTCATGGCAAAGGCCGAATGGTACGAGATCAACCACAAATCCCAAGCCGTATGGCCTCGCGTCAGTAACTGGCTGGTCAGACTTCGCAGTGCCGGAGTCACCCCTTCCGATATTTTGACGGTCATCATCGCCATGTTCATCATGCAGGAAGATGACCCCAGGCGATTCAAGAGCGACCGTGAGTTTCGTCACTCCCTCGTTACCCGCATCCTTCGCCTCCCGTCCTCCCGCAAGGAATGGGAAGGCAAGACCATCTACCGCAAGGACCGCATCACGGTAGGCGTAAAAGACTTCCTGTCAGACAAGCTCTGCAACTCAGGCATTGGAGTCCTAGCCCTGCGAGTCTCCCGGTACATCCTCAAGCGGGAACGGGAGGAGCGGGAGGTACTGCAAGGAAAAGTTAAAGGGATGGATGAACCTTTCATTGATCCTGAATAATAACCATCAACCCCCACGATAACTTGGAGAAATATCATGTACGACTACGAAACTTATGACGAAGGCATGTCTAACATCTACGCCCCGAAAGAACCTGTCACTCCCAGGATCGGAGACATCAGCACCAATGGTCCTGGCATGACCTGTGATTCCTCCGGTCGCCTGACCATCCACCATGAGCCGACCACGTATGACGTATGGGAGGAACAGCAGAAGGCCAGGAGCAACGGAGCGCACTACCTTGATACCGCCCGTACCGCTTTCGGCACTCCCATTATGGGCCGTGACGGTCTGACAGAGGATTCTATCGTTACCCTTCGGGATGGCACGGAGGCCAGGGTAAAGGACATGGTTGCCGCTGGCATCCTGACCAAGAACCCTGACGGTACGTTCACCGAAGCCACCTCTCCCAACTCCTCCCAGGAAAAGCCCTCTCAGGACACCCCTGAAAGTCGTGAGGAGCTTCTCGATGAAGGTAACGAGAAGATGCTTCATGCGCTCGGAAGCATGGTCGATGAGTCCACCATCTTCGGCGCGTTAGATCGTATTGCCGCCGGGGATGACATTGAAAACTACATCGGTCGTGCCGCCTCCCAGGTAGGCAAAGAGCCTGGAGAGATGTCAGCGATCGTGAGCAACCTTCGCTCTCAATTTGAATCCCAGGCATACAAGGCCGTGTCTGACATGGGCATTGACCCTGACGAATGTTTTGAATGGGTCCGAGAGAATATGCCCAGAGAGCTTCATCAAGCTATCATGGACCATGCCGTGAGCCGTACCACTGCCGGATACAAGGCCCTCGCCGGGGAGTTCATGGCAGACCTGGATAAGGTGAACCCTGAGGCAATCCTGAACGCTGACCTTGGGGAAGGTATCCTGGAGGCTCGACAGGTGGGCAATGAGATTGTCCTCAAGACGGCCTCTCAGGGTGAGATCACCTGGAAGACGGCGGTGAAGATGGGAATTGTCAAGGTCTCTGGAAAATAACGTAACCCCACGAATAGGAGTAAATCATGCCTGATACCACCAAGTCTGAAACCACCATCGTTCATTCTACCCTGCCCACCACCAACCTGGAAGTCACCGTGAAAGGGGCCACCAAGAGCATTGCCGTAGAACGCCGTGGGGACGGCTCGGTTGCCTTCACTGACAAGCACGGCGTGAAGTACGTGTTTCAGTACAACTACGAGCTTGCCCAGTTCTTCAAGATGCTTGCAGAATTGGAGTAGATGAACGGGAGGGGTGGCATAGTCTGCCCCTCCTTTTTTTTTCAACCTTTGAACCGTGGTGATAATCGCCACGGTTGAACCGTGCGGGTAAAGTGAACGGTTGAGTGTTCCGTAACCGAAATGGTGACGGTAGGTGTGGGCAAAAGGACCACGCCTGAGAGCATCGTGGGGGAAATGCCCACGGTGCTTGTTTCAGTCGTGACGGAAATCATCACACCTCAAGTCCTACGTTGAGGAAATCTCAACGCAGCTTCCCGGATTGTTTTGACTGAAAAATCTGAGACGCTTTACGATATACTCAAAAAACCGCTTCCCCCCGGTGGGGTCCGTCGCTGCCCTACAGGAGCCAGGAGGCGACGACAGGTGAACGATGGGCAGGGAGGGTCTTACCAGCGGGGAGGCGGGGAGGGATGGATAGGTTCAGTAATCCTGAATCCATTCGAAGGGAGTCATCAGTAATGACACCCTATGCTATACATAGGTCAATGGACAGGGAGTTAAACAACGGTTGCAGTTGAATGAATACTCCCGCCAACCCGAACAATATTCAAAGGGAGACGCAAAACACGGCTATCGTGTCTACTGAGCACATAGGACATATAACCACCTCTGTCTCAGCGGAAGACACCCCAGGACACCTTGAGCATCCCTGCCAGGAGCATCGGCTTGAAACGCTGCATGTCGTTGGTCAGATTCTCAGTGCAGATGACCTTGGGACGCGCTTCGGCCAGGGCCTTGTTCTTCTCAGCGATCTCCAGGTTCTTCTGCTCGATGACATCAGCCATCTCACGGAGCCAGGACGGATCGGCCATCTGCTTGTTCACATAGGCACCGTGCTTGCGGATCGAGGGGAGGACTTCGGAAGTCACCCACTTCTTGAACTTCTTGGCCTCGGGCTTGCGGGAGCGGAGGACCAGGGAGTACAGGCCGGACTCATTGATGATTACGATGGGCCGACCAGGAGACATACCTACCTCGGTTCTAGCGAGGTAGCATTTTTCGTCCTCATCGAGGTTGGCATCCTTAATGTCGGTACCAAGAGCGTCACACACATCCTTGGCGACGAACCAGATTTCACCATCGTCACCTTTGAGGACACGAACGATTCCAAAGAGTTCATGGGTGAACTGTGCCGGGGTCATCTTGTCAAATTTGTTCTTGCTCATTTCTTGTTTCTCCTTTCTGTTTGATTCCTTCAAAACGAGAAAAGGACAGGCCAACCTAATGACCTGTCCCTCTCGTGTGCTGATAATGCAATACCCAAAAAGCAAGCCCCCACTGGGTCCGTGAGGGCTTTTGTTAGGAGGCCTACACAACCTCGACCATAGGGTTGTTAGGGTTGATTATTGATACGAAGATTCTGCCGTCATAGAAGCGTAAGCTGTTTGCAGTATCTGTTGAAGTGGGTCTTCTCCATCGGGTACTGGGATAGCTCTGCTCTGGCACCGTGGGCAAAGCGTATCATGAATCAAGTCATCCTGAGTTCCAACCCATTCACAGTTTAGACATCTGTAGTCCATGTGTTTCTCCGGCCTACGTGAGATTACGGTTAAGACCAATGTTAGCCCTGACGATTAGTCTGAAGCAGAACTGTCGATAGCTATTTTACGGGAATTACTCTCGACAGTTTTCATCCTTGGCATGGTGATGCAGAGTACGCCCTTCTTCAACTTGGCGTTTATGTTGTCCTTATCGGCATCATCAGGAACGTCCAGAACTCTTCGGAATGAACCATAGGAGCGTTCAACACGATAGTAGCCTTTGTCTTCCTTCTTTTCTTCGTGCTTCTTTTCGGCAGAGAGGATCAGCACGTTGTCTTTAAGCTCAACAGACAAATCCTTTTCTTCAATGCCAGGAAGCTCGGCTTCAATGACGTACTCTTTATCCGTACCGTAGACATCCACTTTGGGCTTGATGGCGGCTTTGCCAAGCATGGGTTCAGCCATGTCGAACAAACGCCTGGGCGACGGCATACCGAAGCCAGAGAACATGGAATCAACCATTCGATCAAATTCCGCATGGAAACGGTCAAGGGGAGAAGCGTATCCTTGTACGCCCTGTTCCGTTTGTTTAACCGGAAGGGTCCTTTCGTGTTCGCTTTCCTTCTTGAACCAATTCCAGGGATTCAGCTTGGTAGAAATGCTCATAGCATCCTCCTTGAAAGTGTTAAAGTTATGGTTAGCTGTTCAATGAATAAATCAAGTTTATTGTGAGTCAAGAGATGCGCTATATTTTTTTGTAGCTGTTTATACGTGCTGGCGACGCTGAACAATTCTAGCTGGTTACGTCATCCTCCTCCAGGGCGACTTCGGCTGGCCCTTGCTCGACGTGAAGGGTCCAGAAGCCGTCGCCCCAGTGGGTTGCTTTTTCTTCTCGGGCAGCGATCTGGTAGGCGAGGATGTCACCGTCGATGATGACTACTCGGTCCAGCATTACGCTGCCTCCCGGTGCTGCAAGACCATACCGAAGGGACCAGCGATAGCTTTTACAGCCTGTGCCAGTTCCTTGCGGTCAACGTAGCCTTCTGCTGCGAGACGATCTTTGAGCAGAGCTTCACACGCATCGACCACACGCAGCTCGGTCTCGGTCATACCGTCCCTGGCGATCTTCACGCCACGCTCCTTACTGAGTTGCTTGGCATCCTTACCAAACAGAAGCGAGTACATCTGGTTGGTGAAGCGGGAGTAGTCGCGCTGACCAGGGTCATCGAGTACACGCGCCACAGTTGTGGTGAGACCGTTGCGGGTCACAGTCCCTTTGAGTCGTGCCTCGATCTGAGCCTCGGTCATACCCATACGGCGATACCGATTCACAGCACGATCAATCGCTTTGGACGGGTCGATCTCTTCCTCAATGTATCGCTTGATGATCTTGTTGGCAGCGATGTGGAACTCAGGAGAGAGATACTTGGCGTAGGCCAAGGCGATCTGCCAGTGACCGAAGGTGCCGCCGTAGCGACCCTTGGTGATTTTCAAAAGGTCAGATTCCTGACTTTTAAACTCCTTCGCCAGGGAAGATATGAAGTCCTTGGCTCCTTCGTTAGTAAGCCACTTAACAGGCTTGTTACGTTCGACACCACCAGCGGCTTTCCACAGCGAGGTCAGGTTCACCAGTTCTCCGTCGAAACAAATCTCGACGCCGTTGATGGTAGCGGGGACGGGTGTGTTCATAGTCAGAACTTCTTCCTCAAGTCCCAGGTCAGGCAGGAGGTGTTCCATGCCAGACTTCTTGGCGATCTCACGAACGGTGGATTCGTCATAGAAGTAGAGAAGCTGGCTAGATTCCCGTCGTTTCCTACAGAAAATCTGTAGTAAAAATAACCAAAGCACAAAATGAAGCCTGTCTATGCCGAGGGCAGTCTAAAAATAATATGCCACAGATTTTATGGAGAATTTGCATAGAGGAATCTAGTCCTCCTTATTCTCAACTCTTCACTCTAGCTATGCTTGGTTGTCTCATTTGAGTGTACCCTACTGAAACACTCGACACGCTCCAGGATTCAACGGTTTTCGTGTCACAATAGACTTGCTTTATTTTTTATTGACACGATTCTCATTTAGGTCTAGGCTCAATCGCAACACGACATTGAACCACTGGAGGGACCATGAGCAAGAACATTGGATACATCCGAGTCAGCACGGTAGATCAGAACACCGACCGCCAGCTTGACGGGGTAGAACTCGACAAGCGGTATGAGGACAAGATCAGCGGAGCCAGCACCAAGAGGCCGCAACTCCAAGCATGTCTCGACTACCTCCGTGACGGTGACACGCTCCACGTTCACAGTATGGACCGCCTCGCCAGGAGCATGAGGGACATTGAAGACCTCGTGAAGGAACTCACCGGGAGAGGCGTTACCGTCCGTTTCCACAAGGAAGGCTGGACGTTCTCCGGGAAGATGGATGCTACCCAAACGCTCCTTTTCCAGATGCTTGGGGCTGTCGCGCAGTTTGAGCGGTCGATCATCAGGGAGCGTCAGGCCGAGGGAATAGCAAAGGCCAAGGCCGCAGGGAAGTACAAGGGCAGGAAGCCCACGCTGTCACCTGAACAGGTCCAGGAGATCAAGGAAAAGGTGGCGGCAGGAGCGGAGAAGAAGGCCCTGGCGCAGGAGTACGGGGTTAGCCGTCAGACGCTCTACCGTGCTATTGCCAACTGAGAACTATTTTCATTTATCTGTGTCATTCATCCAGTGACCGGGAAGAACAAAATGAAAGGCGGCAGGGAGAACCCATACCGCCAGTCATAAGGTTAATAAGGGGGAAGGAGCTTATTGTTTTTTAGACTCTTTGGCCTCGATTGCCGGAGTCGTTTGGATTTCGATTTTCCGAGCCTTGTATTTTTCCGGCTTGGGCAGTGAGATCGTCAGTACGCCCTTGTCGTATGAAGCGGATACGTCTCCATCAGCCACGCTCGGAGGCAGTCGGAATGCTCGGGTAAACGAACCGTAGCTTCGTTCGGAACGGTGATACCTGTTTTCTTTCGCGTCACCTTCGAATTTCTTCTCGCCCTTGATGGTCAACAGGCCGTTTTCCAGGGTGATCTCAACATCGGAAGGATCAACGCCAGGAAGCTCGGCAGTCAACATCACGTGGTCATCGTTTTCCGAGATTTCCACTGCGGGAAAGAGGCCTTCATGACGACGGGTGTTTATTCCGTCAAGAGAGTCACGCCAGAACTCCTCAAAGAAGCTGGCGATATCAAAAGGCCCATGATTAACAAATCCGGTCAGATTTTTAGCAGGTGAATACTTGCTAAGCATGACAATACCTCCTGATATATTGTTTGGTTAAAGGGTTAAAGAGGCTTATGCGACTATTAATAAATCAGCCGAAAAAGTTGTCAACATCTCCATGTGAATTTTTTTGTGAAAAAGTAACGTGGGCTTTGTGCTGAGAAAGGAGCCATCATCCTCTTGTCAACTGCTCCCCAAACTGCTACACCAAGACATCGGAAGCAGATATAAAAAGTCAATAATTCCGAGGGTTGCATAGCGAAAAGCGGGAATCCCACCCTCTCCGCCAGAAAACAATGAAGGGCTTCAGTCTGTCGGCTGACGCCCTTATTTTTCTACCTATTCCCGGACCAGTCGAGCATCAAGCTAACTCCCAAAGCCGATTGGCTCAAGTGGCAGGAGGAGAGACGGCGAGCCACTCAAATTCCTGCCCCCTACATCATCTTTTGCCCTCTTCTGGAAAAGGAGCCTGTGCCCCCGCGAGACCATTGGAAACATCTATCAGCGACCAGCTATTCCAAGGTCACGCTTCATTACCCTTTTGAGATTTTCATGGGCCACGCATCTAGCCTTATGATTTTCATTGGAATCAATAATAGATTGAATCGCTGTTACGACGGAAGAACTGCCAACGAGCTCACATCGTATTTGCCAGTAGGCAAAATTTTTAGATGCGACAACAGATGGATTCACTGCAGCTTGATGATAAGCCTCTAACAGTCCGACAAAGGCCTCTTTTTTTTCGTTGAATGCCAGTAGTCGCTTTTCACGGTGGACTGTCAACCAGAATTGGACGATTGTCGCGACTAGCGCCCCAACTCCAAAAATAGACAGGTATTGCAGCATATTGACTTCTCCTGCGGTTTGAAATAGCAATCTGCATACAGAAGGTGCAATCAGTTTGAGCTATAGACGGCGGACGCTGGGGTTAACGGTACGGGCGTTACGGCAGATCACTGAGGAGAAGGCGGTGGCAAGGAAAGCACTGCTAGGCCTGCGGAGCACCTTGGCTCCCCTCGTGCAACGACGTGCAAACATATCTCCCCGCCAACCGGCCCGCCTTCAGCGGATCAATTCCAGATAGGCCTCGATGCGGGTACGCAGTTGTTCCGCGTCCGCGTCGGAATAGTCGGTCTCCAGGTGCAGCAGGGGCAGCCCGAGGTCCTCTTCGACCCAGCGCTGCACCTGGCGCGACTCCGCGTTGTAGGTGTGGCAGCCGAGCCAGGTCAGGTCCACCACGCCATCCACCCGGAACGCGCGGCCCAGCTCGGCGAGGCTCTTTCGACGCCCGGGGTTCGGCGACATGCACGAGCAGGGAATGGCCAGGTAGCGCGCGGCCAGGGCCTCGTAAGGCGACATGGCCTCGTCCACCGGGATGTCCAGCGCCTTGACCCCGGAACAGTTCTCCATGAAGACCACGCGCGCGCCCAATTCCTCGGCGATGCGCACCGCCTTTTCCGAGCCCTTGCCCACGGGCACGCCCGTGAGCAGCAGCCGGGGGCCGGGATGCGGCGCACCGTCCGGACCGGCGAGCCAGGACTCCAGGGCGGCCTCCAGGCGGGCCAACAACTCCACGTACCCTTCGATATCGACCAGAAACCCCTTGCTCTCCTGCACGGCCAGAAGGTCCAGCCCGCCGAGCGGCGAGCGGGGATCCGCGCCCAGGCGCAGGACCGCGGCCAGCTTGGCCCGCATGCGGTTGTGCAGCGCAATCTCCCGGGCCAGCGATTCCTCGTCGGCCGGGTAGGCGCCGTTGGCCACCAGAAACTCCTCCAGGGCGTGCAGCGACGCCTCCCAATAGCGCCGGGGCTCCTCGCCGCCCTGCGTGTGCGGCAACTGCATGACGTGCAGGGGCTTGAGCCTGGCCATCAGCTCGTACATTTTCTTCTTGCCGTCGCAGGTGGTCTCGGCGACCAGCACGTCGGAAAGGCCGAAAAACGGGCAGGTGTCCGTGACCGCATAGCCGTAGCTCGACTTGACGAGCGGGCAGAAGGCGGCGGGCAGCTCGCGCTCCGCCGCTTCTATGGGGGCCTGCTTCTTGCCGCACAGGCCCACGGGCACCGCGCCCGTGGCGCGAATGAGCTCCGACGGCGCATAGATGCAATACACGCCGGCCACGATGCCGCCGTTGCCGCGCACGGCGTCGAGCGCGGCGATACTCTGTTCCGGTATGGACTTGAACGCCTCGACACACTGCAGAACTGAAGAATCGTGACGCATTTCGTTCCTTGGCCCCGCTTTCTATTATGCTTTGCCGAACACATAGCCGTAAACAACCGACTTCCATTTTTATCTATCTGAACAGTTTTGTCAATCAAATTGGGATATTGAACCTGTCAACGAAACAGACGCCCCTTTGCCCCGTGAGCCGAAGAGCGACATATTCGTTCTGCAATCTCCCTTCTGAAGAACAGGTTTACGCACAATATAGACATGCTCTATTTGTAACTTCCCGAATCATCGGCCTTCCCAGTTTGACTTTGCGTGAGAATTGGTTCCTAGTTCGCGCAATTGTAGAAAACCGCGACCCCTCCTGGAGGTAAAGATGAGTGAAGCGTCGTATCACGAGATGTGGGAGAGGCTGAATCTGGACCTGTCGGCGCACGATGCCCTGCTCGAGGTGCTGGGCAAGTTCTACGGCGACATCTTCATGTCCCAGCAGGGTCGGCTGCAGGGCATGGAGTACCTGGATTTCGTGCTCTCCGAGGTGCACGGCCTGCGCATCAAGGAACTGCGGGACGCCCAGGCCGAGGGGCGCAAGGTCGTGGGCACCTTCTGCGTGTTCGTGCCCGAGGAACTGACCCTGGCGGCGGACGCGGTGCACGTGGGATTGTGTTCGGGCGCGGACGCGGGCACCGAACTGGCCGAGAAGATGGTGCCGCGCAACACCTGCGCGCTGATCAAGTCGTTCATCGGCTTCAAGATGGCCAAGCTGTGTCCCTACACCGAATCCTGCGACCTGATCGTGGGCGAGACCACCTGCGACGGCAAGAAAAAGGCCTACGAGGCCTTTGCCGAGGTGGCGCCCATGTACGTGATGGAGGTGCCGCAGCAGAAGCGCGCTGCGGACCGGGCGCTCTTCAAGGCCGAGGTGCTGCGCTACAAGGACGAGATGGAACGGCTCACCGGCAGGACCATCACGGCGGAATCGCTGGCCAGAAGCATCAGGATCGTCAACGACAGGCGGCGCGTGCTGCAGCGCCTGAACGCCCTGCGCGCGGCCGACCCCGCGCCCATCTCGGGCCGCGACGCCCTGCTGGTCAACCAGGTCGCCTTCTACGACGACCCGGTGCGCTTCACCCAGTCCATCAACGCCCTGTGCGACCAGATGGAGCAGCGCATCGCGGCCGGAGAGGGCGTGGCCCCGGCGCACGCCCCGCGCCTGCTGCTCGCGGGCTGTCCCATGGCCGTGCCCAACTGGAAGCTGCCCTACGTGGTCGAAAGCTCGGGCGCGGTCATCGTGGGCGAGGAGTCGTGCATCGGCACGCGCAACACCCGCGACCTGGTGGACGAGTCGGGCCAGAGCCTCGACGAGATGATCGAGGCCATCGTGGACCGTTACATGCGCATCGACTGCGCCTGCTTCACGCCCAACGCCGAGCGCATGGACAACGTGGCCGCCCTGGCCAAGGCCCAGAACGCCGACGGCGTGATCCAGTATTCGCTGCTCTTCTGCCAGCCCTACGAGCACGAGGCGATCAAGGTGGGCAAGCGGCTCGACGCCGAACAGATCCCTTCGCTGGCCATTGCCACGGACTATTCCATGGAGGACGTGGAGCAGCTCAAGACGCGCGTCGAGGCCTTCGTGGAAATGCTGAAATAGGAGACGTCCGTGCGGCGGGGTGCGACGCCCCGCCGCACGGTGTGGAGAAAACGCATGATAGCCGGAATCGACATCGGTTCGCGCTCCATCGAGCTGGTCTGCCTTGAGGACGGGCGGAGGGTGCTCTCGCGCCGCCTGCCCACGACCTTCGACCCCCATGCCCAGCTCGCCGCGATCATGGAGGGGGTCGCGCCCCGCCGCATGGCGGCCACGGGCTACGGCCGCGAACTGGCGGCCCAGGCCCTGTCCGGCAACGGCGGCGGCGAGGTGCGCACCATCACCGAGATCAAGGCCTACGGCCTGGGCGCGGCGGCCCTGGTGCCCGAGGCGCGGACCGTGCTGGACATCGGCGGCCAGGACACCAAGGCCATCCGCCTGGGCGAGAACGGGCGCGTGCTCAAGTTCGAGATGAACGACCGTTGCGCGGCCGGAACCGGCAAGTTCCTGGAGCACGTGGCCAACGTGTTCCAGATCGCCATCGAGGAATTCGGCGCCTACGCCCTGCAGGGCGACGAGGCCCTGGCCATCAACTCCATGTGCACGGTCTTCGCCGAAACCGAGGCGACCTCGCTCATGGCCCGGGGGCACCGGCCCCAGAACATCGCGCTCGGCCTGCACGGCAGCATCGTCAAGCGCACGCTGAACATGCTCGGCCGCGTGGGGCTGGAACAGCCGCTCGTATTCGCGGGAGGCGTGGCCAACAACCCCTGCATCGTGGCGCTGCTCACCGAGGCGCTGGGCGCGGCCCCCGTCATCCCCGCCGAGCCGGACATGCTCGGGGCGCACGGCGCGGCCCTGCACGCCGCCGCCTTCGAGGCGGACGCCTAGGCGCGGTTCCCCCCAGCTTCCCCAAAAACGTCCGCCCCGGCGAGCGGGACGGCCCTGTCCCGGGCTGAAACCATGCCCCCTGCCTGCTGCATCGCCGGGGCCCGGCGCGCTCCGCAACCGCCCCCATCCCATCCGCCCACAGGGTTGGCGATGAAGCCACGGAAGTTGCCACCCGGACGGGCCGCCCCCGGCCAATCCGTTGCCGGCAGGCGCTCCGTAACGTCTGGCACATGCCTTGCAATTTTACAATTCAAGGTGCACACCGCTTGACCGGCAACAACCAGGAACAACTGGACTTGCCCAGGAAAACGCTGCACCGTTGCAGTGGTCGGACGAACAGGAAATACGCGGGACACAACCGTGCGCCTTCATCCAACAAGGAGACGAACAATGTTGCAGAGAACACTGAAGACGTGCGCCGCCATGGCCGTGCTGTGCGCGCTCGTCTTCGCGACGTCCAACGCCTTTGCCGAGCAATACCAATGGCAGGTCCATTTCCCGAAGGGATTGGCGGGGGCGAAATGCCATATCTTCGCCAGAACCGCCAGCGGCGACCGCGGCGAGACCGTCATGAACGAAGGCGACACCTGGAAATGGCAATCCACCGTGCCGCTCACGTTTATCGACGGCTGGTGCGAAGACTACCCCGGCGGCATGATCTCCGCGAGTCGCCTGCTCAGCCGCACCTGCGACGGAACGGATTTCTCCACCAGCGCCCGTGCCGTCAAATGCACCAACGACGTGAGCCTGCAGATCTGCATGAAGGGAAACGGCAAGGCCGGATTCTGTCCGAGATAGCGAGTGGCCAAGGAAGGCTTGTGCCGACCATATCGACGCCTCTCCACCCCATACTCCCGTGATGCCCAAGGAGAAAAAACATGTTGAAATCGATTCACGGCTTGAAGATCCCCCTGATGGCAACCTTGTGCCTGGCCTTCGTCCTGGTGGCTTCCAGCGCGTTCGCGGAGCAATACCAATGGACCATCCATTTCCCAAAGGGCCTTTCGGGAGCCCAGTGCCATATCCATGTCCAAGACGCCAGGTTTAATGTCAAGACTGCCGTCCTCAACGAAGGCGATACACTCACCTGGAGCACCGACTCTCGGTTGCGCCTCGTTTACGGCTCGTGCGACAATTATCCCGGCCCGAAGACCGGCAGCGACCGCCTGCTGACCCGCGCTTGCGACGGGACGGACTTCGACCGCACCTTCATGGTGGCCACCAACATCAGTTGCGCGTACGACGCCAGCTTCAACATCTGCCTGAAGGGAAACGGGGACGCGGGCTTCTGTCCGCAATGACGCGGCGCCGAGACTGACGCAACAGCCCCCGGGATCGACGAGCGACCGGGGGCTTTTCTTTTCGCGCGGGAGCCTGGGCCGCCGAACCACTCCTCTGCGGAGCATTTCCCGGCTCCCCCGGTGTCGATCACAGGGGCCCGGGGGGAATCGCCCCGGGCCTGCCGATTCGGCAGATCAGCCGGGCGAGGACCGGACCGACGAAGATGACGGAGAAGAGCCGCAGGGTCTGCAGGGCGAGGATGAAGGCCACGTCGCAGTTGGTGCTGAGCGCGATGGCCGCCACCGTGTCCAGGCCGCCCGGGCTGGTGGAAAGATAGGCGCTCAGCACGTCCAGGCCGAGCTGTTGCATGAGCACCCACGCCGCGCCGCAGCACAGCACGATGAGCACCGTGGTGGACAGCAGGAGCTGCGGGATGGCCCGGAAGGCGTAGCGCACCATGGACAGCGTGAAGCGCAGCCCCACGTACCAGCCGATGCAGGCGTAGGCCAGCCACAGGGTCCACTTGGGCACGGTGATCTCCAGCACACCCGTGGAGCCGAGCACGGCCCCCACGATCATGGGCAGGAGCATGTCCGACGCCGGGATGCGCACGAAGCGCGAAAAGAACGCCCCGCCGGCGATGAGGGCCAGCGTCGCCACCGTGGGCCCGAACGGGGTGTGCAGCCCCAGGGACCACGTCTGCGCCACGTCCCCCATCCCGTGCCCGATGAGCAGCCGCGACACCACGGAGGCCGAGAGAATGACCAGGGACATGCGCAGGTACTGCATGAACGCGACCATGCGCATGTCCGCGCCGTAGGCCTGCGCCAGGGCCGTCATGGCCGCCGCGCCGCCCGGGATGGTGCCCCAGGCCGCCGTGCTGCCCGGCAGAGAGCCGAACCGCGCCAGCACCGCGCCCGTGAGCGCGCCGGAAAGGACGATGATGCCCACCGTGAGCAGCATGACGGGCCAGTCCTGGAGCATGGTCGCCAGGGTGGCGGGGGTGATGGCCCGCGCCACCATGGCCCCGATGACCGCCTTGGACAAGGTGAAGCCCCACTCGGGCACATGCAGTTCCGCGCCGCGCAGGGCGAACGCGGCCCCGCCGAGCATGGGGCCCAGCAGCATGGCTGCCGGGAAGGAGGCGAGTTCGAGGGCGATGCAAAGCAGGATCGAAAGCCCGATGACGAGCAACCATTGCAGGGGACGGGTCGGTTGTGAACGGGACGACGATTGGGGCATGAATACTCCGGTGAAGTGCGACGGCCGGAAGACGGCTCCGACGCAAACGGCCGCATGCGCGTGCGGCAAGCCTTACGCGCATGAGGCGGGGTTGTACAGCGCGGAGGTCCCGCCCGGGCGCGGCTCGGGGCTGGCCGGCCCCCTTGGGCGTTGACAGGCCGCCCGGTCGGGGCGTAGCTTCGAAACATGTCGAATTCCGAAAAACCGCCCTTCCCCGAACCAGTCCGCGAGTTGGAGCGGATGGCGCGGATGTTCAAGGCGCTCTCCAACCCCCACCGGCTGCGCATCTATCGCGAGCTGGCCGCCTGCGCGGACCGGCACGAAGCGCACCGCTCGTCCGAGGAGTTCCAGAACTGCCAATGCGATTTTGCCCAGCGCCTCGACCTGGCCCCCTCCACGGTCTGCCACCACTTCAAGGAACTGCGGGAGGCCGGGCTGGTGCACATGCAGCGCGAGGGCAAGGACGTGCTCTTTTGGGTGGACCGCGCGGCGGCCCGGCAACTCCGCGACCTGCTGGCCCGGAACGGAGACTGATTTTTTTGACCTTATCCTTCGATAGTTCTCGAAACTTCAAACAACACGCGCCCTACAGGCGCCAAGGAGCGATCATGAAGGTAATGGCTTTCAACGGAAGCCCGAGAAAGACCAAATGGAACACCGCGACCATGCTGCAAACCGCCTTGGAGGGCGCGGCGGCGGCCGGGGCCGAAACCGAACTGGTCAACCTGTATTCCCTGAATTTCAAGGGCTGCGCGAGCTGTTTTTCGTGCAAGCGGCTGGACAGGAAGGCCGTGGGCGTCTGCGCGCTCAAGGACGATCTGCGGCCCATCCTGGAACGGGTGCGCGAGGCCGACGCCCTGCTCCTCGGCACGCCGGTGTACTACGGCGCGGAAACCGCCTGTACGCGCGCGTTCCTGGAGCGGCTGCAGTTCCCCTATCTCAACTACACGGACTACTCGAATTCGCACTTCCCGCGGCGCATCCCGACCGGGCTCATCTACACCATGAACGTCCCGGCCGAGATGATCCCGACCCTGGGCTACGAGACCGGCTTCGAGCGCACGCGCGCCAACCTGGCGCGGCACTTCGGCTCCTGCGAGCTGCTTACCGCCAACTTCACCACCCAGTACGACGACTATTCCAAGTACGAGGCCAACGCCAAGGCCGAGGACAAGGCGGCCTACCGCGAGGCGCACTTCGCCGACGACTGTCGCAAGGCCCGCGAGTTGGGCGCGCGCCTGGCCACGGGCAAGGTCGCGGCCTGATCCGCCTGGCGGGCCGCGCAATCGCGCCGGGCCTCGACGGTTTCGCCGTCGAGGCCCGGCGGCCGTTGTGGGACGCGTTTACAGGCCCGTCGCGGTGGGATACTTGGGTGAATGGAGGTGCACCATGCATTCCGCGATCCCCCGCGTCGTCCTGATCGTTCTCGCGTGCGCGTTGTCCCTGGCCGCCCCCGCGCGGGCCGATGAGCCCGTCCGGCCCCTGCTGACGCGGGAGGCGACCGAAACGTTGTGGCGCGCGCGCATCCAATCCTTTCTGGACCGCGGCGTCATTCCGCTCATCGACATGGAATCGAGCCTGCCCAACGAGGTCGCGGACGGCGACCTGGGCCCGGCCCTGCGGGCCATGGACAAGGAGGGCGTGGCGCTGATGGTCTGCGACGGCTACCAGGCGGAAAAGGACGGCGCGAGCAAGGGCTACCGCTGGGGCTACGCCGTGAGCCGTGCGGCCAACCGCCATCCGGACCGCCTGGTCCAGGCCACCAACGGCGGCACCAACCCCAACTGGACCTCCGGCAAGGGCGGCAGGCCCAACGATTTCATCGACCAGACCGAGGTCCAGGCCCGCAGCGGCGACTACCCCATCCTGGCCGAGTTCGAATTCCGGCACTACCAGTCCAGCCAGCAGTGCAAGAAAGGGCGCACGGACCGGGACGTGAACCAGCCCCTGGACGGGGCCAACGGGCAACGGCTCTTTGCGCTGAGCCAGGAGACCGGGCTGGCGGTCCTTATCCACCTGGAGCCGGAAGACGCCTGCATAGACGCCCTGGAACGGACCCTGGCCGCCTACCCCGGCGCCCGGATCATCGCCTGCCACTTCGGGCAGATCCGCCATCCCGGGCGGCAGACGCGCTTTGGCCCGGAGCTGGTGCGGCGGCTGCTCTCCACCTATCCCAACCTCTACTACGACCTGTCCGTGGGCGAGCCGGGGCGGCGCTATGCGTGCACGGATCGGCTGGACACCGTGCTCTGGGCCGACGCCGGGGCGTTCGGCGAACAGAGCGACCGTCTCAAGCCCGACTACGCCAAGGTGCTCACGGACTTCAGCGACCGTTTCGTGGCGGGCTTCGACTACGGCGGGGGACGCGCCCCCCTGCCCGGCTTCATCGCCGCCCGCGCCGCCAATATCCGCCTGATCCTGGCCGGGCTGCCCGCGCCGGTGCGGCACGCCATCTCCTACGGCAACGCCTGGCGTCTGCTCACCGGCAAGGCCTGGTAGCCCGACCGCGCGCCGTCAGCCGTTCCGCCACGGCTCACCGCCTCCCCCGCACACAGGAAGCGCCCGGAACACGGTTCCGGGCGCTTCTTGCGTGGAGGTTACTCATGCCGATAAACCGATCATATGGAGCAGCGCATCGCGCCGAGGGGCGCGGCGAAGCCGGGGATGTAGGAGGTGGTGGTCACGTGGGCCGGGCCGAGCGGTACGTACAGGCCGGGATCGTCCGGAGACCGGCGGATGCGCAGCGAATCCGCGTCGAACTCCAGCCGCATGGGCACCAGCTCCAGGTCGCCCTCCCCGCACAGGCTCTCGCGCGTCTGCGGGGAATGGGTCTCGGGCAGGCGGCCCGGCCAGGCCACGGCCACGGCCGTGTGCACCGTGCTCACCGTGCGCAGCGCCCCGCCCGGGGCAAAGGAAAGACTGCCGACGTCGCCGTTCACGCCCACGGCGTCCGGATCAAAGGCGCGCACCGACCCCACGGGCGTCCGCACGGCCACGGGCTCGGCGGGCTCCAGCGAACGCACCTGCCCGTCCTCGAAAAAGCTCACGCCCATGCGTGCCGACACCCGGCCCGCCGGGGTCTCGACCTCCAGCCGCTCGTCGGGCCACAGGGTCAGGGAACGCAACCAGCCGCCGGGACCGAAGGAAACGCCGATCACCCGCAGGGCCTTGACGCCCAGCGGGGTCGCCAGGACCACGGGTTCGGCCAGCGCGGCCTCGTCCTCCTGGCTCCAGTAGCCGGAGAGCCGCCCGTTGAGCGGGAAGACGCGGCTCACGGCCCCGCCGGGATGGAAGGTGACCATCTCGGCGCGCATGGGCCCGGCCGGGGTCTGGACCACCGTGGGCCGTTCCAGGGGCAGGGACTTGAGCATGCCGTTGTCGTGAAATTCCAGGGACTGCACCGTGCGCCGCCGCAGGTCGTCGGTGGTGTGCTGGGGCGTGAGATCCCCAAGCCCGGTATGGAGCACGGACTCCCCGCAGGGCTGGCAGGAGCGCACGCGGCCGTCCGGGGTCCATTCCACGGGTCCGCTCACGTGGACCGCACCGTGCGGGGTGCTCAGGGTCTGCATGGTCGCTCCTTGTTTGCAGAATAAAAGCAAGGAGGATGCCAGAAATTTTATGATGTGATTTCGAATTGATACGAATGAAGCCTGTGGGGCTTGCCGTATCCTGAGACAAAAACGTCGCGGGAAACGACAAAGATGTCGTCGCACCAGTTGCCCTGTCGAAGAGGAAAGAAGCTGTCGGCGGTGCGCCGGAACCCCGCGTCGCACGATGCGTCGTTTTCCCGAAATCAAAACCGGACCGGGAGGCCGTCCGCGCCCTGCCCGTCCACGGCGTGCTCATCTTGCCGCGCGCCGCCTCCAGGCCGCGAGGCGGCGATGGCGTGCGGAAGGATGGATGCGGAGCTAGGCGGAGCGCCTTGCGGCGCGGGCTTGGTTCCCGGCCGTGCCGCCATCATGGCCGCCCTTGTCCCCGTCGGCGTCCCCGTCATCGCCCCCGACATCGCCGCTCAGGAGCACGCCGAGCCAGCGCGTGGCGTCGTTGGCGTCCAGGGCCACCTTGATGACCATGGTCAGGGGCACGGACAGGAGCATGCCCACGGTGCCCAACACCCAGCCCCAGAAGACCATGGAGACGAAGACCACCAGAGGCGAGAGGTTCATGCCCCGGCCCATGAGCCGGGGCTCGATGACGTTGCCCACGACCACGTTGACCGCGACGTAGCCGCCGGCCGCGAGCAGCGCCGTGCCGCCGCCGAGCTGCACCAGGGCCAGGAGCACGGCGGGCACGGCCGCGGCCACCGAGCCGATGGTCGGCACGTAGTTGAGCAGAAAGGCGAGCAGCCCCCAGAGCACGGCGTAGTCCACGCCGAGCACGGCCAGCCAGAGCCCCAGCGCAAGGCCGGTGCCCAGGCTGACCAGGGTCTTCAGGGCCATATATTCCTTGATCTTGGCGATGGCCAGGGTGAAGCGCGGCAGGTGCGAATCCGGGTCGCCGAAGGCCGCGCGCAGCTTGGCCGGGAACCCGGCGGCCTCCAGGAGGATGAAGACCACGGTGAGCAGGATCAGGAAGGCGTCGCCGAGCACGCCGCCCAGGCCGCGGAGCATGGACGAGGCCACGCGCAGGGCCACGCCGGGGTCGAAGAGCCCGCGCAGCGCGGCGTCCGGCACGGGCAGCCCGTGCGCCGCGAGCCAGGCGTAGAGCCCGGCGGTCTGTTCCGAAAGGCGCGCCTGGTAGGCGGGCAGGGAGTTGCTGAAGCCCGTGACCGAGGTGCCGATGACCGCGAGCACCAGGGCCCCGGCGAGCACGATGGTCCCGAGCACCACGAGCAGTGCCGCGGCCTTGGGCACGCCCCTGCCCTGCAGCCAGAACAGCGGCGGCGCGGCGGCCACGGCCACGAAGGCCGCGAGCAGGAACGGCGCCATCAACGGCTCGGCCGCGCGCATGCCCGCGACCACGATGACGAAGGCCGCCAGCCCAAGGAGCACGCGCAGCCCCAGGGAGCGCTGCGCGCGGCCCGCTCCGGGCGGGGGGCCGGAGCGCGCCGAGGACGCCCCGGAGACCGGCGCGGCGGCGGGCGGCGCGCCGGAAACGGATCTGGAGTCGGATCTCGGCGCGGCCTGCGACTCGGGCTGGGGACCGGAGGGGGCCATGGTCAGGAGAGCAGAAGGATGAAGGTGATCAGGGTCATGATCCAGCACATGAAGAAGAGCGTGTCGTGCTTGATGGCCTGGTCCTCGAGCCTGCGCCGATGCTGCTCCATCATCATCATCTCCTGCTCCACCCAGAAGTCGATGGCCTTGGTGTCGTAGCCCTTCTCCTCCATCTCGCGCTTCATGAACTGCAGGGAATCGCTCTGCGACAACCCGTACCAGCGCCCGGCGCGCTGGAACTTCATGACCACGTAGTAGGCGGCGAGCAACAGGGCATAGACGGCGACGAGAATGATGACGGTCGATGTGCTCATGGCGCTGTAATCGGGGGGTGCGGGGACATCGTGCGGGAGTGCCGTCCATCCGCTAGCCACCCCGTCCCCACTCGCACTATGCCAGCTGTGCGCAACCAAGGCAACTCATTCCGGATGTTGCGTATCGTCTGGACGATCCCGCCGCCCCCGATTCCCGGAACGGCGCGGCCGCCCGGGCCGCGGGCCCGGCCCCGCCCTTTCGGCCCGCGCGGCGCACGAAAAAAACGGCCGCGCCCGGGGGCGCGGCCGTGGGGCGGGCGTTGCCGTGCGGCTCTCGGACGACTACCAGGCAGCCACGCGCTTGGGGTTGTTGGCCCTGGCCCGGGGGCCCTGGGCCAGATAGAGCAGCCCGAAGAGCGCGATGCCGATGAGACAGCACCAGTAGCGCTGCTCGTGGGGCACGCCGAGCAGGTCCGCCGTGGCGTCGGGCCGGAGCATGACCAGGGTGATACAAAGCATGAAGGGGATCTCGTACCAGCGGTTGTTGGTCCGCAGCCAGCCCTGCGTGGCCGAGGCAAAGGCGAAGTTGCCGATGCAGGCCGTGACGAAGATCATGATCGCCATCGGGAAGCTGTCGATGTCGTGCAGGATCAGGTCGTGGTTGAAGATGAACATGAACGGCAGGATGGCCGTGCGGATGTCGTAGAGGAATCCCTGGATTCCCGTGGGAATGGGCGGGGACTCCGCAATGGCCGCCGCGGCGTAGGCCGCCAGGCCCACGGGCGGGGTGTCGTCGGCCAGGATGCCGAAGAAGAAGCAGAACAGGTGCGCGGCCATGAGCGGCACGATGAACCCGTAGTCGCCGCCGATGTGCACGATGGCCGGGGCCGTGAGCGAGGCCATGACGATGTAGGTGGCCGTGGTCGGCAGCCCCATGCCGATGATCAGGCTGGCCACGGCCGTGATGACGAGCATCAGGTAGATGTTCCCTGCCGAGAGCACGTCGATGATCTGGGTGATGAGCCCGCCCAGGCCCAGGGCGACCACGCCCACGATGATGCCCGCCGCGGCCGTGGCCATGGCCACGCCCGCCATGTTGCGCGCGCCGTCGGCCAGGGAGATGAACACGTCGCCGAGCGCTTCCAGGATGGCCGGGCCCACGGGACGATTGGCGCGCATGGCCATCACGGGCTTCTGCACGAGCATGACCGCCGCGAGGACCACGATGGCGTTGAAGGCCGCCAGCTCGGGCGAGTGGCGCAGGACCACCAGTTCGTAGAGCAGCATGCACAGGGGAATGAGGTAGTGCACGCCGGAGAACAGGGTCTTGAACAGCGGCGGCAGTTCGGAGCGCCGCATGCCCCGCAGGCCCAGCTTGGAGGCCTCCACGTGCGAGATGTACAGAAGCGAGGCGTAGGACACGAAGGCCGGAACGGCCGCGGCCTTGATCACGTCCACGTAGGGCACGTTGACGTATTCGGCGATGATGAAGGCGGCCGCGCCCATGATCGGCGGGGCGAGCTGGCCGTCGGTGGAGGCGGCGACCTCGATGGCCGCGGCCTTGGTGGCCGGATAGCCGACCTTCTTCATCAGCGGGATGGTGAAGGTGCCGGTGGTCACGATGTTGGCGATGGACGAGCCCGAGACCATGCCCGTGAGGCCGGAACCCAGGATGGCGGCCTTGGCCGGGCCCCCCTTGAAGCCGCCGAGCAGGGACAGGGCCAGCTTGATGAAGTAATTCCCCGCTCCGGCCTTCTCCAGCATGGTGCCGAAGAGCACGAAGAGAAAGACGATGGTCGCGGACACGTCCAGGGGGATGCCGTAGATGCCCTCGGAACTCATGGACATCTGGCCCACGAAGCGGTCCAGGGACACGCCCTTGAAGGCGATGACGTCGGGCATGTAGGGCCCGGCGAAGGCGTAGGCGATGAAACCCAGGGCGATGACCGGCAGGGCCGGGCCGATGATGCGCCGGGTGGCCTCCAGCAGCGTGACCACCAGGACCACGCCGAGGATGATGTCGCGCTCGATGGGCATGCCGTAACGCATGGCGATGCCGTCGTAGTCGAGCACGATGTAGAGGGCCGCGCCCACCGAGGCCACGCCGAGCAGGATGTCCAGAAAGGTGATGCGTCCGAAAAGCAGCAAGTATTTGAGGTCGGGCCTGCGTTTGGGATGATATTTGATGAAGGGGATGTTGAGATAGATGAGGATCAGGCCGAAGGCCAGGTGGATGGCGCGGATGTAGATGGAGTCCAGCAGCAGCCAACTGGCGATGCAGAGCTGGAAGATGGACCACGTCACGGCGATGACGATGGTCAGATTCCTGCGGAACCCCTTTCCGGCCCAGCCCAGGCCGGATTCGGTCTCGGCCAGCTGCTGCGCGTATTCCACTCCCGTGAGGTTTTGTTCATCGACATTCGGCGGCATACTCGGCATCCCTATTCGTTTGTTTTCGCGGGCCGCACCCGCCGGCGCGACGGGCCGGGCCCGCCCACCGCACGCCGAACGCCGAGCCCGAAAAACGGGCGCGGCGCCGGACGGAGAAATGTGGAACGGCGGACCGGACGGGCGCGGGGCCCGTCCGGTCCGCGGAACGGAAACGACTTACTTGAGGAGGCCGGCTTCCTTGTAATAGCGCATGGCGCCCTCGTGAATGGGGGCGGACAGGCCTTCCAGCATGCTCTCCTTGGTCAGGTGGGCATAGGCCGGGTGCAGGCTCTTGAACTGGTCGAAGTTCTCGAAGACTTCCTTGGTGATCGCGTAGACGACGTCGGCGGGCACCTTGGCCGAGGTGACCAGGGTGGCCTTCACGCCGAAGGTCTTGACGTCCTTGTCGTTGGCCGCGCCGGGGTAGTCGCTGATGGCGATGGTGGCTTCGGCATAGTAGGGCTTCTCCTTGACGACCTTGGCCACGCCGGGACCGGTCACGTCGAGGATGCGTACCTTGCGCTTGCCCGCGGTGGCTTCCTTGATGGCGCCGGAGGGGTTGCCCACGGTGTAGAAGAAGGCGTCCAGACGGCCGTCCTGGAGCAGGCCCGGGGCCTCGGCGGCCTTGATGTACTCGGCCTTGATGTCCTTTTCGGGATCGATGCCCACGGCGACCAGGGCGTCGATGGAGTTCTGCAGGGTGCCGGAGCCGTGGTTGCCCAGGTTCACGACCTTGTCCTTGAGGTCGGCGACGGTCTTGATGCCCGCGTCTTCGGCGGCGCAGAGCACGATGGTCTCGGGATGGATGGAGAACACGGCGCGCAGGTCCTTCTGGGGGCCACGGTCCTTCCACTCTTCGAGGCCCTTGACGGCCTGGTACTGGCGGTCGGACTGGGTCACGCCGAAGTCCAGGTCGCCGGAAAGCACGGCGTTGATGTTGAACACGGAGCCGCCGGTGGACTCGACCGTGGCGCGGATGCCGTAGACGTCGCGCTTCTGGTTCACGATCTTGGCAATGGCGCCGCCGGTGGGATAGTACACGCCGGTGATGCCGCCGGTGCCGATGGTCACGAAGGTCGTCTTGGCGGACGCCAGCGAGGCCATGGCCAAAAGCAGCGTCAGGCTCGCAACGGCGCATAGGGTGACAAGTTTCTTCATCGGAAAGCCTCCTCGATGGTTAGTGAGTTGCCGTCATCGCGTACGCCCGGGCGCAACGCGCCCGGGGCCTCCCCAACGGTAGGACAAAAAGAAAAAGCGGACCTGACGGCCCTGGCCGCCCCGTCGGCAACACCGCGGGGTTTCGGCATTCTGTCGAATGAAGTAGCAGAAGAAACCTGAAATTGTCAATGTGGACGCAGAATTTCCAAAATGTAGACTCTTGCGGTGAAATGCTATAAATGTAAAAATATCCATCTTCCGGTTGCATGCTCCGGGTCGAAGGACTATACTGCCGCCCCATTGCGCCTGCTGTGCCGGACCGCCCCAATGAACGACATCATCTTCACCAATGTCCGCCTCGATCCGGACACCTACTACGTCTTCTATGTGGGCGAAATGAAGGCCTACGGACTCAACGAGTTCGTGCACCAGGCCATCGGTCGGCACACCGAGCGCAAGACCAGGATCATCTCCATCGTCTCCGACGTCCTGGAAGACTACCCCCACGACAACATCATCGTCATCAACCCCGAGGCCTTCGCCCAGGGCATCACGGCCCGCTCGCGCGTGTCCATGCGCATCCCCATCACCCGCTTCGCGCGCCACGTCTCGGCCAACGCCTTCGTGCGCGAGACCGCCAGTTCCATCCTGCAGAGCCAGGACGAGCTCTACGTCTGGATGTTCGAGTCCAAGCCGGAATTCACGCTCACGCGCATTCCCGGGGTCAGGCTCCTGGGGCCCGACCCGCTCTTGGCCGCCAAGTTCAACAACAAGATCTGGCAGTACAACACCTTTCGCGGACACATTCCCATTCCGGACTACCAGATCTGCCACGGGGCGACGCAGCTCGCCGAGCTCACCGCGCGCCTCAGGCCCGAGTGGGCCGACGGCATCTTCGTCTCCCTGGAATACAGCGCCGCGGGCATGGGCTCCATGGTCACGCGCACCCAGGAGGACGTCACCGGTCGCTTCACCGACGAGGAGGCCTACTGCTTCGTCAGCCGCTACATGATCCACGACTACGACCCCACGGTGCTCGCCGTGGTGGCCAACGAGGACGACGTGTTCGTGGCCGGGGTGGCGGACCAGCGCATCGAGAACGGCAACGCCTTCCGCGGCTCCACCTTTCCCTCGGTGCTCGACGTGCGCGTGCAGGAGGAACTCTGCGAGCACACCCGCACCGTGGGCCGGCTGCTCGGCAAGCGCGGCTACCGGGGCATCTTCGGCTGCGACTTCATCGTCACCCCGGACGGGCGGCCCTTCTTCATCGAGGCCAACACGCGCAAGCAGGGCACGACCATGGAATTCTGCTGCGCCATGGAGAACCTCCTGCCCGAGGGTTCGCCCAACCTCCTGGAGCTGGAATACTTCGCCGTGACCCGGAACCGTTTTCCGGAGAACACGCCCGCCTCGCCCGAGTGTCTGGACGCCTCGTGCGGCTGCAAGCTGCACTGGGGCACCTACAACAACAAGGTGGACCACTCCATCCGCACGGCGCACAACATCTACCAGACCATGGGCGAGCGCGACCTCTTCCGGCGCGCTGCCTCGGGCGGCTCGGGCGGGCACCTGATCCTGGAACACGTGGGCACGGACATGATCGTCAAACCCGGCACCTTCCTGGGCCGCGTGGTCGCCGTGGACTCCTCGCGCCGGCGCATGCTCGAACGGCTGCGACAGGGCGAGGAACAGCTCATGCGCTCGGTGCGCGCCGAGGCCTGACCCCCGGCCCGCAGGAAACGGACATGGCCCCCAACCCAGAAAAACGCCCCCAAGCCCCCTCCCCTGCTCCTGCCTCACCCTCCACGGCGGCCCGGCTTCCGCCCAGCGGGCCGTTCGCCGGGCTCCGCGAAGGGCCCGTGGACCAACGCGCCTACTGGGAACGCGTCTCGTCCGTCAAAACCTACACCACGCCCCTGGCCGTCGAACCCTTCACCCGCCTGGTGCCGCGCGGCGCGCGCGTGCTGGACGCGGGCTGCGGCTACGGCCGCACCCTGGCCGAGCTCGCGGACCTGGGCTACCGCCCCGTGGGCGCGGACTTCGCCCACGCGGCGCTCGCGCGCGGCCGCGCCATGGGGCTGGCCGCGCCCCTAGCCGTCGGTTCGGCCCTGGCCCTGCCCTTCGCCGCCGCCTCCTTCGACGCCGTGGTCCTGCTGGCCGTGCTCACCTGCGTGGTGCGCGACGCGGACCAGCGCGCCGTGGTGGCCGAGGCGCGCCGCGTGCTCAGGCCCGGCGGAGCCCTGCTGGTCAACGACTTTCTCCTGGGCGACGACGCGCGCAACCGCGAGCGCTACGCGCGCTTCGCCCCGGTGCACGGCACCTACGGCGTGTTCGAGGTGGACGGCAACGCCCTGGTGCGGCACCATGATCCGGCTTGGATCGACGAACTGCTCGCACCCTTCGCCGTCGCGCACCGGGAGGAGCACCTTTTCACGACCATGAACGGCAACACGGCCCGGGGGTTCACCTATCTGGGCCTGGCCCCGAACCCCTGCCCCCCCCAACCCTCCGACCCGCAACCCCAAAAAGGAGAGCGGACATGCAACAGGACAACGCCCCGGAACTCGACGCCCTGACCAGGACCCTGTTCGAACGGCTGGACTCGGGCTCCGGCGAGGCCTCGGCGCAGACCAAAAACACCCTGCGCGCCCTGTACGACGCGGCGGCCGCCGCGGACCTCACCCAGCCCATCGTGGACTTTTTCTCGGCCCTCAAGGCCGCGCGCGAACAGGAGAACGCGTCCCCGGCCTCGGCGGGCTTCGGCCGCGAGGATCTGGCCGCCCTGGCCGCGCGCCACGCGGCCATCGACGAGCACCGCGTCACCGTGGGCGGCCGCGTTGGCCGCGCCCTGGAGATCCGCGACGCGGCCAACGCGCGCGTGGACGCCTACCTGGCGGCCAAGGACGTGGAGGCCCCCAGCGGCATCGAGCTCTGGGACCGCATCCTGGAGAACCAGGCGCGCATCAAGAAGGCCCTCGGCATGGATGAGGCGGCCTGGAACTCCTTCAACGGCCAGTTGCAGTACGCCATCAACGACGTGGAGACCCTGGCCCGGTGCATCGACCTGCCCGCCGACGCCATCCGCGACGTCACCCGCGTGACCAAGAGCTACCGCATGCGCGCCACGCCCTACTACGCCTCGCTGATCATGCCCGGCGCGGCCAACGACCCGGTGCTGCTGCAGGCCGTACCCACGGCCGAAATGGTCGATACCGTGGGCGAGGAGATCCCGCCCGTGGCCTCGGACCACTCCCCCGCGCGGTTGGTGGACCAGTTCTACCCGCGCGTGGTGGCCGTGAAGGTCACCAACATCTGCGCCATGTACTGCACGCACTGCCTGCGCATCGCGCACATCGGCTCCGAGGACCGCACTTTTCCGCGCGCGGCCTACCAGGAAGCCCTGGACTACATCGCGAAAAACGAACGCATCCGCGACGTGCTCATCACCGGCGGCGACGCCTTCATGCTCTCCAACACCAACCTGCGCTGGTTCCTGGAAAAGCTCGACGCCATCGAGCACGTGCGCCTGAAGCGCTTGGGCACCCGCGTGCCCGTGACCACGCCCCAGCGCGTGGACGCCGAGCTCCTGGACATCCTCGAGGGGTCCAACGACCGCAAGCCCCTGCGCGTGGTCACCCAGATCAACACGGCCCAGGAGATCACCCCGGTCTCGCGCGAGGCCTTCAAGCGCATCTCGGGGCGCGTCTTCGCCGTGCTCAACCAGGCCGTGCTGCTGCGGGGCATCAACGACTCCAAGGCCAAGATGTGGAAGCTCTGCGAGACCATCCAGGAATCCTACGTGCGGCCCTACTACATCTTCAACTGTTCCTACCGGAACCCCCAGTACTTCCACATGCGCGTGCCCGTGGAACAGGGCCGCGACATCGTCGAGGGCATGTACGGCAACATCTCCGGCGACGCGGTGCCGCGCTACATCGCCGCGGCCGGGGGCAAGATTCCCCTGCACCGCGACAACCTCGTGGAGCGCGGCGACGGCGTGGTCGTGCTGCGCAAGCCCTGGTCCGGCGAGACCACGCGCTATCCGGACGCGGACCCGGCGGCCTACGCCGACGACACGGACTTCGCCTTCAACAAGTACGGGGACGGCAAGTGATCGAACAGGCCCGCGCCTTTGTGGCGCAGAAGGAATGGGAGCTCTTTTCGCTCCTGGGGCAGCTCTGCGGCATCAACAGCCACACGCCCAACCGCGACGGGACCAACGAAGTGGGCCGGGCCATCCGCCAGGCCTTCCTGGACATCGACCTGCCCGGCGGCGTGACCGTGGAGGTCGAGGAACGCGCCGAGGTCGGCGACATCCTCCTGGTGCGCACCGAGGCCTGCCAGCGGCACGAGAAGCAGATCCTCTTCTGCGGGCACATGGACACCGTGTTCCCGGAGACCTGCGGCTTCGACTGCGTGCGCCCGGCCGGGCCCAAGGTCGTGGGCCCGGGCGTCATCGACATGAAGGGCGGGCTGGTGGTCGCCATGTACGCCGCCGCGACCCTGGGGCATCTGGGGCTGCTTGCGGACATGCCCGTGGCCTTTCTCTTCAACTCCGACGAGGAGACCGGTTCCCTGCACTCTCGCGACGCGATCCTGCGCGAAGCCGCGCGTTCGGCCTTCGCCTTCGTTTTCGAGTGCGGCGGCCTGGGCGGCGAGGTGGTCACGGGCCGCAAGGGCAAGGTCACCTACCGCGTGGACGTGGAGGGCAAGGCCGCGCATCCTGGCGTGATCGGCGGGCGCGGCCAGGGCAAGAGCTCGGCGATCCTGGCCATGGCCCACAAGATCGTGGGGCTGGAGGCGCTCAACGAGCCGGAAAAAGGGCTTTCGGTCAACGTGGGCGCGGTGCGTGGCGGCACGGCCGCGAACATCGTGCCCGACCGCGCCGAGGCCCTGGTGGACACGCGCCACGTGTACCGCGCCGACGGCCGCCACCTGGACCAGGCCGTGCGCCACGTGGTCGAGGCGGCCCACGCCCCGGGCACGCACGGCAGCTACGCCGTGGTCTCCGAGCGCCCGGCCATGGAGCAGAACCGCGCCAACCGCACGCTCTTCGCCGTGGTGCGCGAGACGGGCGCGGCCCTGGGCCAAGAGATCGAGGAGGAATTCCGGGGCGGTGTGTCCGACGCCAACTTCATCGCCGAGGCGCGCTGTCCGGTCATCGACGGCATGGGCCCTTGCGGGGACAAGGACCATTCCCACGAGGAGTACATGGTCCGCGCCAGCCTCATGGAGCGCACCGTGCTCACGGCCCTGAGCGCGGCCGAATGCTGGAAGCGCCATACGGACGGCACCCTGTTCTAGGCGCAGCGAGCGCATATGAAACGCGAACGGCCCGATCCCCCTGCGGGGACCGGGCCGTTTTTTTGCGGTTGCGCCGCGCGTCAGGTCGAACGCGCCGTTTGGCGCTCGGCGTAGTCCGAAGCGCGCAGGATGAGGTCGAGCAGAAGCAGGGCGTTGGAAAGGTCCTTGCGGTTGGCCGGGGTCATGGCCAGGGTGACGGTGCGCTTGAGCTCGCCCACGAGCATGGCCCGCCGGATGCGCGCGTCCGGCCCCTGGTTCTGGCAGGAATCCAGCAGGAGCAGGAGCATGCGTTGCCAGTCCACGGAGCCTCCGTGTCCCGAGTCCGGGCCCGCCTCCGATCCCGAGTCCGGGTTGACGTCCCAGGTCCCGTCCACTTCCGTCGGGCCGTCGTCCGTGCCCAGGTGCCAGTCCAGGATTTCGCGGACCTTGAGCACGCCGAAGACCATGCCTTCCAGGGTGGCGTAGTTGCGGCCCAGGAGCGCGCCGTCGTTGATGCGCGGCGGTGCGGGCGCGAGCAGCGCGCCGATGCCGCGCCGGGCGTACTTGCGTCGCCGGTAGATATCCAGGGCGATGACGCCGGTCATGTCCCCCCCTCCTTCGAGGCCGGGCGCCGGGCAAACCGCGCGCGCAGCCGATGCTGAGATGCTGACGTCCACGGCGTCGGGTCCCCCGGGCACGTCGCCCCCGGACCGGTCCGCCTACCCTCTCTTCGGCGCGCGCGGTGATTCCTTTAGACATTTAGAAAAAGTCTAGACCGCATAACCGTAACCCGGGCGACACGCGCCGGTGACACGGCGCGGCTAGGAAGACGAAACCGTGACCGATCGACCCGGCCCAGGCCGCCGGACCGCCCGTTCCCGGCCGCCCGCGAGGCGGCCCGGCCAGGAGCGGCTCCCGGCGGCACTCCCCGAGGCCTCCCGGCGGACCACTCCGGTCCGTCGGCGGCGCGCCAGACCAAAGGAGACGCCATGTACGCCCTTCGTTACGCCGGTTCCGAGGATGCTCCCCTGCTCGCGGCCCTGCGCGCCGAACTCATTGACGAACTCACGGGCGGCGGCACGGAGGAACACCGGCTCCAACTGGACGCCCGCGCCCTGGCCCACGAGATGGACGCGGGGCGGCTGGCGGCCTGGGTGGCCGTGGACGGCCGCGGCAACGCCGCCGCCTGCCTGCTGATGGCCTTTGCCGTGCGCCCGCCGCGACTGTGGGATTCCGGCGGCCTGCACGCCTACGTGGCCGGGGTGTACACCCGGCCTGGGCACCGCCGCCTGGGGCTGGCTGCGCGGCTGGTGAACTCGGCCGTGGACCACTGTCGCCTGGCCGGGGTGCAGGACATCTCCCTGCACGCCACGGACAAGGGCCGCGAACTCTTCGCCGGGCTCGGCTTTTCCGGCTTCGAACCGGACGCCGCCTGGACCCCGGGCAAGGCCCCGGGCAGAGCGGCCGACGACTCCCGCGACGAGGACGAACTGCCCTGGCTCGGGGCCGACGCGGGCATGGCCCTGCCCGCCTAGCCCGTTTCCGACGGCCCTGCCGCCCTCTTACCGGGCCGGTTCGCCACCACGTTTTTTCCGGGCTCTCCTCGCCGGTTCCCGCCAGCCCGGTGCGCCCTCTCCCGTCTTGCGGGGCGCACCGGGCTGGGATATTCTCCGCGCCATGTGCGCCGCAGCAGCCCCCGGGCCCACGCCCGCCCCTTCCGAACATCCCGCGCCCCGCGCCCGGCGCTACGTCCTGCGCCGCGCCGACCCGACGGACGTGGCCACGCTCGGCGCCTTCCGGCTGGCCATGTTCCGGGCTCTCGGGCTCGTGCCCCCTGGCCCCGCGGAGCGTGCCGAAACCTTTGCCGAAGCCGACAGGCGCGTGCTGGCCGAGGACCTGCGCACCGGGCGCATGGTCGCCTGGCTGGCCATCGCGCCCGAGGGCGGGCCCGACGAGGGCGAGCCCGTGGCCTGCGTGGCCCTGAGCTTCTACCACCTGCCGGCCAAGCCCTGGAACCTCGAGGGCGGCTACGCCTTTCTCTCCAGCCTTTTCACCCGCCCCGAACACCGGCGCAGAGGCCTGGCCCGCCGCCTGGCGGCCGAGGCCCTGGACCTGGCCCGCGCCTCGGGCGTGGCCGCCGTGACCCTGCACGCCGCCCCGGCGGCCCGTGAACTCTACGTCGCCCTGGGCTTTGTTCCGACCAACGAGATGCGCCTTGTCCTGCACCCCGCACCCGACACCCCGCTCCCCCCACCTCAACCGGGAAGTGAATCATGAGCACCACCTTCGCCTCTCCCCGCGAACTTCGCATGGCCGCTCGCGAAGGCCGCTTCGACCGGCCCACGCCGGGCCTGTGCCCCGGCCATGTCCAGGCCAACATGGCCATCCTGCCGCGCGACCTGGCCGTCGATTTCCGCACCTTCTGCGAAAAGAACCCCAAGCCCTGCCCCCTGCTGGAGGTCATCGAGCACGGGGCCGAGCCCGTGCACCTGGCCCCGGGCGCGGACGTGCGCACGGACCTGCCGCGCTACCGCGTCTGGCGCAGGGGCGAGTTCGAGGAGGCCACGGACGTGCGCGACGTGTGGCGAGACGACCTCGTGACCTTTCTGATCGGCTGCAGCTTCACCTTCGAGGGCGGGCTCATGGACGCGGGCATCCGGCTGCGCCACGTGGAACTGGGCACCAACTGCACCATGTTCGTGACCAACATCGCCTGCGCAAGCGCCGGGCCCTTCCGGGGCAACATGGTCGTGTCCATGCGCCCGATCCCGGACGCGCTGGTGGAGACGGCCTACTCGATCACGGGCCGCTATCCGGCGGTGCACGGCGCGCCCATCCACGCGGGCGATCCGGCGGCCATAGGCGTGGCGGACATCATGCGCCCGGACTTCGGCGACGCCGTGGAGGTCAAGGCCGGAGAAACCCCGGTCTTCTGGGCCTGCGGCGTGACCCCGCAGGTGGCGTTGATGAACGCCAAGCCGGACCTGGCCATCACCCACGCCCCCGGGCACATGTTCGTCTCCGACCGGTTGGACGCCGAATACGAGGTCGCGGGCTAGCGTCCCGCCCGCCCGGCCGCGCAAACGCCGAAGGGCCCGGCTCCCCCTGGAGAGCCGGGCCCTTCGCGTTGCGGTCCGTGGAACGGCGCGCCGGGCGCGCTAGGCCTTCATTTCGCTCTGCAGGATGGTGCGCCAGTCCGCGCCGATGTCCATGCCGCGCCGGACCATGCCGCGCATGGCGCGCACCAGCCCGGCCCACTCCAGGGCCGGAATGCCGTCCACCGCGGGCACGGGCGACAGGCTCCCGCCGTCCACGCCGCCCGCATTGGCCGTGAGCTCGATGGCGCGCTGCTCCCACTCGGGCTCGTGCATGATGTCCATGCGCCCCAGGGTCAGGGCCAGGGCCGCGATGATGCCCGTGCAGCCCCAGTTGGACACGCAGGAGACCACCAGGAAGTCGGCCGGGGTCACGGCCGCCGTGCCGCCGCCGCAGCCGCAGCCGCAGCTGCGGGCCTGGGGCAGCACGCGCAGCACCGCGTCCTGGATCAGCCCCATGCCCAGCTCGTTGCCGCCGTCGCCCACGCCGAGGATGGTGATGCCGCGCTCGCGCGCCTTCTCGAACATGTGGTCCAGGTCCGCGACCCAACCTTCCAGAGTGCGGCCGTTCATGCCGTGGTAGCGGCCCATCTCGTTCTTGCCCGGCCGCTCCACCGCGATCATCAGGTGCGGGTCGATGTCGTCGAGGATGCGTTCGCCCACTGCATGGCTCTCGGCGCGATCGCGCGGCACGGTGCGGATGAAGACCTGGCGCAGGTAGTGCTCCTCGCGCACGCCGCCGGAACGCAGGGGCTGGGGCGAGATGCCCGCGCCGATGCAGGCCGCGCCGACCACGTTCTCCCAGCCCTCGTCCGTGACGATGACCGTCTGCGCGCCCACGGCGCGGTACAGGGCGCGCGCCAGAAACGCCGCGCCCACGGGACCGTCGGTCTCGGGCACGCCCGCGCCCATGGGAAAGCCCGTGGCGATGATCACCCGTCCGCCCTTGGGCGGCAGGGCCGACAGGATGCGGTCCGCCGCGCCCAGGCACATGGGCCCGGGCAGCACCTTCTGCTGGGCCGCGAAAAATTGTGGACTCACGCCCAGGGCCGTGAGGTCCTGGGTGGTGAAGGTGTCGATGGCCCGGGCCAGGTCGAGCATGGTCTTCTGGTCGCGTGTGGTCATGGTTCCCCATTGACGCCCGCGCAAGGCGCGGACGGTGGTTGAAATTGGCAGGAAGCAAGAAAAGGGCCGCGCACCTCTCGTGCACGGCCCCAGGATACATTCGGAGCACGGAGCGGATCAAGCCCGCAGGAGGGCTCTTGCCGCCGCGTTCCGCCATTCGCAGCCGTTCGCTACTTCTGCAGCCAGGTCATCATGGCGCGCAGCCTGGCCCCGACCTCCTCGATCTGGGTCTCGGACTGCAGGCGGCGCGTAGTCAGGAAGTTGGCCCGGCCGCAGGCCTTGTTCTCCATGATAAACTCGCTGGCGAACTTGCCGGACTGGATCTCGGACAGAATCTGGCCCATCTCCCATTTGGTTTCGTCGGTGATCACGCGCGGGCCGCGGGTGTAGTCGCCGTACTCGGCCGTGTCGGAGATGGAGTTGCGCATCTTCTTGAAGCCGCCCTCGTAGATCAGGTCCACGATCAGCTTGACCTCGTGCAGGCACTCGAAATAGGCGATCTCGGGCTGGTACCCGGCCTCCACCAGGGTCTCGAAACCGGCCTGGATGAGGTAGGACAGGCCACCGCAGAGCACGGCCTGCTCGCCGAAGAGGTCGGTCTCGGTCTCTTCCTTGAAGGTGGTCTCGATGACGCCGGAGCGCGTGCCGCCGATGCCCTTGGCGTAGGCCAGGGCGATGTCCATGGCCTTGCCGTCGGCATCCTGGTGCACGGCCACCAGGCACGGCACGCCGCCGCCCTCGGTGTACACGCGGCGCACCAGATGGCCCGGGCCCTTGGGCGCGACCATGACCACGTTCACGCCCTTGGGCGCCTTGATCTGCTGGAAGTGGATGTTGAAGCCGTGGGCGAAGAACAGGGTGTCACCGTCCTTCAGGCCCGGGGCCACGTCGTTGAGATAGAGGTCGGCCTGGTGCTGGTCCGGGACCAGAATCATGATGCAGTCGGCCTTGGCCGCGGCCTCGGCCGCGCTCATGGGCTCGAAGCCGTGCTCCTTGGCCAGGTCGTAGCTGGCCGAGCCGGGGCGCTGGCCCACGATGACGTTGCAGCCGGAATCGCGCAGGTTCTGCGCATGGGCGTGGCCCTGGCTGCCGTAGCCGATGACCGCGACGGTCTTGTCCTTGAGCACGCCGAGATCGGCGTCCTTTTCGTAGTAGACTTTCATAACCTTACTCCTTGAGGTGTTGCCCGGAGGCCCGAAAGCGGGGTCGGACGGACCCGGGGGCCCGCCGAAAGGGCCCCCGGATGGTTGTCGATGAATGCGTCCTATTCTTCCATCGTCTGCATGGACCGCTTCATGGCGACGGTCCCGGTGCGGGCCACTTCCTTTATGCCGTACCGCTGTAGCAGATTGAAAATGGCCTGGATCTTCCCGTAGTCGCCGATGGCCTCGATGACCATCTCGTCGATGGATACGTCCACCACCTTGCAGCGGAAGATGTCCACGATGCGCATGATCTCGGCGCGGCGCGAGTCGCTGGCGGCCACCTTGATGAGCACCATCTCGCGCTCCACCGCGGGGATGTCCGTGAGGTCCACCACCTTGATGACCGAGACCAGCTTGCGCAGCTGCTTGACGATCTGTTCGAGGATCAGTTCGTCCCCGATGGTGGTGATGGTCATGCTGGTGACGCCCTTCTCCAGGGTCGGCGCGGCGTTGATGGATTCGATGTTGAACCCGCGGCCGCTGAACAGCCCGGAGATGCGCGAGAGCACCCCGGGTTCGTTTTCCATGAGCACGGAAAGCACGTGTCGCATGCCGTATTCTCCTACACCAACAGCATCTCGCTCAGCGAGGCGCCGGACGGGACCATGGGGTAGACGTTTTCACCGGGCGTCACGCGCACGTCCACGACGACCGGCCCGTCCAGGGCGAAGGCCTCCCGCAGCACGGGCGCGACCTGCTCGGTGGTTTCCACGAGAAAGCCCTTGGCCCCGTAGGACGCGGCGAGCTTCACGAAGTCCGGCTGGGCCTCGAAACAGGTCGAGGAGTAGTTGCCCTTGTAGAACAGTTCCTGCCACTGCCGGACCATGCCCAGGCACCCGTTGTTCAGGATCACGATCTTCACGGGCAGCCGGTTCCAGACCACGGTGACCAGTTCCTGGATGTTCATCTGGATGGAGCCGTCGCCGGCGATGTCCACCACCAGCCTGTCCGGAAAGGCCATCTGCGCGCCGATGGCCGCGGGAAAGCCGTAGCCCATGGTGCCGAGCCCGCCGGAGGTCAGCAGGGTGCGCGGCCGCTGGAACTTGTAGAACTGCGCGGCCCACATCTGGTTCTGGCCCACCTCGGTGGTGATGATCGCGTCGCCCCTGGTCAACTCGTAGATGGTCTCCACCACGTACTGCGGCTTCACAGGCCCGGAGGCGGCGCGGTCGTAGCTCAGGGGATGGCTGGCGGCCCACTCCGAGGTCTGGGCCAGCCACTCGGCGTGCTTGGCCTCCCAGTCCGTCTGTCCGTCCCAGTCCGCGAGGATGCCGAGCATGCCCTCCAGGGCCAGCCGGCAGTCCGAGACCACGGGCACGTGCACCTGCACGTTCTTGCGGATGGAGGTGGGATCGATGTCCACGTGCACGATCTTGGCCTTGGCCGCGAAGGTGCCGGGCTTGCCGGTGACACGGTCGTCGAAGCGCGCGCCCACGGCCAGGAGCAGATCGCAGTTGTAGACGGCCATGTTCGCGGCGTAGGTGCCGTGCATGCCGAGCATGCCGAGGAAGAGCGGATCGTCGCCGGGCATGGCCCCGAGGCCCATGAGCGTGGCCGTGACAGGCACGCGGCAGGCCCTGGCCAGCCTCATGACCTGCTCGTGGGCGTCGGCCATGATCACGCCGCCGCCGATGTACATCAGGGGCCGCTTGGCCTTGGCCAGCAGGGTCATGGCCTTGCGCAACTGGTTGAGGTTGGGCTTGTAGTTGGGGTTGTAGCTGCGCATCTGCGGCTCGCCCTCGGGGTACTTGAGGCGCATCTTCTGCTGCAGCACGTCCTTGGGCACGTCAACGAGCACGGGGCCCGGGCGGCCAGTGCGGGCCAGGTAGAAGGCTTCCTTGATGATCCTGGGCAGGTCCTTGATGTCCTTGACCAGGTAATTGTGCTTGGTGCAGGGCCGGGTGATGCCGACGATGTCCACTTCCTGGAAGGCGTCGTTGCCGATGAGCGGGCTGGGCACCTGCCCGGTGAACACGACCATGGGGATGGAATCGCAATAGGCGGTGGCGATTCCGGTCACGGTGTTGGTGGCCCCCGGGCCGGAGGTCACCAGGCAGACGCCCACCCTGCCCGAGGCCCGCGCATATCCGTCCGCGGCATGGGCCGCGGCCTGCTCGTGGCGAACGAGGATATGCTTGATCGGGTAGTCCGGAAGGGCGTCGTAGATATCGATGACCGCGCCTCCGGGAAACCCGAAGACGACGTCGACCCCTTCCTTGATCAGACACTCCAAGAGGACACGGGCCCCGGAGATTTCCATGCTATTCCTCCATCTGGCGACTCCTGTCGAGTATCGCCTGTATTTTCGTCTTTCCGCCGAGTTTCTTCTTTTTTATTTCCTTGACCACGCGTTCTTCGGCGGGGGTTAGGAACGGCTTGCTCTCCAGCTTTTCCAACTGCGTCTCATAAAGTAGGTGCTCTTCCCACAGAGCCTTCAATTCGCTGTCCTGGGAAGCCATCTTCTCAATCAACACCAGGTCGCGCTGTTCCATGGAGGACTCTCCTTGTTGGGTTGGCTATGGTGCAACGCCTAGCCGGCGCCGTGCGTCACGGCGTCGAAATCCGGCTCGGCATCCGATTCGATGCAAAGGGTCTTTTTCCGACTCGCCCTGCCCTGCTCCAGGCGCACCGCCGAGGCGCGCACCCCCACCAGGGAGGCGACGAAGCGCACCAACTCGCGGTTGGCCTTGTCGTCCACCGCCGGGGCGGCGAGCTTGAGCTTGAGCCGGTCCTGGTACAGCCCGGCCACCTCGCTGCGCCGCGCGCCGGGCTGGACCCAGACGCACAGACGCCACGACCCCTGTGGTGTCCGGGCGAGATATGCGGGAGTTTCTTTTGGCAATGCCCGTTTCTTCCCGTCCTTGCCAGCTGACGCCTCCGCAGGCCGCTAGATGCCCTCGGCCTTGCGGATGAACGTTATCTTCGATTCCACGGCGTCGAGCTCCTCCTCTTCCTTCTGGTTCATGTCCAGAAGCTTCAGGTAGGTATCGATGATGCCGCGGAGCTGCATGTCGAACTGCGCCCTGAGTTTCTTCATGGACTGGATGTCCTCGTGGATCTGGGCCAGGCGCATGTGCCCCTGGTTGACCATGTGCTCGGACTTGGCGTGCGCCGCGTCGATGATCAGCTGGGCCTCCTTCTGCGCCGTGGCCTTCATCTCCTCGGTCATCTTCTGGGTCGTGAGCAGGGTGTCGCGCAGGGTCTTCTCCCGGCCGCGGTGCTCGCCCAGGGCGGCCTCCAGCTCGGCCAGGCGCATCTTCACGGCCTTGTTCTCCTCGGCCAGCGCGCCCAGGGCATCGGCCGCCTCCTGCATGAAGACATCGACCTCGGCGCGGTCGTAGCCACGAAACGACCGGGAAAACGTCTTGTTCAGCACGTCGATGCGGGTGACGCTCACGGCTACCTCCTCGGCTTGCGGCACGCCCGGCTACTGCATGCCCATGGACAACTGGTACAGGGACCTGACCAGGAAGATCTTGGCGAACTGGATCACCAGGATGAGCACCACGGGCGACAGGTCGATGCCGCCGATCATGACGAAGGGCATCCAGCGCCTGATCCTGTAGAAAACGGGCTCCGTCAGATTGCGCAAAATCCGCACGATGGGATTGTAGGGATCCGGGTTGACCCAGGAAAGCAGCGCGGAAATGATGACGATCCAGAAATACAGGTCGAGCACCGTGCCCAGGATGCTGGCTACGGCCTGCAAAAAGTTCTCGAAGACGAACATCGTACCTCCGTTCGGGTGCGGCCTGAAGTCGCCTTCCGCACGCCCGGGCCCGGCGCAGGACACGCCGGGGATGGGCCAAAAGGATGGGAAGGCGCGGCGCGCCGGGGCGCAGCCGATCTTGGCGTCATATTCTGGGGTTGAGCCGCCAAAGAATCAAGGAAAAAATGTCGCGGCTCACGACGCGGCATAACATTTTTGCAGGGCCGCGCGCAGGGTCGGGAAATCGGGCACATAGAGTTCCGCATCCAGGTTTCCGTTTTTGTAGGCCCAAAAGCGCACCCCAGCGGCCTTGGCCGTGGCCTCGTCCACCGAGGAATCGCCCACGAAGGCCACCTGGGACGCCGCGATGCCCCACTCGCGCAGGATCAGGGCCACACTGGCCGGATCGGGCTTGGGCCCGGCCATGTGCGCGCCCACGATGGGCGAGAAATAGCGCTCGAACCCGAAGCGCTCCACGACCATGTCCAGGGTGGTGGTGCGGTTGGTGTCGATGCCCAACCGCACCGAGGCGGCCATGAGGTCCTCGAGCAGGTCCACGAGCCCGGGCTCCAGCTCCAAGGAGGGCAGCACATTGGCCGCGTAGTCCACGCGCCGCGCGGCCTCGCCCACTTCGTGCAGCCGCTCGGCGGGCACGATGCGCGCGTAGGACTCGTGCACCGCGTGGGCATGCACGTAGGCCTCGTCCTCGGGGGCCATGGGCGGCAATCCGAGCTCGGCCAGCACGGCGTTGTAGAAGGTCTTGTTGGCGTTCCAGGAGTCGAAGAGCACGCCGTCGCAATCGAAGATCACGCCCGCCACGTCCCGAAAAAAGGACGGCGCGAGCTGCGCGGAACAGATGAGCATGAGAGAAAACCTCGTCCCGCGCGGCTAGGCCGGGCGCAGGCAGATGACGTCCATGTCGCGCTCCAGCCAGGGAGCGTTCTCCGGGGGGCGGCGGCGCCCCGCCAGCCGCCACAGGGGCGCGCGGCCCGCGAGCACCGGGCCCGGCCAGTCGGCCAACGCTGCGGCCAGGGCTCCGGCAGTCCCGTCCGCCGGGGGGGCCAGCGCCACCCCGGCCTCGGCCCAGTCGGCCTCGACCTCGGGATCCGCAGTCACCAGCGCCGCGCTCTCGGGCAGCAGCGCGGCCATGGCCTCCAGAATCACCCGGCGGCTTGCGGCCGGACCGGACCCGGCCAGGTCGCGCAGTCCGGTGCCGCGCTGCAGGACCGCGCGATCCTCGTCCTCCTCGCCCTCCTGGTCGAATCCCAGGGAGGCGTCGAAACGCTCCAGGGACGCGTCGAAATCATGGCCCAGAGTCCGGGCTTCCCACTCCTCGCGCTCCGTGGCGGCGGCCAGGATCAGGGTGCGCTGGGCCGTGAGTCGCGCCACGGCCAGGGTTCCCGCCAGGGCCGCGGCGTCGAGGGCCGACGCTCCCGCCGCTTTCGGCCCGGACCCGGCCGTGAAGCGGTCCAGATCCGCGAATTCCGCGCGCAGATCCGGCCCCAGGGCCAGGGATTCGTCCTGGGCCAGGAGCTGGGCGATATCGCCGGGCCGCTTGAACCCCTGGCCCAGGGCGAGCATGTCGCGCAGGTAGCGCGCGGCCTGACGCCGGTCCATGGGCAGGTCCGGCGGCAGAAAGGCGCGCGCGGGCACGGCCGCAGTTTCAGGACGGGGACTGGCCGCAGTCGCACCCAGGCCGGGATCCAGAAAGCGCACCGCCGCGGGCAGCCCCTGCGGCGCGGCCTCGGGCAACAAGCCGGGGAAATGGATGTAGAGAAGGTCGGAAGCCGTGTTCATGGTCTCACCGTTGGCCCGAGCAGTCCCGGCGGCCCGTGGCGTCGGCCGGAGGCGCGGGGCGAAAATGCGCGCACACGCCCGCGCACCGGGGCAGGGACAGCAGGCAGAGTTCGTTCAGGGAATGGGCGCAGGCAAAGGCCACCTGGGTCTGGTCGTCAGCCCCCGCGGCGTCGGCGTCCTCGTCGCCGGGGGCGCAGGGGGCGCCGGGCCAGTCGCAGTAGGGCCCGCACACGAAGTTCGGGCACTGCGGCCCCCGGCGCAGCAGGTCCTCCAGACGGCGCTGCCAGATGGCCACGGCCGTGTCTTCGTCCAGGCCGAAGCGATCGGCCTGGTTGACGAAGGAATCCAGGGCCTCGACCCACCCCGCGAGCACGGTGCAGCGCAGCGACTCGTCCAGGCCGGGGTTGCTGCGCTCCTCGCGCAGGCAACGCCCGCGCGCATAGTGCGCGCAATGAACGCCGGGCATGGATATAACCGTGGCCGCCATGGTTCGCCTTTTCCTTGGTGGTGCGGGCCGCGCGGGCGCGGGCCGGGCATGCGCACCGGTGCGCCGCGAACGTCGCGACGGCCCGGGTGCGCGCGGGCAAGACGGTGATACGTACAAGGCCAACATTATGCAAGGCGGGTATTTTTTTCGATGCGAATAAGCCTCGATGGGCGCGCTCCTTGACCTGGACCAGGGGCCGAGTGTATAGCGCTCATGAACACAACAGGAGGCGCCCAATGATCGGTCCCATAGGCACTACGGAACTCCTCGTCATCCTGGTCATCGTCCTGGTGATCTTCGGCGCGGGGAAGCTTCCGGAAATCGGCGGCGGCATCGGCAAGGCCATCAGGAATTTCAAGAAGGCCAGCAACGAGCCGGACGAAATCGACGTCACCCCCAAAAAGGAAAAGGATTCCGACAAGGAAGCCTAGTCCTTTTATTCCTCTTCGCAAGAAAGTACGAACCCCGGAACGACCAGCGTTCCGGGGTTTTTCGTTCCAACCGGTGCGGGACCGCCCGGAAACGGGCAGGCCCTACCCCTCGACCCGTTTGCCCACGTACGCGCCGCCGCGCACGTCGGTTCCGGCGTATTCCTCCACGACCTCGATCCCGGCGTGGTCCATGGCGGACACGTATTCCTCGCGCGAGAACAGGCCGATTTCCATAGCCTGCCTGTGGTAGGCCACGTCGGTCCCCTCCCCGAGCAGGTGATGGAAGGTCACTTCCACGACCTTCGGCTCCTTGAGGCGGACCTGTTCCATGCGCGCGATCTTCAGTTCCGGCCGGTCCACGGCATCGACCACCAGCATCTCCCGGAACTCCTCCACGGTGCTCCAGGGCGTGACCAGGGCCACGCCGCCGGGCCGCAGGTGGGCGGCGATGCGCCGCATGGCGGCGCGCAGCCTGTCCACGGTCCTGACGAATCCGATGGACCCGTAGAGGCAGACGATGGCGTCGAACTCCGCGTCCAGGGCGAAATCGACCAGATTCCCGAGGTGAAACGCGACGTCGGGGAACTTCCTGCGGGCCAGGGCCAGCATGTCCTCGCTGAGGTCCAGCCCGGAAACCTTGAAGTCGTCCTTGAAGTAGGGAACGTGGCCGCCCGTGCCGCAGGCCAGGACGAGCAGGTCGCCCCGGGCCGGAACGCCGTGCGCGGCGAGCAGTTCCTTCACCCGGGACGCTTCCGGCGCGTATTCCTCGTCCTTGACGTACAGGGCGTCGTAATAGGCGGAAATATCCTTGAAATCAGAATACATGAAATATTCCTCCACGCGTCCGGGGCGGTTCGCGCCATCCGGCTGCATTGTCATGACCGCCTCTCGAGAGCACGCCCTCGCGGGTTCGGGGCCGCCCATCGGCTGGCGTCCCCCGACGTGGTTCAGGAATAGGCGTCGCGGAATCCGTAGCTCAGGTTGCGCCGGGGCATGTAGTCGCCCAGGCGGTTCTCCAACCCGGCGCGGTCCAGCACCTTGAGCCGCCAGCGCGCGGTGATGCCCGTGGGCCGCATGACCATGTCCAGGAGCACTGCCGATTCCACCTCGGAGCGCCAGCCCGTCAGCAGCCGGTCGAAGGCCTCCACGCCGTCGGGCGTGTACCAGCCCTCCACCTCCAGGACCACCTCGCCCGCCGTGTCCACGCCCATGTCGATGCGCGTGAACCAGCGCCCCCAGATCTCCCCCCACAGGGTGTCCAGGTCCGCGTTGACGGCGGCGTACACGTCGTCGGCCGTGGTCAGGCGCGCGGTCCACATCCTGCCCTGCGGCTCCCAGGCCAGCTCCAGGGAGGGCACCGCGCCCTGCGCCGGATTCAGGCCCGAAAGCACCTGCAACCGGCCGATCTCCTCCCACGCGCCCTCGGGCGCCTCGCCCAGGGTCAGGGAATAGTCCAGGGGCGCGGTCCCGGCGTGCAGCAGCCCCAGGCGGCGCAGCCGGTCCTTGAGGGCCTGGGTGTCCAGGGTCACGTCCAGGAGCATGGTGCCGCCCGCGGGCGTGCGCTGCAGGCTGACCTCGGAATAGCTGCGCACGAACCCGGCGGCCATGGGCCGCAGGTAGCCGTCGAGCACGTCCAGGCGCGGGCCCGTGATCTCGGCCGGGAGCATGGCCCGGGCCTCCTGGCGCACGGCCATGACGAAGCCGCGCTGGCGCGCGGCCTGGCGCTCCTCGGCCGGGGACAGGGGCTTGGGCGCGGGCGCGGCCTGGCCGTCGATCTGCGTTCCGGGGGCCGGAAGACCCGCGGCCTCGGCCGCCAGTTCGTTCTTTTCCCAGGCCACCTGCACCAGCCGGGCCTGGGCCGGGATGGCGGCCAGCAGCAGACAGCAGCACAGCACCGGAAGCAGGACCGCCGCGCGCAGCGGCGATCGGCCGGAAGTATGGATAGGCGCGTATGTCATTGCTCTCTCCACGCCCATGGGGCGCGCGTTTGCCGTGTTGATAATGGAGAACGGCGAAAAACGCCAGCCCGGCGGGCACGCGGCCACATCCGGGCCAAGGAAGACGGCAGGGAAGGAATCGGGGAAAACGGAATCGGGATGCAGCGGAATCCCGTGGCGCCGGGCGCGCCCCAGGCGGGCCCGGCGCGGCGGGAAAAACAGCGTCAGAAGATGCCCAGGTCCTGGCGCAGCTGCGCCAGGGCCAGCACCGCATCCACGCCCGGAACCGGCCCCAGCGGCTCGAACCGGCCGGTGCGCCCGTCGGCCTGGAGCAGGGAGCGGCTCACCGCGAGCACGGCGGCGTTGAAGAAGGGCTGGTCGGGCCGCACGTCCGGAAACGGGCTCGGCGCACCCAGGTTGCGCGTGGCCAGGGAGGCGTCGCGCGTGGCGCGCACGATCACGTCCTCCAGGACCAGGACGAACTCGGCGCGGGAAAGCGGCTCGGCGGGCCGGAAGCGGCCGTCCGGGAAGGTCTCCAGTCCGCGCACCCCGTAGTCCAGAACCACGGCCACGTCCTCGCGCATGGGATTTTCGCGCACGTCGTCCGGCAGGCTGTCCACGGGCGCAGTGTCCGGGGCCGCCGCACGGGCGGTCGCGTTGCCCGCGACCGGTTCGCCTCCGGCTGCGGCGGACGGTTCGTGGAAGGCGCTCTCCGCCGCCAAGGTCGTGCCCTCGAAGAAACGCTCCACGCCCAGTTCCTCCACCAGCAGCGCGGCCATGTCCGCGCGCGTCAGGGAATCGGCCAGGGCGATGCGCAGGCCGAGCTCGGTGCGCGGCGCGGCGCGACGCACCTTTTGGATCAGGGACCAGCGCGCCTCGGCGCGCCGCTCCAGGCCCCGGTTCAGCGCGATGACGCGCTCGAAGGCGGCCTCGGCCGCGTCCAGGTCCAGGGCCTGCAGGTAGGCCTGACCGGCGTAGAAATGCAGCCCGGGCACCTCCTTGTCCAGGGCATGGGCCTCGGCGTCGTCCTCCACCAGGTCCAGGCCGTCCTCCAGCAGGTCGGCCACGCGCTCGTCCAGCTCGCCGGGCTCCACGAGCCCGGCGCGGCCCATGGCCGCGTACACGCGCATGAGCCCGGTCAGGGCCCAGAGCTCCTGGCGCGGGGTTCTGGCGCGGTCGCGGCCCTCGTCGGCCAGATCCTCGGCCTCCTCGAAACGGCCCTGCTCGGCCGCGGCCACGCCGCGTCCGACAAAGGCCGGACCGTAGTCCTTCTGCAACTCCAGGGCGTGGCCAAAGGCCGCCTCCGCCTCCGCGGGCCTGCCCTCGTCCAGCAGGCGCATGCCCGTGCGGTAGTGGTGCAGGGGCGTGTCCATCATGCCCTGGGACGGGCGCGGGGCCTTGGCCGCGCAGCCGCCGACCAGCGCGAGCGCGGCCAGCAGGAGCACGAGCACGGGAAGCGACGACGAACCAAAGGGCCTTCTGCGGTCAAAATTCATGGCGATCACCTCGCGGCGGGCCCGAGCCCGCCAGGGTCGTTCACGGCTAGTCGAGCACGATCATCACGCGGCACTTCTCCAGCACGCCCGCTCCGGCCATGGCCTTGAGCAGTTCGGCCTGCGGGCCGGGAATCACGAGGTCCGCACCAGCGGGCCCGGCCGCGGACACGGCCTTGAGCACCAGCGGATTGCCCGCCACGCGCGGGTTCTGCAGGGCGGCGTCCAGGCCGCGCGCATAGCCCGCGATGCCCTGCTCGATGGCGTACTGGCGGCTAACCGAGGCCGAGCCGTAGACCTGCTCGCCGGACTCGGCCAGGATCTTGGGACTCATGGCCGGGCGGACCTTCAGCCCGCGCGCGTCGATGACCACGCCGCTGTAGTCGGCCATGGACACGGCCGGAGCCGGGACCGGAGCGTCCGGGACCTGCGGCGCGCCGAGGTCCGCGCCCTCGCCCGGGGTGGGGCCTTCCAGGGGATTGCGGACCGGCGGGGGGACCTGCGCCGGGGCCTGCAACGCTGGAGCCGGAGCGGGCGCGGCCTGCGGCAGGGTGCCCGGCGCGCGAAAGGGCATGGTCTTGGGCAGCAGCGCGTCGGCGAACGCGCCGCGCAGGTTGATGCCCACGGTGACCTCGATGGACCCGTCGGACATGTAGGCCGTATCCAGGATGCTGGAATTCTGCAGGTAGCCGCGCACCTCGCTGACCACGGTCTCGTCCGAGACCATGTAGTTGCGCACCGTGGTGCGCGAATCGAGGGCCACGCCCTGGATGATCTCCAGGAGGTTGCGCCGGGCGATGACCGTGGCCGCGCGGATGGCCATGGCCCGCGCCTGGGCCGGATTCAGGGCGTTGGCGGGCGGCGCGCCGATGCCCACGGCCGTGACGCGGCCCGTGGTCCAGTCGATGGTCCCGGCGTCAAAATTCTGGACATAGGGCCCGGCCGCGAAGTCCTGCATGGCCGGGGCGTAGGCCTGGCCCGGCAGCCCCTGGCCCGCGTAGCCCTGGCCGGTGGCCGCCTGCATGCCGTAGGGCGCGGCAGGCGCGGCCTGTGCGGCAGGCGCGGCCTGTGCGGCAGGCGCGGCCTGTGCGGCAGGCGCGGCTTGTATGGGGGTATAGACGTTTCGGGCCGGGTACTCCTGGGCCGCGGCGGCACCCGGAGCGGCCAGCAGGCACAAGGCAAGAACGATGAAGACGTACGGTGCGACGTGGCGCATGGGGTCCCTCCTGAAGCGCGCGGTGCGGCGCGCATGACGGTGTATCCTCTCCGGGCTGGTAAAATGCAAGATCGGTTCCATCCTCTCCCTTCTCCCGCGTTCCCGCAAGGACCGAACGATCCCGGCACGCAAACGGCACATGGGGAGGACAAAAACGCGGCATCGAAATCCGCGACGGGGGCTGCGGCGCAGGTCTGCGCCCCCTGCCCGGGCCCTTCCGGCGCGGAATCTGTCACGCGGGATATGCCCGGCGCGGGCTACGGGCCGGGCCGCTCCGGGATACCCCGGCCCCCTGCCGAGCGCAAGGCCCGCGCGGCCTCGCGGTCCCGCGGGTCGTTCTCCAGGGCGCAGCGCCACAGCCGCGCGGCCTCGTCGGTCGCGCCGCGCGCCTCGGCGCGGCGCGCCAGCACGGAACAGGCCGCGCCCAGATCCGCGCGGAACCGCGCGCGCGCCACGGCCGCGCCCGGTCCGGCGGGCAATCTGCCAGGCGCTTTCTGCCCGCCCGGCGCAACGGAACGCATCCCGCCCCGGAAAACCTCCAGGGCCGCGTCGGTGCTGCCGTCGTTGAACAGCCGCCAGCCCAGCCCTTCGCGCGCCGCGTGGTGGTCGGGTTCCAGCTCCAGGGCGCGGCGGTATTCGATCTGCGCGTTGGCGGCCATGTCCAGCCCGTCGTAGGCGCGCGCCAGGCGGTAGTGCACCTGCGGGTCGTCGGAATCCGCCGCCGAGGCGCGGCGGAAGGACCGCACGGCCCCGGCCAGATCGCGCTCCACCAGCCGGATCACGCCCAAAAAATAGTGTGCCGCCGCATTGGCCGGGTCCAGGGTCAGCACTTCGTTGAAATGCGCCTCTGCTTCGGCCGCGTTGCCCGGGACGTCGCCTTCCGCAACCGCCTCCGGGACCTGCGCGATTTCTCCGCCCTCCTCCGCCGTCTCCACGTCGAGGGCCAAGGCCGGGTCCAGGGCCAGAATGCCCAGCCAGAGCCGGGAAAAGGCGTTGCGCGGATCCAGGGCGGCTGCGCGGGCGAAGAGGGACCGTGCGCGCACCGCGTCGCCCTGGCGCAGCACGGCCAAAGCCAGCTGGTTCAGGGCGAAGACGTTGTCCGGCTCCAGGTCCAGGGCCTGGGCAAAGGCCGTCCGCGCGCCCGCCGCGTCGCCGCGCCAGGCCAGGTCCGTGCCGCGCACGAGCAGGTCCGTGACCCGCGCGTCGCGCGCCTGGGCATGAGCAAACGACGGCAGCGCCAGGGCCAGCGCGAGCGCGACTGCGGCGCAGGCCAGCAGGACGCGCGCCCCGCTCCTCCGTCCGGCGCGCGCCGCGCTCACACGCCCTCCCGGGCCAGCCCGGCCACCGAGGCGGCCAGCCCGGCGGCCACGCGGGCCCGGCCCGCGTCCGAGGCCAGCATGCGCTCCTCGGCCGGGTTGCTGATGAATCCGGCCTCCACGAGCACGGCGGGCATGCGCGCGGCGCGCAGCACGTAGAAATCCGCCGCGTGCGCGCCGCGATCCTCCAGGCCCAGCGCGCGCACCAGCCCGGCGCGCATGGCCCGGGCCGCGGCCCCGCCCGCGCGCCAGTAGCGCTCGCGCTCGAAACGGAAAAGGATGCCTTCCACGTCCAGGGAAAGGGAACCGGATGCGCCCGCCGCCGTCTCGCCCCCTCCTGTCTTGCCCCCTCCCGTCTTGCCGGACGCCTGGGCGTCGTAGCGGCGCACGGCGTTCTCGAAGGCGGCCACGCGCGCGGCGGCCTTGCTGGAGGCGGTCTCCGAGCACCAATATGTTTCCAGCCCGGCCGCGCCGGCCCGCTCCGCCGCGTTGGCGTGCAGGGAGACGAAGAGGTCCGCGCCGAAGCGATTGGCCAGGGCCGTGCGCGCGGCCAGAGACACGTAACGGTCGTCCGTGCGCGTGAGGAACACCTTGAGCTCGGGCGCGATGGCGGCCAGGACCCGCGCGGCGCGCAGGGCCGTGTCCAGGACCACGTCCTTTTCCCGCAGCCCGGACGGGCCCACGGCCCCGGGGTCCACCCCGCCGTGGCCCGGATCCAGGACCACGCGGCGCAGGCGAAAGCCGTGCGCCCCGCCGCGCGCGGCTTCCGCCAGCTCGGCGGCGCGGCGGCGCTCCTCCTCCTGCGCCGTGCGCTCCAGGTCGTCCGGCAGAGCCGACGGACTCGGCCGGGCCGCTCCGGCGGCCCCCGGAACCGGGGGCAACTGGCGCGCGTACTCCAGAAGCATGCGCGCGTAAGCGTCGTCGGGATTCAGGTTCAGGGCGACGCGCAGGGCGGCCACGGCGCGCGTGCGATCCCCGGTGGCCAGGGCCGCGCGACCCAGCAGCCCCCAGGCGAAATCCGAACGCGCGTCCAGGGCCACGGCGCGCTCCAGCGCGGCAACGGCCCCGGCCGCATCGCCCGCGGCGAGCAGGTCCTGGCCGCGCAGGGCCAGGTCCAGAGGATCGGCCGCTTCGCCCGATGTACCTGAAACCGGAGAGACCGGCAGGACCATGGCGGCGGTGCCGTTTCCGGCGAGGGGCACGCCCAGGACGTCGGGGCCGCCCGCCACGAGCCGGGCCGCCCGCGCCGCGCCGGGCCACGCCAGGGCGCACGCCCCGGCTCCGCACATGCCCAACACCCCGAACAGCCCGACGAGCACCCGCCGACGTGCGGCGCAAAAGCCCGTCACGGAACCGTCGGCCCCTTGCCCGGGGTCTATCCCTCTGGTATGCCGAAGTATCCGGAGCGCCTGCCGCCTGCGTCCGACGGACGAATCTGCCATGCGTCCACCGTAGCAAAACCCGGACCGCGCAGGAAGGCGTTCACCCTTCTTAACACCCGGCCGCAGCCGCGCGACCGGCCAGCCTCCGGAGGCGCCATGGACCTTTTCCTGATGCAGCACGGCACGGCCCTTTCCAAGGAGATGGACCCCGACCAGCCGCTCAGCCCCGTGGGCCGCGAGACCGTGCAGCGCAGCGCGCGGGCCATGGCGCGCCTGGGCATCCGCCCGGACGTGCTCATCGCCAGCGAAAAGACGCGCTCGCAGCAGACAGCGGAAATCCTGGCCACGGCCCTGTCCTTTCCCAAGCGCCACATCCGCACCGAGGCCGCGGTCAAGGCCACGGTGCCGCCCACCCAGACCCTGGAGCTGCTGGCCGCCTTCGCCCAGGCGCGTTCCATCCTGGTGGCCGGGCACCTGCCCAACCTGGCCGAGGTCGCGGCCCTGCTCACGGGCGGGGTGCGCGGCGGCCTGGCCTTCGTCAACGCCGGGCTCACGCGGCTGGAGGTGGAGACGTTTTTGCCGCCCAAGGCCGTCCTGCTCTGGCACCTGCCCCCGCAACTGCTCAAGCAGGTCGGCGGTGAATAGCGCACGCCCGCGCCGTACCCGTTCGCCACCTGCCCTCTTCCCGCGACCGCACGCCCTCGCCGCAGGCGCAAAAAAAAGTTTAGGAGCGTCCAGAGAACCCTTTTCAAAGGGTTCTCTGGCCGCCGGAGGCGCCGCCCCGCAGGGGCCTCATGCAGGCGACAATGCTCTAGTAGTATTTTTCCAGGCCCGCGCCCGGATAGTAGAAGGCCAGGATGCGCCGGAAGGTGCGGCCGTGGGCGGCCATGGCCTGCGCGCCCCACTGGCTCATGCCCACGCCGTGGCCGAAGCCCTGGCCGGTGATGCGGAACCCCTTGCCGGTCTTGGAAAAACGGCACAGGGTGCTCTTCATGGAATGCCCGCCGACGATCAGGCGCAGCGTTGAGGCGCGCAGGGCCAGGTCCCCGGCGTCCGTGGACAGGGACACGGTGAGCAGCCGCCCCGAGGGCGACGTGGCCCCCGAGGACACGTCGTCCACGCGGCGCACGCCGAATCCCTTGGCGCGCAGCCGCCGGGCCAGCTCCGGCCCGGAAATCTCGTACTCCCAGCGCATGGGCTTGGCCACCAGCGAAGGCTTGTCCTCGCGCACGCGGTACACGGGCAGGTCCGAGGACCAGACCTGGGCGTCGTCCTCCAGCCGCCCGCCGCTGTGCGAGTGGTAGAACGCGGGCAGCGGGCGGCGGTCGAGCATCAGGACCACGCCGCGCGTGGAGCGCACGGCCATGCGCGTGAGCACGTTGCCCACCCCGCTGCCGCCGTAGACCTGCGACCCCTCGCCGTCGGTCACGTCCCAGGCGCGGCGGCCCGCCGAGGCGAGCATGGCCAGGGCGTAGGAGCGCGCGGCCACGGCCTGGGCCTGCAGGGCCTGAGGCGCGAAGTCCGGCTCCATCTCCAGGGGCACCACGCCCTGGAGATACGTCTCCAGGCCCACGCGGTTGATGGCGAGCACGTCGCCGCCGTCCGCGTTCAGGGCCAGTTCGCCCGCATAGGTCCGCCCTTCCAGGACAAAGGAACCGTGGCTCTGCGGTTCGAGCACGGCGGACGCGCCGCAGGCCACGCCGTTGACCGCCAGCCCGGCCCGCGTGCGGCGCACGCGCACCGCGCCCGGGCCCAGCGCGCGGCGCGCGCCGTCGGCCGGAAGCAGCGTGCAGCCCGTGGCGAAGGTCGCGGAAAGCTCCCGGGAACGCGTGAGCAGCACGCGCACCACGGGCTCGCTGTGCGGCAGGGCGAAGGCTTGCGGACCGGATGCGGAGAGCGCGCCGGGTTCGCCGGTGCGGCTCGCGGTCTCGCGCGCGGCGCGGGCCGCAGCGGCGCGCTCGGCGCGGGCTTTTTCCACCTGGCGCAGCAGCACGCGCGCCGTGCCCGCGCGGCCCGAGCCCGGATATTTCCGGCGGAATTCGGTGAAGAGCTCCTCGGCGCGGTCCAGGTCGCCGAGCTCGAAACGGAGCATGGCCCCGTTGAAATAGGCGTTGGCCAGATAGGCGCAGTCCGGGAAATCGCGCAGGGCCTGGTCGTAGAGTCCGGCGGCCTGGGGTTTCTGGTCCAGGTACAGGGCCATGACGTCGGCCAGGCGCACCAGGGCGAAGGCGCGGGTGGCCGCGTCCGGCGCGGCCAGATACACGGACTGGTAGAGGTCCACGGCCTCCAGGGCGCGGCGAGCGTCGAGCAGGGTCTGGGCCTGGTCCAGCAGGGGATGGGCGTCGAAGGCGGCCGGGGGCGCGGGAGCGGCCTGGGCGGCGGACTGCACGGCCGCGCCCGGCGCAAGCGGCGCGGCGGACACGGGCGACCCGGCCAGGACGGACGGAATGCGCACCCACAAAAGCGCCACAACGAGCGGCAAAAAGAGCGACAGAACGGGCACCGCGCGCAAAAACGCGGCGCGCGGCCGGACGGCGCGCAGGCGGGATGAGGTCGAAGGCGGGCGGCGCATACCCATTGCTTCGGCGCGCATGGCATTTTCCTTAGCCGTGGGGTTTGTCCAGACGCCGGAAAAAATCCGGCCCGCAATGCCGGACGGCGCGCCGCTCGGGCGCGGCCGTCATCGAAAAATCTTCTTCCGCCCGTCCGTTCCCGGGCCGCCCGTCCACCCCGCTGCCCGGCTGCCCTACCCGGCTCCCAAGGCCTCAGGCCTCGGCCAGAAACCGTTCGGCCAGCTCGGCCACGGCCTCGACCTCGCGCGGGCCGCGCCAGTGGATGTCCGGCTCCTTGCGGAACCAGGTGAACTGGCGGCGGGCGTAGGCGCGCGTGTTCGCGAACCAGCGCGCGCGCGTCTCCTCCAGGGTCCATTCACCCGCCAGGTGGCGGTACAGCTCGGCGCAGCCGATGCCGGACCAGCCCGGTGCGTCGCGGTCCGGACAGCGGGCCAGGGCCGCCCGGGCCTCGTCCAGGGCCCCGGCCTCGAGCATGCGCTCGATGCGCGTGGCGAGCACGGGCTCCAGCTCGGCCATGGACACGCGCACGCCGATCTTCAGGGCGCGGTAGCGCGGCTCGGGCAGCGGGCGCGCGTGCCACCACGTCAGCGTCCGCCCCGTGGCCTCGAAGACCTCCAGGGCGCGCGTGATGCGCTGGCGGTCGTTGGGATGCAGCCGCGCCGCGCTCCCGGGATCGACCTCGGCCAGGCGGCGGTGCAGCGCTTCGGGCCCCTGGGCCGCGCAGGCCGCGATCCACCTCTCGTGCACCTCGGCCGGAACCGGCGGGATGGGCGCGATGCCCTCCAGGAGCGTGCGCAGGTAGAGCCCGGTGCCGCCCACGAGCACGGGAACGAGCCCCTCGTCCACGGTCTCGTCGATGGCCCGGGCCGCCAGGTCGGTGAACGCGCCCGCGCTCATGGGCTCGGCCGTGTCCAGGAAGCCGTAGAGCCGGTGCGGGCACACGGCGCGTTCCTCGGCCGTGGGCTGGGCCGTGACGATCGGGAAGTCGCGGTAGATCTGGCGCGAGTCGAAGTTGACCACGCCGCAGCCCAGGCGGCGCGCCATGTGCAGCGCGGCGGCGGTCTTGCCGGCCCCGGTGGGACCGAGGAGGATGCACACCGGCATGGGCCGCACGCCGCCCCCTAGTCGCCGACCCCGAGGTCCATCATGCAGCGGTACACCGGGTCGGGCACCAGCCAGCGCACGTCGCCGCCCGCGCGCCAGGCCTCCTTGATGATCGAGGAGCTGATGTACATCCAGCGGTAGTCGGTCATCAGGAACATGGTCTGGATGGAGCGCTCCAGGTGGCGGTTCATGAGCGCCATCTGGAATTCGTACTCGAAGTCGGACACCGCGCGCAGACCGCGCAGGATGACCGCCGCCTCCTTGCGCCGGGCATATTCCACCAACAGGCCGGAAAAGGGCTCAACTTCCACGGAGGGATTGTCGGCAAAGACCTTCCGGGCCATGGCCACGCGTTCGCTGAGCTTGAACATGGGGGCTTTGGGCGTGGAGGCGGCCACGGCCACCACCACGCGGTCGAAGACCTGGCAGCCGCGCTTGACCAGGCTCACGTGGCCGTTGGTCAGGGGGTCGAAGGTGCCCGGATAGACCGCTAACGTTCCCGTGCCTTCCATAACACTATCCTCGTCTGACCGTAGCTGCGGTCGGTGATCGGTTCCAGGTCCTCATGCAGGGAGGCGGGGTCGAGGTCGAGCCCGGCCTCCACTTCGGCGTTGACCACGCCGCCCGGTGCGACCCAGCCCCCTTCCAGGGCCGCGCGCACCGCGCGGGCGAACAGGTTCTTGCCGTACGGGGGGTCGATGAACACGACCTCGAAGCCCGCCCCGTCGCGCGGCGGACGCGCCAGGAGCCGGAAAAGGTCCTGCTCCAGCACGCGGCAGCGGTCCTCCACGCCCAGGGCGCGGGCGTTGGTGCGGATCATCTGGGCCGCGGCGCGGTAGTTGTCCACGAACCAGGCCTCGGCCGCGCCGCGCGACAGGGCCTCGAAGCCCAGGCTGCCGGAGCCCGCGAAGAGGTCCAGCACGCGCACGGCGGGCCAGGACACGCCGCGCGCGCCGAGCATGGAGAAGAGCGCCTCGCGCACCTTGCCCGTGGCCGGGCGGTAGCCCGGGCCTTCCACGGTGCGCAGCGTGCGGCCGCGAAGCGTTCCGGCGGTTATGCGCATGGTTGCCTTCCGAGGTTTGGGATCAATCCTACAACTCGGAGATCAATCCCGCCAGATCCGAGTGGATCTCCAGGAGCCGGTCGCGCACGTCGCTCTGGTCCACCCAGGAGCGCTCGTCCATGTGCGCCAGCCGTTTGTTCAGCTCGGCGATCTTGGCCTCGGTCTCGGCCGCCAGGTAGGTCCAGTCGATCTCCGGGCGCGCCTTGGCGGGCGGGGCCACGGCGGCCGGTTCGGTTCCGGCCTTGAGCGTGACCTCCTCCAGGTAGGCGGGGATGCGCACCTTCAGGCCGCATTTCTCGCGGATGAGCGCGGCCAGGGTCTTCTGGGCGCGTTCTTCGCCGTGCACCAGAAAGACCTCCACGCCCGTGCCGCACTGGGACTCGAGCCAGGCCATGATCTGGCTCTGCCCGGCGTGGGCCGAGAACCCGCCGATGGTGAAGATGCGCGCGTTGACGGCCACCTCCTCGTTGAGGATGCGGATGCTCTTGACCCCGTCCACGATGCGCCGGCCGGGCGTGCCCTGGCCCTGGTAGCCCACGAAGACGATGGACGCGCCCTCGCGCCAGAGGTTGTGGCGCAGGTGGTGCTTGATGCGCCCGGCGTTGCACATGCCGCTGGCTGAGATGACCACGGCCGGGCCCGGCGTGGTGTTGATGGCCTGGGACTCGCGCGTCTCCTGGGTGTAGCGCAGGTTGGGCAGGCGCAGCGGGTCCTCGCCCGCAGCGTACAGGGCCTGGGTTTGCTCGTCGAAGTATTTGGAGTTCTTGCGGAAGACCTCGGTGGCCTTGATGGCCAAAGGGCTGTCCACGTACACGGGCATGTCCGCCGGGAGACGTCCGTCCTTGGCGAGCAGGTGCAGGGAATAGAGCACCTCCTGGGTGCGCTCCACGGCAAAGGCCGGAATGATGACCTTTTCCCCGCGCCCGTAGCTGTAGGCGATGGCCTCGGCCAGTTCGTCGCGGCTCTTCCGCTCGTCCTTGTGCTCGCGGTCGCCGTAGGTGGATTCCATGAACAGGTAGTGCGCGCTGACCAGTTCGCTGGGGTCGCGGATGAGCAACTGGTCGGGCCGCCCCAGGTCGCCGGAAAAGACCAGCCGGGTGGTGTCGCCGTTCTCCGTGATCTCCACGAGCAGGAAGGCCGAGCCCAGGATGTGCCCGGCGTCCCGATAGGTCACGCGCACGTTGCCGGCGGGCTCGAAGGGCTCCCGGTAGTCCACGGGCCGGATCAGCCGGGTCACGGCCTCGGCGTCGGCGGAGGTGTAGAGCGGCTCCACGGGGCGAGCGTCGCCGTGGCGAGTGCGCTTCTTGTTCTGCCACTCGGCCTCCATCTCCTGGATGTGGGCGCTGTCCAAGAGCATGATCTCCAGCAGGTCGCGCGTGGGCGGGGTGCAGTAGACCGGGCCGCGAAAGCCGTCGGCGTGCACGCGCGGCAGCAGGCCGGAATGGTCGATGTGCGCGTGGGTGACGAGGATGAAATCCAACCTTGAGGGATCGTATTCATTGGAATAGTTGCGTTTTTCGATCTCGGCGTTGCCCTGGTGCATGCCGCAGTCCACCGCGAAGCGGGTCCCGCCGGTCTCGATGACGTAGCAGGAGCCCGTCACGGTCTGAGCCGCGCCCATGAAACGGATTTTCATTGCTCGTTCCTTCGTAAGAGGTTGCTGCGCATGATCACCAGCCGCCCGCCCGCTCCTGATACCCGATGCCGGTCCGCTTTCCAAGCGTTGCGCGGTCCACGGAATCCGGTATATCCTTCTCCAGCGCGATCGAAAGCGTTCAAGAAGCATTCAAGGAGCATGTTAATGAACATCAGCAAGCAGTACCTGATCGACTCCCTGTCCATGCAGGAGTCTTGGCGTCTCTTCAAGATCATGGCCGAATTCGTGGACGGTTTCGACACCCTCTCGGAGATCGAACCCGCGGTCTCCATCTTCGGTTCGGCGCGCGTCCCGCGCGAGGACCCGCTCTACGCCGAGACCGAAGCGCTGGCCGCCGAGCTGGCCCGGGCGGGCTACGCCGTGATCTCCGGCGGCGGCCCGGGCATCATGGAGGCGGCCAACAAGGGGGCGCTGGAGGCCGGGGGCACCTCGGTGGGGCTGCACATCCACCTGCCGCTCGAGCAGGAGGCGAACGAGTACCAGAACGTGCACTGCGCCTTCAAGTACTTCTTCGTGCGCAAGGTGATGTTCGTGAAGTACGCCATGGCCTACGTGGTCATGCCCGGCGGCGCGGGCACCCTGGACGAACTCTTCGAGGCCTTTGTCCTGACCCAGACCAAGCGCATCAAGCCCTTTCCGATCATCCTCTACAAGTCCGAGTTCTGGTCCGGCCTCAAAGAATGGATGGCCAAGAGCATGGTGGCGCGCGGCTTCATCCGCGAGGAGGAACTGGACCTGGCCGTGATCCTGGACACGCCCGAGGAGGTCGTGGCCTACATCAAGAAGCACGTCATTCTCTGACCCGCCGCCGGGCCCGGCCGTCACCCGCTGCTGATCAAACCATGAATCATCAGCAATGCAAATAATATATATCACATAAAACGATTGCCGACCACTCCGGACGATGGATGCATTGCCATCTTCTTGATGAAGAATTGACACAAATCAATATGTTGCAAAATTGAAAAGTTCCTGTTGACAGACGCGCGGCGTTTTACAAGATTACCCGTAAATCCCGCACGCTCATGACCCAAATGCAGACCGTCCTGATCATCGAACCCGATCCGTCCATCCGCGGCGCAATGGCCGACGTGGCCCACGAGGCGGGCTACCGCTGCCTGGAGGCGGGCGACGGGGACGAGGGACTCAGGCTCTTCGGCCACGCGCGCATGGCGCACGTGTTCGTGGATGTGCTCGCGCCGGGCACGGACGGGCTGGAGGTCATCCGCAGCCTGCGCGCCCTGGCCAACGGCGGCGGGGAAGCCGGGCGCGTGACCGTCACCGCGCTCATGGGCGAGAGTTCCTTCGGCGACCTGGGACTGTTGCGTGTGGCCCGGCTCATGGGCGCGGACCACACGGTGACCAAGTTTCCGCCCCTGGGGCACACCCTCGTCACCCTCGGCCGCATCCTCGCAGGCGAGGGGACCCGCTTGGTGGAAAAGCGAATGCACCGCCGCTACGCCCGCAGCCTGACCGGCATGGTGCACTGGTACCATGAGGCCGTTTCCTCCACGGTGGAGTGCACGGTGCTGAACCTCTCGCTGGGCGGTGCGCTGCTGCGGACCCGGTGCGACGGCCGCGCGGTCCCGCAGCCCGGCGCGGACCGGTTCGAATTGGTGCTGCGCGATGAGGACGGCTACGACGAGGTCTTCCCCTGCGAGCCACGCCGCCTGGAGCACGACGGCGAGCACGTCTTCATCGGCACGGCCTTTTCCACGCTGCACGCGCGCCAGAAAAAGACCCTGCGCACCTGCCTGGCGGCCTGACCCGGTCCGCGACCGGACGGCGCGCCCCTTTTTTGTCCGAGCTGCCTTTTCGTTCCCCGGTTCCACAGCTGTCCGCTTCCGCTGCCGAACGGTTATCCGGTTCAGCGGCTGTCAGGTTTCTGCAACGGTCCGGCTGTTCGGTTCTGTTGCTGTAACACCCTTCGTTTCTCCCGAGTTTCCTTTTTTCGTTCTTTCCCTTTTTCGGATTTTCGGAAAAATGGCCTTTCCGGAATTTGGCCAAACGGCACTCCGACCGTCCGCGCTACGGCCCGGGAGCCCCCCCCGCGGCGACGACCGAGGGGCCGCCCGCCGCCGTCCGCCTCCACGGGCCACGCAAGGCGCAGGCGGTCCATCTCGGCCGAGGCGTTCCGGGCCTTCCCGATTCCGACCGTGCGCGCCCGAGGGCCATCGTACGGCGCAACGTCGGACAGGCCCCGGCACTGCATACCGACAAAGCAGCCGACCGACTTCAGGACGACCGATCTCCGACCAACCGTCTTTCCGAAAAATCGTTCTTTCCGAGAAATTCTTGTTCAACGAATCGGCGGAACAGGAGATCGGCAGAGAGGAAGACACCCGCGCGGGAAAAGGATCGGCCATGCACTCCGCATCTTCCGGAAAACCATTCTTCAGGAGAATGGTTGTTCGGGAAGATGGTTCCCGGAACGGTACATTCGGAACGTTTATTGCCCTGAAAGCGTTTCGTCAGAATCGGTCAGGCGAATCGCCATGATGACGTGCGAACCGACGGCCCTCGTCCACTGCCCGCCAAGCCGCCCGGCATGCGTGCAGGAACACTCCGACGCCGCGGGGGATGCCGCATGCGTGCTGCGGCCGCGCCCACCCGGAGTCTCCGGCCCGAAGCCGGCCGGCCCCTGCGCGCCGTCGCGCGCCCTACTCCGCCGTCGCGTTCCACGCGCCGCAGTGTTCGCACACGAACCCCGAGGCCACCCAGGCGTCGCCCTCGCGGAACACGGGAACCTCGTTGGGCTGGCCGCAGCTCGAACAATAGAGAATGGCCATCTCGGCCACGGGATCGTACCGGTATTCCTCGCCCGCGATCTCGATGGTCCGCGTGTAGCCGTCCATGTCCATGGTCCGCACCTCCCCGGGTCGGCGTCGCGCCGCCCGCGTTCGGGTTGCGGCGCGCCGGGCGGCGCGCCCTGTCCTGGACGATAACCACGCCAGGGCCCCGGGGGAAGGGGGGCGCGGGATGCCCGCCGCGCACGCCGCCCGGTGCGACCGCCCGAGCCCGGCCGTGTCGGCCCGTGTCGGCCGCACTGCGCTTCCGCCGCACTGTCGGCCGTCCGCGCGGCCTGGGCGCCTCCGCGCAGCAAAAAGGCCCGTCCCGGCGTCGTTCGCCGGGACGGGCCATAACGTTCCCGTTTCCCTTCGGGCCGCCTCCGCCCGGGGGCCGGGCGTGCGACGCGGCCGCGTCAGGCCAGATCGTCCAGACGGCGGCCGAGCACCTCCAGGTAGCGCTCCAGAGTATCCAGGCCCATGTCGCCCATGTGCCCGATGCGGAAGATGGGCCGCGCGCCCTGGGCCACCAGGTCGTCGTTGACCTTGCCGTAGCCGGGGTCGAACAGGTAGCCCTCGGTCCGCATGGCCTCCTTGAAGGTGCGCAGCTTCTCGGGCGTGCTCCCCTGCGGGGCCGTCACCGCGGTCATTGTCGGCGAGCGGAACCCTTCGGGCGCGAAAAGCTCCAGGTCCGGACGGCTTTCCACCCAGGCGTGGGCCATGTCGCGCAGGGCCACGTGCCGGGCGAAGCGCGCGGCCACGCCCTCCTCCTCCACGATGTAGGAAAGCTGCACGAACATCTGGTTGGCCAGCGCGCCGTTGGGCGTGGTCAGGGTCTGGTGCTTGCGCGAGCGGCCGAGCTGGGCCAGCAGGTCCGAGGCGTAGCCCTTGTTGGTCACCGCGGCGGCCTTTTCCTCGGCCTCGCGGGCGACGAAGGCGATGCCGAACCCGGCGGGCAGCCCCAGAGCCTTCTGGGTCGAGGTGCAGTACATGGCCGGGCGCGCCTCGGCGATGCGCACGTCCGTGGCGCCGAAGATGGACACGCCGTCCACCAGGGGCAGGGCCCCATGCTTGCGTACCAAGGCGCACGCGCCCTCGATGTCGCTCATCACGCCGGTGGAGGTCTCGTTGTGCGTGATCGTGACCACGGCGGGAGCATGGGCCTCCAGGAGCCCGTCCAGCTCGGCCAGGTCGATGGTCCGGCCCGCGGGAATGCGGTGCTGCACGGCCAGCTTGCCGTTGGCCACGGCCAGCTTGTGGTACAGGTCGCCGAACGCGCCCATGGAGACGTTGAGCACGGTCTCGCCGTCGGCCACCAACGAGCGGATCGAGGCCTCCATGACCGTGGTGCCCGAGCCGTTGAAGACGATCACCTCATAGCCGCCGTCCCCGTCCAGCCCGGCGATGGTCCTGAGGTGGCGGAAGATGGGCACGAAGCGCTTGAGGTTCTCGCTGTCGCGGTGCCCGAACTCGGGCAGCAGCGCGGCCTGGCGCACTTCGGGCCGCAGGGAGATGGGGCCGGTGATGAACAGGGTCAGTTCGGCAAAGTCGTATGCGTTCATGGCGGAATGGGCGGGCGGCGCGCCCGAGAGGCGGCGGCCCAGGTTGTCGTGTCGGGGAAGCGCCGCACGCGGGCTGCGGCGCGTCATCGGCTCAGGAAAAATCCGACGCAAAGCGGTCGGAGCAGTGGCCCGGCGGCCACTCGGTTCAGGGTCTGGTGGCGAGGTTCAAATGAAATCCGGATCCACGCCCGCCTTGCCCCCGGCGAGCATGATCTTCACGAAACGCAAGGTCTTGGCGTCGACGGGCACCACCGGGAAGCGCTTGCCGCAGGCGTCGCACTGGGCCATGTCCGGCTGGGTGGGCCCCAGCAGGGGCACCTGCCGCGCGCAGTAGGGGCAGGGATAGAGGAAGACCATCTCCATGCCCGTGGGCTTGACCGGGGTCACCGGCTTGTTTCCGGCACTCATGTACTTCTCCTTGTCTGTCGGCCGCCGTGGCGTTCCGTGTCGCCCGGGCGGTGTTGCCCGACGGGCCGCCTAATCTTCCAGCAGGCTGCGGCCGGTCATGGCCTCGGGCTTGGCCGGTTTCCCCGTATCCCGGCCCCAGAGGTCCAGGATGGTCGGCCCGATGTCGCCCAACCGGCCTTTGGCCAGCCGCACGTCCGGGCGCGCCGGGTCCAGGAGCACCAGGGGCACGGGGTTGCGGCTGTGCGAGGTCTGCGGCGCGCCGTGCGCGTCGAGCATTTCCTCGGCGTTGCCGTGGTCCGCGGTGAGCAGGATGCGCCCGCCCGCGCCGAGCACGGCCTCGGCCACGCGGCCCACGCAGGCGTCCACGGCCTGCACGGCCTTGACCGTGGCCTCGATCACGCCCGTGTGCCCGACCATGTCCGGGTTGGCGAAATTGCACACGCCCAGGGCGAACCGCCCGGTCTTCCACTGCTCCAGGAGCCGCGCGCAGACCTCGTCCGCGCTCATCTCCGGCTTGAGGTCGTAGGTGGCCACCTCGCGCGGCGAGGGCACGAGCACGCGCTCCTCGCCCGCAAAGGGCTCCTCGCGGCCGCAGTTGAAGAAATAGGTCACGTGCGCGTACTTTTCGGTCTCGGCGATGCGCAGCTGGGCCAGCCCGGCCTCGGAGACCACCTGCCCCAGAGTCTGGTCCAGGGACTGGCGGGCAAAGGCCACGTCCATGGGAAAGGTGGACTCGTATTCGGTCATGGTCGCGAAGCCGGAAAGCTGCGGTACGATCTTGCGTTCGAACTTGTCGAAATCCTCTTCAAAAAACGGACGGCAAATCTGCCGCGCCCGGTCCGCGCGAAAGTTGAAGAAGAAGATGCCGTCCCCGTCGCGCACCAGCCCCACAGGCGCGCCGTGCTCCACGACCACGCGCGGCTTGACGAACTCGTCGTTCTCCCCGGCGTCGTAGGACGCCTGCACGGCGGCCACGGGATCCAGGCACGTCGCGCCCTCGCCCGAGGTCAACAACGCGTAGGCCAGGGCGTTGCGCTCCCAGCGCTTGTCGCGGTCCATGGCGTAGTAGCGGCCGCAGAGCGTGGCGATGCGCCCCCAGCCGATGCGGCCCATGGCCGCGACCAGGCCGGCCACGTAGGCCTTGCCGCCGGTGGGCGCGGTGTCGCGGCCGTCCAGGAAGGCATGCACGAAACACTCCACCCCCGCGTCGCGCGCGGCCTCGATGAGCGCGTGGAGATGGCGCACGTGGCTGTGCACCCCGCCATCCGAGAGCAGCCCCATGAGGTGCAGGCGGCCGCCCGCCGCGCGCACGCGGTCGAAAAGCCGCGTCAGCGCGGGATTCCGGGCCAGGGACCCGTCCTCCACGGCCATGTCGATGCGCGTCATGTCCTGGTAGACCGTGCGGCCCGCGCCGATGTTCATGTGCCCGACCTCGGAATTGCCCATGAACCCGTCGGGCAGCCCCACGGCCCGGCCCGAGCAGGCCAGGGACGTGCGCGGCCAGGTGGCCAGGATGCGGTCCAGGTTCGGCGTGGCGGCCAGGGACACGGCGTTCCCCGGCCCGGCCGGGGCCAGCCCCCAGCCGTCCAGGATCAGGAGCAGGGTCGGCGTGGGGGCGAACTTCCCTCCGTCAGGCATCGCGCTCGTCCTCTCCGTCCTCTCCGACCGGAGCGCCCGCGGCGTAGACGTCGTCGTCATCGTAGGCCGCGTCGTCCTCTCCGGCGTCGTAGAGTTCGTCGTCGTCGAAGACGTCGGCGTCGTCATCGTCGGCGTCGTTGCCGCCGGCGTCGCCGTCGTCGTCCGCCTCCTGGGGCGGCCGGACCGGCATCTCGCCCCGGGCCCACAGCCCTTCCAGGTTGTAGCGCGTCCGCGCGGCCTCGTGGAACAGGTGCACGATCACGTCGTTGCAGTCCACGAGCACCCAGTCGCTGCCCTTGTAGCCTTCCATGCCGAAGTACTCGATGTTCAGCTCGCGGCACTTTTCCAGCAGGTGGTCGGCCACGCCCTGGGCGTGCCGGACCCCCCTGGTCGTGGCCACGATCATGGCCTCGGCCAGGGGGGATATCCCGGAAAGACGCAAGGCCACGATCTCCGTGGCCTGCTTCTCCTCCAGCCATTCGATGAACTGCGTCACCTTCTGGCCGGAGGGCATGTCATTATATTTTTTCGTTTCGGTCATTTCCCGTCCAATCGGTCGTTTCCCAATCCGGCCGCGCGCGAAAGGCGCGATCAGCCGCGTTTGAGCGCGATCAGTTCGGCCACCGTGCGCTTGGGCACATGGTGCACGTCCTTGTCATCGCGCCAGTATTTGTGGTTCTGCAGGAGGCCGCCGTCCTCGGGTTCGTCGATGACCACGGTCTCCGCGGGCACGCCCAGGGCGAGCACCAGAAGGATCTCCATGCCCTCGGGAAGCTGCAGGACCTCGGCCAGGCGCTTGCGGTTGACCGAGGCCAGGATGCAGCCGCCCAACCCCTTTTCCACCGCGCCCAGGAGCATGGTCTGGGCCACGATGCCGTGGTCGCAGTGCGCCGAGGCGGCCACGGAGGTGTCGTGCAGGATGACCACGTAGGCCGTCGGACGCTCGCCCTCGGCCGGGCCGGGCCAGTCCTTGAGGTAGGCGGCCCAGGCCAGGCAGCCGAAGACCTCGGCGTTGGCCGCGGACTCGGCCACCAGGGCGTACTTCAAGGGCTGCAGGTTGCCCGCCGAGCCCGTGAGCCGGGCGAGGCCGACGAGTTCCTCCAGCGTGGCCATGGACACGGCCTCGCTTTCCTTGAACCGCCGGTAACTCCGGTTGCGCGCCACAAGTTCCTTGAATTCCATGAATCGAACTCCTTGGTTGGACATTGCCTCCCCACAGGGTTTCTACAGGATTCGCCGCGCCCGCGCAATGCGCCGCGTTCCCGGTTTGCGCCCTTGCCCAATGGCCCCGAAACCCCTTGACCCCTCCTGACGTTTGGGGCACTCAACCCCCTAGGCCCATGTTCCGGGCCGTCTTCACACGCACCATTCCGCACCGGACCGGGTTCCGGACACCGGCAAGCCTTGGAGGAGCGAGCGCATGATCTACGACGTCGACCTGGAAACCCTGCCGCGCGAGGAATTGGAGGCCCTGCAGCTCAAGCGCCTGAAATCCGTGTGCGAGCGCGTCTACGCCAACGTGCCCTTCTACCGCCGCTCGTTCGACGAACTGGGCGTGTCCCCCGCGGACATCCGTTCCCTCAAGGACGTCTCCAAGCTGCCCTTCACCAAAAAGCAGGACCTGCGCGACAACTACCCCTACGGCATGTTCGCGGTCCCGGCGGAAAACGTGGTCCGCATCCACGCCTCCTCCGGCACCACGGGCAAGGCCACGGTGGTGGGCTACACCCAGCGCGACGTGGACAACTGGGCCACGCTCATGGCCCGCTGCTTCATGTGCGCGGGCGCCACGCGCAAGGACCTCGTGCACAACGCCTACGGCTACGGCCTGTTCACCGGCGGCCTGGGCGCGCACTACGGGGCCGAGAGGCTCGGTGCCACCACCATCCCTGTTTCCGGCGGGGCCACCAAGCGCCAGGTGCAGCTCCTGCGCGACTTCGGGGCCACGGTGATCTGCTCCACCCCCTCCTATTTCCTCTTTCTGCTGGAAACCGCGGAACAGGAAGGCATCGACTTCAAGTCCCTGCCCCTGCGCGTGGGCATCTTCGGCGCGGAACCCTGGAGCGACGAGATGCGCCGGGAAATCGAAGAGCGCGCCAACATCAAGGCCACGAACGTCTACGGCCTGTCCGAAGTCATGGGCCCGGGCGTGTCCATGGAGTGTCTGGAGGCCCAGAAGGGCATGCACATCTTCGAGGACCACTTCCTGCCCGAGATCATCGACCCCGAGACCGGCGAGACCCTGCCCCCGGGCGAGACCGGCGAACTGGTGCTGACCACCCTGACCAAGGAGGCCATCCCGCTGATCCGCTACCGCACGCGGGACATCACCAGCCTGGACTACACGCCCTGCCGCTGCGGCCGCACGCACGTGCGCATGAGCCGCATCAAGGGCCGCTCCGACGACATGCTCATCATCCGCGGGGTCAACGTCTTCCCCTCGCAGATCGAGTCCATCCTTCTGGAGACCCCGGGGTTGAGCCCGCACTACCAGATCATCGTCAACCGCGAGGGCAACCTGGACGTGCTCGAGGTCCAGGTGGAGGTGCAGGAGGAAATGCACCTGGACGAGATCAAGCGCCTCCAGAGCCTGGAGCGCAACCTCCAGAAGACCATCAAGGAATTCCTCGGCGTCACGGCCAAGATCAAGCTCGTGGAGCACCAGACCATCGAGCGCTCCCAGGGCAAGGCCAAGCGCGTCGTGGACCTGCGCGGCAAGTAGCCCCCCGAAACGCCAACCCGCACCGGGCGCCCAGCGCCCGGCGCAGCACCAAGGACCATGCGCACCACGCCCTTCTCCGCCCCCGCCCCGTCCGCCGTCCGGCTCCCGGCCCTTCGCTTGGCCGCGCTCTGCCTCGCCGCCCTGCTGCTCGCCGCCTGCGCCCATTCCAGCGCCTACGTGGAACGCCGCAACCGGGAGCACCGCCTGGAGATCGACGAATACAACTGCCGTTGGGAAAAAACCCACGTCCAGGACGCAAAGGGCGAACTCAAGGAGGTCGAGATCGGCGAGGAGGAACTGGAGCGCGCGGTGCACGAATGCCTCAAGGCCAAGGGCTACTTCGCCGAGCAGCCCGCCGAGGGCGACGCGACCGGCGAGGGGACGGACGGCGCGGCCGACGGCAAGAAGAAGGACTCCGGAAGCTGGTGGTGGCCGTTCTGACGCGCCCCGCACTGCCGCGCGCGCCGCGACGGCGCGGCTTGTCACGGCTTCCGGCGGGTGCTACCTAGAAATCACGGTCAACGGTCCAATCCATACCCAACGGCGACCCCGCAACGCAGGAGAAAACGCACCATGAAAGTCGAACAGATATCCATCTTCCTGGAGAACAAGGCCGGACGCCTGGCCGACGTCACCCGCGTCATCGCCGAGGCGGGCATCAACATCCGCGCCCTGTCCCTGGCCGACACCTCCGATTTCGGCATTCTGCGCCTGATCGTCACGGACATCGAAAAGGCCAAGGCCGCGCTCAAGGAGAACGGCTTCACCGTGGGCCGCACCACCGTGGTCGCCGCCGAGGTGCCGGACCAGCCCGGCGGGCTGCACTCCATCCTCGACCTGCTCTCCTCCAACGGCATCAACGTGGAGTACATGTACGCCTTCGTGCAGCAGTCGGCCAAGGAGGCCATCCTCATCTTCCGCTTCGACCGCACGGACCAGGCCATCGAAGTGCTGCTGAAAAACGGCATCAAGATCATTCCCGGCGAAAAGATCTACAACATCTAGGGGCGCGCCCCGCGAGACGACGAAGGGCCGGGGTTTCCCGGCCCTTTTTTTGACCGCGCCGCGCCCGCCCGCAGCCACCGCAACCCAACGGAGCGCCCATGACCAAACCGGCCGACACCCAGGCGGGCAAGCCCGTCTCCGCGAGCGAAACCATCATGGCCCACCGCATGATGCCCCAGGACGCCAACCCCGCGGGCACCATCCACGGCGGCGTGATCCTGCGCTACATCGACCAGTCCGCGGCCACGGCCGCCCTGCGCCACGCCCGCGGCAACACCGTGGTCACCGCCTCCATCGACCGCATGGACTTCCTCATGCCCGTCTACGTCGGCGAGCTGCTCACGCTCAAATCCGCCGTGAACCTGGTGGGCAGCACGTCCATGGAGATCGGCGTGCGCGCCGAGGCCGAAAACCTGTTCACCGGCGAGGTGCGCCACGTGGCCTCGGCCTACCTGACCTTCGTGGCCATCGCCAAGGACCGCAAGCCCACGCGCGTGCCGCCCCTGCTTCTGGAAACCGACGAGCAGCGCCGCCGCAGCCGCGAGGCCGCCGACCGCAAGGAACGCCGCCGCGAGGAACGCACCAGCGAGCGCCGCTCCGCCGCCGAGGGCTAGGCGCGCAGGCCCGCGCGGGCCGCGCGATCTTGTGACTGCGCGATATTGCGACTGCCCAATGGTGTAACTGCGCGATGCTGGAAACGACCATGCTCCGACCGCAACGCGAAACCGACCACGTCTGGCGCATCCCGCGCAACGGGGAGATGCGCGTGGACGGCGTGATCTACGCCGACCGCGCGCTCGTCGAGGCCATGGACGCGCGCGTCTTCGAACAGGTCGCGAACGTGGCCTGCCTGCCCGGCATCGTGGGCGCATCCTACGCCATGCCCGACGCGCACTCGGGCTACGGCTTCCCCATCGGCGGCGTGGCCGCCTTCGACCCGCGCGAGGGCGGCGTGGTCAGCGCGGGCGGCGTGGGCTTCGACATCGCCTGCGGCGTGCGCACCCTGACCACGGGTGTCGCGGCCGACGACGTGCGCGCCGTGGCCAAGGAACTCGCCGACGAACTCTTCCGCAACGTGCCCTCTGGCCTGGGCTCCACCGGCCCGCTGCACCTCGGCCCGCGCGACATGGACCGCATGCTCGAAGGCGGCGCGGCCTGGGCCGTCAAGGCGGGCTGGGGCCACCCCGAGGACCTGGAGCGCATCGAGGACAACGGCCGCATGGACGGCGCGCGGCCGGACCTGGTGCCCGACTCGGCCAAGAAGCGCCAGGAACGCGAGACCGGCACCCTGGGCTCCGGCAACCACTACCTGGAGGTCCAGGAGATCGCGCGCATCCACGACCCGGCGGCGGCCCGCGCCCTGGGCCTCAGGCCCGGCGAGGCCGTGGTCTCCATCCACTGCGGCTCGCGCGGCCTGGGCCACGAAATCGGCAAGGTCTTCCTCGGCCTCATGGCCCGCGAGGCCCCGCGCCACGGACTGCGCCCGCCGGACCGCGAACTGGCCTGCGCGCCCGCGCTCTCCGAGCTCGGCCGCCGCTACCTCGGGGCCATGCGCGCGGGCATCAACTGCGCCCTGGCCAACCGCCAGGTCATCACCCACCTCGCGCGCCTCGCCTTCGACGCCGTGCTCCCCGGATCGCTCCTGCGCCTGGTCTACGACGTCTCCCACAACACCTGCAAAGAGGAGCGCCACGTGGTGGACGGGCAAGAGCGCACCCTGCTCGTGCACCGCAAGGGCGCGACCCGCGCCCTGCCGCCCGGCCATCCGCTCCTGCCGCCGGACCTGCGCGCCCTGGGCCAGCCCGTGCTCGTGGGCGGCTCCATGGGCACGCCGTCCCACATCCTCGCCGCCACGCCGGACGCCACGACCCGCGCCTTCGGCTCCGCCAACCACGGCGCGGGCCGCGCCCTCAGCCGGACCGCCGCCAAAAAGCGCTTCGCCGGGCCCGACGTCCTCCGCGCCCTGGCCGCCCAGGGCGTCACCGTGCGCACCGGCTCCTACGCCGCCGCCGCCGAAGAGGCCCCCGGGGCCTACAAGGATCCCGACGCCGTGGTCGACGTGGTCGAACGCCTCGGCCTGGCCCGCCGCGTGGCCGAACTGCGGCCCATGGTGTGCGTGAAGGGATAGGCGAAGCCGACGGTCCAGAGCCGTTCGATTTCCGATGGGCGTTTTTCCGTTTCTTCGCTAGCCTGAAACCGGGAGGCCACAGTCGCGCACGACATCGACAGGGCCACACCCGCCCGCCGAGGCAGGTGCCGCCCGGATTCGGCAAGAGGCGCTTACCGCAGGGTCGCGGAATTTCTTCAGCGCTCGTTCGCGAGCCCAGCCCCCCGCAGCCCGCTTCGGGTGGGGGAAAGGAGCAAGCCGGTGCCACACAATGACACGGCCGACCGCGCCGTCGGAGCGCTCATGGGCGCGTGGATCGGCGACGCGCTGGGGCTGGGGCCGCACTGGTACTACGATCTGGACGAACTGCGCCGGGACTACGGCCCATGGATCGACGGGTACACGGACCCGAAGCCGGGCCGCTACCACGAGGGCATGAAGGCCGGACAATCGTCGCAGGCCGGATTCATCCTCGAACTCACGGCGCGCTCGCTGGTGGCGCGCGGGCAGTACGACCGCGAGGATTTCTGCCGCCGCATGGACGAGGACCTCTTCCCCCTGCTCAACGGCGAACCCGCCGCCGGTCCCGGCGGCTACACCAGCCAGTCCATCCGCGAAACCTGGCGGCGACGCGTGCAGGGGCTGTCCTGGGACGAAACCGGCGGCAACGCGGACACCACCGAGGCCATCGAGCGCGCCCTGGCCATCGCGGTGCGCTATGCCCACGATCCCGGGGCCCTGGCCCGCAACGTGAGCGCGAACAGCGCCCTGACCCAGGCCGACGACGTGGTGCTCTCCCTGACCGTGGCCTTCTGCGCGGTGCTGGGGCTGCTCGTGCAGGGCCACGCGCTGGCCCCGGGCCTGTCCACGAAGCTGATGGCCCTGGTCAAAAGCGGCGCGCTGCCGTTCCACGCCGTGACCCGCGAAGGATTGCGGGCCCCGCGCCCCGGCGATCCCGACCCGCCGCGGGCCGGGCGGTTCGCCTCGCCGGACGCGCTGCTGTCGCCGGGCTACATGGCCCGCGCCGCGCTCGATCCGGACATCCGCATCGAGCCTGCCTGGAAAGTCTCGCTGGTCTACGGCATGCCCTGCGCCATCTACCACATGCTCCCGGCCGCCTACTACCTGGCCGCGCGCTTCCGCGACGACTTCGAGGCCGCCGTGCTGCACTCCGTGAACGGCGGCGGCCAGAACCAGGCCCGCACCATCCTGACCGGCGCGCTCGTGGGCGCGCAGGTGGGGCTTACGGGCATACCGGCCCGGTTCATCGACGGGCTGGAGCGCGGCGGGGAACTGCTGGAACTGGCGCGCGCGCTGGCAGTCCAGTCGGCGCAGGCGGCGGAGGCGGCGGGCAGCACGGATGACGAATAGCGGAACCGCAACGGTGCCTCGTTGTTTTCCAGCACCGTCTCGCGCCTCCCGGTCTGCGGAACTCGTTGGCCCAACGAGCGGGACAAGGCGCATGGGCCATAAAAAATCATAAACCATATATGGATAGCCACCAACGACCGGAATGGAGGGCTACGGCTTCTAATCCATACCGAGACGTGATACATTGGACGGCAGGAAGGATAGGCCGCCCGGGCGGCCACACCTTCTGTCGGACACGAACTTCCCACTCACCGGCGTTTCGCGGCGATACGGCCACGGGACAGGCGACCACCGCCTTCCGCCGTATGCCACGGCCAACAGCCCCCCCACGCCATGCACGACATCGCACGCTTCATCACCGGCTTCAAAAAATTCCAGCAGCGATACTTCTGCGACGACTCCAGCCTGTTCGACGAGCTCAAGGACGGCCAGCACCCAAAGACCCTGGTCGTCGCCTGCATCGACTCGCGCGTGGACCCCGCCATCCTCACCGGCAGCTCGCCCGGCGACCTGCTCGTGGTGCGCAACGTCGCCAACCTCGTGCCGCCCTACGAGCCCGAAGGCGGCCACCACGGCGTCAGCGCCGCCCTGGAGCATGGCGTCACCAAGCTGGAGGTCGAACACGTCATCGTCCTCGGGCACAGCTGCTGCGGCGGCATCCAGGCCCTGCTCGCCCCGCGCGACGAACACGGCGACCACACCGAATTCCTCGGCAAATGGGTCGGCATCGCCGAACACGCGCGCACCCAGACCCTCCGGGAACTCACCCACAAGACGCCCGAACAGCAACACCGCGCCTGCGAACAGGCCGCCATCCTCATCTCCCTCGAAAACCTGCTCACCTTCCCCTGGATCAAGGAACGCGTCGAAACGGGCCGCCTCTTCCTGCACGGCTGGTACTTCGACATGCAACGCGGCGAACTCTCCAGCTACCTCCCCGAATCCGCCTCCTTCGAACCCTTGGCGCCGCGCTGCCGGTAGCGCGGGGGAAGAGCCGGGGAAGGGGGGCGGGGCGGGGGAGGGAACCCTTTGGAAAGGGTTGCCCT